>JBPOHI010000086.1:0-112453 GCA_052035735.1 Acidobacteriota bacterium
AAGCCGCCGCCGGCACGATCCGCCACGACTTGGCCGATTCGATCGACGCGAACGTCGTCCACGGCTTGATGCCGCCGAAACTGCCAAGAACGAAATCGAGTTTTTCTTCAAGTCGAACGAACTTTTCTCGTAAGCTTCCGAAACTATTTCACATCCGAGCAACAATGCGCGCATCTTTTCGCCGCGAGCGGGATTTGCGAGAGGCAGAGGCTGCATTCTTTCGTCGTGGGCGAGGCGGCGGGTTCTTTGCGTTTGAAGCGGTTGACCTGCTTGATCACGAGGAAGATCGTGAAGGCCACGATCAGGAAATTGATGACGTTGTTGATGAAGAGCCCGTAATTGATCGTCGGGATACCGGCATCTTTGGCGGCTTTCACCGTATCGACGGCCCTATCGCTTAAATTCACGAAGAGGTTCGAGAAGTCGATCTTTCCCAGGACTAATCCGATCGGAGGCATGACGACATCCTCAACCAACGACGCGACGATCTTCCCGAAAGCCCCGCCGATGATCACGCCGACCGCGAGGTCGATCACGTTGCCGCGCTGGATGAAGGCCTTGAACTCCGACGTCATTCCCATGGTGGGCTCCTTGTGAGGGTGTTCTCAACCGCCGGCAGTCCGCTGCCGGAGGGTCCAGCCCTTCATCTTGCGGCGAATCGAACCGTCAGCCTAGTTCCGCCCGCACGGCTTCGGCAAGGATGGCGCCGAGCTCGGCGACGAGCGCCCTGCCTTCCTCGACCGATGCCGCGGCGGGGTCACCGCAGTAGGCCAGCTCCAGGCCCGACTCGACGAACGTCGTCTCGCCCCGCGCCGCAGCGTCGACCAGCGAGACCGGAACCGATGGCAGCCGGAGTCGCGCCGCGTCGTCGACCAGGTCGGGCCGGCAGGCGAGGAGGATCGACGATTCGTAGCGCCCGGCGTGACAAGCGCCGGAGCGGAACTCCTCACCCAGGCGCTGGGCGAGCCGGCGGCGCGTCAGGTCGGGAAACGCCACGCGCAGAGGGCTCGATTGCCGCAGCTGCTCGACCGCAGTACGCAGGGCCGCAACCTGCGCCGGATCGAAGTGCGCATTGGCGAGCGCCATCACCGCGATGCCGCGCTCGTTGAGCGCTCTTCCGAGGTCGATGACCAGAGCCGTGAGCGTCTCCGGCCGGATGGACAGCGTCCCCGGGTGGGCGTTCGCGAAGGGGGCCGGCGCGTAGGCCAGCGACGGCAGCACGACCGCAGCGAGGCCCTCTCTCCCGAGGCTTTGCGCGCCCGCCTCCGCCATCGCTTCGGCGATCCAGACGTCGGTGCCGACCGGCAGATGCGGACCGTGCGCCTCGACGGCCCCGAGCGGCAGAATGGCCGCCACCGGGCCGGCGGCGAAGGCGGCCTCGAGCCGGGTGAAACTCTGCTCCTGCCAGTACATGGTCGCGCCGATGCTACCAGCCGGACCGGTCCTGCCGCCGTTCACGGGATGCCGTAACGCTTGCGCTTCTCCCACAGTCCCTTGCGGCTGATGCCGAGCATCGCGGCTGCCTTGCCCTGGTGCCCGCGGCTCGCTGCGAGCGCCGCGAGGATTGCGCCGCGCTCGGCCGCTCCGAGTGTCGAGGGGATCGGGTCTCCCGCGTCGGCCGGTGGCCGGGGATCGAGCAGAATGCCGTCGGCGTGCAGCATCGCCCGCTCGAGGACGTTGCGCAGCTGGCGCAGATTGCCCGGCCAGGCGTAGTGGCTCATCCAGCTCCAGACATGCGGCTGGAGTGCGAGGCCCGGACGGGAGAAGCGCTCACTCAGGTCGGCGAGGATTGCGGTCGCCAGCCCGCGCAGCTCCTCGATGCGCTGGCGCAGCGGCGGCAGCACGAAGGTCAGCACTTCGAGGCGGTAGAAGAGATCGGCGCGGAAGGCGCCTCGCCCGACCCGATCCGGCAGATCGTGCGCGCCGATCGCGACGAAACGGACATCGGCCGCGACCTCGGGGCCGCCGAGCGGCGAGTAGCGACTCTCGGCGAGGAGACGCAGCAGCTTGGGCTGACTCACCAGCGGCAGCTCCTCGACGTGGTCGAGAACCAGTGTGCCGCCTTCGGCGCGCGCCACACGCCCTTCCTGGGCACGTTCGGCGCCCGTGAAGGCACCGGCGCGGAAGCCGAAGAGCTCGCTTTCGAGAAGCGACGCTGGGATGGCAGCCGGGTCGAGTTCGACGAGTGGGCGACCGCTTCGCGACCCGGCGGAGTGCAGCAGACGCGCCAGCGTCGAACGGCCGGTACCGGGCTCGCCAAGGACGAGCACCGGCGCGGAGGAGGCCGCTATCTGTTGCAAGGTACTCGGCCCCCCTAGGGAGCCTGGCAGGCTGGCGAAGAACGATTCCATCGCCGGCAGCCCGGGAATCATCGGACTTAGGTCCCGGGCTCCGGAGAGTCCGGCCCGCGACCGCCACCTCCGCCCTCGGGGAGGTCGGCCGGGGTGAAATCCGGAGTGACGTCCGGAGCGTCGCGCCAGAGGCGTTCGAGCCCGTAGTAGTCGCGGCGCTCCTCGAGCAGCGAGTGGACGAGGAAATCGCCGTAGTCGAGCAGCACCCATTGCGCGCCGGTGTAGCCCTCGACATGCAGCGGACGCACGCCGATCTCGAGCAGGCTCTCCTCGACCGCGTTGGCGATCGCCTGCACCTGGCGCTCGTTGCCGGCGCTGGCGATGACGAAGTAATCGGCGAACGAAGTGACCGGCTCGAGGTGGCGTACGCGGACGTTCTCGGCCTTGGTGTCGTGCGCCGCGGCGACCGCTGCGCGAACGCGGGTCCGAATGTCCTCCGCCGAGGCGACGGCGGCCGGAGCGGTCAGGGAATGGCGGGAGGGTAGGGTCATCGATAGAGGCGGTACTTGGACAGGTATCGTACCACTCGCGGTTCGAGCCAACCGTCGGGGATCGCCTCGCCGGCCGCGAGCCGGCGCCGGATCTCGGTCGACGACACCGCGAGCGGCGGGTTCTCGACGAAGTCCACGCTGCCGGCGGAGACCGCCGCCGCGAGCTCGGGCGCGAGCGCGGCTCCCGCCCCGGCGAGATCGGCGCCGGGGCGCGTCAACACGGCGAGCCGCGCGAGATTCAGGATCTCCCGCCAGCGTACCCAGTTCGAGAGGTCGAGGAAGGAATCGCCACCGAGGATCAGCACCAGCTCCGCCCCCGGCTCGGCGACTGCGAAGTGCTCGAGCGTCTCCACGGTATAGGCGGGCCGGTCGAGGGTCAGCTCGTGGGTCGAGACCCGTGCCTCGGCGACGTCGAGGAGCGCCAGTTCGACCATCGCGTACCGCGCCAGCGCCGGCGCAAAGCTCTGCCGGCGCTTGTGCGGCGGGCTCGCGGTCGGCAGGTAGAGCACGCGGTCGAGGCCGAGCCGCCGCTGCGCCTCGCGCACCGGCTCGACGTGCCCGCGGTGGATCGGGTCGAAACTGCCGCCGAAAAGACCGATCTTCACGACCGCGCCTCGAGCCGCAGGGCATCGAGGCGCTTCGCCAGCATCGCGACCAGGGGCTTCAGGCCCTGCCCGGTCGCCGCGCTGATCAGCCTCAGCGGCAGCCCGCGCGCCGCGGCGGCAGCTTCGAGCTCCACCCGCCGCTCTTCGCGCACCGCGTCGAGCTTGCTGCCGACGAGAATGCGCTCGCGCTCGAGCAGCTCGGGGCTGAAGGCCCCGAGCTCGTGCTCGATGGTGCGGAGGTCCTCGAGCGCCGATCCTTCCGCCGAGAGATCGACCAGATGCAGCAGGATCCGGCAGCGCTCGACATGCTTCAGGAACTGGACCCCCAGGCCGGCACCCTGGGCCGCACCGGCGATCAGGCCGGGCAGATCGGCGATCACGAAGGGCCGCGACAGCGGACCTTCGGCGACCACGCCGAGGTTGGGGACGAGTGTGGTGAACGGATAGTCGGCGATCTTCGGCCGCGCCGCGGAGACCACGGAGATCAGAGTTGATTTGCCGGCGTTGGGCAGCCCCACCAGGCCGACATCGGCGAGGAGCTTGAGCTCGAGGCGGAGGCGTCGCTCCTCGCCTTCGGTCCCGGGATCGGCTCGGCGCGGCGCGCGGTTCGTCGGCGTGGCGAAGTTCTGATTGCCCTTGCCTCCCTTGCCGCGCCGCGCCACTTCGAGCCGCTCGCCGTCGGCGAGCAGCTCGCCCAGCTGTTCGCCGGTGTCGTCGTCCATCACCACGGTGCCCATCGGCACCTGGATCACGAGGTCCTCGCCCGACTTGCCGGTGCGGTTGCTGCCGAGGCCGTGCTGGCCCCGCTCGGCGGCGTAGATCGACTGGAAGCGGAGGTGGTAGAGGGTATTCAGGCCTTCGTTGGCGACCAGAAAGACCGAGCCGCCATCGCCGCCGTCGCCGCCCGAGGGGCCGCCGTGCGGGACGAATTTCTCGCGCCGGAACGCGACACACCCGTTCCCACCGCGGCCAGCGCGGACCGGTATGACCGATTCGTCGAGAAAGACCACGGAGGGAGGGGGGGCCGGCGAACCGGCGCTAGTCGGGCGGCGAACTTATTCGGCAGGAAGGATGTGTACGAACATGCCACGCTGGCCGCGGTCCTGGAACTGGACCGTGCCGTCGCTCGTCGCGAACAGCGTGTCATCCTTGCCCAACCCTACATTGTTGCCCGGGTTGTATCGGGTCCCGCGCTGACGAACCAGGATCGACCCGCTCGTCACCTTCTCGCCGCCATACTTCTTCACGCCGAGCCGCTGGGCGTTCGAATCGCGCCCGTTCCGCGTGGATCCTTGACCTTTCTTATGTGCCATTGAGGGAAGCTCCTGAAGGGGTTGGGCTCAGATGACGATGTTCTGGACGCGGACCTTGAGGTAGTCCTGGCGATGTCCGCCCTGGCGCTTGTAGCCCTTGCGCCGGACCTTCTTGAAGATGCGCACCTTCGGACCGCGCGTATCGTGGAGCAGCTCCGCCTCCACCCGCGCGCCGGGGATCACCGGATTGCCGACCCGGGTGCCACCTTCGCCGTAGACCAGCAATACGCGATCGAAGACGATCTTCTCGCGCTCGTCACCCTTGGCGGGCTCCACGGGCAGCAGCTCGACATCGAGCACATCCCCCGCCTGTACACGGTACTGCTTTCCACCGGTTTCGATCACAGCAAACATGACGACACACCTCTTTCGCCGCACGGGTTGCGGGCCGCAGAGCTTATCCGGCGGGCACCGACCTCGTCAACCCGGCCCCCTGTCCACCCGGAAAGCCGGCGGCCGGCGCCCCCGCCCGCTGCTAGGCTCGGCCCCGTGCTCACCCGCGCGTTCGAGCTCGCCACCGCCGCGGCCCTGACCGCTCGCGGGCTTCGCGCCGCGACGGTTCCGACCTCCGGCGGCTGGAATCTCAAGTGCTGGCAGGGGGGGCCGGCCGATGGTGAGCCGTGGCTGCTGCTGCACGGACTCGGCGCGACCGCCGCCACCTATCTTCCTTTGCTGCCGCAATTGCACGGCGACTGCAGGCTCGTGCTGCCGGAGCTTTCGACGCTCGGTGGCAGCCGCGGCCCCGATCCGGCGCTGGCGATTCCCCAGGCAACCGCCGCTCTGGCAGAGATCATCGAGAGGCAGTCGCCCGGCCGGCCCGTGACCGTCTGCGGCATCAGCCTGGGGGGTTGGATCGCAGTGCGGCTCGCGCTCGCCCGCCCCGACCTGGTCGCACGGCTATTGCTGGTCGTTCCCGGTGGCTACCGGGAACAGGACTGGGAGCGCATCGGCCGCATGGTACGCGTCGAGACCTATCGCGACAGCGCCGCGATCTGGCGCGCCCTTTTCGTCCGCCCGCCCTGGCCGCTGCGGCTCGGTCGGCCGTTCCTTTATCTGGCTTACCGGTCGTCCGCCGTGAGAGCGGCGCTCGCCACCTTGCGCGAAGAGGACGCCTTCGGCGACGCCGAGCTCGCGACCCTGAAGATGCCCGTGGGCCTGGTCTGGGGAGCGCAAGACCGTCTCTTCCTTTGCGAAGCCGGGCAGCGGATGGCGCAGGCAATTCCACGTTCGCGGTTCACGGCGATTGCCGATGCCGGCCACGGGGTGCAATGGGAGCGGCCGCGCGCGTTCTTCGAGGCGGTCCTGAACTTTCGCCGTGACCTCCCCTTGTCCTGACCGCGCCAGGAGGGGCATGATCCCGGCGGAAGGAACCGCCCATGTCCGCCCCCGACTTCCTCATCTGCCTCAACTGCGAATCGCCCTGCTACACCTTCGAATGGGGTGACGAAGGCTGCGAAGAGGCCCTCTGCCAGGTCTGCGGCAACGACGAGCCCGACCAGTTCGCCACCGAAGAGGACTTCGACGCCATCGTCATCGACCACGGAGAAAGGCACTAGCGCGGTCCGGCGGACGCTTCAGCCGCCTTCGTCGCCGAAGCCGACCCCGACCGCGCGGGCGGTGGCGACGAGCTCGCCCTTGGAATCGACGAGTTTCTGCGCCCCGGTCGCCTCGTCGAGGGAGACTTCCGAGACCTCTCCGGCGCGCAGGCAGACCATCGTGCCGAACCGCCCCGCGGCCGCAGCTTCAGCCGCGCGCCTGCCAAGGCGGGTGGCGAGGATGCGGTCGAACGGCACCGGCGAACCGCCTCGCTGCAAGTGCCCCAGGACCGTGACGCGAATCTCGTGCTCGATGTGCGGCGCGAGCTCACGCGCCAGCCGGTCGCCGGCGCCACCGAGTCGCGGATGACCGTCTCCCGCGTCGGCATCGCGCCAGGAGGGCTTCCCGCCGACCGGCACCGCGCCCTCGGCGACCACGACCAGGGAGTAGGACTGACCGCGCGCCGCGCGCTCCTCGATCTTCGCCTCGACGGCGTGGATGCGGTAGGGGATTTCCGGCACCAGGATGACGTCCGCCGCGCCGGCGAGACCGGCGTGCAGCGCGATCCAGCCCGCGTCTCGCCCCATGACCTCGAGGATCATCACGCGATGATGACTCTCGGCGGTGTCGCGCAGGCGATCGAGCGCGTCACTCGCGGCCTCGATGGCGGTCCAGAAGCCGAAGGTGTAGTCCGTCGCCGCGAGGTCGTTGTCGATCGTCTTGGGCACCCCCACGATGCCCAGACCCAGGTCGTAGAACTGGCGAGCGATGCGCAGCGTGCCATCGCCGCCGATGACGATCAGGGCGTCGAGCTCGGCCTCGCGGGCGTGGCGCAGCACCTCGGCTGAGCGATCGATCCGCGCCGCGCCCGGAGAAGCAGACTCGGGCAGCATGGCGAACGGGTTGCAGCGGTTGGTCGTGCCGAGAACCGTGCCGCCCTTGCCCACCAGATCCCGCACCTGCGAGCTGGTGAACTTGCGGTAGCGACGCTCGAGCAGACCCTCGAAGCCGTCGAGAATACCCAGCGTCTCGATGCCGCCCAGACGGTCGGCGGTGCGAACCACGGCGCGGATCACCGCGTTCAGCCCCGGCGCGTCGCCGCCGCCAGTCAGCACACCGATCCTGCGCATACGGGTCATGGCGGGCATTCTAACGGCAGGCTCAGGCGGCTGTACCGGGTTGCGCCACGGCGAGCGGCAGCGCGACCCGGAAGAGCGAGCCCTTGCCGAGCTCGCTTTCGAAGGTGAGCTCGCCGCCATGGGCGCGGACGACCCGCTCGGCGATCGCCAGACCGAGCCCGGAACCTCCTTTGCGAGTCGAGAAGAAGAGCTCGAAGATGCGCTCCCGGATCTCGTCCGGAATGCCGGCGCCGTTGTCTTCGACCTCGAGCAGCACCCGCGGGCCCTCGCGCCGCGCCCGCAGCACGACGCGCGGCGGACGCCCCGTCCCCTCGCTCGCCGCCAGGGCGTTCTGCAGCAGATTGATCAGCAGCTGCTGCAGCTGCTCGTCGTCCACCCGCACCGCCGCGCCCGGCGACTCGTCGGCGACCTCGAAGATCGCCCCGCGCAGCGCGAACTCGCGCGCCACGACATCGCGCGCACGCTCGAGAAGCTCTGCCGCGGCGACGGTGCGCAGGCGCAGCGCCCGCGGCCGGGCGTAGCTCAGAAAATCGCTCACCAAACGTTCGAGGCGCGCGATCTCCGAGCGGGTGATCGACAGGAGCTTTCGCTGACCGCTGGCCGCCTGCGGCCCCGCGAGATCCTCTTCGAGCATCTGCATGTTGAGGCTGAGCGAATTGAGCGGATTGCGGATCTCGTGCGCGAGGCCGGCGGCGAGCGTTCCCAGGTAGGCGAGACGCTCGGCCTCGGCGGCCTGGGCTTCGAGACGCTGCCCGCGGCGGACCAGAGCCGAGATCAGCAGAAACGCCATGACGACGATCGCCACGGTGAGGCCGCCGATCCAGGTGGTCTGCCGGATGAGCTCGCGGCGCAGCTCGCCGATGCGCCGGTCCATCTCGAGCGGACTGATGCCGATGCGTAGCGAGCCGAACTCGCCGATCGGGACGGTGACGTCGAGCGTGTCGACGGCCTCCACCGGCAGGCGCACCGAGCGGGTGTCCTGGCGCTCGAGGGTGCGGTTCTCCACCCGCGGAGCGCCCGCCGGAAGCTCGCGCTCCGGGCGTGCGTTGCCGGGCGGAGGCGCCGTCGCCGCGAGCTCGGTCTCGCGGCGCTCCTTCATCACCAGAACGCCGTCGCGATCGGTGATCTCGACCGTCTGGACGATCTGGCGCTGGCGCAGCACGGAGTCGATGTAGGTCTGCGTCTCGCGCTCGAGCGCCACGGCGGTGAACAGGTCACCGCCCGTGCTCTCGGCACTGCCCGCGATCCGGCCGGCGAGATCTTGCGCCTCACGCCGGGTTTCGAGCAGGACCCGGTCGAGCTCACGCCGCGAGAGGGTCTGGAAGATCAGCCAGGAAAAGAGGGCGAAATCGCTGACGATGAAAAGCCCGAGGAGGGCGAAGATGACCCAGTTGCGCCGGGAAGGGGGCCTTCGGGGCCTCGGAAACACCCGCCCAGCATAGCACCGGCGCCAGGCAGGCCGACTAAAGCGCGCAAACAGAGGCACTTGGCCGCAACCTGACAATATGCGCGCTTTACACTCATATTTTAGGCCGGACGGAAATATCCCGAGGAATCTGAGTGTTAGACACTATGAACAGGTACCCCCCGGACTCCCTGCCGGGGCTCTTCCACGAAAGGAGAACGATCATGACCACTGGACTGATTCGCTTCAACCCCGAGGCCGACCTCTTCCGCGGCCGCATGGACCGCCTCTTCAACCAGATGCTCAACGCTCCGTGGACGCCGCTGCCGACCGAGGACGTCGCCAATCGCGGCTTTCTGCCCGCGGTCGACATCCGGGAGACGCCGGAGCAGCTGACGCTCCTGGTCGAGCTGCCGGGACTCGACAAGAAGGACGTGAACATCACCGTCGAGAGCCAGGTGCTGACGATCGCCGGGGAGCGCACATTCGAGAAAGAGACCAAGGACGAGACCTGCCACCGCGTCGAGCGCAGCTACGGCAGCTTCTCCCGCTCCTTCACCCTGCCGGCCAACCTCAGGACCGACAAGGTCGAGGCGAAGTTCGACAAGGGTCTGCTCACCATCGTGGTACCGAAAGCGGAGGAGACCAAGCCGCGCAAGGTGACGATCGGCTGAGGCCACCGTGCAGCCGGCACTTCCCAGGCGGGAGCCCATCGGGCTCCCGCTTTTCTTTTGCGGGGGAGTTCTCTACGATCCTCCGACGATGACCCCTGGCTCCACGTCGCAGGAGACGGCGGGCGCCCCAACTCCGGCGACCCGCATTCCGACTCTCGCCTGGCGCACTGCGGCCATGGTCGCGAGCCTCGCTGGCTTCGTGCTGGCCTGCGGCGGCGGGAAGGTCCCCCCGGCCCCTGCGTCGCGGCCGGCCGTCGCGGCCGGCGCCACCATCTCCGACCTCTCCGGCGTCAACGAGCTGATCGCCTCCGACGTGCAGTTCACCACCGACATGCTCGACCAGCTGTTCGTGCAGCTGCTCTCGGAACAGGCCGACTTCACCGAGCATCCGCCGACCTTCGCGCCGGAGCTGGCCGTGAGCTACGAAGGGTCGCCCGACGGCCGCGACCTCACGTTCCACCTGCGCGAGGACGCGGTGTGGAGCGACGGCGCGCCGATCACGGCCGAGGACGTTCGCTGGACCTGGCAGGCACAGACCTCGCCCGAGATCGCCTGGGTCTACGCCGACATGAAGGACGCGATCACCGACGTCGAAGTGGTCGATCCACACACCGTCCGTTTCCGTTTCCGCGAGGCCTATTCGACTCAACTCCTCGACGCCATCGAGGGCAAGATCCTGCCGAAGCATGCGTGGGAGCAGATTCCGTTCGCCGCCTGGCGACAGCGCGCCGACTGGTTTCGCGATCACCTCGTGACCAGTGGGCCTTTCCTGCTCGGCTCCTGGAGGCCGGGCGAGGAGCTCGTCCTCGAGCGCAATCCGCGCTACTTCGACCGCTCGCAGCCCAAGCTCGATCGGGTCGTCTTTCGCATCGCCCCCGACGCCGCGAGCCACGTCGATCAACTGCTCGCCGGAACGCTCGACTTCGCCTGCGGGATCACTCCTGCCGATGCGACGCGCGTCGCTCCACGCACCGACCTGCGCGTCGTCGCCTTCGACAACCGCCAGTACGACTATGTCTGCTGGAACCGGCTCCGCCCGCCTTTCGACGATCCCGAGATCCGCCGCGCGCTGACGCTGGCGATCGATCGCCAGGCGCTGGTCGATACGCTCTACAAGGGCTACGCGCGGGTGGCGTCGTCGCCGATCCCATCGAACTTCTGGGCGCACGATCCCGACCTCGCTCCCCTGCCCTACGACCCTGGCGAGTCGCGGCGCATCCTCGCCGCCAAGGGCTTCGCCGACACCGACGGCGACGGCATCGTCGAGCGCGACGGCCGGCCCTTCGCCTTCGAGCTCACCACCAACTCGTCGAACCGGATCCGCAGCGCTGCCGTGGTCATGATTCAGGAGCAGCTGCGCAAGGTCGGCGTCGCTGCGACGGCGCGGACGCTCGAGATCCACACGCTCTCTGAAGCCAACCGGGAGCACGACTTCGACGCCACGATCTCCGGCTGGGCGATCGACACGACACTCGACCTCAAGGCCTACTTCCACTCGAGCGCGAGCGCCGGCGGCTACAACATCGGCAGCTATGCCAACCCCGAGGTCGACCGCTTGCTCGAAGCCGCCCGCCGCGTCGAGCGGCCGACCGACGCGCTGCCCGACCTGCTGCAGATCCAGCGCATTCTCCACGCCGAACAGCCCTACACCTTCCTCTGGGAGCCGCAGCGTCTGTGCGGCGTGCGCGCCGACCTCGTCGATGTGCAGCCGAACGCCATCTCGACCTACTTCAATCTCCCCGACTGGCGACGCCCGACCGAGCCCGCCGGGCGGTGATCCGCGCCCTCTTCAGCCGCCTTCAAGCGGCGCTTCTCGCCGTCTGGATCGTCCTCACCGCGGTCTTTTTCCTGCTCCATCTGCTCCCTGGCGAGCCCGGAGCGGTCTTCGAGGATCCGCGCGTGCCGCAGGAGCAGCGTCTCCGCCTGCGCGCCGTCTATGGCCTCGATCAGTCGCTCCCCGAGCAGTACCTGCGCTGGATCGGCGGAGTGGCGCGTGGCGAGTGGGGTTACTCGTTCAGCCAGCACCGGCCCGTCGGACAGATCCTGGCCGAGTCGGCGCCCCGGACGCTCCTCCTCTCGAGCGCCGCCCTGGGGCTCGAGCTCGTCCTCGGACTCACCCTCGGGGTCGCCGCTGCGGCGCGCGCCGGCAGCCTCTTCGATCGCGCGACGCGCGTGCTGTCGCTCACCCTCTGGTCGCTGCCGACCTTCTGGTTCGGGCTGATGCTGCTCGCCGCCTTCGCTGTGGCCTGGCCGCTCTTCCCTCCCGGCGCGATGCGCTCGGTCGACGCCGGCACCCTCGGCGCGGGCCGCCGTGCCATCGACATCCTCTGGCACCTCGCGCTGCCCGCGGCGGCGATCGGGCTGCCGGCCGCGGCGGCGACCGCCCGCTTCGTCCGTTCGACGGTGCTCGAGCGCCTCTCCGAGCCCTACGTGCAGTCGGCGCGCGCGCGGGGCCTCTCGCCTCGCCGGGTGCTGTGGGCGCACGCGCTGCGTGCCGGCCTCGCGCCGCTCGCCCAGCTCGCCGGGCTGTCGCTCGCGGCGCTGCTTTCGGGCACGATCGCCGTCGAGGTGATCTTCGCCTGGCCGGGCATCGGCCGCGCCACTTTCGACGCGCTGGTCGCGCGCGACTATCCACTGCTGCTCGCCAGCACGGCGCTCTCGGCTGCCTTCGTCGTCGCCGGCAGCCTTCTCGCTGAAGCGCTGCAGGCGTGGTTCGATCCCCGACTGCGCGATGCCTGAGCGCTCGGCAGTCGCGCGCCGCGGCGCGCCGCGCACACTTCGGTCCGGACTGGCGCTGCTCGCTCTCATCGTCGCGGCAGTGACACTCTTGCCGTTCGCCTGGCAGCGTTCTCCCGATCGCCAGCTCGATCCGGCCGTCGCCGCCTTCGCTCCGCCGGGAAGCCGGTTCGAAGTCGTCAGCCTGGCTGACGGCCGCACCTTCGCCGCAGTGGCGACCGAGGTGACGGCGTCAGCGGTCGTCCTCCAGGGCCAGCCGCGCCCGACGCGAATCGCGCTCGCGGATCTCGCCGACGCAGGTTCCGGCCGGCTGGCGCTCGCGACGCAGCGTTTTCCTCTCGGCAGCGACGAGTTCGGGCGTGACGTCGCGGCGCGCCTGCTGGCGGGCGGCAGGGTTTCGCTCGCCGTCGCCGGCTGGACGGTCCTGCTCATCTCTCTGGTCGCCCTGCCCCTCGGCGCGGCCGCTGGCAGCGCGCCGCCGGCCATCGACCGCCTCGTGCTGCGGATCCTCGAAGCCCTGCAGGCTTTCCCGCGGCTCTTCCTGCTCCTTGGACTCGCAGCGATCGTTCGACCGGGCCTGACCTCGGTCGTTCTCATTCTTGGCCTGACCGGCTGGATCCCGATGGCGAGGCTGGTACGCGCCGAGGTTCGCGCGCTGCGCGACCGCGAGTTCGTGCTCGCGGCGCGCGCTGCGGGGGCTGGGCGAATCCGCATCATCCTGCGCCACCTGTTGCCCAACGCCCTGGCGCCGGCGCTGGTCGAGGCCTCGCTCGCCGCCGCATCTGCGATCGTCAGCGAAGCGGCGCTCTCCTTTCTCGGTTTCGGGCTGCAGCCGCCCGCCGCGAGCTGGGGAAACATGATCGCCGACGGCCGCTCGAGCCTGGCGGTCGCCTGGTGGGTCTCGCTCTTCCCCGGCGCGGCGCTCGCGCTCACCGCGATCGCGTTCAACCTGGTCGGCGAGGGACTGCGCGACGCGCTCGACCCGCGGGGCGAGCGCGTCGGCCGAGACCGAGTCGCCCCCGCCCTCCCGGCGGCACCGGCGCACGGCGCATGATGCTGGTCAGCGACTTCGACTTCACGTTGCCGGAGTCCGCCATCGCGCAGGAGGCCGCTCCCCGAGGCTCGAGCCGGCTGCTCCGCCTGGACGCCAGCGGCACCGCGAGCCACGGCGTCATCGGCGATCTGCCGCGGATCCTCCGCCCCGGAGACCTGCTCGTTCTGAACGACACCAGGGTGATTCCGGCCCGTCTGTTCGCGCGCCGGATACCCGCCGGCGGTCGACCCGAGGACGCCTCGTCGACCGTCGAGTTGCTGCTGGTCGAGAAGCTCGGACCGCGGCGCTGGCAGTGCCTCGTGCGGCCCGGCCGCAAGGCCCGAATCGGCGTGCGGCTTCTCCTCGGCAGAGCGATCGAGGCGCGGGTCGTCGGCAAGGAGGCCGACGGCCGCCACACCCTCGAACTCTCGCAGGAGATCGAGCCGCACCTCGACGAGCTCGGGCACGTGCCGCTGCCGCCCTACATCGCGCGCCCCGACCGACCCCATGACCGCGAGCGCTACCAGACCGTCTGGGCCCGCCAGCCAGGAGCGATCGCCGCCCCTACTGCCGGACTGCACTTCTCCGAGGAGCTCCTGCAGCGGCTCGACAGGCTCGGCATCCGCCGGGCCTTCGTGACCCTGCATGTCGGGATCGGCACCTTCAAACCGGTGACCGCCCAACTGGTGCACGAACACCGGATGGAACGCGAGCGCTTCGAAGTGCCGCCGGAGACCGCCGACGCGATCGCCTCCGCCCGCCGCGAGGGGCGGCGGATCGTCGCCGTCGGCACCACCGTGGTGCGGACGCTCGAGAGCGCCGCGCTCGCCTCGGGCGCCGTCGCCGCCGGCCCCGGCTCCACCGCGATCTTCATCACCCCGGGCTTCCGGTTCCAGGTCGCGGATCTGCTGCTCACCAACTTCCATTTGCCGCGCTCGACGCTGCTCATGCTCGTCTCCGCCTTCGCCGGCCGCGAGCGCGTGCTCGCCGCCTACGCCGAGGCGATCGCCGGCGGCTACCGCTTCTATTCGTACGGCGACGCCATGCTGGTGGAGCGCCCTCCCTCTGGCTGAGGAGTACAATCGGCGCAGATCAACCGCTCGAAAGGGGAGCTCACGATGATGACCTCGACTCGTGGAAAGCGCTGCGCATTTCTCGTCCTTGCCCTGATCGGATTTCTCGCCGGTCTCGCCGCTCCTGGCGAGGCACAACCTTACGGCGCATGGCTGGCGCTTTCGGGCGCCGACTCGACTTACATCACGGTCCCGCACTCCGCGAGTCTCAACCCGACCGATGGCTTCACCTTCGAAGCCTGGGTAGCGGTGACCGACGAAGATGGTTGCACGAGCATCGCCGGCAAGAACTACCTGGAGGCCTGGTGGATCGGCGTCTGCGGCACGACGTTGCGCAGCTATCTGCAAGGCAGCGGATCGGCTCGCGACGGCGGAACGGTGCCGGCCGGCAAGTGGACGCATATCGCCGTGACCTGGGACGGCGCCACGCGCCGCCACTACATCAACGGCGAGCTTGCGGCCTCTTTCGCCCAGGCGACGCCGCCGACGACGAGCACCGATGCCGTGCGGATCGCCGGCGACGTCTCGTACCAGTACACGCCCAACGGCGCCATCGACGAGGTCCGGCTGTGGAACGTCGCGCGCACCCTCGAGCAGCTCCGCGATGCGATCAACGAACCGATCGTCGCCGACACAGCGGGCCTGGTCGCGACCTGGGGCTTGAACGCCAACGCCGACGACGTTACCGGCGACCACGACGGCAGCGGAGTCGGCGGCCCCGGCTACCTGACCTTCCCGGCCGCACCGTTCTGTGTTCCCACCGCCACGACCGCCTGCCTCGACGGCCGCTTCGCGGTCAGCGTGGAGTGGCGAACCGCGGTGACCTCGGGTGTCGGAACCGTCGCCGGCTGCGGCACCGACGAGTCGGCGCTCTTCTGGTTCTTCAACCCGTTGAACTGGGAGATTCTGGTCAAATCGGTCAACGCCTGTGGGTTGAACGACCGCTACTGGATCTACTCGGCGGCGACGACGGACGTCTTCTACCGCATGACCGTCACCGACGTTCACGGCGCGTCGAAGACCTACTTCAACTATCCCGGCGCCCCTGCTCCGGCGGTCACCGACTCAAACGCTTTCGCGACCTGCCCCTGAGGCAGTCGCGGCGACGGTGGGGCGGGCGATGCGGCTCGCCACCACCGCGGCACCGAAGCCGTTGTCGATGTTCACCACCGCGACGCCGGGCGCGCAGGAGTTGAGCATGGTCAGTAGCGGCGCCAGGCCGGAGAACGCGGCGCCGTAGCCGACGCTGGTCGGTACGGCGACCACCGGCGCGGCGACCAGGCCTGCGGCCAGGGCGGGAAGAGCGCCGTCCATGCCCGCGACGGCGACCACGACCCGCGCCCGGCGCAGCTCGGGCAGGCGGTCGAGCAGGCGGTGCAGGCCGGCGACGCCGACATCGGTGTAGCGCACGACGCGATGGCCGAAGTGCTCGAGGCAGACCGCCGCCTCCTCCGCGACCGGCAGGTCCGAGGTCCCCGCGGCGAGCAGGGCAATCTCCCCCTCGGCGCGCGCGGCCTCACCCCCCAGCGTCACGATCCGGGCCCGGTCGTGGAAGGTGGCGCCAGGAAATTCGGCCGCCAGGCGCTCGCCGAATTCCGCCGCCAAACGGGTGACCAGGAAGCGCCCGTGCGCCTCGGCGAAGCGCCGGCAGATCGGAACGAGGTCCTCCCAGCGTTTGCCCGCGCCGTAGACGACCTCGGGATGCCCCGTGCGAAGCTCGCGATGCAGGTCGAGCTTGGCGAACTCGATATCGGCGAACGGCAGCTCGGCGAGCCGCGTGAGCGCCTCCGCCGGGCTCGTCGTGCCGGCGGCGACCTCGGCGAGCAAGGCCTTCAACCGTTCGGGGTTCATCGCACGGAGGGCAGGTCGGCGCCACCGCGGCGGTAGCCTGCGGGATCGAACGTCGCGCCCGCGAAGCCCAGCGCGAAGAGCTCGGGCACGAGCGCCGGCCAGATGGCCGCCAGCCGCTCGACTTCGTCGCGACCCACTTCGACCCGCGCTCCGGCCGCTTCGTGGCGGACCCGCACGACGCGAAAGCCGCGCCCGAGCAGCAGCGCCTCGGCCCGCTCGACGCGGCGGAGCTTGCCCAGCGTCACCGGCTGACCGTGCGGAATTCGCGACGACAGGCAGGCGTTCGCCGGCTTGTCCCAGACGGAGAGACCGAGGCTGCTCGCGAGCGCGCGCACTTCGCTCTTCGTAGCGCCATGTGCGAGAAGCGGGCTGTCGACGCCCTGTTCGCGCACCGCGCGCAGGCCGGGCCGGTCCGGTCCCGGGTCGGAGGCGTTGGTGCCGTCGCAGACGCGCCCGATACCGCGCTCCCGGGCCAGCCGCACCATCGTTCCCATCCGCATGCCCTGGCAGACGTAGCAGCGCCAAGCGGGATTGGCCACGTACTCGGGATCGTCGAGCTCGGAGTAGGTCACCACTTCGTGGGCGATGCCGATCTCGGCAGCGAGGGCGCGCGCCTGCTCGAGCTCGATTCCGGAGAGCGTTTCGGCCGCCGCAGTCACCGCCAGGGCCCGCTGGCCGAGGGCGCGCTGTGCGAGCGCCGCGACGACCGCCGAGTCGACGCCGCCCGAGAACGCGACGAGCACAGAGCCGCCGCCGGCGAGGTCCCGCTCCAGCCCTTCGCGCAGCTCCAGGGTCCGCTCCTCCCTAGGGGGCAGCACCGCCACGCCGCCAGGCGCCACCTCTCCGCTCACAGGCGCTCCTGCCCGGAAGGCGCCTGCGGCGCCGCAGAAGAGGCGGCGCTCGCCAGCTTCGACAACAGCACGGCGGGGTCGCTCGCGACCTTGAGCTGCGCCCGGTGATTCGCGGTCACGAATCCCTCGACGCAGGCGCGGTCGAGGAAGGCGAGCAGCGGATCGAAGAAGCCGCCGACGGAGAGCAGGCCACAGGGCTTCTGCTGCAGGCCGAGTTGCATCCAGGTCCACGCCTCGAAGAGCTCTTCGAGCGTGCCGAGGCCGCCGGGAAGAGCCACGAACGCGTCGGAGAGCGCCGCCATCTTCGCCTTGCGCTCGTGCATCGAGTCGACGAGATGGAGCTCCGAGAGCGCCGTATGGCCGAGCTCCCGCTCCTCCAGAAAGCGCGGCAGCACGCCGACCACCCGGCCTCCGGCGGCGAGCGCCGCGTCGGCGACGACGCCCATGAGGCCGACGTTGCCGCCGCCGTAGACGATCGTGAGACCGCGCCGCGCTACTTCTGTCGCGAACTGCGCCGCTGCCGCGCGATAGCTCTCGCCTCGCCCGGCGTGCGAGCCGCAGAAAACTCCGAGGCTCTTCATTCAGCGGCCTGCGTAGGCCTCCACCGGCGGACAGAGGCAGACGAGGTTGCGGTCGCCGTAGACGTTGTCGATGCGGCCCACGGCGGGGAAGAACTTGCCGTCGCGCACCCATTCGCGCGGGAAGATCGCCTGCTGACGCGAGTACGGCCGCTCCCAACTGTCACCGGCAATCGCAGCGGCGGTGTGCGGAGCGTTCTTCAGCGGATTGTTCTTGCGATCGATCCGCCCCTCCTCGACCTCGCGGATCTCTTCGCGGATGGCGATCATCGCCTCGCAGAAGCGATCCAGCTCGCGCTTCGACTCGCTCTCCGTGGGCTCGATCATCAACGTTCCGGGGACCGGGAACGACATCGTCGGAGCGTGAAAACCGAAGTCCATCAGTCGCTTCGCCACATCCTCGGCCTCGACACCGGCGCTCGCCTTGAACGGCCGGAGATCGAGGATGAACTCGTGCGCGACGCGACCGTTGGCGCCGCGATAGAGCACCGGGTAGTGCTCACCGAGCCGGGCCGCCATGTAGTTGGCGTTGAGGATCGCCACTTCGGTGGCACGCTCGAGGCCTTCGCCACCCATCATCGCGATGTACATCCATGGAATGGCCAGGATGAGCGCGCTGCCCCAGGGGGCCGCCGCCACCGGGCCGATCGCCTGCTCGCCGCCGCAGCGCACCAGGGGATGGCCGGGAAGGAACGGCGCCAGGTGCCGGGCGACGCCGATCGGACCCATACCCGGACCGCCGCCGCCGTGCGGAATGCAGAACGTCTTGTGGAGATTCAGGTGACAGACGTCGGCACCGTAGTCCCCCGGGCGGCAGAGTCCGACCTGCGCGTTCATGTTGGCGCCGTCGAGGTAGACCTGGCCGCCATGTCCGTGGACGATCTCGCACAGCCTGCCGATCGACTCCTCGAACACGCCGTGGGTCGAGGGATAGGTCACCATGATCGCGGCGAGCCGGGCGGCGTGCTCGGCAGCGCGCGCTTCGAGATCGGCGATATCGATGTTGCCGTGCTCGTCGCAGGCGACCGGCACGACCTTGAGGCCGGCCATCACCGCCGACGCCGGATTCGTGCCGTGCGCCGAGACCGGAATCAGGCAGACGTCGCGATGAGCTTCGCCGCGCGCTTCGTGGAAGGCGCGGATCACCAGCAGGCCGGTGTACTCACCCTGGCTGCCGGCGTTGGGCTGCATCGAAACCGCCGAGAAGCCGGTCACCTCGCACAACCAGCGTTCGAGGTCCGAGAGGATCTGACCGTAGCCCTCTGCCTGCTCGACCGGCACGAACGGATGCAGGTCGGCGAGATCGGGCCACGACAGCGGCGCCATTTCGGAGGTGGCGTTGAGCTTCATCGTGCACGAACCCAGGGCGATCATCGAATGCGCCAGCGAAAGATCGCGCGCCTCGAGCCGCCGCAGGTAGCGCAGCATCTCGTGCTCGGTGTGATAGCGATGGAAGACCGGGTGGACGAGGATCTCGGAGGTCCGCGCGTGCGGCGCCGGAATCGCCGAGCGCGCAGCCACGGCAGCGAGCGCTTCGAGCGCCTGCGGGTCGGTGCCGAACAGGTCGAGGAGCTCGGCGAGATCGTCCGCGCCGACCGTCTCGTCGAGCGCGATGGCGACACTGCGGACCCCCAGCTTCCGCAGGTTGATGCCGCGCCGGGCGGCATCGGCGACGAGACCGTCGGCGTCGCCGCCCCCAGCCGGGTCGAGCTCGACGGCCAGGGTGTCGAAGAACGGCTCCTCGGCCAGTCGGTGGCCCGCCCGCCGCAGACCTTCGGCCAGCGTCACAGCCATCTGATGCACGCGCGAAGCGATCGCCTTGAGGCCATCGGGCCCGTGGTAAATGGCGTACATCGACGCCAGGATGGCGGGCAGCACCTGCGCGGTGCAGATATTCGATGTCGCCTTCTCGCGCCGGATGTGCTGCTCCCGCGTCTGCAGCGCCATGCGGATGGCGGGATGCCCGGCGCTGTCCTTCGACAGGCCGATGATGCGGCCGGGCATCTGACGCTTGAACTCGTCGCGCGCTGCCATGAAAGCCGCATGGGGACCGCCGTAACCCATCGGCAGACCGAAACGCTGGGTCGATCCGATGGCGATGTCCGCACCGAACTCACCCGGCGCACGCAGCAGTGCGAGCGCCAGCAGGTCGGCGGCGACGACCAGCAGGGCGTCGCCCGCGTGGGCCCGCGCGGCCAGAGGTGCGTAGTCGACGATCCGGCCGTCGGTCGTCGGGTACTGCACCAGCACGCCGAAGATCCGCCCGGCGGCGAAGTCCGCCCGTTCCGGATCGCCGGTCTCGATCGTGATCCCGATGGCGCGCGCACGGGTCTGGACCACCGCGATCGTCTGCGGATGACAGGCCCGGTCGACGAAGAAGACGGGCTGCTCGATCTTCTCCAGATGAGGATGAATCGCGGCGCACATGTGCATCGCCTCGGCGGCCGCAGTCGCTTCGTCGAGCAGCGAAGCGTTCGCGATCGGCAGCGCCGCGAGGTCGGCGATCATCGTCTGGAAATTGAGCAGCGCCTCGAGCCGGCCCTGCGCGATCTCGGCCTGATAGGGCGTGTACTGCGTGTACCAGCCGGGATTCTCGAGGATGTTGCGCTGAATCACACCCGGCATCCGGCTGGCGTGGTAGCCGAGCCCGAGATAGGAACGCGAGCGCCGGTTGCGCGCCGCGATGGACTGGAGCCGGTCGAGCATCTCCTGCTCGCCAGGCGAGCGGTTTTCACCGGAGGCGTCGATCGCGAGCGATCGAGCGGCGCGGATCGACGCCGGAACCGTCTCCGCGACCAGAGCCTCGATCGAATCGAGGCCGAGGGCGCGCAGCATCTCCGCGATTTCCGCGTCGTTCGATCCGATATGCCGGCGGACGAAGGTGTCGAGCGGCTCGAACAAGTCAGTGCTTCCCTTGCTGCACGAACTCGCCGTAGGCCTCCGCGTCCATGAGCCCGTCGAGGTCCGACGAGGCGGAATAGCGGACCTTCACCAGCCAGCCGTCGACGTGCGGATCTTCGTTGATGAGCTCGGGATCGTCGGCGAGGGCTTCGTTGACCTCGACGATCTCGCCGGCAATGGGGGTGAAGACCTCGGCGACCGCCTTGACCGACTCGATCGTCCCGATCTCGTCGCCGGCGTCGTAGACGTGCCCGACCTGCGGCAGCTCCACGAACACGACTTCGCCGAGCTCCTTCTGGGCGAAGTCCGTCACTCCCAGCACCGCGATGTCGTCTTCGACCCGCACCCATTCGTGTTCCGTCGTGTAGCGATAGTCATCCGGATACATTGCGATCTCCCCTGGTGAATTCGTTGAGCGAGCCGGCCCGGAGCGGGCCGCGCTAGCGTGACCGTCGATAGAACGGAAGCGCGGTGACGCGGGCCGAAAGCAGCTTCCCGCGCACGTCGATCTCGATCGGCGTCCCCACGGCCGCCTTCGCGACGGGAACATAGGCCATGCCGAGCGCCTTCTCGAACGTCGGACTCCACGTCCCGCTGGTCACCACGCCGACCTGCTCTCCCCCACTCATGATGGAGCAGCCCTGGCGGGCGATGCCGCGCGACTCGACCTCGAAGCCGACGAGATGGCGCATTTCGCCGCGCGCGCGGGCCGCGACGAGAGCCTCGCGGCCGACGAAGTCCCCCTTCTCGAGCTTGACGGTCCAGTCGAGGCGGGCGTCCCAGGGCGTCGTCGCGCGATCGATCTCGTGCCCGTAGAGCGCCATTCCGGCCTCGAGCCTCAAGGTATCGCGCGCGCCCAGGCCGGCGGGCACCAGCCCTGCCGACTCGCCGGCCGCGAAGAGCGCTCGCCAGAGAGCCCTCGCGTCCTGCGGGGCGACGAACAGCTCGAAACCGTCCTCGCCGGTGTAGCCAGTGCGCGAGATGAGCGTCTTCAAGCCCGCCACTTCGCCATGGGCGAAACCGTAGTACTTGATCGGCGCGAGGGGCGTGCCGGTCAGCGGCTGCAGGATCGCGACCGAGCGCGGGCCCTGCAGGGCGAGCAAGGCGAACTCGTCGGAGAGGTTCCGCAGCGTGACGCCCGCCGGCCGCTGAAGCGAGGCGATCCACGCGAAGTCCCCCTCGATGTTCGAGGCGTTGACGACGAGCATGAACTCCTCGTCTCCCATGCGGTAGACCAGGAGGTCGTCGATGAACGTGCCTTCCGGCGTGAGCAGCGCGCTGTAGTGGATGCGACCGTGCGCGAGCTTGGCGGCATCGTTGGGCGTGAAGCTCTGCACGAACTCGAGCGCGCCGGGGCCGGCGATCGCGAACTCCCCCATGTGCGAGCAGTCGAAGAGGCCCGCGGCGGTGCGGACCGCGCGATGTTCGTCGATCAGGCCCTTGTACTGCACCGGCATCTCCCAGCCGGCGAAATCGACCAGCTTGGCAGCGGCTTCGACGTGAGCTTCGTAGAGCGGTGTACGGCGCAGAATCGGATCGGCGGACATGACACGGAAACTATATCGCGGCGGGAATCCACCGGCGGCCTGTGACCTCGCTCACTTCGCCGCCGGCCTACCCGGAAGTAGGGTTCCCCATGACATGAACGCCAATTCGAGCCCTGCCCGTCCCCGGCGCGCCGCGTCCGCGCCACCGCCCCCTGCCGCAAGGTCGCGCCGCAGCCTCCTGCCGGCCCTCTCCGGGAGTGTCTACGAGCCCTCCCGTGTCATGCGCAGCCAGCCGCCCGGCGCCGTGCTGGCGCGCACCTCGTCGGAGGCCCTGACGCCGCCATCGATGGCGGTCCTGGCGCTCACCCGCCTGGCTTTCGGCCCGACCGAAGGCGAGATCGCCGCCTTCAACGCGCTCGGCGGTGACGATCTCACGCGGCTGACCGCCTGGGTGGACCAGCAGCTCGCGCCGGCGGCGATCGCCGACCCCGTCTGCGACGGCCGGCTCGCCGCCAGCGGTTTCTCGACCCTCGGCAAGTCGCTGACCCAACTCTTCGTCGATCACCATGTCGCCGATCCCGACTGGTACGAGCGCATCCGCCCGGCGACCGAGACCGAGCTCGCCACCTGGACGCGGGCTGTCTACTCGAAGCGTCAGCTCTTCGAGGTGATGGTCGACTTCTGGCACAACCACTTCAACGTCTACGCGTGGGAGTTCATCGAGGCGCCGCTCTGGGTGCATCACGACCGCGACGTGATCCGCGCGCACGCGCTGGGAAACTTCCGCCAGATGCTGGAAGCGGTGGTCCAGTCGCCGGCGATGCTCGTCTACCTCGACAACTACATCAACTTCGCCGCCGAGACGGACGGCAACCCGGTGGGCTCCAACGAGAACTTCGCCCGCGAGCTCATCGAGCTGCACTGCCTCGGCGCGGAGAACTCCTACGGCAATACGCCGCGCGAGCAGGTTCCGGGCTATCCGAACCCGGTCGGCTACTGCCAGCAGGACGTGGTCGACGTGGCGCGCGCCCTGACCGGGTGGACCTTCGCCATCGACTGGGTGCAGTGGGACTGCTCCGAGGGCGGCGACAACGACGGCCACTTCTTCTACTGCGACGAGGCCCACGACACACTGCCGAAGCAGGTCCTGGGGACGGCGATCTCCGGCGGTGGAACCGCCGCGAGCGACGGGCATGCCGTGCTCGATCGCCTCGCCTCGCACCCGGCCACCGGGCGTTTCGTCGCCCGCAAGCTCTGCCGCCGGCTGGTGGGCGATTTCCCGCCACAGTCCCTGGTGGATTCGGCGGCCGCGCTGTTCACCGCCCAGTGGCAGGCGCCGGACCAGCTCCGCCAGGTCGTGCGCCACATCGCCCTGTCGAACGAGTTCCGCACGACCTGGGGGGAGAAGGTCAAGCGGCCGTTCGAAATTGCCGCCTCCGCCCTGCGCGCCGGCGGTGCCGACTTTCCCTTCACCACCTTCGTCGCCGACGAGGACGCGGTCAACTCCTTCCGCTGGTACTTCGAGGCCGGCGGCCAGGCGCTCTTCTCCTGGCATCCGCCGAACGGCTATCCCGACGTGCGCGGCGCCTGGCAGAGCGCCAATCCCCGCGTCGCACTCTGGCGGCTGGTCAACTGGCTGGTCGAGGAGGACGGCGCCGGCAACGACCGCTTCATCGGCATCGTCGCCTCGACGCTCGCCTCGCCGGCGCGCTCGGCCAGCGACATCGTCGACTTCTGGATTCCGCGCATCTACGGCCGCGCGCTCCCGGCTGCCGATCGCGACGAGCTGGTCGACTTCATGGCGGCGGGTCACAATCCGGCTTTCGCCCTGCCCATCGACACCAATGACTGGCCGGACTACACGCAGGACCGGCTGCGCACCCTCGTCGGGCTGATGTTCATGTCACCCGAATTTCTCTGGCGCTGATCCGGCCACGTCACGGAGATCGAAAATGTACCAGCCCACACGCCGCGGCTTCGTCGTCGGCTGCTCGACCGCCATCGCGAGCCTCGCGGGATCGCGCTTCAACTCGTTCGCCTTCGCCCAGGGGGGCGGTAGCCTCGGCACGTTCAACGACGAGATCCTGGTGGTCCTCTTTCTGCGCGGAGGCCAGGACGGTCTCAATCTCATCGTGCCCACCGGCGGCGCGTCGAACGACCGGCAGCACTACGAGCTCGCGCGCCCGAATCTTCGCATCCCGGTCTCGGGAGCGGGAGCGGCGCTCCCCCTCGGGGCGCTCGGCGCCACCAGCTTCGGCATGCATCCGGGAGCGGCGCCGCTGCACGAGCTGTTCCAGGACGGCAAATTGTCGATCGTCACTGCCTGCGGCATGGCGGCCAACGAACGCAGCCATTTCGATTCGATGAACTGGATGGAGCTCGGAACTCCGGGGGTGAGCAACATCACCGACGGCTGGCTGACGCGCCACTTCCGGTCGGCGGACAACCTGCCGTCGGAGATCATCATGCCGTCGCTCGCGGTGGGCGGCACCCAGACGATCTCGCTGCTCGCGAGCTACGACACGATCAACCTGTCGAGCGTCGATTCGTTCTC
The DNA here is from genome assembly GCA_052035735.1 of Acidobacteriota bacterium. GTDB lineage: Bacteria > Acidobacteriota > Thermoanaerobaculia > Multivoradales > JAGPDF01 > JAGPDF01. Next base: position 24,579 of record JBPOHI010000086.1, read on the forward strand.
CCTGTCGACCGGGCCGTGGGCCTGGCGCAGCTCGCAGCGCACGGCGCTCCGGCACCTCTACGCCGGCGGCACGAGCTTCCTCCACCAGACGGGGCTGCAGGCGCTCGACGCCGTCGACATCATCGAGCTCTACGCCAGCGGCGCCTACACACCCGCCAACGGCGCGGTCTACCCCCAGACCTGGTTCGGCGAGAACCTGCGGACGATCGCGCAGATGACCAAGCTCGATCTCGGGCTGCGGGTCGCGACGCTCGACCTCGGCGGCTGGGACACGCACGAGAACCAGGGCAACGCCAGCGGCGGCATGTACGCCGGGCTGGTCGAGGAGCTGGCGCAGGGGCTCGCCGCGCTCTACACCGATCTCGACGGCGCCGGCGCGGCCAACTACACGCAGCGCCTGACCGTCGTCGTGATGAGCGAGTTCGGGAGGCGCGTCTTCGAGAACGCCGACAGCGGCACCGACCACGGCCACGGCAACAACATGCTGGTGCTCTCCGGCAACGCCCTGGGCGGCCTGCACGGCAGCTGGCCGGGCCTCGCCGACGAGCAGTTGAACGACGGCGATGTCGAGGTCACCACCGACTTCCGCCGTGTGCTGTCGGAGATTCTGATCCGCCGCCTGGGCAATCCCCATCTCGGCACCGTCTTCCCCGGCTATCAGGCCTACAGCCCGCTCGGCGTGGTGAGCGGTGCCGACCTGCCGCCGATCGGCGCCGACCTCTTTACCGACGGCTTCGAGAGCGGCGACCCGGGCCAGTGGAGCGCGGTCGGCGGCTGAGTCCGGCAGCAGGCTGCGTCTCCTGTGGACTCGTCCATATGCGCCGCCAGCGCGGGAAACTAACCTCTCGACGAGCGACGAACTCGCAGATCTCCGGGAGAGCCCGCATGACGCAAGCTACTGCCATCCCTCGCTACCGGCCCGGCCTCTCGCGCCGCGACCTGCTCCCTCCGCTCGCTCCGGCTACGCCGGACGAGTCGCAGAACGAGCAGGCGCCTCCGAGCCGGGCCCCGTTGGAGTTCCCCGGCATCGCGCTGGTGGCCCTCAACCGCATGGGATTCGGTCCCCGTCCCGGCGACCTCCCGGCCTTCGAGGCCCTCGGCGCGGACGACGATGCGCGGCTCTCGGCCTATGTCCAGCAGCAGCTCAACCCCGACCCGGTCGAAGCCAACGACACCGAGTACCATCAGCGCCGCAACGGCCTCAACGGCTACCCCAATCCGGGCTTCACGACGCTGGGCAAGTCGCTCACCCAGCTCTGGCAGGACCACCAGACCGGCGGCACCCAGCGCTCCCGCCCGGTGGAGGAGACGCGGCTCGACACCTACCTCCGCATGGTCTACAGCAAGTGGCAGCTGCGCGAGGTGCTGGCCGACTTCTGGCTGAACCACTTCAACATCTACGGCTTCGAGATGTACACCCAGGAGACCTTCGTCCACTACGACCGGGACGTCATCCGGCCCAACATTTTCGGCAACTTCCGGGACATGCTGGAGGCGGTGGCGCGCAGCACGTCGATGCTCTACTACCTCGACAACTACACCAACACGCGCAACGGTCCGAACGAGAACTGGGCGCGGGAGCTCTTCGAGCTGCACACCCTCGGAGCCGAGAACTACTACGGTGTCGGTTTGCAGTCGGGCGTCCCGCTGTGGTCCCCCGGCATGCTCTGGCCGGCCGGAACACCGAGCGCCGGCGACGATATCCCCGCCGGCTACGTCGACAACGACGTCTACGAAACCGCCCGCTGCTTCACCGGCTGGAGCGTCTCGGGAACGCTCGGGACCTTCCTCTACAACGCCGGCAACCACGACAACTTCCAGAAGGCCGTGCTGTCGCTGGGCGACGTCAACATCCCCCCCAACCAGGCGGACGAGAAGGACGGCGAGGACATCCTGACGATGCTCGCCGCGCACCCGGGAACCGGTCGCCACGTCGCCCGCAAGCTCTGCCGCCGGCTGATCTCCGACACCCCGCCGCAGGCGCTGGTCGAAGCGGTGGGCGATCTGTTCACCGCGCAGTGGCAGGCGCCCGACCAGCTGAAGCAGGTCTACGAAGCGATCCTGACGTCGACGGAGTTCCGGACCACCTGGGGCGAGAAGATCAAGCGCCCGGTCGAGTTCTCGGTCAGCGCGATGCGCGCGCTCGCCGCCAACTGGAACTTCGGCTACACCAGTCAGGATCCGCTCACCGTCGAGCCGGACACCTCGAGCTTCCTCTCGCGTCAGACCAAGACCGGTCACAACCTCTTCGCGCGCATCCCTCCCGACGGCTTCGGCGATCTCGAGGAGTTCTGGTCGGGCACGAACACGCGGCTGCAGTGCTGGCGTCTCGGCAGCTGGCTGATCGACCAGGACATCGACGGCGCGAGCGCGACCGACGACTTCCGGCTCGACGTTCTCGGGCAGACCTATGCCGCCTTTCCCGCCATCCCCCACCAAGCGAGCTCGGAGCAACTCGTCGACTTCTGGATCGGCCGGGTCTTCGGTCGGGCGCTCGAAACGGCACAGCGTGAGGAACTGGTCGACTTCATGGCCCAGGGCAACAGCCCGACCCAGGCGCTGCTGCTCGACGGCACCTCCTCGACGGCGATCGCGGTGCGTGCCCGTCTGCGCGCCCTCGTCGGCCTGATCTTCATGACCCCCGAATTTCTCTTGAAGTAGGAGAGCCACGACATGTACCGCTCCACGCGCCGGGGCTTCATGATGGGATGTTCGGCGGCGATCGCCAACCTCGCCTCCGCCAGGTTCACCAACCTGGTCTTCGCCGACCCGCTGTCGATCCCGAATCACGACACGCTGATCGTTCTCTTCCTGCGTGGAGGCATGGACGGACTCTCCTTCGTCATGCCGACCGCCGGTCCGGACCGGGCGCTTTACGAAACCGCGCGGCCCGTACTCAAGATCCCGGCGAGCGGCGCCAACGCCGCGCTCGATCTCGGCACGATGGCCGGCAACCAGTTCGGCCTGCACCCGGCGGCAACCCACCTGCACGGCCTCTACCAGGACGGCAAGGTGGCCTTCGTTCACGCCGCCGGTCTCGACACCTCGAGCCGCAGCCACTTCGACAACCAGGCGCAGATCGAGCTCGGTACGCCGGGCAACGGCGGCACCAACGACGGCTGGCTCACGCGGCACTTCCTGACCTCGCCGGACCTTCCCGCCGAGACGCCGATGGTCCAGCGCATCGCCGTCTCGTCGACCATTCAGACCTCCTGGCTGGCCGACACCAACGTGGTCGCCTTCGCCAACCGCGACGACTTTCTGTTCAACACCGGCCCTTCCTCGTGGCGCGACGCGCAGAAGCTCTCGCTGCGCAACATCCTCGAGCTGCACAGCGGCGTCGATCCGCGTTACGCCCAGGGCCTCGCCTCGCTCGACGCCTCCGGCTTCATCGAGCAGAACGTGCCGACGCTCTCGTCGTACGTTCCAGCCAACGGCGCGGTCTACCCGACGGGCTCCTTCGGAGACTCGCTCAAGCTCACTGCGCAGCTCATCAAGCTCGACATGGGCCTGCGCGCCGCGACGCTCGACCTCGGCGGTTGGGACACCCACAACGGCCAGGGCACCGCCGCGAGCGGCCAGTTCTTCTGGAACAAGATGGTGGAGCTGTCGCAGGCGCTCACCGCCTTCTACACCGATCTCGACGGCATCGGCGCCAACGCCTTCGCCGGCAGGACGACGGTCGCGGTGATGTCGGAGTTCGGCCGCCGCTTCCGCGAGAACAACGACTCCGGCACCGACCACGGGCACGGCGGTGTCATCACGGTACTCGGTGGGCCGGTGGTCGGCGGACTCTACGGCGCCTGGCCGGGCCTCGCCAACGATCAGCTCTACGACGCCGCCGACCTCGACATCACCACCGACTTCCGGCGCGTACTGTCGGAGATCGTCGTCGGCCGGCTCGGAAATCCGAACTGGCAGCAGGTCTTTCCCGGCTACACGGGCTATTCACCCCTGGGCCTCGTGCGACCGAGCATCTTCAACGACGGCTTCGAGATCGGCGCCACCACCGCCTGGAGCACCACGGCCCCCTGAGCGCGTCGCCCATGCGGGCGACTCTCCGACGAACGGGGATGCGGTTCGACTATGATCCGCGCTCATTCAGTTCGAGCTTCGGAGACCGGTCATGAGCAAACCCAACCTGCGCGAGCGGCTCGCGTATTCGTTCGACAACTCCCTGGCGCGCGGGCCGGTGGTCATCATCGCCTACCTCGCGCTGCTGTCCGTCGCGCTGATCGTCGTGCTGGCGACCGTGGTTTGGGCGACCGGCGTCGCGCCGGAGGCCGAGGGCGGCGACAAGCCCGGATTCATCGCCATCGCCTGGATGGCGCTCATGCGCACGCTCGATTCGGGCACCATGGGCGGCGACACCGGGAGCTGGTCGTTCCTGCTCGCCATGCTCGCCGTGACCTTCGGCGGCATCTTCGTCATCAGCACCTTCATCGGTACGCTCACCACCGCCATCGAGGGCAAGCTCGAGGCGTTGCGCAAGGGCCGCTCGCGGGTGCTCGAAAGCAACCACACCGTCATCCTCGGCTGGTCTCCGCGGGTCTTTTCGATCGTCTCCGAGCTGGTCATCGCCAACGAGAACCAGCGGCGGGCGGCGGTCGTCATTCTCGGCGAGCGCGACAAGGTCGAGATGGAGGACGAGATCCGCGAGCGAGTCGGCGACACGAAGACGACGCGGGTCATCTGCCGCTCCGGAAATCCGGCCGACATGGACGACCTGGCGATCGTCAACCTGCCGGAGTCGAGGAGCATCATCCTCCTGCCGCCGGTGGGAGCCGAATCGGACATCCAGACGATCAAGGCCCTGCTCGCGATCACCAACAGTCCCGGCCGCCGCGCCGAGCCCTACCACGTCGTCGCCGAGATCCGCGAGCCGCGGAACCTCGCCGTGGCCGCCTTGGCCGCGCGCAACGAAGTGGAGCTGGTCCTGGTGCCCGATCTGCTGGCTCGGGTCACGGTGCAGACCTCCCGCCAGGCCGGCCTGTCGGTCGTCTACCAGGAACTGCTCGACTTCGGCGGCGACGAGATCTACTTCAAGGAAGAGCCGGCCCTCGCAGGCAAGCCGTTCGGCGAAGTTCTCGGGCTCTATGAAAACTCCTCGATTCTCGGCCTCGCCCGGGCGAACGGCACCATTCAGCTCAACCCGCCCATGGACAGCACTCTCGGCACGGGCGACCGGGTGATCGCGGTGTCGCAGGACGACGACACGATCCAGCTGGCGCGCTCCGGCCCGGCGCCGGTCGACGAGACGGCGATCGTCTTCGGCGAGCCGAAGCCAGCGCGGGCCGAGAACACGCTGATCCTGGGCTGGAACTCGATGGCCCCGCTGCTGCTGCGCGAGCTCGAGGTCTACGTCGCGCCCGGCTCGAAGGCGCGCGTCATCGGCAGCTACCCGGAGACCATCGAGGCCGCCCGCGCCGCCTGCCCGCCGACCGAGAAGCTCTCCATCAGCCTGGTCGAGGGCGACCCGACCGATCGCGCGACGCTCGACCGGCTCGAGATTCCGAGCTTCGACCACATCGTGCTGCTTTCGGAGCATCCGGACGACGACGAGCGCACCGACGCCCGCAGCCTGGTCACGCTCCTCCACCTGAGGGATATCCGCGAACAGAGCGGCAGCCGGTTCTCGATCGTTTCGGAGATGCAGGACGTGCGCAACCGGGCGCTCGCCGAGATTACCCGCGCCGACGACTTCATCATCGGCGACCAGCTGGTGAGTCTGCTGCTCACGCAGATCTCCGAGAACAAGGCGCTCAACGCCGTCTTCACGGATCTCTTCGACCCCGAGGGCTGCGAGCTCTACCTCAAGCCGGTCCAGGACTACGTTCGCCTCGATCGCGACGTGACCTTCGCCACGCTCGTCGAAGCGGCGCGCCGCCGGGGGGAGATCGCCATCGGGTATCGTCGTCCTCCAGCCGATCGCAGCGGCGGGCACGGCGTCGTGACCAATCCGGCGAAAACGCAACAGGTGCGCTTCAGCGAGCGCGACTCGGTTATCGTTCTGGCCGAGAACTAAGGAGAATCCGATGTCATCTCTCTTCGATCAGCTCACGCAGCACGTCAACACCGACACGATCGGGCAGATCGCCAGCCAGATCGGCGCCACGCCGGGCCAGACGCAGGCCGCCGTCTCCGCGGCGATGCCGATGCTCCTCGGCGCCCTGGCACGCAACAGCGCCACCCCGCAAGGAGCCGCGGGCATTCTCGGCGCGCTCGAGCGCGACCACGACGGGAGCCTGCTGGACGATCTCGGCGGCCTGCTCGGTGGACTGACCGGTGGCGGCGGCGGGCTGGGCGACATCGGCGGGATGCTCGGCGGCCTGCTCGGCGGCGGCACGAGCGGAGTGGGCAGCGGCAGCGGCGGCATGATGGACATGGGCGGCGCGATCCTCGGCCACGTCTTCGGCGGCAAGCAGGGCAATGTCGCCGCGTCGCTCGGCAAGTCCACCGGACTGCAATCCGGCCAGATCCTGCAGCTCCTTGCGCTGCTCGCGCCGATCGTCATGGGAGTGCTCGGGAGGCAGAACAAGCAGAGCGGCGGCCTCGACCAGGGTGGACTCGCCGACATCCTCGGCGGCGCCTTCCAGAAGTCGGCCGCCCAGGCCCCGCCGGGCGTCACCCAGGGCGCCAGCGGTGCCGGCGGGATCGGCGATCTCCTCTCTTCCGTCCTCGACGCCAACCACGACGGCAGCGTCATGGACGACCTGATGAAACAGGGCGGCGGCATCCTCGGCTCGCTGCTCGGCGGTCCGAAGAAGGGCTGAGGACCTGCCTCCCGCTACCAGATCCAAACGCCGGTGTTGCCGCTCTCGAAGCCGTCGCTGAAGAGCGCGCCGCGCTCGTAGGCGCCGAGATCGGTCTCGTCGCCGACGAGGCGGGCGCCATGAGCGAGGTCGTAGGGCCCGATGGCGGAGAAGCCGGCGTCGCCTGCATCCAGAGCGGGCGACCCGGCGGCGAGCCTGTAGTCTCCGCTGGCGGCGTCGGTGAACAGCGGATCGATGCCGATCAGGTTCTCGGGGAAGATGGCCGGGGATCCGCTGGTCGAGACGTCCGTTCCGTTGCCATAGACGATCGAGTTGACCAGGCTGATCGAACCGGTTCCGGTCTCGTCCAGCTGCAGTCCCGTCCCGGGGTGGCCGGCAACGGTGAGCTGCGAGAACACCACTGAGCCATCGCTGAAGCTCGACACCTGGAGACCGCTCTCCCCCCGCGCGAAAAGCGAGTCTCGCAAGATCGCGAAGGCGGAGCTCTGCACGGAGAGCCGCGCCTGAGGGATCATCGCTCCCGCCGTGTTGTCGACCACGCTCAATCGATCGATCGCGCCCTGCGTGGAACCGAGGAGGAGCATCGAAAGTCCGCTCCCGCCGGTGACGATCGCCGCCGAGGACGTATTGTCGTGCACTTCGACATCCTCGACCCGGACCGTCGCGCCCTGGAAGAATCCGTAGAGCCCCCCGGCGACCGCGAAGCCGCCGGCACCGCTGGAGGTGGCCGAGTTGCCGGAGAAGCGCGTCCGTTCGACGATGACGGTCGAGCCGCTGCCTTCGGCACCGAGATCGGCGGCGCCGGCGCGGGCACTGTCGGAGGGCAGCGTGGCCTCGGCATGGTTGTCCAGAAAGAGCGTGTCGGAGAGGCGCACCTCGGCGCCAGAGCCAGCATTCGTCCACAGCGCCCCCCCCTGGCAGACGTCGGCCGCGTCGGGACGCTGGGCGCGGTTCTGCTCGAACACCGAGCTCTCGACGATCAGCCGACGCTGGAGGCCGCTCGCCGCCCAGCCGATCGCACCGCCGCGCCGCGCGATGTTGGCAAAGAAGCGCGCCCGCCGAACGGTGAGCGACGACTCGATCGCCCGCACCGCCGCGCCGATCGGCAGGGCCGCCCCGAGATCGCGCCCGTCGCGAAGCTCCACGTCCTCGAGGGTCAGATCGCAGGCGCCCTGCACGTCGATCAACCGGTGCGTCGTCCCGCCCGAGAGCACCGCCGTCGGCGGGCTCGCCGCCGGCCCGCGCAGCGTCAGCTGGCCGCACGACGTGGCGACCAGGGGCCCGAGAGGCAGGAGATAGCTGCCCGCTGCCAGAGCGATGCTGTCCGGCCCTCCAGGCGAGCCGGCAGGACAGGCATCGACGGAGCTGCTCGTCCTGACGGCCTCGAGCGCCTCGCGCAGGGTGCAGTTCCCGTTGAGCGAAACGTCGTCGGCCACGATCGAGATCGAATAGTCGGTCGCCGCTGCCGGAGACTTCTGGAGCAGGACCAGGGCGAGAGCTGACAGGCCGACCAGGCCACGGTTGCGGATCGCGTTCATGGAGCCTCCGAAGATGTGACTCTCCGGTTAGGCGCGATTCCTCCCTGCCTGGGGCCAGGCCACCTCTGCCCGGCCGGATCGCCCGCCGGCACGAGGCTCAGTCGCGGCGCGGCCGCTTCTCTTCGACCAGCGGCGGCAGGGGGCGCGGCTCACGATCGAGGTAGTCCACGACGTCCGCCTTGCGGCGCAGGTCGGCCGTCCAGCGGTCGATCTCGTCGTTCAGGCGGCGTTCGCGCAGGACGGCGCGGATGCTCTCGCGCACGGTTTCGAGCGCGGGAATCTCCGCCGCCGGCGTCGCGGTGCGCTGCAGCTCCGGCAGGAGCTCCTCGTTGTAGTAGCGCCCGATATCGTCGACGCTCACGAAGACCCGCGGTCCCAGGCGCTCCTCGACGTAGCCGAGCACCGCGAGCTGGCGCGCGAGCAGCTGGCGCAGCGAGCCTTCGTCCAGCCCCAGGCGCACGAGCTCGGAGCGGAAGTCCTCTTCCGAGGCGAATCGGGAACGCGTCTCCTCGAGCTGCCGGTCGACCAAAGCAAGCGGCGTCTCCTCGAAACCGAACCGGTCGACCTCGTGCAGGCGCAGCTTCTGCTCGATGGCGAGGTCGAGCGCCCGGCGGCGCTGGTCGGCGAGGCTCTCGCCGGCGACGGCCGGCAGGAGGCCCAGGCGCACGACGCGTTCGATGTCCGAATCCAGGATCGGATCCTCGTCCACGACCGCCACGACGCGGTCGATCAGCCGCGCCGCTGCCGGCGACTCGAGGTGCTCGGGAGCACCAGGTGCGGCGGCGCCCGGAACGGCGCTGCAAAGCGCCATCACCCCACCGGCTGCGAGTCCTTGGAGCAGCGAGAAAACGGAGCGGGAGCGCAAGCGGCGGGCCTCGTCCCGATGCTAGCATTCGGATCCCGATGCCCGAGAGACGCTCGAAGATCAAGGTCGGCCTGGCGCAGATCGACGCTCGCCTGGGCGATCTCGAATTCAATCTGGCCCATCATCTGGAGTGGATCGCCCAGGCGCGCTCCGAAGGCGTGGAGCTGCTGCTGTTTCCGGAGCTCTCCCTCACCGGCTACCGGCTGCTCCACCTCACGCCGCGCGTCGCGATCCAGCCCATGACGTCGCCGATCGTCGCCCGCCTGCGCGAGGCCGCTCCCGAAATGGCGGTCGTCGTCGGTTGCGTCGAAGAGGACGACCACGGCGCGCTCTACAACAGCGCCTTGCTGCTCGAAGGCGGCGAGATCACCCACGTCCACCGCAAGCTCTACCTGCCGACCTACGGCATCTTCCAGGAGGGGCGCTTCTTCAGCGAAGGGCGCAAGCTCCGCATGGCGAAGCTCTTCGGCAATCCGTTCGGCGTGCTGATCTGCGAGGACTTCTGGCACTCCGACCCGGCCGAGAAGCTCGCCCGCCACGGCGCCAAGCTGATCGGTATCGTCTCGGCCTCGCCGGGGCGCATCGGTTCCGACGACATGCCGCCCTCGCAGGAGGCCTGGGAGTCACTGACCCGCGCATCGGCCCTGCTCAACACCGCCTGGATCGTCTATTGCGGGCGCGTCGGCTGGGAGGAGGGCACCTTCTACACCGGCGGCAGCCACATCGTGCGCCCCGGCGGCGAGCTCCTGGTGCGCGCGCCCTATCTCGAAGAGCACCTGCTCACCGCCGAGATCGATCTGCGCGAGGCCGACCGGCTGCGCTGGCGATTGCCGATCCTGGCCAACGAACGTAGCGACATCGAGTGGGTCGAATGAGCGCGACGCGCGGAGTGTGTGGAGTGTTCAGATGATCCGCCGGGACGAAGTCGCTGGCCGCCTGAAGCTGAACGAGACACTCGCGGTCGCTGCGCTCGCCAGCTTCCTGCGCGATGGCGTGGAGAACGCCGGCGCGACCGGACTCGTCCTCGGGCTTTCGGGTGGCGTCGATTCGGCGCTGGCTGTGGCGCTCGCCGCACGCGCCTTAGGTACCGAGCGGGTTCACGCCTTCTTCCTCCCCTATCGCACCTCGAACCCGCAGTCGGCTATCGACGCCGCAGCGGTGGCGGCGAAGTTCGGGCTCGCCCTGACGACGCTCGACATCACGCCGCAGATCGACGCCTACTTCGAACGCGTCGATCCTGCCGCGGACCGCGTCCGGCGCGGCAACAAGATGGCCCGCGAGCGCATGACGATCCTCTTCGACCAGTCGAAGCGGCTGGGCGCGCTGGTCTGCGGCACCTCCAACAAGAGCGAAATCCTGCTCGGCTACTCCACCGTCTTCGGCGACAACGCCAGCTCGCTCAATCCGATCGGCGACCTCTACAAGCAACAGGTCTGGCAGCTCTCGCGCTTTCTCGGAGTGCCGGAACAGGTCGCGGCGAAGCGGCCCTCGGCCGATCTCTGGCCGGGACAGACCTCGGAGGGGGAGCTCGGCTTCGAGTATGCGATGGCCGACGAAGTGCTCTACCTGATGTTCGACCAGGGCCTGACTGCCGACGAGGTAATCGATCGTGGCTACCCGGAGGCGGTCGTCAGTCGCATCGTCCAGCTCGAGCGCGGGAACCGCTTCAAGCGCCGGCTGATGCTCATCGCCCGGTTGTCCGGAAGCGCCATCAACCTCGACCGCGAAATGCCGCGCGATTGAGCGGCCGCCTCCTCCTCGTCGCGACGCCGATCGGCAACCTCGAAGACCTGGCGCCGCGAGCGGTCGCGGCGTTCGCCGCAGCCGATCTCGTGGCCTGTGAGGACACCCGCCGCACCGGCCTGCTGCTTCACAACCTCGGCATCAAGAAGCCACTGGTCTCGCTGCACGAGCACAACGAGCGCGCGCGAACGGGCACGATTCTGGCGGCGCTCGAGGAAGGCCAGACGGTGGCCGTCGCCTCCGACGCCGGCACCCCTCTGCTTTCCGATCCCGGCTACGTCGTCACCCGCGCCGCGATTGCTGCCGGCCATCGCATCGAAGCCATTCCGGGCCCTTCGGCGCCGCTGGTCGCCCTGCTGGTCTCCGGGCTGCCGCCGCATCCGTTCACCTTCGCCGGCTTCCCGCCGCCGAAGAGCGGCAAGCGGAGAGCGTTTTATCGCCGCTTCGCCGGCCTCGGCCACACCCTGATCCTCTTCGAGTCGCCGCACCGGATCCTCGCCAGCCTGGAGGACGCGCGAGCCGAGCTCGGCGATCGCAAGGCCGCGCTGGCGAGAGAGCTCACGAAGCTGAACGAAGAAGTGGTGCGAGGAACCCTCGACGAGATCCGCCAGAACTTCGCCGCCCGCGACCGCATCCTGGGCGAATTCGTGCTGGTGATCGGCGGCGCCCGCGACGAAGAAGCCGAGCCCGGCGACGGCGACGAAGCCGCACCTGCCGACAGCGACTGACGAGCACCAGAACCGCCCTTTACTGGAGCTTCTTTTCCTTTTTCTCCTGGTCCCTTTCTTCCCCTCGCTGTCTCTCGAGCGCAGCGACGAAGGCGGCCTCCGCCCGCTCCACCCAGGCCTTGTAGCCCGCCGGATCGACCCACGGATTGCGCACTCCCATGCCGCGCGCCGCGCGCTCGCGCTTGCCGGCGAGATCGAAGAAGCCGCCGTGCGGGGCGAGAAAGATCTGCACCGGCAGCGCCTCGAGGACCGCGAAGGTGTGCTCGAAGTCGGCGGCGATGCCGGGATAGCTTTCCTTGCCGACGAAGCGATAGTCGAGAATCGACGCGCTGCTGACCAGCACGACGTCGAGCGCGCCCGCCTTGAAGGTCCAGGTGGTGGCACCGCGGGTGTGCCCGGGGGTGAGCCGCGCCGTGAGCGCCGCACCGCCCAGCGTCACCGTTTCGCCGTCGGCGAGCCGGCGGTCGACTGCGACCGGCGGAAACTGCCCTTCGTCGCCGAAACGGAAATCTCCCTTGCCGCCGCTTTCGAGGAGTGTCGCGTCCGCCGCGCTGGCGAAGAGCTTCGCGCCGGACTTGGCCTTGAGCGCAGCGAGTCCGCCGGCGTGGTCGAAGTGAGCGTGGCTGTTGAGCAGGATCTTCACTTCCTCGACCTTGAAGCCGAGCTTCACGATGTTCGCTTCGATTTGCGGCGCCGTCTCGACGAAGCCGCCGTCGATCAGGATGTGGCCTTCCGGCGTCACGATCAGGTAAGAGGCGATGTCCGAAGCACCGACGTAGTAGAGACTCTCGGCGATGCGGAACGGCTCGACCGGCTGGTTCCACGAGCGCCACTCTTCGGTGGCCTGGGCCTGCGCTGTCGACGCCCGGAGGGCGAAAAGCGCACACAATGAAAACAATGCCGTCCGTCGCATCCCGAGATCCCTTTCTTTCTTTCCCTCGCCGGCGCTAGAGCCGACCGGTGATCCAGCAGCCGCCGAGGACTTGCGTGCCGCGGTAGAAGACCGCGGCCTGGCCGGGCGTGATGCCGCGCTGCGGTTCGGCGAAGTCGATCTCGACCGGCCCCTTCGGCGTGGTGCCTTGCGGTCGCACCAGCGCCGCGACGCCCGGATGCCGCGAGCGGATCTTCACGGTAACTTCAACCGCTTCGCCCGCGCCGGGCGGCATTCCGATCCAGTGCAGGCGCTCGCCGATGAGGCCTGGCGCCATCAAGTCCGCCTCGTCGCCGACGACGACCGCGTTTTCCTCCGGCAGGACCTCGAGCACATACAGCCGCTTCGACGAAGCGACACCCAGGCCCCGCCGCTGGCCAACGGTGTACCGATAGTACGGGTCGCCTTTACCGAGCTTCTCTCCTTCGGCCGTGCGGACCTCCGCCGCTTCGTCGGAGGGAGCGTCGCCATACCTTTCCGGATGCTCGGCGATCTGGCCCTCGACGAACTCGCGCACCCCGGAGGCGACGAAGCAGACCTCCATCGACTCGCCCTTCTCGGCGACGACGAGGCCGGCGCGGCGGGCGATCTCGCGCACCTCCGGCTTGGTCATCCCGCCGAGCGGAAACGAGGCGGCGGCGAGCTGCTCGCGGGTGAGCTCGAACAGGTAGTAGCTCTGGTCCTTGTCGAGGTCCACCGCGGTGTGGAGCTCCGGTCCGTCCGGCCCCTGGAGGATGCGGGCGTAGTGACCGGTGGCGATCTGAGACGCCCCGAGACGCGCGGCGCGCTCCTGCAGCAGGTCGAACTTGACGAAGGTGTTGCAGCGCACGCACGGTGACGGCGTCCGGCCGCCCAAGTAATCACGCACGAACGGATCGACGACGTGCTGGCGGAACTCCTCGTCCATCTTCAGGGTGTAGTGCGGAATACCGGCCTGGGCGGCGACCCTCTTCGCGTCGCCGAGATCGAGCGACGAGCAGCACCTGCCATGGACGCGCTCGCCCGAGTGATCCCAGAGCAGCATCGACAGGCCGACCACGGCGGCGCCGCGTTCGGCGAGGAGCCAGGCGACCACCGAAGAGTCGAGCCCGCCCGACATCGCGACGGCCGTCAGCGCCGGCTCAGGCTTCATCTCGGGCCTCTGGTCACCGGCTCCCGCAGCACCGCGACCGCCTCGGCCAGCGCCGGCAGCAGGGCGTCCACTTCGGCCTCCGTATTGGGCACGCCGAAGGAGACGCGGAGCGACGCGATCGCCTCGTCGTAGTCCATCCCCATCGCGGTCAGCGTCGGGCTCGCCTGCACGGTCCCCGAACCGCAGGCGGCGCCGGTCGACACCGCGAAGCCGGCGAGGTCGAGGCGAATCATCAGCTCCTGACCGACGAGGCCCGGAAAGGCGACGTGCGACGTGTGGGGCAAGCGCGGAGCGGAGGCGCAGTGCACCAGGGCTCCGGGAATCCGCGCCAGGCCGGCCTCGAAGCGGTCGCGCAGGCCGGCGAGCCGCCGCCCGCGCTCCGCCAGGTCGCGCCTCGCAACGGCGCAGGCAGCACCGAAGCCGACGACCGCAGGCACGTTGACCGTCGAGGCCCGGCGCCGCCGCTCCTGGGCACCGCCGACGAGGAGCGGCGAGAACGCCGCCCCGCCGCGGATCCACAGGGCCGCTGCGCCCAGAGGACCGTGGAACTTGTGCGCGGCGAGGGTCAGGTAGTCCACTCCAAGCGTCTGAACCGAAACCGGGATCTTTCCAACCGCCTGAACTGCGTCGCACAGCACGGGCACGCCTTGCCCGCAGAGCGCCGAAGCGAGCTCGGCGACCGGCTGCAGGGTTCCGAGCTCGTTGTTGGCCAGCATCAGGGCTGCGAGCCGGGTGCCCGGGCGCGCGGCGTCGACCATCCGCGCGACGCTCACGACGCCGTCCGCCTCCGGCGGCACGAGGACGATCTCGACGCCGGCGCGCGGTCCGCCAGCCCGGGCGGCAGCAGCGACCGAAGGATGCTCCACGGCCGAAGCGACGATGCGATCGCCCGGCGCAGCCTCCGCCAGGTGACTGGCCACCACCGCGTTGTTGCCCTCCGTCCCCGAGGCGAGGAAGACGATCTCCTCCGGCGTCCGGCAATCGAGGAGTCGCGCCACCTCTTCACGGGCGGCCTCGACCGCCTCGCGGGCGGCCTGGCCGAAACGATGGACGGAGGAGGGGTTGCCGAAGCAGCCGTGGCCGCCGTTCTCCCCGCCGAGCCAGGGCAACATCGCCTCCCGGACCTCCGGATCGAGCGGCGTAGTGGCGTTGTGATCGAAGTACGAACCGCGCATGGGACGGGGATTCTACCCTTCACCCCTCCGGCACCGGATCTGCAACAATCGAACCCGATGATCTCCCCCACCCGCTTCGCCGGTCTCGTCCGTGGTCACCGTGGCAGCACCGGCCTGCTGCTCCTGCTGCCGCTCCTCCTGTGGACCGCGTTCGCCGCCGCCCCGCCCGTGAGCGCGCTCGAGGCGAAGGACCTGCCCGAGGAGCATCGGGCTTGGCTCGACGAGGTCGACGCGATCATCACCAAAGAGGAGCGCGCGGCCTTTCTCAACCTCGAGAAGGACTATCAGCGCGACGCCTTCATCGAACGCTTCTGGCAGGCGAGGGACCCGTTCCGCGACACGGTGCGCAACGAGATGCGCGAAACCTGGACGGCACGCGTCGACCAGGCGCGGGTTTCGTTCGGCAGTCTCAAGGAGGACCGCGCCCGCTTCTTCCTGCTCAACGGCCCGCCGGCGGCGCGCCTCGAGGGGCAGTGTTCCGGAACCACGTGGCCGATCGAGATCTGGGCCTACCAGCGCAGCGAACGCATCCACGAAGATGTCGTGCTGTTCGTCTTCTACCGTCCCTTCGCGCAGGGACCGTGGAAGCTCTGGTACCCGGACGAAGGCCTGTCACGGCTGATGCAATTCGCCCCCGTCGGCACGAGCACCCAGGCGCTGCTCGAAGAGCTCGAGCACAACTGCATGCAGCGCGACGACATCGCCGCCGCGCTCGCCACCGTCGTGCGCCGCGGACGGATGGACTTCCAGCGCACTCTCGACGAGGCGCTGGCGCCGATCGCGCCGACGTCGCGCGAGTGGGTCGCGACCTTCAACTCCTACTCCACCGACCTGCCGGCCGACTCCGCGGCGCTGTCGGCCGAGCTCACTGTCGCTTACCCCGGACGCCGCCAGAGCCGCTCGGTGATGCAGGGGACGCTCGCGATTGCGACCGAGCATCTCAAGGCGGCCGACAACGCCGGCGCGCGCTCGTTCGATTTTCAGCTCAACGGCGAAGTGCTGATCGGCAAGAAGCTCTTCGATGCCTTCCGCTACAAATTCAACGTCCCGATCGTGGCGGAGGCCGGAGCGCTAGGCGCGTCGGACCCGGTCGCCGGAACGACCCCCGGCGCGGCGGCGCCGGCCGCCGCCCCCGCGGCAGCGATTCCGCCGACGATTCCCCTGGTCTTCGAGCGCTTCCTGCGCCCGGGCAAGTACACGCTCATCCTCAAGCTCGAGGATCTCAACGGCGGCGGCTACTTCCGCAAGATGCTCGAGATCGAGGTGCCGACGGTCGAAGGCCCGGTCGCCCCCGAGCCCGACGCCTTCTCCGCCGGCATCTTCGCCGAAGCGAACGCGGCCCTGTCGACGCTCGACAACACCATCCGGCTGGTGCCGCCGCGCGGCGAGCTCCAGGCCGGGCTGGTCCGCTTCGACACCCTGACCACTGGCACCGCGATCTCGGACGTGCAGTTCGATCTCGACGGACGCGCGATCCTGCGCAAGAACAAGCCGCCCTATTCGGTCGAGCTCGACCTCGGGCAGGTGCCGCGCACCCGCACGCTGCGCGCCACCGCCTTCGACGACGCCGGCAAAGAGGTGGCGTGGGACGAGATCCAGGTCAACGCCAGCAGCCATCGCTTCCGCGTGCGCCTGATCGAACCGCGCCGCGGAGTGCACTACGACCGGAGCCTCCGCGCCGAAGCCGAGGTCGAGATCCCCGAGGACGGCACCCTCGACCGGGTCGAGTTCTTCGTCAACGAGACTCTGGTGGCGACCCTCTACCAGGAGCCGTTCACCCAGGCGATCGCCTTGCCGCCGGACGGCGCCATCGCCTACGTTCGCGCCGTCGCCTACCAGGTCGACGGCAACCAGACGGAGGATCTGGTCTTCGTCAACGCCCCCGACAACCTCGAAGAGGTCGAAGTCCAGTTCGTCGAGCTCTACAC
This sequence comes from Acidobacteriota bacterium, assembly GCA_052035735.1. GTDB lineage: Bacteria > Acidobacteriota > Thermoanaerobaculia > Multivoradales > JAGPDF01 > JAGPDF01. The sequence goes on from JBPOHI010000086.1 coordinate 41,392, forward strand.
GACGGTGCTCGACCGCGAGAACCGGCCGGTGCGCGATCTCGATCAGGGCGACTTCCGCATCCTCGAGGACGACGTGCCGCAGCAGCTCGCCCGCTTCGAACGGCTCGAGAATCTCCCCGTCCACGTCGCCGTGATGCTCGACGTGTCGGCTTCGATGGAGCAGAACCTCCCGCAGACCAAGGCGGCGGCTCTCGAGTTCTTCGAGCACGTCATCACGCCGAAGGATCGCGGAGCGCTGATCGTCTTCAACGACCATCCGCTGCTCGCGGTCAAGCTGACCAACCAGCTCCAGGCCCTGGCAGGCGGCCTCGCCGGCGTCAAGGCCGAACGCGGCACGTCGCTCTACGATTCCGTGGTCTTCTCGCTCTTCTACTTCAATGGCGTCAAGGGCCAGCGTGCGATCGTGCTGCTCTCGGACGGCAAGGACGAAGGCAGTCGCTTCAACTTCGACGAGACCCTCGATTTCGCCCGGCGCGCCGGCGTCGCGATCTATACCATCGGGCTCGACATTCCGCGCTCCGAGTCGGAGGCGCGCAAGGTGCTGAAGAAGCTCGCCGACGAGACCGGCGGCCGCGATTTCTTCATCAAGGACACCGCGGAACTCAAGGGGATCTACGACGCCATCCAGCTCGAGCTGCGCTCGCGCTACCTGCTCGCCTACCAGTCGACCAACGCCGCCCGGGAGCTGCGCTTCCGCGTCGTCGATCTCGACGTGACCCGTTCGGGACTCGAAGCGAAGACCATCCGCGGCTACTATCCGTGAGGTTCCGGGCAGCCTCGCGCTAGGATCGTCGCACCGGCCCACCATGTTCGCCCGCCCGCTCCTTCTGCCGCTGCTCCTCGCCCTTGCCGGGGTGGGCACGGCGCGGGCCCAGGAGCCGGTGAGCGGCGCGCCACAGCCTACCGGGGCTTCGGCGCCTGCCGGGGCAGAACTGACTTTTCTCGCCGACGTCGAGCCACTGATCTCCGCCAGCGAGCGTGCGGCGTATCTGGCGCTGACCCGCCCCTACCAGCGGCGGGCGTTCGAACGCCGCTTCTGGGAGCTCCGCGACCCGTATCCCGAGACCGCGCGCAACGAGCTCGAGGAGCGTTACGTCGAACGCCTGCGGCTGGCGCGCGAGCGCTACCCTGCCGTGAACGACGACCGCTACCGTCTGACCCTGCTCGTCGGCGAGCCGCAGCGGCGGATTCTCCTGCGCTGCTCCGAGATCCTGCGCCCGGGAGAGATCTGGTACGTCGGGCCGAGCGACCGGATCCCGCAAGGCTTCGCGCTCGCGTTCGTCACCGGCGGCGTCAGCGCCGAGGCGCCGCACCGCCTGTGGACGCCGCGCTCGGGCTACGCCGAGCTTCTCACCTGGGGCGCGCCGGCGACCGCAGAGCCCGCGGCCATGGTCGCCGACCGCGTGCCGCGTGAGTGCCCGCGCGGAGATGAGATCGTCGGCGCGCTCGCCGCCGCCGCCGACTGGGACGAGCTGGCGAAGCGCTACGACGTCATCCCGCATCCCAACCCCGAGTGGGTGCGGACTTTCCTGTCCTACTCGACCGATCTGCCGGCCGACGCGCTGCCGCTCGCCGCCAGGGTGGAGATCCGCTTTCCGGGCCGCAACCAGAGCCGGACCATCGTCGATGCCAGCGTGATCGTGGACGCCGCGACGCTCGGCGGCAACTCCGATACGCAGCCGGCGACCGCGCTGCTTCTCGACGGCGAAGTGTTGCGCGGCGACGAGCTGTTCGACCACTTTCGCTACCGCTTCGAGCTCGCCGGCGAGCGTCTGCGGCAGGCGACCCAGCTGCCGTTTGCCGCCCGGCGGTTTCTCCGACCGGGTCCCTACACGCTCGTCGTTCGCCTGCAGGAGCCAGCGACCGGCCGCGCCTTCCGCCAGGAGCTCGCACTGGAGGTTCCGGCGCCCGGCTCTCTCCCGGCCGCGACCGAGACCTCGCCGGGCCCCCCTTCACCCGCGGGGCAGGCGCCGGAGTCGGCTCCCTTGACGCCTTCGGTAGCCTTGGCGCGCGCTGCCGCTCCGGCCGACGCCGCCGGCGACGCCAGCTCCGGACGCGAACCGAGCCTTCGCCTGCTCGCGCCAATCGACCAGCTCGCCCTGGGGATGGTACGGGTGGAGGCGGACGTGCGCGGCGTCGCGCCCGCCCGGGTGGATTTCGAGCTCGACGGCAAGCCGCTGCTCTCCAAACGCCGACCGCCGTTCTCGATCGACCTCGATCTCGGCCGTTCGCCGCGCCCGCGGCGGCTCTCCGCGGCCGCCCGGGACGCCGCCGGCGAGGTGGTCGCCGCCGACGAGGTCATGCTCAACGCCGGCCCGCACCGCTTCGCCCTTCGCCTCACCGAGCCCCTCCGCCTGCCCCCCGCCGGCGCGCCACTCGAAGCGCGCGCCGAGGTCGACCTGCCGGAGGGCGAGGAGCTCGACCGCGTCGAGTTCTTCCTCAACGAGACGCGTCTCGCGACGCTCTATCAGCCGCCGTTCGCGGTGGCGCTTTCGGCCCCCCCTGTCGCCGGCCTCACTTACTTGCGCGCCGTCGCCCATCTCGCCGGCGGGGGCGCCGCCGAAGACGTGCGCGTGCTGGGCAGCGAGGGATCCGACGAGGCGGTCGACGTCGACCTGGTCGAGCTCTACACTTCGGTGCTCGACAAACGCGGCCGGCCGGTGACGGATCTCACCGCCGCGGACTTCCGCGTGCACGAGGACGGCGCGGAACAGAGCCTGCAGCGGTTCGAGAACTTCCACTCCGCTTCCGGCCCGGCCAGCGCCGGCGGCGAAAGTGCCGGAACGTCCGCCGCGGCCGAGGAGCTGCCGATCCACGCCGGCGTCATGATCGACACCTCGGCCTCGATGGTCGAGGAGCTCGCCGATGCCGAAGCCGCGGCGCACCGCTTCTTCCGCGAAGTCCTGACGCCGATCGACCGGGCGGCGGTGATCACGTTCGCCGACGCGCCGCGCCTCGCGGTGCGATTCACCGGCAACCTCGAACTGCTGGCGGGCGGACTCGCCGGCCTCGAGGCCCTGGGCGAGACCCGCTTCTTCGACAGCCTCGCCTTCGCACTCCACTACTTCTCCGGCGTACGCGGCAAGCGCGCGCTCATCCTGCTCACCGACGGCGACGACTCCGAGAGCCGCTTCCGCTTCGACGAAGTGCTCGACTATGCACGGCGGACCGGCGTCACGATCTACTCGATCGGCCTCAACGTTCCGACCCATCCCGCCGACGCCGGCGTCCACCTCGATCAGCTGGCACGCGAGACCGGCGGCCGATCGTTCCGCATCCGGCGCGCCAACGAGCTCGCGAGCGTCTACGAGACGATCCGCCTCGAGCTCCGGGCGCAGTATCTGCTCGCGTACCCGTCCTCGCGCCTCGACGGCTCGACCGCCTATCGCGACATCCGCGTCGAGGTCGCCCGCCCGGGCGTCACGGCGCGCACGATCTCCGGCTACTATCCCTGACCGACCAGCCGGCGGAATCCCGCCAGGAGCACCTTCCGGAATGTCCTCCGCCATCCCGCTTCGAGCCGCTCCAGGCCTCCGCCCGACGCTGGTGCTCGCCTCCGCTTCGCCGCGCCGCCGGGCCCTGCTCGCCGACCTCGGGCTCGACTTCCTCGTCCGCCCGCCGCATACCGACGAGACCGCGCGGCCGGACGAACGGCCGGCCGAGCTGGTCGCGCGCCTGGCGCTCGACAAGGCGCAGGCCCTCCTGGCCGCCGGGGAGCTGGTTCTCGCCGCCGACACCGTGGTGGTGATCGACGACGAGATCCTCGGCAAACCGGTCGATCGCGACGACGCCCGCGCGATGCTCACGCGGCTCTCCGGGCGTGACCACGAGGTCTATACCGGCGTGGCCCTGGCGGACGCGACCGCCGCCCCCGCACGCTGCGTCAGTCGGGTCGAGCGCACCCAGGTGCGCATCCGCGAGATGTCGAGCGCCGAGATTGCCGCTTACGTCGAGGGCGGCGAGCCGATGGACAAGGCCGGCGCCTACGCGATCCAGGGCTGGGGTGCGCTCTACGTCGAGGCCGTGACGGGGAACTACACCAACGTCGTGGGCCTGCCGATCCCGGCAGTCGAAGCCTGCTTTCGCGAGCTCGGCTTCTCGATCGAACAGTTCCGCCGACTGCCCGCGGGCAGCTAGCTCTCGTACTTGATCGGCTCGCCGAGCTCTGACAGGGCGAAGTGAGTCATGATCTGGTGACCGTTGAAATCGAGCACCCGCAGATCTTCGACCGCCGCCAGGTCCCTGGCCACGTTGTCGTAGGAGCGGGCGTAGCGCTCGCGCACCGCGGAGAGCGAGACCTCATAGGCGATGAACTTGACGATCCCCTTGTAACGCAGTTTCTCCACCAGCCGGGCGTCGGACAGCTCGGGGTAGGTCGAGAGGACGAGGATCGGCCCGGTGCCGGTGAAGATGATGTAGGACCGGATACTCGACGGCTGGCTCATGAGCGCGCTCCCCGAAAGCCCCTGGACCGTAGCGGGAGCGTCGGCGGCTGTCAAGGCAAAGCCGGGCGCAGCCCGCTAACTCCCGCTGTCACAGACATTTATGGCTCTCGTAACTTTCCCGTAACGAAGCCGCTGTGGAAAAGGAACAGGGCAGGTGCCGACGAAGGTCTTCGATTCATCCGAATCGGCGATCGCAAATAACTACAAATACAGCACTTACACAACCTGCACAGTTTCCTGTTCAAAATGCTGCGGAGGCCGAAACCAACGCGCTTCCGGCCCCCTCCCACGCCCCTTTTCCACAGGCTTTTCCGCGCTTCCTGCGGAGGACCGCGTGCTAGCGTCCCGGTCATGGTTGCGAGCCGGATTCTGGTCGTCGAAGACGAACCCGATATCGCCGAAGTGCTGCAGTTCAACCTCGAGCGCGCCGGCTTCTCGGTCACCGTCGAACGGCGGGGCGACAGCGCCCTCGAAGCGATTCGCCGGCGGCCCCCCGATCTCGTCGTGCTCGACCTGATGCTGCCGGGGCTCGACGGGCTCGAGCTCGCCCGTCTGCTCAAGCGGGATCCGGCGACCTCGTCGCTGCCACTGGTGATGCTGACGGCGAAGGGCGAGGAGCTCGACCGCATCGTCGGCCTCGAGCTCGGCGCCGACGACTACATCCCCAAGCCGTTCAGCCCGCGCGAGGTCGTCCTGCGCATCAAGGCGGTCCTCCGGCGCCATGCCGGTGAGGAGGAGCCCCCGGCGATACTCGAGCTCGGCCGGATCCGCCTCGATGCCGCAGCGCACCGTGCCGAGGTGAAGGGGGCTGACATCGCCCTCACCGCCACCGAGTTTCGCCTCCTGCGCCTGCTGATGGAGCGCCCGGGGCGGGTGCAGACCCGCGCCCGCCTGCTGACCGACGTCTGGGGCTACGCCGAGGACGTCGACAGCCGAACCGTCGACACCCATGTGCGGCGCCTGCGCCACAAGCTCGGACCCGAAGCCGACCGCATCGAGACGGTCATCGGCGTCGGCTACCGGATGCGGGCGTGACCGCAATCGAGACGTGAGGCGCGGCCGTTGAAGCTGCTTCTCCTGCGTCACGCCATCGCCGCCGACCGGGCGACGTTCGCGGCCACCGGCAAAGAGGATCGCCTGCGCCCGCTCACCGATGACGGGCGCAAGAAGATGCGCAAGATCGCCGAGGCGCTCGCCGGTCTGCTCCCCGGAATCCCGCTCATCGTGACCAGCCCGTGTCTGCGAGCCCTCGAGTCGGCGGAGATCCTGGCCCGGGCCTGTCCCGACCGTCCTGCGCTCTCGGAGCTCGCCGATCTCTCGCCCGCCGGTTCGACGGCGGCGCTGCTCAAGTTCCTGCAGACGCAGAAGTCGCTGCCGCTCGTCGCCTTCGTCGGCCATGAGCCCAACCTCTCGCAGCTCGCCGGCTGGCTGCTCTCCGGCAAGGAGAGGTCGTTCCTCGAGCTGCGCAAGGGCGGCGCCTGCCTCCTCGAGTTCGGCGGCCGCCTCGCTCCCGGCCACGCGACCCTGCTCTGGCTTCTGACGGCAGCCCAGCTAAGATCGCTGCGTTGACGACGCCCTCCAACGCCCCACCCGCCCGCGCCACGCGACGATGACGATCCCGGCGGATCTGCTGACCCGGCCGGCGGAGGAGGCCGCGCGCCGGCTGGCGCTGGTGCAGCTCGAACGCGCTTCGGAGGCCCGCACGCAGCTCGTCGAAGGGGATCGCGACGAGGCGTTGCACGACTTCCGGGTGGCTCTGCGCCGCCTGCGCAGCCTCCTGCGGTCGCATCGAACGAGCTTCGCCGTCGAATTTCCGAAGAAGGAGCTGCGGCGGATCGCCGCGCTGGCGCGCGACACCAACCCCGGGCGGGATGCCGAAGTGCAGCTCGCCTGGCTCGTCACCCTGAGCGACGAGCTCAAGCCTGCAGAGCGCGCCGGTCACCGCGTGCTCCTGCGCGAGCTCGAGCAGCGGCGCGACGAAAGCTACCGCAAGGTCGAGCGCGAGATCGTCCGCGACTTCGCGGGCCTGGCCGAAAGCCTCGGAGCGCGTCTCGCGGCCTATCGGATCGCCATCGATCTGGAGCGCCCGGCGCACCCGCCGAGCTTTGCCGCCGCGACCCGCGAGGCGCTCGACAAGGGCGCCGCAGAACTGTTCGCGAAGCTCGCCGCGATCCACACCGCCGCCGACGAGAGCGAAGGCCACGAAGCTCGGATCGCGGCCAAGCGGCTGCGCTACCTCGCCGAGCCGGTCTCGCCATGGATCGTGGCGGCCGAGCGCCCGATCGCCCTGCTCAAGCAGCTGCAGGACCTGCTGGGCGAATTGCACGATGGGCAGCTGCTCGCCGCCCAGGTCGGCCAGGCCCTCGCCGACTTCGAATCGCAGCGCGCCCAGCGGCTCATCGCGGCGACCCTCGAAGCTTCGGGAAGCGCGGCCGGCGCGGCGGCGCCCGCGCGACGGCGGGAACGGGCCGGCCTGATCGCCGTCGCCCGGCGGCTCGGCGCGCGCCGCAACGAGCTCTTCGCCTCGCTCGAGCGCGAGTGGCTCGGCGAGAACGCCGCGGCCCGAAGCGCCCTCGTCGCGTCGCTTGCCGAGCTCGACCGGAGTCTCGCCTCGCCGCCCCGTCGGCGGCCACCCAGCGCGAAGAAGCGCTAGCCTGACCGGCGACGCCGGGCGTTCTCCATGAAGATCGCCTGGCTGTTGCGTACCGGTTCCTCGGGCGCGGGTCGCACCCGCTGCCAGCTCCCATCCGCCTCGAGGATCCACGCCTTTCGATTGTCCGCGAGCTGCACGTCGAGGATCGCCTGCAGGTCGGCGCGCAGATCCGGCGACTCGACCGGCACCATCGTCTCCACCCGGTAGTCGAGATTGCGCGACATCCAGTCGGCGGAGGCGATGTAGTACTCGTCCTCGCCGGCGTTGGCGAAGTGAAAGATGCGCGCGTGCTCGAGGAATCTGCCGACGATCGAGCGCACGCGGATCGTCTCGCTCATGCCGGCGACTCCGGGTCGCAGGCGGCAGACGCCGCGGACGATGAGGTCGATCTCGACGCCGGCGCGCGAAGCGTCGTAGAGCGCCCGCACGATCTCGGGGTCTTCGAGCGAGTTCATCTTGGCGACGATTCGCCCGTGTCCGCCAGCGCGCTGGTGTTCGGCTTCGCGCGCCACGAGCGCCAGCACCCGCTTGCGCATGTTCATCGGCGCGACGACGAGCTTCTCGAAGCGCTGGTCCCCGATATGCCCTGAGGTCAGCAGATTGAACAGCTGGGCCGTGTCGGCGCCGAGCACCGGGTCGCAGCTGAACAGGCCGATATCGGTATAGAGCTCGGCGGTGTCGGTGTTGTAGTTGCCGGTGGCGAGATGGACGTAGGTGCGGACGCCGCCCCCCTCCTGACGAACGACCAGCGAGACCTTGGCGTGGGTCTTGTACCCCAGCACGCCGTAGGCGACGTGCGCCCCGGCGCCTTCGAGCGCCTCCGCCCATTCGATGTTGCGCGCCTCGTCGAAGCTCGCCTTGAGCTCCACCAGCACCGCGACCTGCTTGCCGCGCTCGGCGGCCTCGATGAGCGCCTGCACGACGGGCGAGTTGCGGGAGGTCCGATAGAGGGTCTGTTTGATCGCCAGCACCGCCGGGTCTTCCGCCGCAACGCGCAGAAAGCGCTCGACCGAGCTCGAGAAGGCGTCGTAGGGGTGGTGCACCAGCAGGTCTCCGCCGCGGATCACCTTGAAGAGATCGACCTCCCGCGCCTCGCCCGAAGGTTCGAGTCGCGGATGGGGCTGCGGCTTCCACTTCGGCACCTGCAGCGCCGGCAGCGGTAACGCCGCGAGCTGAAAGAGGTCGCGCGCGGCGAGCGGCGGCCGCACCTCGTACACGTCTTCCGGCCCGACGACCAGCTCGTCGGCGAGCAGGGAGCGCATCCACTCCGGCATCTCGGGCACGACCTCGAGGCGGACCACTGAGGCGAAGCGACGCGCGCGCAGGTCCTCCTGCACCGACTCGAGGAGATCCTCGGCCTGCTCCTCGTGCTTCGCGACGTCGGCCGCACGGGTGACCCTGAAGGGATACGACTCGAGCAGCTCCATTCCCGGAAAGAGCCGTTCGAGGAACTCGGCGATGACCACTTCGAGCGGCACGAAGCGCAGCGACTCCGGCAGCTGGATCCAGCGCGGCAGGGACGGCGGCACCTTGAGGCGCGCGAAGCGGATCTCGGCGCTCGAAGGCGAGCGCAGGGCCACGGCGAGCGACAGCGAGAGATTGGAGATGAACGGAAACGGGTGCGAGGTGTCCAGCCCCAGGGGGGTGAGGATCGGAAAGACGTTGTGCGAGAAGAACCGCTCGAGATAGGACCGCTCGGCGGGCAGAAGGTCACGGAATCCGACCAACTCGACGCCGTGCCGGGCGAGCTCCGGCAGGACGCTCTCGAGCAGCAGGGAGCGCTGCCGGCGTTGCCGCGGCCGGACCCAGGCGCCGATCTCGGCGAGTTGCTGGGCAGGCGTGCGGCCGTCGGGCGACATCCCCTGCGGCCGGCTCTGCTGCTGCAGCTTCAGTCCACCGACGCGCTTCATGAAGAACTCGTCGAGGTTGCCGCCGAAGATGGCGAGGAACTTGAGCCGCTCGAGCAGCGGCACGCCCGGATCTTCCGCCTCGGCCAGGACCCTGCCGTTGAACTCGAGCCAGGAAAGCTCGCGGTTGAGGAACGGAGAGGCTTCCTCAGCGGACAGTCCCGGCTGACCGCCGCCGGTTTCCAACTCGTTCTGGCTGGTCGTTTCCGTCATGAATCCCTCGTTCCGCTGGACCCTGGCGCGAGCCGAACCCGGCACCAAGCGCAGCGCAGGAGTCTACCCTCGAGGCGTGACACTGGCGTGACGAACCGCCGGCGCGCGCGGGCGGCGCGCGGGCGTGACCTGTGCGCCGCCCGGCGGTCACGCCAGCGCCCCACCCGGCGCCTACCATCTGCTCGCATCGGGGAGGAGATCGCCAACATGTTCACACGCTGCGATGTGCACGTTCATAGCCGGCATTCCGACCGCCCGAGCGAGTGGTATCTCGACCGCATCGGCGCGCCGGAGAGCTTCACCGAACCCCTCGAGGTCTATCGCCTGGCAAAGGCCCGTGGCATGGACTTCGTCACCATCTCCGACCACGACTCGGTCGCCGGGTCTCTCGACATCGCTCACCTGCCCGGGACCTTCCTGTCGAGTGAGGAAACGGTGACCTTTCCCGAGGATGGCTGCGACTTGCACATTCTGGTCCTCGGCGTCACCGAGACGCAGCACCGCGAGCTGCAGCGCCTGAAGCGCAACCTCTACGAGTTCCGCGCCTTCGCACGCGCCGAAGGCATCGTGCACGCCGTGGCGCATCCGCTGTTTCGTGTCAACGATCGCCTGACGCTCGAACATCTCGAAAAGATCCTCTTACTCTTCCGGCTGTTCGAGGGCGTGAACGGCACGCGCGATCCGCGCGCCACGCGGCTCTTCGATGCGGTGCTCGCCGGGCTGAGCGTCGAACAACTGGGCGACCTGGCCGAGCGCCATCGGCTACCGGTGGACATCGACCCCGCGGAGCCACCGCGCTTCGCGACGACGGGGGGCAGCGACGACCACGGCGGGATCTACGTCGCCACCACCTGGACGGAGTGTCCCGCCGCGAGCTCGGTCGAGGAGTTCCTCGCCCATCTGGGCGAGGGGCGGTGCCGCCCGGGCGGCGAAGCCGGTTCCTCGCTCAAGCTCGCGCGCAGCTTCCAGACGCTCGCTCACGACTACTATCGGGCCAAGGTCCTGGGCGGTTCTCGCTGGAAGAACGATCCCCTGGCCGATCTCCTGCGCCGCATCGCGAGCGGCGAGCTCGACCCGGCGAACCCGGAGGGCTCGCCGGTGGGTCGCACGGTGCGGAAGTTCCTTTCCTTCGCGCCCCCCGCGCAACTTTTCCGGCCGGACCTTCTCGTTCGCCCGGACCAGGCCCCTGGGGCCGACACCGCATCGGCGCGCGAGGCCGAACGCCGCACTTTCGAGTCGGCCTGCCGGCTCGGGCAACGTGCGGCAGCGAGGACGCTCGAATCGGTCGTCTCGGAGCTCGAGCGCGGCGACATCCTGAGCGCGCTGCCGGCGATCTCCGATCTCGCCCCGGTGGTGGTCGCGCTCTCACCCTACATCGCCGCCTTCCGCTTCCAGCACAAGGACGAGCCGCTGCACCGCGCCGTGGCGCGACGCTTCCCGGGAGCCTCCCGCCTCGAGGCGAAGAGCCCGCGGCTCGCCTGGGCGACCGACACCCTCAACGACGTCAACGGCGTCTCGCGCACGGTGACCAGCGCGGCGGCGCTCGCCCGCCGGCGCGCGCTGCCGCTCACCGTGCTCACCAGCGACAGCCGGCGGACGGCAGCCGATTTCGATTGCGAGAACTTCGCTCCGATCTGGGAGACGCCGGTACCGCGCTACGAGGAGCTCACGCTCCGCGTCCCGCCGGCGGTCGAGCTGATCGAGCACTGCGAGCGCGAGAACTACGGCCGCATCCTGATCTCGACGCCGGGCCCGGTCGGACTGGCGGCGCTCGCCGCCGCCAAACTCCTCGGTGTACCGGTCGCCGGCATCTACCACACCGACTTCCCGCGCTACGTCGCCGCTCTCGGCGGCGAGGGGCGCCTCGAGGACCTCGCCAGGTCTTACGTTCGCTGGTTCTATCGCCAGATGGACGAAGTCCTGGTCTCGGGGACCGTCTACGCCGAGGAGCTCGCCCGGATGGGCATCGACCGCTCCCGCCTGCGCGACCTGCCGCGCGGCGTCGATATCGAGCTCTTCGCTCCCGGGCGGCGGCAACCGGACTTCTTCGCGCGCTGGGGCCTAGCGCCCGGACGGGTGCTGCTTTACGCCGGGCGTCTGAGCCGCGAGAAGAACCTCGAGGCGCTCTTCGAGGCCTTCGAAACGTTGCGCAACCGCGGCGTCGCCGCGAACCTGGCGCTGGTCGGCGACGGCCCGGAGCGGCGGGCGCTCGAAATGCGCTGGAACGCGCCCGGTGTTGCCTTCACCGGCTACCTGGCCGGCGAGGAGCTCGCCACGGCGTACGCCTCCGCTGACCTCTTCGTCTTCCCGAGTCGCACCGACACGTTCGGCAACGCTGTGCTCGAGGCGATGGCCTCGGGAGTCACGCCAGTGGTGGCGAGCGAGGGCGGGCCCGCGGAACAGATCTGCCACGGTGAGACCGGACTGATCGTCGACCTCGACCGCCGCGAAGCGCTCGCCGACGCGATTCAGGCGCTTCTCGGTGCCGACGACCTCCGCCGCCGCATCGCTGGCGCGGCGCGCGCCAGCGCGACTTCCCGCAGCTGGGATCGACTCCTCGGCGCCCTCTTCCCCCACTTGCCGGCGAGCGCGCCGCCCGGCGTGACGACGGCAGCCTCCGCGCTCGAGAGCGAGGAGGCCGTCGCGGCCATCGGCTGACCAGCGGCCTCGCGGGCAGAGTGTCCCACGATGTGACAAACGTGTGACAGCGAATGGTAGGCTTCGGTCCCGTTGCAGGCTGGATCGTCGACCGAAACCTCTCCACTCCGCCCGAGGGCCGCATGAAACTCGACTCGATCATCAAGAGGTTCCTGCCTCGTGAGGAGCGCTTTCAAGAGTTGCTCCTCAAGGACACGCAGAATCTGACCCGCTCGGCCGAGCTCTTCCTGGCCATCGCTCGCAGCACCAAGCTCGAGGATCGCCGAATCAAGCTGGTCGAGCTCAAGGCGCTCGAGCACGAGGGGGACGAGATCACCCGCCAGGTCTTCGAGGCGCTGAACCGATCCTTCATCACCCCGCTCGATCGCGAGGACATCCGCTCGATCGCCGTCGACCTCGACGACATCCTGGACTACCTCGAGGGCATCGCCCGCTACCTGGTCATTTTTCAGATCGACGAGGCGCCGGAGCCGCTCACCCGCTTCGCCGAAATCCTGCTCGAGATGGTCGGTCAGATCGACGCCGTGACTCGCGACATCTGGGATCTGGGCAACGAGGCGCGCGTGCGCGACAAGCTGGTGCGGATCTCGGAGCTCGAAAACCAGGGTGACGACCTCTTCCTCACCGTCATCGCCGACCTGTTCCGCGCCGACAGCGGCAGGAACGCCATGGACACGATGAAGTGGAAGGAGATCTACCAGAACCTCGAGGATGCCTGCGACTCCTGCAAGGACTTCACCCACATCATCGGCAACGTGGTGATCAAGAACGCCTGAGCCGGCCGACCTCTCCGAAATGACCGTCCTCATCGCCATCATCGTCGTCGCCCTGGTCTTCGACTTCCTCAACGGCTTCCACGACGCCGCCAATTCGATCGCGACCGTCGTCTCGACGCGCGTACTATCGCCGCAGCAGGCGGTCGCCTGGGCGGCGTTCTTCAACTTCGTCGCCGCGTTCGTGCTCGGCACCCACGTCGCCAAGACCATCGGCAAGGGGATGATCGACATTTCGATCGTCACCGCCCCGGTGATCCTCGCCGGTCTGCTGGGGGCGATCTTCTGGAACCTGCTGACCTGGTACTTCGCCATTCCGGTCTCCTCCTCGCACGCCCTGGTCGGCGGCTACGCCGGCGCTGCGATCGCCAAGGCCGGCTGGGGCTCGATCCTCTGGTCCGGGTGGACGAAGACCATCATCTTCATCGTGCTGGCGCCGACCATCGGCCTGCTCGTCGGATTCCTGCTCATGGTCTCGGTGAGCTGGATCTTCCGCAACGCCCGCCACCACCGTGTCGACCGCTACTTCCGGCGCGCGCAGCTGGTCTCTGCGGCCCTCTACAGCCTGGGCCACGGCGGCAACGACGCGCAGAAGACCATGGGGATCATCACCGGCCTGCTGGTCGCCTCCGGCACGCTGGCCAAGTTCGAGGTTCCGCTCTGGGTCATCCTGGTGAGCCACGCAGCCATCGCCTTGGGCACGCTCTTCGGCGGCTGGCGCATCGTCAAGACGATGGGCTCGCGGATCACCAAGCTGCAGCCCACCGGCGGATTCTGCGCCGAGACCGCCGGCGCACTGACGCTGGTCGGAGCGACCCTCGCCGGCATCCCGGTCTCGACGACGCACACGATCACCGGTGCCATCATGGGTGTCGGTGCAACCAAGCGCGTCTCGGCCGTAAAGTGGGGCGTCGCCGGTCGCATCGTCTGGGCCTGGGTGCTGACCATTCCGATCTCGGCGACGGTCGCCGCCCTGTGCTATCTGGTCGTGTCGCACTTCCTCGGCGCCTGATCCCGGCGCCGCCGCTTTCCCCGCCTTTCATTCTCTGATCCAATTCCGGGCACGATGTGCCCGGCAACTCGCAAAGGCGGAGGCAGGGGGTCCGGCCGACTCGGCGACCAGCAGCGGGAGCGCGCCGGGGCTCCGCCGCACTCCGCCGCTCCGGGCAGGCTCGCGGCGATCGACATCGGCTCGAACTCGATCCACATGCTGGTCGTCGAGCGCGGTAGCACCGGTACGGGTGGCTACCGGGTTCTCGCGCGCGAGCGCGACATGGTGCGCCTCGGCAAGTCGGCGCTCGGCGACGGCGCCCTGTCGGGCAAGGCGATGCGCAAGGGGCTCGAGGCGCTGCTCAAGATGACCACCCTGGCACGCCTCAAGGGGGCCAGCGAGATCGTCGCGGTGGCGACCAGTGCCGTCCGCGAAGCCGCGAACGGCGGCGAGTTCCTCGCCCAGGTGCGCGCGCTCACCGGCCTCGCGGTCCGTCTGCTCTCCGGCGAAGAGGAGGGCCGGTTGATCTTCCGCGCCGTGCGCCACGCGGTCGATCTGTCACGGGACACCGTGGTGCTGGCGGACGTCGGAGGCGGTTCGACCGAGTGGTGCGTGGCGCGCAAGGGCGAGCTGCGCTCGGTGCAGAGCGTCCGGCTCGGTTCGCTGCGCTGCGCCGCCCTGATCGAGGGCGATCCGCCGCTCCCGCGCTCCGTCGAGCGCCTCCGGCGCGCCATCCGCGAGGAGCTCGCCCGTCTGAAGACACCGAAGCGCGTGGACCGCCTCGTCGCGACCTCGGGTACCGCCGCCTGCTGCGGCGATCTCGCCGATCTCGCCGCCGGGCGCGAGCGCGGCGCAATGATCGGAGGACTGCGCGAGCTGCGCCTTCGCGAGCTCGATGGCGTCGTCTCGGGACTTCGCACGATGACCGTCGCGGAGATCGCCGCCCTGCCCGCGGTGGGCGCGCCGCGGGCCGCCTCGATCCTGGCGGGCGCCGTTCTCCTGCAAGAGCTGGCGGCGAGAGCCGCGGTCGATCGCCTCTTCCTCTGCGACCGCGCCTTGCGCGAAGGGCTGGTGCTCGAGGCACTCGGAGCGCCGGCAGGCGAGGAGCCCGCCGGCGCCGAGGTGCGGCGCCGTCAGGTGCTCGACCTCGCGAGTCGCGCCCCGGGCATGCTGGTGCACGCCCAACAGGTGGCGCGCCTCGCCATCCGGCTCTTCGACCTCGCCGCGCCGGTGCACAACCTCGGCGCCCGCGAGCGCGAGTGGCTCGAGTTCGCGGCGCTCCTGCACGACATCGGCCACTCGATCCACTTCGAGCGCCACCACAAACACAGCCACTACCTGATCACCACCGCGGATCTCGACGGTTTCGATCCGCGCGAGATCGAGATCATCGCCGAGGTCGCGCGCTACCATCGCGGCGCCCCGCCGCGCGAGAAGCACCCGTCGTTCGCCGCGCTGCGACCGTGGCAGCAGCGGACCATCGAGAAGCTCACCGCACTGCTGCGCGTCGCCAATGCCCTCGACTGCACGCACGCGACGCGGGTCGTCGAGCTGCATGCCTCGCTCAAGGGGCGGCGTTCGATGGGGGTGGAGGTTCTGTCGCCGTTCGAAGTCGACCTGGAGCTCGAGTCGGCCCGCCAGCGAGCGATCCTGTTCGAGCGCGTCTTCGGACGTCGCCTGACCTTCCGCCAGGGCCTCAAGAAGCCGTCGCGACGGCGCTAATTCGCACTGTCACAAGGAGTTAACGCCGCACTCGGGAAGGAGTCCGAAAAGTGCTGCGGAAATTCCCCCCGCCGCCGCCCGGAAAGCCGCTGCGCGATTCGGGTCGACACCGCATAAGTGCTTTCTTTGCAGCGTTTCGAGCAATTGCACAAGAAACAGTGCAGAACGCTGAAAGGCGCAGTGCGAGCGCGCTTTCGAGACCTCTCAAGGGGCCTTTTCCACAGCCTTTTCCACCGCCGTTGCGGAGAACGCCGGGGACGCCCGCCGGCAGGCGCTCCGCGCCGTTGTACACTGCCTGAAGATCCGGTTCATGGCCTACTCCTTCGCCCCCAGACTCCGCCTCGCTCCGCTCTGGCCAGCCCTGGCTGCCCTCGCCCTGGCGGCGATTCTGGCGTCGATCCTGCTCCCCCGGACGCTCGCCGAAGCGGCTACCGCGCAATTGGCGCAGGAGACCCGCCTGCTCACTGCGGCGGTGCCGCATCCGGCCACCTTCGCTGGCCCGGATCTCGTCCTCGAGCAGCGGCTGCGGCAGCTCGTCGCCGGCACCGACTTCCGCATTACGGTCGTCGCTCTCGACGGCACCGTGCTCGCCGACAGCGACCGCCGCGACGACGAGCTCGCGGCGATGGACAACCACCGCTCTCGTCCGGAGATCGCTGCCGCGCTCGCGCGGGGAGAGGGCAGCGCCGTGCGCCACAGCGACACCACCGGGCACGACACGCTCTACGCCGCCCGGCTGGTACGCGACGACGCCGGCCGCTCCTGGATTCTCCGCCTCGGCCAGCCCCTGTCGACGGTTTCCGCCCTCAATCGCCACCTGCGGCGGATCCTGATGCTCGCCGTCCTGGCCGCGCTGGCCCTGGTCGCGCTGCTCTCCTGGTGGCTGACTCGGGCGCTCTTCCGCCCGCTCGGCGAGTTGCTCGCCGCAGCGGACCTCATGGGGCGCGGCGACTACAGCACCCCATTCCGCGTGCCCGAGCAGCGCGAGTTGGCGCGCCTCGGCAACTCGCTCGCGCGCATCGCGCGTCACGCCGGCGAGCAGCTGCGCGCCGTCGAAGCGGAGCGCGATCACCTGCGAGCCACCGTGGCCGGGATGACCGAAGGTGTGCTGGTGACCGACGCGCGCGGCAAGGTGCGGCTGCTCAACCCCGCGTTCTGCCAGATCTTCGGCGTACCGGCGAAGACCGTTCCCGCCGACGCCCTGGACCTCGCCCGCGAGCCCCGTCTGGTCGACCTCGTGCGCCAGGTCTTGGCCGACGGCGGCGAGCGCACCCTGCACCTCGAGCGCCTCGAACCGGTCCGTCGCACGCTCGCCCTCGCCGGAGCCTCTCTCGGAGCGGAAGAAGGGGCCGTCATCGTCGTACGCGACATCACCGAGTCGGAGCAGCTCAACCGCATGCGGCGTGACTTCGTGGCCAACGTCTCGCACGAGTTGCGCACGCCGCTGGCGGCGATCCAGGGCTACGCAGAGACGCTGAGCGACGGCGCGGTCGACGAGCGCGAGACCGCCCTGCGCTTCAGCCAGCGGATCGTCGAGCAGTGCCGCCGGCTGGGGGCGTTGCTCGCCGATCTCCTGACGCTCTCCCGCCTCGAGGGCAAGGAGCCGCTCGAGACCCTCGAGCCGGTCGACCTGCGGACGGTGGCCCGCGAGGCGATCGAGCTCGTCGCGGGACTCGCGGCGGCGAAACAGGTCACGGTCGAGCTCGAAGCGGGAGCGTCGCCGGTCGTTCCCGGCGATCCGGAGGGGCTTTTCCGCCTGTTCTCGAACCTGCTCGAGAACGCCGTCAAGTACAACCAGCCCGGAGGCCAAGTCGCCGTCGCGCTCGCCACCCGCGAACCGGCACCCGCGACGGCCGTCATCGAGGTCAGAGACACCGGCATCGGCATCCCGGGGTCGGCGCTGCCGCGCATCTTCGAGCGCTTCTACCGCGTCGACAAGGGCCGGGCGCGCGAAGAGGGGGGCACCGGCCTGGGCCTCGCCATCGTCAAGCACGTCGCCCAGGCGCACCAGGGGCGGGTCGAGGTCGAGAGCGAGCTCGGCAAAGGCTCGACGTTCCGCGTGCTGCTGCCGATCGAACGCCCCTAGCGCACGGCACTCCCTCCCCGGCGGTGCCGGCTCTCCCGCGGAGCCTGTCGCACGCCTGTCACATTCACGTCGCAGCTTCGCAGGCCGCCGCCGATATCTTGCTTTCCAAGCGCGGCGCCATTCCGAGCTCACCACTCCCGGCGTCACGACGGTTTTCTGATCCGCCACCATCAAGGAGGAGTTTCGTCATGCGTAAGTCCCTCGTTTTCGCCGCAGGTCTCTGCCTGCTCGCCCTCGGCCTCGCCGCGAGCGCCGTCGCCCAGCAGCCGTTGATGGGCCTCTACTACAACGAAGTCGAGAAGGACGGGCGGGTCTACGTCTTCAATACCCCCGAGCGCTTCGCCTCGTGGTCTGCCAGCGGCGAAATCGGAACCGCGGTCACGCTCGTTGGTCGGGCGGTAGATGGCAAGACCCTGGTCGCCGAGAACGAAACCGCGGTCGACCTCTACCTGTTCAAGCACAACCTTCCCGGGTACGACCGGCCTTCGCCGAAACCCTACGCCCCCGCCTTCGACCTCTCGTGGAAGGACGGCAAGACGACGATCAAGTCGAAGAGTGCCGAGCTGAACATCTCGAACCGCATGCAGATCCGCTTCACCCACGAGGATCTCGACACCAACAGCTCCACCTCCAAGCCCGAGCGCGACAGCTTCCGCTTGCGGCGCATGAAGATGAAGTTCGATGGTTGGGCGTATACCAAGAACCTGACCTACGAGTTCCAGGCGAACTTCGCGGACTCCGCGAACATCCTCGAGGACGCGAACGTCAACTACGACTTCACCAAGGGCAACAAGGCGTTCATGATCAAGGCGGGTCAGTTCAAGGTGCCGTTCGGCCGCCAGGAGTTGACGTCCTCTGGATCGCAGCAGTTCGTCGACCGCGCTGCGGTCTCGAACACCTTTGCTCGCGGACGCGACATCGGCGTGCAGCTCTGGGGCACGCCAGGCAACAGCAAGCTCGACTGGCGCATCGGCGTCTTCAACGGCAACGGCCGCACCGTGTCGCGCAACGACAATGACGACCTGCAGCTGAACGCCCGCCTGGCCTGGCAGCCGTTTGGCGATGTCAAGTACTCGGAGAGCGATTTCGAGTCCAGCGGGAACTTCCTTTTCGCGATTGCTGCCGACTACGAAGCCAACGTCAGGGAAGTCGCGGCCTCGGGGTCGGCAGTGGCCCACCAGAACGATCAGGAGATCATCGGCATCGACGTCGCCGCGAAGTTCGCCGGCTTCTCCTTCTACGGCGAGGTGTTCGACCGCTCGAACGACCGCAACAAGAACTTCTCCGACTTCGACGACGCCGGGATCATTCTGCAGGCTGGCTACTTCATCGTACCCAAGAAGTTCGAAGTCGCCCTTCGCGCGGCTGAGTTCGATCCCAACACCGACGTCAGCAACAACGAGCGCACCGAGAACGGCATCGCCTTCAACTGGTTCCCCAACAAGCACAACCACAAGCTGCAGGCGGACTACCGCCTGATCGAAGACAAGGGTCGCGCGAACTCTGACGACAAGGAGTTCCGGCTCCAGTACCAGCTCATCTTCTAGAATCTCCCTCGGGTTGGGGAGACCCTCTCTCCCGAGGGTCTCCCCTCTTTTTTTTGAATCCGTAGTAGGTTCCGCGTTCAGCTGGAGAAAGCGACCCCATGGAACGTCATCGAGACCAGGATTTCGAGCAGATTCGCCAGTCGCTCCTCCGCATGGGCGGGCTGGTCGAGAGGATGATCAGTGAAGCGATGGCGGCGCTGGTCGAGCGCGATCCGGCGCGTGCCCAGGCGGTGATCCGCACCGACAGCGAAGTCGACCAGCTCGAGAAGGAGCTCGACGACGCCTGCTACGCCGTGCTGGCGCTGCAACAGCCGACGGCGATCGACCTGCGCTTCCTGGTCGCGGTGATGAAGATCTCCACCGACCTCGAACGCATGGGCGACTCGGCAGTCAACGTGGCGCAGGCGGTGGAGGTGCTGAACCAGGAGCCGCCGCTCAAGCCCTACATCGACCTGCCTCGCCTGGCGGTGATCACCCAGGAGATGGTGCGCGACGCCCTCGACAGCTTCGTCCGCCGCGACGCCCGCGCCGCCTTCGAGGTCTGCCGGCGCGACGACGAGGTCGACGCGCTCTACCGCCAGCTCTTCCGCGAGCTCCTCACCTACATGATGGAGGATCCGCGGACGGTGGCGCGGGCGCTGCATCTACTGCTCATCGCGCGCAACTACGAACGCATCGCCGATCATGCCACCAACATCGGCGAGGATGTCGTCTTCTACGTCGAGGGGCGCGACATCCGCCACCTCACGCCGGCAGACATCGCAGAGCGCAGGTAGCGTCCATCTCCTGACCCGCGCAACTGCTTCGACTAGGGGATCGCGGCACTCCAGCGGTAGGCCGTTGCGGCCTCGAACCCGTCGCGGAAGAGGCCGTTGCAAGAGGGTTCTGGCAGAGCCTCCACCGCGCCGATGTCACAGCCGGCTCCTTGCGGCCGGGCGACCTGACGCTGATCGATCCCGAACTGGGGCAGCACGCAGCTACCCAGGTCTTCGGCCAGGCTCCCGGGAGGGAGGACGTGCGTCCGGGTGACCTCCTGGCCGGGCGAGAGAGCGCAGTGGAAAGCGAGCGGTGGCAGCGTCACCGTCGTGTTCGGCCGGTTCCCCGAGGTCGTCGCAGTGCCGCAGCTGGCGTCCGGCCAGAGGCTGAACTGCAACAGGTTCGGCGCCTGATCGAAATGACAGCTGTCGGACCCGGTACTGGCGCTGTTGCCGCTGAACAGCACGTTCTTGATCTCCGTCGAACTGCCGCCGGTCCCGCCGGACCATAGCCCACCCCCGAGCGTCGCCAGGTTGCCGGCCACCGTGACGTGCGTCAAGCGGAGATCGCCGTCGCTCGAAATGCCCCCGCCGACTCCGCCGGTCGCGATGTTGGCCGAAATCGTCGCATTCGACACCACCAGGGCGCCCGCGCTGTCGATCCCTCCTCCCTGGACCGCGCGGTTGCCGGCGAGCGTGGTCGCGGTCGCCTCGAGCTCCGCGTCGGCCGCGACCCGCAGACCGCCGCCGACGCCTGCAACGGCCTGGTTGTCGAAGAGCTCGGTCTCGGTGAGCGTTACCGAGCTGCCAAAGGCGGCGTTCAGGCCGCCGCCGGCGAACTCGCTCCGGTTGTCCGAGATCCGGCTGCGCGAGACGGTCGCCGGGAAGAGGCCGCGCAACGAGAGACCGCCGCCGACCGTCGTATCGGACAGGTTCTCGGCGACGTTGTGGACGATCGAGCTGTCCTCGACATAGAGCTCGCCGGTCCAGAACTCGACCCCGCCGCCATCGCCGCCGGAGCGA
This sequence comes from Acidobacteriota bacterium, assembly GCA_052035735.1. Lineage (GTDB taxonomy): Bacteria > Acidobacteriota > Thermoanaerobaculia > Multivoradales > JAGPDF01 > JAGPDF01. The sequence continues at coordinate 62,165 of JBPOHI010000086.1, forward strand.
TTGCCTGCGATCTCGCTCCCCACGAGCTGCAGCAATCCGCCGTTGAGGTTGATCCCGCCGCCGCCACCCGCGGCCTCGTTGCCGCTCACCGCCGAGGCGACCAGCGACAGCGTCGCGTTGGCCGCCGCGATGCCGCCCCCCCAGGCGCCGGAGAGGCTGTCGCGCACCGTCGATGCGTGCAGCGAGAGTCGGGTGTCCCCCACCGCCCCCGTGCCGTCGACGAAGATCGCGCCGCCCGGTCCAGCGCCCGAGAAGCCCCGGGTGAAGACGATCCCCTCCGCGAACACCACCGAGCCGGAGAGCACATGGAGAATCCTCGTGCCGAGCCCTCCGGAGAGCGTGATCCGGCCGCCGCCGTCGAGCGTCACCTCGCCGAACACGAGCTTCTCGCCAGCGACGAGGATGGTGTGCGGCGCCGGGCCGCAGGAGAAGGTCAGCGTGCCGCCTCCCGTCGTCACCGCGAGCAGCGCCGCGTCGAGCGCGGCTTCGGTGCACGACGCCGGAGTTCCGGCTCCGACGACTGCGTCGGCGGCGGCGAGGCGCGAGGCCCCGGCGACCAGTCCGAAGACGATCCACCATGCGGGAAGAGCGCGGTTGTGCATGAACTTGTCTCCTCAGGAGCGCCGTGCGTGCTTCTTATCGAGCGCTCTCTCCAGTTCGGCGAACGGATCGCCGGCGCGAAAGCGGACAGGGGGTGCAGTAAGCTGCGGCAGTGTCCGCACCGGATTCGGCAGACGACCTGACCAACCTGATCGAAGCCTGGCAAGAGGGCCCTGGCGTGCCGGTCGACGCTCTTTGGCAGGTGGCCTACGCCGAGCTCAAGAAGGTCGCCCGTGCGCGACTGCGCGGCAGCGGGCCGCACACCGTGCTCGACACCACGGCGTTGGTCAACGAGTCCTACCTCAAGCTCGCGCGGGTCGGCCGGCTCAGAGTCGAGAGCCGGGGGAAGTTCTTCGCCTATGCCTCGCGTGTGATGCGGTCGGTCATCATCGACCTGGTGCGCGAACGCCAGGCGGACCGCCGCGGCGGCGGAGTCTCCCCCGTCACGCTCGACACCGCCGCGATCGACGGCAGGAAGAGCGCCCTCGCTGCCGAACCGCTGCGCGTCGACGAGGCCCTCGTGGAGCTCGAAAGGGTCGAACCCAGGCTGGCGAGGGTGGTCGAGATGCGGTACTTCGCCGGACTCTCGGAGGTCGAGATCGCCGCCGCCCTGGGACTCACCGATCGCACCGTCCGGCGTGACTGGCAGAAGGCCAAGCTCCTCCTGCACTCGATGCTGCAGGGATGAGCCGGCTGCCCTGCCCGCCCGGGCGCTGGCCGGCATTCTCGCAGCTGCTCGACCGGGCGCTCGATCGCCCGGAGGGGGAGCGCGCCGCCTGGCTCGCGGCACTCCCAGAGGGCGACCGCGACCTGCTGCCCGCGCTGCGCGCGGTGCTGTCCGCGGACGGCGGCGGAACCGCGCTCGCGTCCGACGCCCTGTCGGCCCTCGCCGAGCTCGGCGCGCTCGACGCCGGCGCTGCTGCGGCGGCGGGCTCGGAGCCGCGGTCCGCCGCCGATTCCGCCGATTCCGCCGATGCCGCCGATGCCGATGATGCGCCGACGCCCGGCCCGCGGCCAGGCGACCGGATCGGACCCTACGCGCTCGAGCGCGAGCTCGGCAGAGGTGGCATGGGGGTCGTCTGGCTCGCCCAGCGGAGCGATGGCGCCTATGCGCGCCAGGTGGCGCTCAAGCTCCCGCACGCGCACCTCGCCGGCGGCGCGGCGCGCCGGCGATTTCACCGCGAACGCGACATCCTGGCGGCGCTCGATCACCCGAACATCGCCCAGTTCCTCGACGCCGGTGTGACTCCGGAGGGAAGCCCCTACCTCGCCCTCGAGCTCGTCTCCGGAGTGCCGATCACCGAGGCCTGCCGAGCCGCTGGCTGGGGCATCGGCCGCCGGGTCGAGCTCGTCGGCCAGGTGGCCGCCGCGGTGCAGGCCGCGCACGCGCGCCTGATCGTGCATCGCGACCTCAAGCCTTCGAACGTCATGGTCACCGCCGGCGGCGCCGTCCGCCTGCTCGACTTCGGCATCGCCAAGCTCCTCGAGACCGTCGAGACCGGCGACTCGGGCCCGGCAGCCACCCAGCTGACCGTCGAAGGCGCGCGCCTCGCGACCCCCGACTACGCGGCACCCGAGCAGCTCACCGGCGCGCCGGTCACCGTCGCCACCGACGTCTACTCGCTCGGCGTCCTGCTCTTCGAGCTGCTCACGGGTCGCCGCCCCTTCGCCGCTGCCGCCGGGCCGGCGCGGCTGCTGCAGATCCTCTCGCCGGGCAGCGTCGCGCCGCGCGCCTCGGCCCGGATCGACCCGGTGCACGCCGCGACGGTCGGCGGCAGGACGCCGCGAGAGCTCGCGCGGGCGCTCACCGGCGATCTCGACGCCATTCTCGCCAAAGCCCTGGCGGTCGACCCCGCGGAGCGCTACGCCTCGGCCGAAGCGTTCGCTGCCGATCTCGAGCACTATCGCCGACTCGAGCCGATCGTCGCGCGCCGCAGCGGCGGCCTGAAGAGGTCGCTGCTCTTCGTGCGCCGGCACCGGTTGAGCGTCGGACTCGCTGCCGCGCTGGCCGTGGCCTCGGCGCTCGGACTGGCTGGCATCCTCTGGCAGTCGGCGCGCACGGCACGCGAGGCGCGACGCGCCAATGCGACCCGTGACTTCCTGGTCAGCGTCTTCAAAGCGAGCGACCCGCGCGTCGCCGGTTCGCGCCCGCGCGGCGAGATCACCGCCCGCGAGCTGCTCGACCTCGCGGCGGTCCGCCTCGACCGCGAGCTCCTCGCAGATCCCGAGACCCGCAGCGGCCTGCGCGAGCTGACCGCGACGATCTACACCTACCTCGACGAGCTCGAGCCGGCGCGACGGCTGGCTCGGAGCGTCAGCGAGGAGCGGCTCGCCCGCTTGTCGCCGGACGATCCGGAGCTCCTCGACAGCCTGCTCTTCGAAGTCTGGGTCGCCCTGCAGGCGGGCGACGTCACCGACGCGCGCCGCCGCCTCGACGAGCTCGGCCGTCATATCCGCGAAGCCGGCCTCGACCAATCACGCCATCGCGCCGAGTGGTACCTCGCTGCGGCCGACGTGGCCGGCGAGAGCGGCGACCTCGAGGCCCGGCGAGACCGGTTGGAGCACGCCGTTTCCCTCTACGAAAGCGCGGCTCCGCGCGACAGCGGCCACGAAGCGGCGCTGTCCAACCTGGGTGCGCTCGCTTTCGGCCGCGACGAGCTGCCGGCCGCTCTCGGCTTCCTCGACCGCGCCCTGGCCGTCGTGCGACAGGCCGAATCGGACGCGGCGATCGATCTCGGCCGCATCCAGAGCCGTCGCGGCCGGGTGCTCACCGAGCTCGGCCGCCTGGACGAGGCCCGGGCGGCCTTCGAGGAGGCCCGACGAATCTTCGCCGAGACGCTGGGCCTCGACCACGCTTCGAGTTGGCAGGCGACGGCGGGCCTCGCGTTCGCCGAGTTGCGCAGCGGCCGTGCCGGTGCCGCCGAGCCGCTGTTCCGCATCGTCCTGGCGAGCCCAGGCTACGCGGCGCCGATCAACCGCTTTCGCCGCGGCGAAGCGGATGCGCTGTACGGCCAATTTCTCGCGGCAGCCGGCAGAAATGCCGAGGCCCGCGCGGTGCTGGCCGATGCGATCGCTGCCCTGACTAGCCAACCGGAGGCGGCAGCCGACCGGCGGCGGGCAGAGCGCGCCCTCGCCGCCCTCCCCTCGCCGCTGTAGGCCGGCGGTCGACGGCCCGGGCGACCGCGAAGTCGCTCCCTGACGACTTCTGTCACACCGCTGTCACAGGCCGGTGCCACCCCTGACAAACCCGGTTGACAGAGTGCCTCTGCCCCCGGAGTGGAACGCCTCACGGCGTCGCCGCCGGACTCACCGACACGGAGGAATCACTTATGAAGCGCACGTCGCTCCTGACTCTCGCCGCATTCGCCGCCTCGACCGTGGTCTTCGCCACGGCTCCCCTCGCCGCGCAGCAGCCGGCGCAGGTCGACAGCTCGATCGCCCCTTACTCCAAAGCCAGCGGAATCTCCGGCAACCTGAGCTCGATCGGCTCCGACACTCTCAACAACCTCATGACCTTCTGGGCCGAGGGCTTCTCGAAGCAGTATCCGAACGTCCGTATCCAGGTGGAAGGCAAGGGATCCTCGACCGCCCCGCCGGCCCTGATCGCCGGCACGGCGCAGCTCGGACCGATGAGCCGCCCGATGAAGGCCGAGGAGATCGACGAGTTCGAGAAGAAGTACGGCTACAAGCCATCTGCGGTGCGCGTCGCGGTCGACGGCCTGGCCGTCTACGTCAGCAAGGACAACCCGATCGAGAAGCTCACCCTGAAGCAGGTCGACGCGGTCTTCTCGAAGACCCGCAAGCGCGGCGGCAAGGACGCCAAGACCTGGGGAGACCTCGGGCTCACCGGCGAGTGGGCGAGCAAGCCGATCTCGCTCTACGGCCGCAACTCGGCCTCGGGCACCTACGGCTACTTCAAAGAGGTCGCGCTCGCCAAGGGCGACTACAAGGAGACCGTCAAGGAGCAGCCGGGGTCGGCCTCGGTGGTCCAGGGCGTGACCGAAGACCGCTTCGGCATCGGCTACAGCGGCATCGGCTACCGCACCTCCGGCGTCAAGCCGCTGGCGCTCTCCGAGAAGGGCGACGTCTACTACTCGACCAGCTCCGAGGATGTCCTCTCGGGCAAGTATCCGATCTCGCGCTACCTGTACGTCTACTACAACGCGGCACCCGGCAAGCCGGTCGATCCGCTGGTGCGCGAGTTCCTCCGCTTCGTCCAGTCGCGTGAAGGCCAGGAGACCGTGGTCAAGGACGGCTACCTGCCGATCCCCGGCAAGGTCGCGGCCGAGGAGCTGGCGAAGCTGCAGTAGGCTTCTGGGAACAGCGAAGCCCGGCGACCCCTGCGCCGCCGGGTTTCCTGTTTTCCGGTCCCTCTCTATCGACTCTCATGGTTACTCGCGACGGCAGCCTCCCGCCCGCCTCTCCGGACGACCGCGCCGTCGAGGGGCCTCCCCGAGCCGCACAGCGCCCGGCCTCGCCTGCACAGGGCCGCACAGCCTCACGCCGGCTCGTCGTCGATCGCGCCGCGCGCTGGGTGGTCACCGGAGGAGGCATGGCGATCATCGCCAGCATCCTCGGCATCCTCTTCTTCATCCTGCTCGAGGTGCTTCCTCTCACCCGCTCGGCGCGAATCGAGATCGGCGAAAGCGTCCGGCTCGAGCATCCTGTCGAGGCGCTTACCGTGGACGAGTATCAGACCCACGCCGCGCTGCTCGAGCCGGGTGGCAGGATCCAGATCGTTCGCCTCGCCGACGGCGCGGTGGTCGCCGAGCGACTGCTCGCCGGCGAGGGCCTGCTCGCCGCGCGTGTCCCGCCGGGCGGCACCGCCGTCACCGCTTCTACCAGCGACGGTCGCGTCCTGGCGCAGACGATCGACTGGCGAACCGAGTTCAGGAGCGATGGGACGCGCACGGTGCACCCCGAGTTCCCCGAGCCGGTGGCCATCCAGCTCGATCCCGAGCACCGAGTCCTCGGCGCCTTCGCGGCGCAAGTCGACGGCCAGGATCGTGCCGCCGCGGCGGCCCAGCTCGCCGACGGAGCGGTCGCGGTCGTTCGGCGCGACGCGGTCGAGAACGCCTTCTCGGGCGAGATCGTGCGCTCCGAGACGACGCTGCGCTTCGCACCGGTTCCGCGACTCACCCACCTGCTCATCGACCGCGATCAGGTGAATCTCTTCGGCGGCACGGCCACGGGTGACATCTACTGGTGGAAACTCGACGAGGGCGACGACTTCCCGCCGCAGGTCACTTCGGCGGGCGCCTTCGAGATCACCGCCATGAGCTTTCTCATCGGCGACCGCTCGCTCGTCGTCGGGCAGGCGAACGGCAATCTCTCGGTCTGGTTTCCGGTTCGGCCGCAAGGCGAAGAGGCGTTCGTCCTCCAGCGGATTCACGACTTTCCCCGGCACGAGCGGGCGATCCGGCTCCTCGCACCCTCGCAGCGCAACCGTACCTTCCTCGCCCAGGACGACGGCGGCGAGCTCGGGATCTACTTCTCGACTTCGGAACGCACGCTGTGGAAGGGCCGCTCTCCGGTCGAAGGCTCGACCGCGCTGACGATGTCGCCCAAGGGCGACGGCGCCTTCGTCGCCGGCCCCGGCAAGCTCGCCTTCGCGAGCATCTCGAATCCGCATCCCGAAATCTCGTGGAAGGCGCTGTTCGGCAAGGTCTTCTACGAGGGCTACGAGCAGCCCGAGTACGCCTGGCAGTCGACCGGCGGCACCGACGACTTCGAGCCCAAGCTGTCGCTCACGCCGCTCGTCGTCGGCACGCTCAAGGGGACGTTCTACTCCCTCCTGCTGGCGATTCCTCTGGGCATCCTCGGCGCCATGTTCGCGTCGCAGTTCCTGCACCCGAGACTTCTCGCCTTCATCAAACCGACGGTGGAGATCATGGCGGCCCTGCCGTCGGTCGTGCTCGGATTCCTCGCCGGGCTCTGGCTCGCCCCGGCGCTCGAGCGCTACTTCCCGGCGCTCATTCTGCTCTTTCTCGTCCTGCCGCTGTTCGTCTGGCTCGCCGGCGTGGCCTGGCACGCGGTGCCGCTGCGCATCCGCGGGCGCTACCCCTCCGGTTCGGAGATCGTGCTCTACCTGCTCGCGGTGGTCGCCGGCCTGATCGCCTGCTTCGAGGGCTCGGAGCTCTTCGAACGATTTGCCTTCGGCGGCAGCTTCCAGGGCTGGCTGCTCGGCGTCACCGGCATGCAGTACGACCAGCGCAACGCCGTGGTCGTCGGCCTGGCGATGGGCTTCGCGGTGATTCCGATCATCTTCGCGATCTCCGAAGACGCCTTCTCGAACGTCCCGCGCAACCTCGTCTCCGGCTCGCTGGCGCTCGGCGCCAACCGCTGGCAGACGGTGACGCGGGTCATCCTGCCGACCGCCTCACCGGGCATCTTCTCGGCGATCATGATCGGTTTCGGCCGCGCCATCGGCGAGACCATGATCGTACTCATGGCGACCGGCAACACGCCGATCATGGAAATGAGCGCCTTCAACGGCTTCCGCACGCTGTCGGCGAACATCGCGGTGGAGATCCCCGAGGCGCCGTTCCGCGGCACGCTCTACCGCACGTTGTTTCTGGCCGCGCTGCTGCTGTTCACGCTCACATTCATCATCAACACCGCCGCCGAGCTGGTGCGCCAGCGGCTGCGACGGAAGTATGCGCAGCTTTAGGCCCTGGGGGATTCGACGTTGACCGACAAGGACCGATCTGCGCGCCGCCGGCGCGAGTTCTTCGGCGTCTCGATGACCGCCCTTTGCGGCGGCGCCCTGGCGCTCAACCTGGTGCTCATCCTCGGTCTCTTGACGGTGATCGGCTATCAGGGCGGCCGCTTCTTCTGGCAGAAGGACCTGCCCGAGTTCACCCTCACCGACGGCCGGAAGCTCCTGGGCGAAGTCCACCTCCAGCAGACGATCCCCGCCGCGACCGCCGGTGCCGGCGGCGAGCGCTTTCAGCTCCGCCTCGGAAATCGCGACCTGACCGGCGGCGACTTCAGCTGGGTCGACGCCTCGGCGATCTCGCGGCGCGAGCTGCCGGCCGACGCCGTCGTTCTCGAGCGCCTCGAGTGGGGGAACTTCTACGGCCGGATGGTCGAGCTCCGCCGCGGCGAGCAGCTGCTTGCCCAGGGGTCCGACGCCGTCTGGCGGGCCTTCCCTGCCCTGCACGAGGCCAAGCTCGCGGAACGCGACGCGATCCGCAAACTGGAGCGCGGCGCGATCGGTGACGTCAACAGCGAAATCGAGCGCCTGCGGCTGGATGCCCGAAAGCTCGAGCTCGCCGCCCCTTCCGTAGAGGTCCGCGCCCGGCGCCAGGCGGCGATCGACTTGGCGCTCGCCGAGAAGCAGGCCGAGTACGAGCGGCTCGCCGCGGCGCTCTTCGCCAGACGCGAAGCCCTCACCGCAGAGACGCTCGTCATGGAGGCCGCCGACGGCTCGCGCAAGGAGATCGCGGTGGGCAACGTCGTGCGCGCCATCCGTCCCAACGAGCTCGGCGTGCCGGGGAAGCTCGCGCTCTACGCCTCGCGCGTCGGCGAGTTCGTCGCCGGCGAGCCGCGCGAATCCAACACCGAAGGCGGAATCTTTCCCGCCATCTTCGGCACCGTGATGATGGTCTTCCTGATGTCGTTCGCCGTCGTGCCGCTCGGCGTCCTCGCCGCGCTCTACTTGCGCGAGTACGCCAAGCAGGGCGCCCTCGTGCGCACGGTGCGCATCGCGGTCAACAACCTCGCCGGCGTGCCGTCGATCGTCTTCGGCGTCTTCGGACTCGGCTTCTTCGTCTATCTCGTCGGCGGCAACATCGACCGTCTGTTCTTCCCCGAAGCCCTGCCGACGCCCACCTTCGGCACCGGCGGTATCCTTTGGGGCGCTCTGACTCTCGCTCTGCTCACCGTACCGGTGGTCATCGTCGCCACCGAAGAGGGACTCGCCGCCGTGCCGCAGATCGTCCGCGCCGGTTCGCTCGCGCTCGGCGCGACGAAGTGGGAGACGACCTGGAAGGTGGTCCTGCCGGCCGCGGCGCCCGGCATCCTGACCGGCGTGATCCTCGCCATGGCGCGCGCTGCGGGCGAGGTCGCCCCGCTGATGATCGTCGGTATGGTCAAGCTGGCGCCGACGCTGCCGATCGACGGCGACTTCCCGTTCGTCCATTTCGAGCGCAAGTTCATGCACCTGGGTTTCCACATCTACGACGTCGGCTTTCAGAGCCCGAACGTCGATGCCACCAAGCCGCTGGTCTTCGCCACCGCCCTGCTGCTGATCCTGGTGGTGACAGCGATGAACCTGGTGGCGATCTCGATTCGCAACCGCCTGCGGCGCAAATACGCCGGCAGCGCAGTCTGAGGAAGCAGGTTTATGATCGCCTCCCACACAACCGAGGAGCATCCGATGGTCGATGTCGAGCGAACCCGTCCGGCGGAGTTCCAGGCTGGCTACCTGCCGGCGCCAGAGGCCTCTGTCGCCGGCGATCCGGCCCTGCGACCGTCGATCGCGAATCCGATCCTCGAGATCGAGCGGCTCAGCCTCTGGTACGGTAAGAAGCTGGCGTTGAAGGAGATCTCGCTCCAGATCCCCGACAAGCAGATCACCGCCTTCATCGGACCTTCGGGTTGTGGCAAGTCGACCCTCCTGCGCTGCATCAACCGTCTGAACGACCTGATCGACGACGTGCACATTGACGGCCGGATCCTGTTCGAAAAGCGCGACATTCACGCCCCTGAGGTCGAGATCAACGCGCTGCGCAAGCGCATCGGCATGGTCTTCCAGAAGTCGAACCCGTTTCCCAAGTCGATCTACGAGAACGTTGCCTACGGTTGCCGGATCCAGGGGATCAACAAGCGCAGCCTCCTCGACGAGATCGTCGAGCGCAGCCTGCGCGGCGCCGCGATCTGGGACGAGGTGAAGGACCGCCTCGACGAGAGCGCCTTGGGCATGTCCGGCGGTCAGCAGCAACGGCTGTGCATCGCGCGGGCGATTGCCGTCGAACCCGAGGTGATCCTGCTCGACGAGCCGTGCTCGGCGCTCGACCCGATCGCAACCGCGAAAATCGAAGAATTGATGGAAGACCTGAAGAAGCAGTACACCCTGGTCATCGTCACCCACAACATGCAGCAGGCGTCGCGGGTCTCCGACTACACCGCATTCCTCTACATGGGCGAGCTCATCGAGTACGGCCTGACCCGCCAGCTCTTCCTCAACCCGATGAAGAAGCAGACCGAGGACTACATCACCGGCCGCTTTGGCTAGAGCGGCCGTTCCAGCATCCCGCTTTGGCTAAAGCGGCCGTCCCAGCATCCCGCCTTGGCTAAAGCGGCTGCGCCGAGGTTTCGTCGAGCGCCGCGAGCATCTCCGCCACGCGCCCGAACTTGACCCGCGGGCGACCGGCGGCGCGGCCGCGCTCGACCTCGAGCTGGTCGAGGCGCTTCCAGGCGGCGAAGTCGACTGGGCGAACTCCGCGCGCCGCGAGCAGCTCGTCGATCGAACCGCGGGCTGCGCGGGTGGCTTGCGGCAGGTCCTCGAGCACGGCCATGGCGGTCTCGGTGCCGTCGGGCTTGTTGCTGCCGATGAGCCCGGTCGGACCGCGCTTGACCCAACCCGCAACGTAGAGACCCCGCAGGGGCTCCCCGGACGCCGGGTCGATCACTCTCCCGCCGCGATTGGGGATGATCGCCGCCTGCAAGTCGAACGGCAGGTCGGCGAGCGGCAGCGACCGATATCCCACCGCGCGGACGACCAGTCCCGCCGGCAGGGAGAATCTCTCGCCGGTCCCCGAAGCGCGGACGCCACCCGCATCCCCCACCAGCCGGTTGCGCTCGAGGCAGACGCCGGTCACGCGTCCGCTCTCCCCCTCGATCGCCACCGGCGAGACGCGAAAGCGCAGGTGAATCCGCCGCGGGGCGCCGGTCGACGTGCGCTGCGAGATGGCGCGCAGCAGCTCCATGTTCTTCTGCGCCTGCGGATCGTCGGCGAGCTCCTGCTCGCTGCCTGGATCGAGCTCGAGCTCGCGCGGGTCGACGACGAGGTCGACACCCTCGAGCTGGGCGAGCTCCTTGAGCTCGCCCGGCGACCACTTCGCCTGCACCGGGCCGCGTCGGACGAGGAAGTGGACGTCGCGGATGCGGCTAGCCTGAAGCTGCGCCAGCGCGGCGTCGTAGATATCGGTGCTCGCGAGATCCGACGGATTGCGACCGAGGATCCGCGCGACGTCCACGGCGACATTGCCGGCGCCGACCACGGCAGCGACGGCGCAGTCGAGATCGACGGGCAGATCGACGAAGTCGGGGTGAGCGCTGTACCAAGCGACCAGCGCGGTCGAGGAGTGGCTGCCTGCGAGGTCCTCTCCGGCGACACCGAGACGGCGGTCGCTCTGCCCTCCCACGGCGATGACGACCGCTGCGTAGCGCTCCTTGAGGTCGGCCAGCGTGAGGTCGCGTCCAAGCTCGACGTTGCCCAGGAAGCGCACCCGCGGGTCGAGCGCCACGCGCTCGAAGACCCGCACGACCTCCTTGATCTTCGCGTGGTCCGGAGCGACGCCGAAGCGCACCAGGCCGTAGGGCGTCGGCAACCGGTCGAAGAGATCGACCCGCAGGTCCGAGCCGCCGGCGGCGGAGCTCTGCGCGAGCAGCGTCGCAGCGGTGTAGAACCCGGCCGGACCGGCGCCGACGATGGCGATCCGGGACGTACGGTCGGCTGACAGCGCAGAGGTGCTCGCGGAGTCCGGCGGCATCGTGGGTGAGAATACAACGAGCGGCGCCCGATTCCGGGCGGGAGAGCCTACGATTCGCTCGTCTTCAACTGCCGGCGGAGCTTGCCGAGCGTCCGGTTGACCGGGTTGTTGCGCGACAGGAAGCCGATCACCGGCCGCTTGCGCACGCCGATCTCGGCCTGCAGGCCGCGCAGCGCGGCATTGCGCGGATCGAGAGCGAGCCCCTGGGCGATGGCGTGGACGGCGCCCTTGCGGTTCTTCGCCAAGACCTGCACCCGGGCCAGATTGAGGTGACAATCGGGATGGTAGAACTGCGCGCGAACGGCATGCTCGCAGAGGCGCAGGCCTTCCTTCACCTGTCGCTGATAGCGCGCGATGCCGTAGCCGAGGAACGAATACGCGACGCCAGGAATGTGCTCCGAAAGACCGCGCTCCTTGACCAGATCGGCGAGGATCGTGAGACCCCGGCTCCAGTCGCCAGCGCGACAGATGTCGATCGCCGCTTCGGCGGCGGCGCGCGGCGTGCCGCTCTCGCCCGCGGAACCGTTCTCGGAGTCGATGCGGCTGGACATCGGTTCCATCTCCCTTCGTCGCCTTCGCCCGTCCGGGCCCGTGTTAGACTTTTTGCATTGTCGCGCTTCTAGCGGCCGGTGACAAGCGATGTCCGTCTCTGAACCGCCCGATGTCAAGGAACTGGTGGCGCTCGCGCGCCGCTTCGCCGAGCGCAAGCTCTACGACGAAGCGGCCGAGCTCTTCGGCGTAGCGCTGCGCCTCGAGCCTCGCAACCTGGGCACGCGCCTGGCGCTCGCCCGCATCCGACGGCTGCAGAAGGCGCAGGGGCGCCTCGCCTCCGCCAGGGACCCGATCGAAAGCGCGCGCTCCGAAATGCGCCGCAACGGCATCGACGCATCGCATTTCGTCGGCCTGGCCTGGCTCTATGCCGAGAAGGGGGAGGAGTTTCGCGCCCTCGAATGCCTGCACATCGCCCGCCTCAAGGACCCGCTCTCGCCGGCGAACTTCAAGCTCGCGGCGCGAATTCACTTCCGCCTGCAGGACTACGACAGCGCCGCAGAGCTCCTGCAGCGCGCGCTGCGCTACAACCCGTTCGACCGCGAGGCCGCCGAGCTCCTGGGCCAGATCGAATACGAGCGCAAGCAGTTCGCCGAGGCGCTCGCCGCCACGATCGACGCGTTCCTGCTACTGCCCTCCGTCGACGAAGAGCGGGCGATCCGGCTGCGCCGACGGATCCGCACGCTCAAGCACCTGCTCGGCTGGCAGAGCAAGCAGGTCGTCGCCCTGTTTCGCGAGCGCGAAGAACAGCTGCACACCGCGTTCGATCGCCTCGAATGGCGCCGCGAGCGCTTCCGCAGCGAGGAGACCTGGGAAAGCCTGGCGCTCGCCGCGCTGGTCGCCCCGCAGGACGACGGTGGCCGCCTGAAGCTGGCTGCGCGCCTGCGCAAGCTCTCCGCCTGGGCACATTTCACCGACGAGCAGATCTTCAAGCTCTCCGCCGCCGTGCAGGAAAAGAGCCTCGAGGCCGGAACGCTGATCTTCGCCAACAACAGCGAGGGGATCGACATCTACCTGCTCGACGAGGGCGAGATCAGCATTCAGCGCCCGACCCCCTACGGCACCTATCCGCTGGCCCTGCTGCAGCCGGGGTCGATGTTCGGAGAGGTGAACTTCCTCACCCGCGGCGTGCGCACGGGAGATGCGCTGGCGCTCAAGCCCTGCCGCCTGCTGATCTTCGACGGCGGCGCGCTCGAGGAGCTGTCGCGCAGCTGGTCGGAGTTCGGAGTGCAGCTCTACTGGGGACTCTGGCACTCGCTCGCCGGCAAGCTCCGCTCGACGAACGAGCAGTTGAAGACCTTCTTCTCCGCCGACAAGCAGCCGGAGAACTTCCTCCGCCTCAGACGCGGGAGATCCAGCGGCGGCAGCGGCGAGATGGGCGACATCGGAGCCATCGAGGTGCCGCCGGACGACAAGGTCCGGCTCTTCCAGGAACAGGGACTGTCGAGCAAGGAGCTCGCGACGCTCGCGACCTTCTCGAAGGAGCTGCGCTTCGAGTCCGGCGCGTCGCTCTTCTCCGAGGGCGACGACGGCCACGAGATGTACGTCGTTCTGGACGGCCGGGTGCTGATCAGCAAGTACATTCCCGGCGCCGGCGAGGAGGCGCTCGCCTTCCTCGAGCGCGGCGATTTCTTCGGCGAGATGTCGCTCATCGACGGCGAGCCGCGCTCGGCCGACGCACGCGCCCACGGCGGCCCGCTCACCGTCCTGGCGCTCGATCAGGCGACGATTCAGGAGATGCTCGTTCTAGATCCCCAGGCGTCGCTCGACTTCCTCAAGCTCCTCTGCCGGCTGGTCGCCAAGCGCCTGCGCGAGATCGACGAGAAGGTCATCGGCTGGCGCATCATGTCGGGCGAGCGGACTCCCGAGATGTCGGCAGGCCACGCGTAACCAGCAAGCGCTCGGGATCGATCCAACGGCGCACTGCCGCCGTCACCTCCGCCGCCGTGAGCCGCGCGATCTTTCCACTGTGCCAGGACGGATCGTCGAGCGGCAGCTCGAGGAGCGCCGAGACCGCCATCAGGTCGGCCCACTGCCGGGCCGTTTCGCGGCGGAACGGCTCGCGGCCGAGCAGGTAGGCACGCGCGCTCTCGAGCTCCTCTGCGGGAATCGGCTCGGCGAGCAGTCGCGTCAGTTCGTCGCGCACCGACGCTTCGGCCTGATCGAGCGTCTCGGGCGCCGTGCCGACGTAACAGACCAGGCGGCCCTCGTCGAGGCCGGCGCCGGAGACCGTATCTGCGGTCGCAGCGTAAGCCAACCCCTCGCGCTCGCGGATGCGCTGCGGAATCCGCCCGGTGAGGCCGGAGCCGGTGCCGAGCAGCACCGCCGCGAGCTCGAGAGCCGGATAGTCGGGATGCGCCCGCGCGACCGTACGCGAGCCGACGAACAGATGCGCCTGATCCTGGGCGTGGGTCGCGATCTCGCAGCGCGGCGGCGGCGCCACCGCCGGCGGCAGCGGCACGACTCGCCCGCTCGCCGCACGCCCGCTGCTGCCGCCGGAGAGACGCGCGCCAAACAGCTGGCCGGAACGCGTCGCGACCTGCTCCTCGTCGATCTCTCCGGCTACCGAAAGGTAGACCCCCCAATCCTGCGCCGCGCGATGAAATGCCCGACAGTTCTCCGGCTCGAGCCTTTCCAGGCTCGCCGCATCGCCCTGCAGCGGCCGGCCGCGCGGATGCGGTGCATAGACCTGCGCGGCGAAGGCGCGCGCGGTCACGAGGTCGGCCTGGTCGGCCTGCGCGTCGAGCTCCGCCGCCGCCTGGCGGGCCAGCCACGCCAGGCGCTCCTGCGGAAAGGCCGACTCGAAGAGCAGCTCCGCAGCCCACTCGAGAGCCAGCTGCCAGTCCCCCGCCAGCGCGTCGATCGACAGGCCATGCCCCTCATAGCCGCCGAAGCTCGAGAGCATCATGCCGCGACCTTCGGCGTCGGCAGCGATGCGTTCCCAGGAGCGACGGCCGGTGCCTTCGGTGAGCAGGCGGCCGGTGAGGAGCGCCTGCCCCGGAATCTCCTCGGCGCGCGCGCCACCGGCGAGCAGGACGCGCACCGCGACCACCGGAGCCCCCTCGATGCGGCGGAGACGCGGTGTCATTCGTCCTCCGGCAACGACAGGCCAAGAACCGACCCCAACCGCGGATCGAGATAGAGCCGGGCGAGGCGCTGCAGGTCTGCCGCATCGCACTCGAGTGCCTGCCGCACGATGCGCTCCGGCTGCTCGAGGTCGCCCTGGGCGAGCGCCAGGGCGGCAGTAATCGCTTGCTGGTGGATGCGCTCCTGCTGGAAGACCCAGTCGGCGAGCAGAATCTGCTTCGCCCTCTCGAGCTCCTCCTCCGGGACGAGACGGTCGCGCAGGTCGGCGAGCTCCCCTGCGAGGCGACGTTCGACTTCGCCCGGATCGCCCCCCGGCAGGACCTCGAACGAGCAGGCGAGATGCGACGCCACCTCCGCCTCGGCAAGCGCGCCGGAAGCGGAGAGGCAAAGTTGGCCGACGTCGACGAAGGCGCGATGCAGGCGGCTCGTGCGGCCGCCGCCGAGCAACGTCGCGAGCAGGCGGAGGCCGGCGTGATCGGGATGCTCGGCCGGAGGCGCCGGCAATGCGAGCAGGAGCCGCGCGACCTCGCCGTGCCGGCGCTCCAGCCGCTGGGCACGGTCGAGAACCGGCACCGCGGCCACCGGCGTGCGCGCGATCGGCTCGTGCGCCAGGTCGCCGAACTCCGCCACGACGCGTTCGGCGCTGTCCGGTCCGAGATCGCCGGCGACGACGAGCAACGCATTCGACGGGCGATAGAAGCGGCGGTGGAAGGCCGCCAGGCGATCGCGGTCGGTCGACTCGAGATCCCCCTCGCTCCCCAAGACCGGCACGCCGTAGGGATGGCCGGCGAAGAGCTCCGCCTGAACCGCGAGCTCGAGGGCATCCCAGGGTTCGTCCTGGTACATCGCGAGCTCTTCGAGGATGACCTGACGCTCGCTCGCGACCTCGGCAGGGTCGAGCGTCAGGGCCGTCATGCGGTCGCGCTCGATGGCGAGCGCCTCCTGCCAGCGATCGGCGGAGAACGAGAAGTAGTAGGCGGTGAGGTCGTGACTGGTGAAAGCGTTGTTGCTGCCGCCCAGCGCCTGGGTCCGGCGGTCGATCTCCCCCGGACCGTAGTGCGCCGCGCCCTTGAACATCATGTGCTCGAGAAAATGCGCCGCACCGCTCTCGCCAGGTGCCTCGTCCCGACCGCCGACACGGTAGAGCAGGACCGTGGTGACGATCGGGGCCTGGCGATTGACGATCAGGCAGACATCGAGGCCGCTGGCGAGTCGCAGGCGCTCCACCCGGCCGGAGCCGGCGAGCGCGCGCACCGCATCGAAAGGGGGAGGAGTCAGCGAACCGCTCTCGGCGAAACGGCGGGCCGCCAAGCCGTCAAGGGCGCTCGCCCAGGCGACGCTTCTTGCCTTTGGCGGACGGCGGACTCAGATCGGCGGTGACCAGGGTCGGCGAAGGCGCCCCCTCCGAGGCCGACACTCGGATCGTCCAGGTGCGCCCCTCGTGCATGATCCGGACAATGTGGTCGCCGCTCTCCGGCAGATCGTAGGCTCGCCCGTCGCGCTTCTTGGCGTTCCAGGTTCCGGCCTGACCGATGACGCGCCCATCGATCTTCACGATCGCTTCGGGCGGCTCGACGACGAACGACAGCGCCATGCCGGTGACCATCATCCGGTCGATGCGCGGCGCGAGCGCCGGACGATCGACCACCGGCTCTTCGACATCGTCGGCGGCATTCTCCGCCACCGGATCGGGCTCCGGCTGCGAGGGCTCCGGTCGCGGCGCCGGACGCGTCGGCACCGTCTCCGCCGGGACGTCGCGCGCGGTCGCCTGCGGCTTCGTTTCGGGCACGGCGGGCGAATCCGGCGCGACCGGCGGCTTCTGCTGGAATCGCTCGCCCGGGTCGGGCTGGGCGACCGAATCGCTCGCCGCGTCCTCGCGCGGCCGGGCAGGGTCGGTCGCATTCGGCTCCGCCTTCGCTTCCGAGACCTTGGGATCGCCCTGCACGGGGTCGGTCGCCGCGGCCTGCTGGCTCTTGGCGAGCTCCTTGGCGGCCACCCAGCGGCGCGCGGCGAGCCCGCCGACGACGAGCGCCAGCACCAGCAGCGCCACCGCCCCACCGACAACCCAGAGGCCCGGCCGCGACGCGCCCGCGGCCGCCGCTCCGGTGCCCGCTGTACCGGCCGCCCCCATCAACGGGCGCGGTGGCGGCGGTGGAGCAGCCGAAGGTGAGGGCAGCATCTCGGTCGGGGCCTGGGTGAACGACGGCGCCGCCGGCGGGTGCGGAGGCGGCGCGAGTCCAGGCGCAACCTGCACCGCGCCCGAGGTCGACATGCGACGGGTCGAGTCGGTCGGGGCCGAAGCGTCGCGCGCCGCCGGTCGATCGAGGATCGAGGCCGGAATCTCCTGCTCGCAGATCGCCAGATCGCGCGCCACTTCGCCGGCGGTCTTGTAGCGGTCGTCGCGGTCCTTCTGCAGCATGCGCTGCAACACCCCTTCGAGACGGGTGCCGAGCTCTGGCCGGTCGACGACGATCGACGGCGGATCGCGGTGCAGGATCTGATACACCAGCGTGGTCAGCGTCTCACCCTGGAAGGGGCGGCGACGCGAGAGTACCTCATAGAGGAGCACGCCGAGCGAGAAGATGTCGCTGCGCCCGTCGAGCTCGTCGCCGCGAATCTGCTCCGGCGAGAG
Organism: Acidobacteriota bacterium; assembly: GCA_052035735.1. Classification (GTDB taxonomy): domain Bacteria; phylum Acidobacteriota; class Thermoanaerobaculia; order Multivoradales; family JAGPDF01; genus JAGPDF01. The sequence continues at coordinate 79,751 of JBPOHI010000086.1, forward strand.
ATAGTGCGGCGAACCCACCACCGAGCCGGTCATCGTCAGGTCGGACGTCTGATCCTTGAGCTTGGCGATGCCGAAGTCCGAGACCTTGACCGTGCCCGTCGCCGCCGAGATCAGCAGGTTCGAGGGCTTGATGTCGCGATGCACCACGCCCTGGCGGTGCGCATAGTCGAGCCCTTCCGCGGCCTGGCGAACGAAGTGGATCGCCTCACGCAGGCTGAGCGGCGGCTCGACCTCGAGGCGCTGAGCGAGGTCGCTTCCCTCGACGCACTCGAAGGCGAGGTAGAGCACACCCTGGTCCTCGCCGACATCGAACAGCGCCACGACGTTCGGGTGCAGGAGCTTCCCGGCTGCGCGCGACTCCCGCTCGAGGCGGCGCTTGCGCTCCTCCATCTCGTTCGGGCGGCCCTCTTCGATCTTGACCGTCTTGATGGCGACACGCCGGCCGATCTGCGGGTCCTCGGCCAGGAACACCTCGCCCATCGCCCCCGCGCCGAGCATGCGCAGGATCTGATACCGCCCCAGCCGGCCGCCTTCGACGATCGGACTCAACGCCCGGCCTCTCCCTGGACGTCCACCGTCACGCCGCCGCCGGCCACCAGCGACGCGACTTCTTCGGTGCCTACGGTTTCGGCGATTTCCCAGTTGTCCATGGCGTTCGGCCGGCTGCGGCCGCCTCCTCTTCGGGCGCCATGATATCGCCCCTCGCCTTCCGCTGCGCGCTTTCCGCCCGACCGTCGGGGCCCGACTGGAGGCGGCCGAAGCGCTGGTCGCGAACGAGCTCGAAGCGGCCGGCGGCGGCGTCCCAGAAGTGACGCTCGACGCGGAAGCTCCCGGCACCGATCTCCAGCCAGTGCAGACTGTTGCGACCGGACTCCGGCCCGCGCCCGCGAGAGGACGACGTCGTGCCGGTATGCAGCGCGAGGAAGCCGTCGGGACCGAACGGCCAAAGCTCGAGCGTCTGATGGAGATGCCCCGACAGAACCAGATCGACCCGGCCCGCTCCCCAGCGCGCGATCGCCTCCGCGGATCGCCAGGCGGGATGCTCGCTCTCGACCCCCTCGGGCCGCACCACATGGTGGTGCGCGACGACGATCCGAAAGAGCGCGGGCGGCGTCCCGGCGAGCAGCCGATCGATCTCGGCGAGCCGCCGCCGGCGGATCCGCCCGCCTTTGAGCGCGAAGGCCTGCGCCGTGTTGACCCCGGCGACGAGCAACTCTTCGTCGCGAAAGACCGGTTCGAGCTCGCGGTCGAAATGGCGGCGCCAGGCGCCGAAGGGGGCGAACAGCCGCTCCCACACCCGGTAGAGCGGGACGTCATGATTCCCCGGCACCGCGACGACCGGCGCGATCCGCGCCAGCTCGTCGGCGAAGGCGCGCGCCTCGCGGAACTGCTGCGGCTTCGCGCGCAGCGTGAGGTCCCCCGAGATCACCACCAGATCCGGCCGCCTCACGGCGGCGAGATCGAGCACTCCCGCCGAAACCGCCGGCAGGTGTTTCGGCCCGAAGTGGATGTCGGAGATGTGCAGGACGTTGCGCAGGAGCAGACCTCGCAACGGACTCTAACTTACACAGGCGTGGCGTCGGGCCTGCTGCGAAAGTTCAGCTGGCGAGCACCAGCCGCGCGTGCTGCACGACCGCTTCACTCGCCGCACCGGGAGGCAGCCAGCGAACGTTCGTTGTCGAGCCGGCGGAGCCGGCATTTTCTCCACCGAGCAGCAGCACCGGCAGTCGCGGCGCGAGGGTCGCGAGACCGCGGGCGAGGGCGAGACCGTCGTACTCGTCCATGTGCAGCGGCGCGACGACGAGGTCGACCTCCCCCTGCAGCCGCATGTAGCTACGGAAAGCCGCGAAGCCGTTGGCAACCTCCACGACCTCGAGCCGCGCCGCCCGCAGCGCCGCGGCGAGCCCCGCCCGCAGCTGTCGATCCACACCCGCCAGAAGCACTCGTCGCACCGGAAATGCCGCTCTCTCGCTCACGAGAGAAGAGACAGTCACAGCCCGGCTGTGGAACAGCTCGCTGCTCAGTCGATTTCGTCTTCGATCCGGCCCAGGACCTCGGACTCGACGCGCGCTACGGCGAGCGCCGAGACGGCCCGCACCAGGGTCTTGCCCTGGCTGCGCCCGAGGAGGTAGCCGCCGAGGCCGGCGAGGAAGAGGGCCGGCCACGGATGGCGGCGCACCACCTGCCGCCAGTCGACCTGCGGCGGAAGGAGGTCGTCGATCAGCTCGTCGGCGAGCGACGACAGCCCGCCGCGGCCGCCTGCCGAGCCGACCTCCTCGAGATCGTCATCGAAGTCGTCGAAGACGTCTTCGTCCTCGTAGTCCGCGTAGTCCGCCGCCGGAGCGGCGGGCGCGGCGTGGCCGCGCTCGCTGCCCGACGAATGGAATCGCGAGCTGCGGCTGCCCCTGGCGGCCTCGTAGCCCATGAACGCCGTCAGTCGTCGCGGCGACGGTTGCCGCGCACCAGCAGGCCGATCACGAAGCCGACGCCGGCCGCGATCAGGATCGACTTGCCCGGATTCTCGCGGACGTACTCGTTGACGTTGTCGCTCACCTGGACGGCGTCGCGGCGCACGCGCTGGTAACCGGCGCGCACCGATTCGGCCGCGGCGTCGTACTTCTCGCGCGCCGCCGAGCCCAGGCGCTGCGCGCGCCGCCGCACCTCGCGCTGGGCGCGACGGGCGTTGCGCTCGAGCTCCTCGGCCGCGCCCTCGAAACGCTCGCGCGCTTCGTCGAGCCCGTCGTCGATCACGTCGCGGGTCCCGTCAACCGCGTCGGAGAGCACCTGCCGTGCACGATCCACCACTTTGTTGTCGCCCATTCGTCTCTCCTCCGACTGCCCGCGGGCCCGCCGGAGCCGTTCCGGCCCGAGCCCCGCATCCGATCGCATGATAACCGGTCCCGCGACGGCGGCCAATCGCAGATTCCGCGCTGCTAGACTCGCCGCAGAGCGGAGGGGACATGGGCCAGGTCACGTTCGTCGGAGCTTGCGGCACGGTCACGGGGAGCTGCACACTGCTCCGCTTCGGCGAGACGCGCCTGCTGGTCGATTGCGGTCTCTTCCAGGGCGACGACGAGCTCGAGCAGCGCAACTGGCGGCCCTTTCCCTTCCGGCCGCAGGAGATCGACGCGGTCGTGCTCACCCACGCTCATCTCGATCACACCGGCCTCCTGCCGCGGCTCGCCGCACAGGGATTCGGCGGCCCGGTCTACTGCACCCGGCCGACCCGGCCGCTCGCTCAACTGGTGCTCGAGGACGCCGGCGCCCTGCAGGAGGAGGAGGCCCGTTTCGCGAAGAAGAAGGGCTACAGCCGTCACGCCGACCCGCGGCCCCTCTTCACCCGCCGCGACGCGGCCCTGGCACTGCGTCTCCTCGAGCCGGTCCGCTTCGGCGAGGAGCGGGAGGTCGCGCCCGGAGTCACTATCCGCTTCGTCCGCGCCGGGCACCTCCTCGGAGCGGCCTCGGTTTCGATCCGCGCCAAGAGCGCGCTCGGCGGGCGCCAGCACTGGCTCTTTTCCGGCGACGTCGGGCGCTACGATGCGCCGATCCTGCGCGATCCCGAGACGGCCGACGCGGCTCCCGACGCGCTCGTTCTCGAATCGACCTACGGCGACCGGGTGCACCCTGACGAGGATCCGACCCGCCACCTGACCGAGATCATCCGCCGCACTTTCGATCGAGGCGGCTCGGTGCTGATTCCGGCGTTCGCGCTCGGTCGCACCCAGGACCTGCTCTTCCACCTGTCGGAGATCGCCCTCGCCGGCGGTGTCGACCCCGACGCCGTCTTCCTCGACAGCCCGATGGCGATCAAGGCGACGGAGATCTACCGCCAGGCGACGCCGGAGTTCGACGAAGAGGTCCAGGCGCTGATGCGGGCGGACGCCAATCCTCTCGCCGTCGATCGCTTCCGCCGCTGCCACACGATCGAGGAGTCGAAGGCGCTCAACGCCCGCCGCGAACCGGCGGTGATCGTCGCCTCGAGTGGCATGGCGACCGGCGGCCGCATCGTTCATCACCTGGCGAACCGGCTGTCGGAACACCGGAACTCCGTCGTCTTCGTCGGCTACCAGGCGGCTGGCACCCGCGGACGCGCCCTGCTCGATGGCGCGCAGTCGATCTCGATCCACGGCCGCCGCGTTCCGGTGGCGGCCGAGATCGCACAGATGCAGGGGTTGTCGGCACACGGCGACGCCGACGATCTGTTGCGCTGGTGCCAGGCGCAACCCGGGGTGCCGCGGCGCATCTTTCTCAACCACGGCGAAGACCCGGCGCGGAAGGCGCTCGCGGCCGCCATCGCCGAGCTCGGCTGGCCCCGCCCCGAGCTGCCGCTCGCCGGGACGCAAGCCGACTGGTGACGCCCCCGCCACGCACCTCGCTGGCGCCGCTCGCCCCGCTCGCCGATGCCGTTCATGAGGGCGCGAGCCGCGCGCAGCGCCTCGTCGCGTTCCTCCGCCGCGCGGTGCGCAAGGCGCACCGCGACCGCCTCGGGCTGGTCGCCTCGGCGCTCGCCTTCTCGAGCGTCCTCTCGCTGGTGCCCCTCCTCGCGCTCATCTCCCGCTTCGTGGCTCGCGCCGTGAAGCGGGACGACGGCCGCACGCTCGCCGTGCTGGCGCAGCTCCTGCCCTACTCCGAGCAGACCCTGGTCACCGCGCTCGACTCGTTCGTCGCCCAGGCGGAAGCGCTCTCGGGGCTGGCGATGATCGGTTTCCTGGTCACCTGCGCCTCGACCTTCCTCACCGTCGAAGGGGCGATCGACAAGATCTTCCGTGTCGAGCGGCGCAAGGGGCGCATCCTCCACCGGCTGTTCTCCTTCTCGCTGGTGGTGGTCTGGGGGCCGCTCGCGATCGCCGGCATGGTCGCGCTGCTGCTCCACCTGGCGCAGAATCCGGCCTTCTCCGGCTTCGTTCGACGGTCGACCCTGGGGCACTGGCTGCCGCCGCTCATCACCCTGCTCGGGTTGACGCTGCTCTTCTGGTGGGTGCCCAATCGCGCCGTCAGGATTCGCAACGCTCTCGCTGGCGCGGCCGTCGCGACCTTCGCGCTGCACGGCCTGCAGACCGGCTTCCGGGCTTACGTCGGCCTGTTCAGCGCCGCTTCGCGCGTGGTCTACGGCTCGTTCGCCATCGCCTTCCTGTTCATGCTCGCCGTGCAGATCGCCTGGTGGCTGATCCTCGTCGGCTGCGAAGTCACCGCGAACCTCGAGCTCGGCGACACGGAACCACAGGAAGTGGTCGCATGAAAGCTCCGCCTCTCGAGCAGCGCGCCTGGAGCGATCCGCTGCGCTGGCTGGTGCTGCCCTGGACGCTCGCCGTCAGCTATCCGCTGATCTTCGCGAGCACGGCGCTCTTCGGCACGCTCGCGGTCGTCCTCTCCCTGGTCAGCAAGCGCCTCGGCTTCTACGCCGGCGTTCTCTGGGCACGTGCGATCACGTTGGGCACCTGGGTGCGGGTGCGGGTCGCGGGACGCGAGCACCTGGTTCCCGGCCAGTCTTACGTGATCCTCTCGAACCACCAGGGGGCCTACGACATCCTCGCGCTCTACGGCTTCCTCGGGCGCGAGTTCCGCTGGGTGATGAAGGAGGAGCTGCGCAAGGTGCCGTTTCTGGGCTGGGGCTGCGCGGCGATCGGCCACATCTTCATCGATCGCAAGAACTCCGCCCGCGCCATCGCCAGCCTCGATGCCGCCAAGAGCCACCTCGTCGGCGGCGTCTCGGTGCTCCTCTTCCCCGAAGGCACGCGCAGCGAAGACGGCCGCCTGCTGCCGTTCAAGAAGGGCGGCTTCGCCATCGCCCGCCAGCTCGACCTGCCGATCCTGCCGGTCTCGATCATCGGCTCGAACGACATCCTGCCGAAGGCGTGCCTGTTTCCCCGCCCGGGGACCGTGCGCGTGCGATTCCACCCGGCGATCGCGCCGAGCGACCACCCCGACACGGCGGCGCTCATCGATAAGGTGCGCTCAGCGATCGAGTCAGGCCTGGCGCAGGACGAGACGTCCGCTCCGAAGGGCTGACTGCCGCCACTGGCCCCGGCGGAGTCGAGACCGCGCACCTTCAAAGAGGACCCTGGAGATTCCCATGAAGATCTGCATCCGGCCGCTCTGCCTCACTGTCTTGTTCCTGGCTTTCTCGGGCACCGCCCGCGCCCAGGTCGACGGTACGCTCGACCCCGCTTTCTCCGGCGACGGCTGGGATTTCTGGAATCCGTCCTTCACGACCGGCGTCAAGGTCGACGACCTGGCGGTGCGGCCGGACGGACAGCTGGCGATCACCGGCCGCGTCTTCGCGATCGCCAATCGCGAGGCATTCTCCTGTCTGCGGACCGCCAACGGTGGCGCGGCTACCTGCGTCAACCTGCCGTTCGATCTCGGCGGCGGCAACAACAACGACGGCAACGGCATCGCCGTTCAGTCCGACAATCGGATGGTGATCGTCGGCGACGCGCAGGGTCCGGTGGCCGATCCGGCCTGGGTGGCGACGGTCGAGCGCATGACGGCGGCCAACGGCCTCGACAACACCTTCAACGGCGGCACGGGCGCCTTCCAGCTCGGCTCGACCTTCGACGTCGGCGCCGAGGCGGTGACCGTCGCCGGCGACAAGATCTACCTGACCGGCTCGATCGGCGTGGACATGGGTGGCGGCGAGGTCGGCAGCGACTTCTTCGTCGCCGTGCGCAAAGCCGATGGCACCCCCGAGACCGCCTGGAGTGGCGACGGCTGGAACACCGCCGTCTTCAACCTCGGCGCCAACGGCAACGACTACGGCCAGGCGATCGCGGTCGACCCGGTCGGCCGGGTGGTGGCCGCGGGCACCGCCAGCGACGGCACCGATATCTACTTGGCCGTGGTGCGCTTCACCGTCGATGGCGGCTACGACGGCAACTTCAGCGGCGACGGCCGGCAGACCGTGCTGGTCGATCTCGGCGGCGTCGGCACGCTCGCGTTCGGCGGCATGGCGGTCGATCGGTTCTCCCGCGTCATTCTCGCCGGCGTCGCGCCCACCGCCTCGGGCCATCGCATGGTCGTCGCGCGGCTCACCGAAACCGGTGCCCTCGACACGAGCTTCGGCGGCGGCGACGGCGTCGCCGATTTCGCCTACGCCGCGACCGACGACATCAGCACGGTGGTCGAGGTCGTGGCGCTCACGCCGCCGTCGGACCGCATCGCGATCCTCGGCGACTACGACCCGGCCGGCACCGACCCGAGCGACGGCTTCCTCCTCGTGCTGACCCCCGCCGGGAACCTCGACACGACGTTCAACGGCACCGGCAAGCGATCGATGGCGCCGACCTCGGGCGATGTCTGGAACCACGCTCAGGCGATGGCCGTCCAGGGCGGGCGGCTGGTCGTCCTGGGTGGCTATCACCCGACGACCACTTCGGTGAATCTCGCCTGGCTGGCGCGCCTGCGGATGAGCCTCATCTTCGGCGACGACTTCGACGCCGGCCACCGCGCCCTCTGGTCGAGCGCCGTGCCCTGAAGGCGTCGCCTTCGGCGATGGCGAAGTTCGGGCGCTACGGAACGACGGCGCTCCAGGCCTCGTTGGCGGCGGCGCCTTCGAAGTCGTCGGCGAAGATCGCACGCCGCAGGTAGGCGCGCGAGTAGATGCCGTCGCCGTCGGCATCCGGAGCGGCCCAGGCGGTGATCCACAGCTTTCCGCCGACACCGACGACGGGGGCTTTCTGGGTGTCGACGCCGGGCTGCGAGCTCTCCTCGAAGGCCGCATCCACCGGTCGTGCCGTGCGCTGATACTCGCGCGAGAAGACGCGCGTGGCCCCTCCGTCGCCTTCGAGGCCCGGCCTGCGGACCGTTCCGCCCGGCACCTGACGCTTCCAGACGACGACGAAGCTGCCGTCGACGTGGCCGTCGATGGCAACCGAGAAGTGCTGATTGCCGTCGTCGGGCGAGATCGGGAAGTCGCCTCCGACCGGCGTGCCGTCGCGGCGGAAGCGGCGACCCTTGACGCTGACGGCGGGCAGGATGCTCTCCACCCAGACGACGACGAATTCTCCGTTCCCAGCGACCGCCACTCGCGGTTCCGACTGCCCGCCGGTCTCGCCGAGGTTGACGCGAAAGATCGCGCTCGGGTTGGCGCCGGACTCGTCGTAGATCCGGCCCCAGATGCCGCTGTCATTGCTGTCGCTATCCTCCCAGACGACGACGAAGCCGCGTTGCGCATCGACGCCCACGTCCGGCGACCGCAAGTTGACCGACCCCGCTGCCACCGCAAGCTCGCCGCCGGCGACGCCCCCACCATCGAACTGGCGCGCGAAGACCGTTTGCGAGCGCAGCCAGGCGGTGACGAAGCCGTCCGCGGCGTCGCTCGCCACCGCGGGATCCGAGATGCCGTCGGTGGTGACCTCCTCGGCCAGGAACTCGCCTGGCAGAACGGTGCCGTCGGCCGAAGACTGGCGCGCGATCAGGTCGAAGCTCGAGCTGGCGCTCGCCTGGTTCAGGCTGCTCCAGACGACGCTGAAGTCGCGGCTGCCGTTCATGTCGAGATCGGGCTGGGACTGGGAGCTCGCGGTGAAGAAGTTGAGCGCGAACTCGTCTTCGGCCGGGTCGCCTGCCGGCGTGTGGCGGCCGAACAGCCCGGTGCCGTCACCGTCGCCGTTGAGTCGCGACCAGATGACGAGCAGGTCGCCGGCGGAGCTGATCCCGATCGTCGGCTCGAAGTCGCTGTTGGCGGTCACTTCGTTGACCTGCTGCTCGGCAGCGAGCGGGATCGGCTGGGCCGCGAGTGGCGAGAGGGCGAAGCCGGCGGCGAGCACGGCGCCAGCGAGTCCACGCAGGTGAGAGGCCTTGCCGGTCATGGTCGTCCCCGGTCGCGGCCCGAACCAGTTCGGACCGACAGGAATGTAGCCGACGGCACTCGCGACCGCACCCGACGAAAGTCAGGCACAGCTGCTGCCGAAGGGAACACCCCCGGCGTGCGCCAGTCGATCTCCCCCGACACGGCCTCGCGACCTCCAGCCGGGTCCACATCTCCCGGCCAACGTGGCAAGCTTCTCCGGTCAGGAGATCTTCATGCTCGTTCGGACCTCGCCTCTCTTCTTGCTCGTTGCCGGCTCTCTCGCCGGCCCCGCCGCGCTCCTCGCCGCCTCTCCCCAGGGCACACCGCCGCAGACCCTGCGGGTCGACTACTTTCACACCGGCAACGCGCGCGCGGAGCGGTTCGCGCTCGAGCGGGTGGTGGTCGAGCCGCTGCCCTGGCCCGGAGATCTTGCGAAGACGATCGACGACACCAACCTCGGCAAGTACCGCTTCGAGGTCATCGACCGGAGCACCCACCGCGTCCTCTACTCGCGCGGTTTCGCCTCGATCTACGGCGAGTGGGAGACGACCGGCGAGGCGACGGAGATCGACCGCACCTTCTCCGAGTCGCTGCGCTTCCCGCGCCCGGCCGGACCGGTACAGGTCGTCATCAGCAAACGTGACAAGGCGAACGACTTCCGCGAGAGCTGGTCGCTGGTCGTCGATCCGGCGGACATGCTGGTCGACGCCTCGCGCCCGCCCGCCGCGGGTGAGCTCCTCGCCCTGCAGCGCTCCGGCGACCCGGCCGACAAGCTCGACTTCCTGATCCTCGGCGACGGCTACACCGCCGCAGAGCGCGGCAAGTGCGAGAGCGATGCGCGCCGGTTGATGGCGATCCTCTTCGCCACCGAGCCGTTTCAGAGCCGCCGTACCGATCTCAACGTCTGGGGCCTCTGCCCCGAAGCCGCCGAGTCCGGTATCTCGCGGCCGTCGCTGGGCGTTCACCGCCGCTCGCCCGTGGGCTCGACTTACGATGCGTTCCGTTCCGAGCGCTACATCCTGACGTTCGACAACCGCGCTTTCCGCGACCTCGCCTCGCAGGCGCCGTACGAGGTGGTCGAGATCCTCGCCAATGGGCAGACCTATGGCGGCGGCGGAATTTTCGGACAATTTTCCACCGTCGCCGCGGACTCGCTCTGGGCGCCGTACGTCTTCGTGCACGAGTTCGGCCATCATCTGGCGGCGCTCGCCGACGAGTACTACACCTCGGACGTCGCCTACGAGCCCGCCGCCGACCGCGTCGAGCCGTGGGAGCCCAACGTCACCGCCCTCCTCGACCCGGCAGCGCTCAAGTGGGCGAGCCTCGTCGCCCCTGGCACGCCGCTGCCGACGCCGTGGGGCAAGGAGGCGTTCGAGGTGCGCTCGCGCGAGATACAGACCGAGCGCCGGAAGATCCGCGTCGAGAAGCGACCCGAGTCGGAGATGGACGCCCTCTTCACCCGCCAGCGCGACGAAGAGGAAAAGCGCTTCGCCGCCGAGCCGTACGCCGGCAAGGTGGGCGCCTTCGAAGGCGCGAACTACGAGGCCAGGGGCTACTACCGCCCGGCCGCGGACTGCATCATGTTCACCCGCGACCGCGTGCCGTTCTGCCCGGTCTGCCGCCACGCGATCGACCGGGTGATCGATCTCTACGCGAAAAAGAAGTAGCGCCGGCGCCGCTCAGGGCATCGCAGAGCTCCAGCGGCTCGTGTCGCCGGTGAGCTCGAAGCCGTCCCAGAAGACGGTAATGACGTTCGACAGGCAGTACAGGCGATAGTTGACGTTGCAGGAGGTCGTGCCGAGGTTGGTCCAACTCGTACCGAGCGGGCCGTCGGCCGGATTTCCGTCGGTGCCGGTGAAACCGCCCAGGGCGTCGGTCCAGTCGTCGCAAGTCTGCGTGGTCGCGGTACCGTCGGCACCCGTTCCCGTCCAGGTGCGGCAAGACAGGAACGACGTGCAGTCTTCCGTCAGATAGGCGCCGTTCTCGAACTGGTGCAGACTCGTGTCGAGCGTCGAGTCCACCAGATCGGCGAGGTTGTTGGCGATGGTGTAGGCATCGATGCGCTTCCAGGGGCCGTTGATCTCCAGCCGGTCGACCGTGTCGACCACCGGCGTCGCCGTCGACAGCCAGGCGATGAAGCTCTCGGGGGCGGGCAGGTGCGATTCTTCGGCGAGCGTCCGGCAGATCGCATCGCCCGCCGCGAGGCCGGTTGCCCCCGCCGCCTGGGGCCAGCCCCCGAGGTCTCCCAAGCCTTTGACCGAGGTCAGGAAGGCGATCGCCGCCGGACTCCAGCCGAGTCGCGAGACCTCCCCCGACCCGGGCTCGACGCACAACAGGCGATGATCGCCGGCGCAGGCCATTTCGTCGCTGAGACTCCACAAGCCGACAGTCCGGTAGCCGTCGCCCACCGTCCCCTGGAACTGCGCCGGCGTGTCGTCCGCCCACCCGTCACAGTCGGCGCCGGTCCAGACGCCAGCGGCGTCGGTTCCGGTCCAGTAGAAGCGGTCCATCGTCGGCAAGGCGTCGAAGTTCTCGTCGCGCGACACCGGGCGGTAGAGCTCGCCGCCGTTGACCAGGTCGCCCAAGGTCCCCGAGAAGTTGGTGGCGCCGTTCGACAGGAACCAGGGACCGCCTCCGGGGAGAAGGGCGCCGTTGCAGCCGGTCGCCTTCTTGCCGGCCAGCCCCTGCACATGACAGTAGGCGTCGGTCGTCCCCGTCGAGAGCCAGGCGCGGTAGGTGCCGGCGTTGGGAAGCGGCGAGGGTGTCGCCGCCGCCGCGCGCGCGCGGCAGATCGCGTCCGCGCGCGCGAAGGCCGTCGCGCCGGTGGCGTCCGGCCAGGTCGAAAGGTCGCCCGACCCGGAGACCGAGGTCGCAAACACCCGGCGCTTCTCAGCGCTCGCGGGCGCCGCCCCGCCGAGTAGCGAAAGCACTGCCACAGCAGCAGTCAGCCCGACAGTATTCAGCATGCGGCTCCCGGCCATCTCCCTGCCCTCCCCAAGTGCACCACTCCCCACCCCTGGAGATACGCAGCGGCCCCAAGCTACGGGCCATGCCCGGCGGATCCCCCTCGGCCCGACGCCCGACACCCTTTCGTTTGCCGGCGATCGCCCCATAGGATGGGCTGCGAGGTGCTTCGAATGCCCGAACCTGTCGCGGTCGATCCTGAAGTCGGTCAGCGCTTTGCCGCGCTGCACCGACTGGTCGGGAACACGCCGCTGCTCGCCATCGACTTCCGCTACCAGGGACGACCGCGGGTGATCTACGCCAAGCAGGAGTCGCTCAATTTCACCGGCAGCATCAAGGATCGCATGGCGCTGTTCATCGTCGAGGGCGCCTACCGCGACGGCACGCTGCGTCCCGGCAAGCGCATCGCGGAGGCGACCAGCGGCAACACGGGGATCTCCTTCTCCGCGGTCGGGCGCGCGCTCGGCCATCCGGTGACGATCTTCATGCCCGACTGGATGAGCGCCGAGCGCATCGCGCTGATCGCCAGCTTCGGCGCGACGATCGTGCTGGTGAGTCGTGCCCAGGGCGGCTTCGTCGGCAGTATCCGGATGTCGGAGGAGCTCGCGGCCGACGATCCGTCCGTCTTCCTCCCTTGCCAGTTTTCGAACGACGCCAACGTCGTGGCGCACTACCGCACGACGGGACCGGAGATCTGGTCGCAGCTGGCGCAAGGCGGCCTCGCGCCCGACGCGTTCGTGGCCGGCGTCGGTACGGGCGGCACGGTGATGGGCGTGGGGAGGTTCCTGAAGCAACGCCGGCCCGCCATTCGCGTGCATCCGCTCGAGCCCGCCGAGTCGCCGACGCTTTCGACCGGGCACAAGGTCGGGCAGCATCGCATCCAGGGCGTTTCCGACGAGTTCATTCCGGCGATCGTGAAGCTGGACGAGCTCGACGCCGTCGTCAGCGCGCACGACGGCGACGCGATTCTCATGGCGCAGGCGCTGGCGCAGCGTGGCTTGGCTGTCGGCATCTCCTCCGGCGCGAACTTCCTCGGTGCGCTGCAGGTGCAGAACGAGATCGGCGAAGACGCCACCGTCGTCACGGTGTTTTGCGACAGCAACAAGAAGTATCTGAGTACGGACCTGCTCCGCACGGAGCCGCCCAAGAGCGGCTACCTGTCCACCGACGTCGAGATCCTCGGCTTCCGTGCGCTGCCGCGCGTCTGCTCGATGTGCTTCGACCCGCCGTCCGCGTAAGTCCGCCAGCGGCCGACGAACGTCTCCGCAGCGTTGCGGAGTCAGCTCAGGGGCACGACTGCCCGAAGAACTCGACGTCGCCGTTCGCGGCGAACTGGCCGAGCGGCACATTCACGGTTTTCGTCTTGCAGGCCTTCAGGTCTTCCACGGTGTACTGGAGCGCCACGTTCGACGTCGAGCCGTAGAAGAACCAGTAGGCGCCGTTCAAGCTGCAGCCGTTGACGATCTTCACCAGCAGCTCGAGGATCTGCGGGTTGAAGAAGTAGAAGAATCCACGTGAGGTGCCAGCCGATTGTTCGTGCAAACCTATGATTCGGAATAGCTTACCAGTATCGCCTCAAGGTGACCTGCGGCGAGCTGGGTGCCAGCCGACTGTCATTCGGCGCTGGACAGACTTCGACTCCGCCTGTACAGTATTCCGTACCTAAGGAGACCTCCATGGACGCCATCAGCTACACCGCCGTTCGGGCCAATCTCGCCAGCGCGATGGACCGCGTCTGCGACGACCACGAGGCGCTGATCATCACCCGCAACGGCGAGCGCTCAGTCGTCATGCTCTCGCTCGAGGACTACAAGGCGTTGGAAGAGACGGCCTACCTGCTGCGCACGCCCGCCAACGCCAAGCGCGTGCTGGCGGCGGTCGCGCAGCTCAAAGCCGGCGAAGGGGTGGAGCGGAAGCTCGCGCAGTGAAGCTGATCTTCGCCGAAGCTGCCTGGGAGGACTACCTCTACTGGCAGAAGCAGGACAAGCGCATGGTGGAGAGAATCAACCGGCTGATCCGCGAAACGCAGCGCGAGCCCTTCGCCGGCGCCGGCAAACCCGAGCCGCTGCGCCATGCCCTCGCCGGCTTCTGGTCGCGCCGCATCACCGACGAGCACCGCATGGTCTACCGCGTCGACGCCGGCGCCCTCCTCATCGCTCAGCTGCGCTTCCACTACTAGGGCCTGAAAGCCACCGACTCCCGCGCGCCAGCCGCTTCCCCGGGCGGCTGCAGTCGACGGCGACCGGTGCCGACTGGAAGGCGCTGCGGATAGCATTGAAGTGGCTCGAGACCGTATTGAAGCGCGAGCTCGCGGCAGCGCCGAACCAGGTGGTGTAGCGCGCCCCGACCGTCGACCAGCTTCTCCCATCGAGGTAGCTCTTGGCCCCGGAAGCGTAGCTTGTGGCGTTGCTGACCGCCGTGGCGACGGCGGCCGACTGACTGGCCGAGCAGTTGGGAGTGGTGAGCGCACCGCCGCCCACCGGCGCGGCGTCTGGAACGATCCACGCCGGGCCGGGGCCGGAGCTCGGACCGTCGCGCCAGACAGCGAGCGCGTTCGACTCGACGAGGTCGGAGAGCGCCGGGGCCGGGGCCGGGGCGAAGGCGCCGGCGCCCGCTCGGCCGCCAGCGCCGACCCCGCCCTCCAGGTCGACGCGGTAGGCGACGACGTATTCGCCGCCGTCGCGCAGGTCGTAGTGCTTCGTCAGCTCGGTCGTCCCGCGTAGCGTCGCGCCCGGCGCGAGCGTCACAAAGTCGCCCGGGCCAGGAGCGGCGCGCTTGACCCGGCGACCGCGATAGAGGGCCGGCTCGCCGTCGCGCGTCACCGCGAAGAGGTCGCTCTCCAGCCGCTCGCCGGGCACGAGCCAGCGCGGCACGAGAACGGTCTCTGCCGAGTGATTGACCAGCGTCACCGTGGCGACGAGGTCGTCGCCCGCACCGAGCCACTGCGAGCCGAGCTCGAGCTCGGCGACAAGCCCTTCCGCGCGAGCGCGGGCGGCCGACAGCACGACGATCGCGACGAACCACAGAACCTTGCGCATGGCGTTGCCTCGCGGAGCCTTTCCGAGACTTTATACGGGGGGAGAGACTGGCACTTTCGCGCTGGGTACCTTCGTCGCCAGGGTTCGCTTCCTTACGGCATCGTGTCGGACCAACCGTCCAGGGCGCCGCTCTCGAACCCGCCGGCGAACAGTACCGTGCCGTAGTGCAGGATCGTCCCGTAGTCACCTACCGCGTAGACGTTGCTGCCGGCGCTGCCCCAAACGCCGCGGAAGTCGTTGACCGCGCCACTGCTCATCGCCGACCAGCTGGTGCCGACGTAGTGCAGGATCGTCCCGGAGTCCCCCGCCGCGAAGACATCGCTCCCGCCGCCGCCCCAGACACCGACGAGGTCGGCGGTCGCGCCGCTGGTCATCGCCGACCAACCGCTACCGTCGAAATGCAGGATCGTGCCGGATCGACCCACAGCGAAGACGTCGCTCCCGCTGCTACCCCACACGCCCATGAGCCATTCAGTCGTTCCGCTGTCCATCGCCGACCAGCTGAGTCCGTCGAAGTGCAGGATCAATCCGGATCCTCCCACCGCGAAGATGTTGCTCTCGCTGCTGCCCCAGACGCTCCCGAGCCAGTCCGTCGTGCCGCTGCTCATCGTCGTCCAGCTGTCGCCGTCGTAGTGCAGAATCGCCCCGGATTCGCCCACTGCGAAGACGTTGCTCCCGTTGCTTCCCCAGACACCGTAGAGGGAGCCGGGGGTGTCGCAGCACATCGCAGACCAGCCGAGACCGTCGTAGTGCAGGATCACCCCACTCCCCACCGCGAAGACGTCGCTCGCGCTGCTGCCCCACACGTCCAGGAGCCAGGCGGTCGTGCCACTGCTCATCGCCGACCAGCCGCTGCCGTCGGATCGCAGAATCGACCCGGACTCGCCCACCGCGAAGACATCGCTCCCGCTGCTGCCCCAGACGCCCATCAGCTCGGGGATCGCGCCGCTGTGCGTCGCCGACCAATCGAGGCCGTCGAAGTGCAGGAGCGCGCCGAACTGACCCACCGCGAAGACGTCGTTCCCGCCGCTGCCCCAGACGGCGAAAAGGGCGTAGCTCGATTCGCTGCTCATCGGCGACCAGCTGAGACCGTCGTAGTGCAGGATTCCCGCCCCACTGTCCACCACGAAGACGTTGCTGCCGCCGCTGCCCCAGACGCCGTAGAGGTAGTGGGTCGTTCCACTTTCCATCGGCGACCAGGCGAGACCGTCGTAGTGCAGGATCCTCCCGGAGTCCCCCACCGCGAAGACGTCGCTCCCGCTGCTTCCCCACACGTCCTGGAAGAAAATGTCCGTCCCGGTGCTCATCTCCGACCAGTTGAGGCCGTCGTAGTGCAGGATCACCCCGCTGCCCACCGCGAAAACGTCGCTCCCACCGCTGCCCCACACGCTCCACAGGCGGGCAGTGGTGCCACTGCTCATCGCCGACCAGTCGAGGCCGTCGTAGTGCAGGATCGTGCCCCCGTCTCCCACCGCGAAGACGCCGCTCCCGCTGCTGCCCCACACGCCGAGGAGGTCGTCGGTCGTGCCGCTGCTCAGCGCCGACCAGCTCCCGCCGTCGAAACGCAGGATCGTCCCCCCGACACCCACCGCGAAGATGTCGGTCCCGCTGCTGCCCCACACGCCGAGAAGGCTGTTGATCGTGCCGCTGCTCATGGACGACCAGCTCCCGCCGTCGGAATGCAAGATCGTGCCGGCCTGACCCACTGCGAAGACGTTGCTCGCGCTGCTGCCCCATACGCCAAGGACGCTATTCCCTTGGGGTAGCGGGTTCTCCCAGAGCCAATCGGCCGCCTGGGAAGCCGTGCTCGCGAACCCGAAGAGCGCGAGCAACAGGATCGGAGTTGCAGTGCGACGCGAGCGAGCCGACACGCTCATGGTGATCTCCTCCCCTCCGGGGGAAACTCAAACGCAGCGGGGCCAGTTTACCCCCGTGCTGCAGGCGGACCGACACGACTGAAGAACCAGGCCCGAAGCGCCAGGCATTCGCCGCCGATGCAACCCTTCGTCCCGCGCCTGCGTCTAGGTCTGCAGGGGGGCGTGATCCCGCGCTCCCGGTCGGACGGAGGGGCGCTTGCCGGAGCTCGACATTCTGCTCGAACGCTGTCGCCAGGGCGACGACCTCGCCTGGGAGGCGCTCGTGCGGCAGTACCAGGGGCGGATCTTCGGAGTCGCGCTGCATTTCCTGCGCGAGCGCGAAGAGGCCCGCGACGCCGCGCAGGAGATCTTCCTGCGCGTCTATACCCGCCTCGACACGCTCGCCGAAGGTCAGGCCTTCCTCCCCTGGCTGCTGCGCCTGGCCCGTAACTGCTGTATCGACCGCATCCGCCGCCGCGAAGTGCGCACCCCCGCCGGAGCCGTCGCCCTCGAAGACGCCGGCGGGCTCCCCTCGCCGGAGCCGTCGCCGGAGGAGACCGCGCTCGCCGGTGCGCGCGAGGTCCTGCTGTATCGCGCACTCGGCGAGCTCTCCGAGAAGAACCGCGAGATGATCCTCCTCCGCGACACCCAGGAGTTGAAGCTCGAGGAGATCGCCGAGCTGCTCTGCCTGCCGCTCGGCACCGTCAAGTCCCGCGCCCACCGCGCACGGATCGAGCTCGCCCTGGCGATCCGCACGCTCGATCCGTCGTACGGAACCTCCGCATGAGGCGCCTGACCTGCCGTGAGCTGGAGCTCCGGCTCGAGGCCCTGCTCGTTGGGGCCCTGCCCGCTCACGAGGCGCTGGCCTGCGAAGAGCACCTCGCGGACTGCGCCCTCTGTTGCGATCTCGTCGAGCTCGCGCGTCTCGCCGACGCCTCGGCTGCCGCCGACACCGCACCGCTGCCCGACCTCGCGCCGGCAGTGCTCGCAAGAACTGGAACAGGGCGGGGCGCTGGAGCCGGGGCCGGCGCCTGTGGCCGGGCGCAAGAGCTCCTCGCGGCCGCCGCGGACGAGGAGCTCGCGCGCACCGACCGCGAGCTCCTCGACGGTCACCTCGCAACCTGCGCCGGCTGCCAGGAGCTCCGCGGCACGCTGCGCGCGCTCGCCGCCGACCTTCCGCTTCTCGCCGAGGTCGCGCCGGATCCGCAGTTCGTCGCCAGTGTGCTGCGCCGCACGTTGCCGTTCGAGGTGCAGATCCGCCGCTGGTGGGACGCTCTTTGGCCACAGCTCTGGCACCGGCCGCGCTTCGCTTCGGAAGCCGCCTACGTCGGCCTCGTCGTGCTGACGCTCGCCTTCGCGACTCCGGGCTCGCCACTCGCTGCCGTGCCGTCCGGAGCGCTCACGGTCGCCCAGCATCCGCCGCAGCTGCGGCTCGAGTTGCCGGAGGTGCACCTCGCGCCGCGGCTCGCAGCGGCGAAGCGCGCGCTCCGCGAGTCGCCCGGCGCCGAGGCCGCGGCGTACTGGAGCAACGAGCTCCACGCCAGAACCGACGACGCGCGGCAGCTCGCGATCGAGCTCCGCACGCGCATGGGAACCTTCTGGAGCGAGGCTGCGTCTTTGCTGGAGACGAGGGACGACGCGCCCCCGTCAACCACCGGGACCGTCAAGGAGAAGTCATGAGCGAAGCTGTTTCGAGCCTGCCGCAGCACGCCGTTCCGCCCGCGCCAGCAGCACCGGCCGCACCCGTTCATCCAAGCAGCGGGCCTTACGTTTCGATTCTCGACTCGCGCAGGAAGTCGCCCGCTCTCGCCTGCTTCCTCTCGCTCATGCCCGGCCTCGGCCAGGTCTACGTCGGCTACTACCAGCGCGGCTTCGTCCACGCCGCCGTCGTCGGCACGCTCATCGCGCTCCTCTCCAGCCGGATCGACGAGCTGACGCCGCTGGTTGCGCTCTTCCTCGCCTTCTTCTGGCTCTACAACATCATCGACGCCGGCCGCCGCGCGGCGCTCTACAACGAAGTCCTCGCCGGCCGCACCGGCATCGAACTGCCGGCCGACCTCATGCTTCCCGGCCTCGGCGGGTCCATGATCGGCGGCGCCGTGGTCGTCCTGGTGGGAGTCCTCCTGCTCGCGCACACCGCCTTCGGCATGCCCCTCTCCTGGCTCAAGGAGTGGTGGCCCGTCGCGGTCATCCTCTTCGGCGGCTACCTGTTCATCAAAGCCAGGATGGACCGCCCGGCAAGCCCGGAGACGACGGACCTCGCGTAGCAGCACTCGGAGCTCCACGACGGCGAGAGCGCCGGGCGACCTCGCAACGGGTCCCCGGCGTTCTTGCGTTCCGGAAGCGCAGCGGCCGAGGTGCCAGCGGAGTTTCCAGAACCTGCAGGGAGGCAGTCCGAGCCTCTGGAGGTTCGGGTTCCCTGTTGCTGTCATACACTGCCGCAGAAATTCCCTCAGTTCCACGGTGAGCGGCGGGCCGGCCGACGTCGCCGGCGGTCGACATTCCAGGAGGCGGACGTCTTGATCGGTACTCGGCTCGCGCACTACGACATCCTCGAGAAGCTCGGCTCCGGCGGGATGGGTGACGTCTATCGCGGGCGCGACAGCCGCCTGGGCCGCGATGTGGCGATCAAGGTTCTGCCGCCCGAGGTCGCGAACGACGCGGATCGTCGGGCCCGCTTCGAACGCGAAGCAACCGTCGTCGCCGGCCTCAAGCACCCCAATATCGTCACCCTGCACTCCATCGAAGAGGACCCCGCGGGCGCCGGCCTCCACTTTCTCACCATGGAGCTGGTCGAAGGGCGCACCCTCGCGAGCGCCATTCCCGCCGGCGGCTTTCCGCTCGAGGATCTGCTGGCGATCGCCGTACCGCTCGCCGACGCGCTCGCCAGCGCCCACGCCAAGGGGGTCGTTCACCGCGACCTCAAGCCGGCCAACGTGATGCTCGACGGCGAGGGCCGCGTCAAAGTTCTCGACTTCGGACTCGCCAAGCTCGCCGAGACGGTCGACTCGAGCTCCGAGACCCTCACTTCCGACGGCGTCACAGGCGCCGGGCACCTGCTCGGCACCGTCGCCTACATGTCGCCCGAGCAGGCGGAGGGGCTCGCGGTCGATCCGCGCTCCGACCTCTTCTCGTGCGGAATCCTGCTCTACCAGATGGCGACGGGCCGCAATCCGTTCCAGCGCGGCCACGCCGTGTCGACGCTCGCGGCGATTCTCAAGGACACGCCGCCGCCCGTCGCACCGGAGAGGGGTCCGCTGCCGAAGGAGCTCGTCGCGATCGTCGAACGCTGCCTCGAGAAGTCGCCGGATCGTCGCTATGCCTCGGCAGCCGAGCTGCGCGACCGCTTGCGCGGGTTGCAGGCCGCTTTGCAGGCCGCGGCGGCGAGCGGCTCCTTCGCTGGCGGCGCGCCGGCGTCGGCGACCGGACTGCTCCGCCGGCCGCGGGTCGCGATCCCTTTGGCGCTCGTGCTGCTCGGCACCGTCGCGCTCGGCTTCTGGCTGGTGGTGCGCTCGCGCCGCGCCGCCTGGGCGCGCGAGGTCGCGCTGCCGGAGATCGAGAAGCTCCTCGACGCCTCGCCCGGCGCGAGTGGACCGGGGCTCTGGCAGGCGTATCTCCTCGGGCGCGAAGCGGAGCGGGACCTTCCCGCCGACCCGTTGCTTCTGCGCCTCCAAAAGCGCTACTCGCGGCCGCTCAGTGTCTATAGCGATCCTCCAGGGGCGCAGGTCTCGGCGCGGCCGTATGGTGGATCCGACGCGGACTGGGAGGCGCTGGGCAAGACGCCGATCGTTGACCGGCGCTTCGTCGGGGGCCTCGTCGAGGTGCGGATCGAAAAGGCGGGCTTCGAACCGGTGGACGATGTGGTCTGGTCGGTCGCGCATCGCGGAACGCCCCCCGGCTACCGCCTGCTGCCTGCGGGATCCGGCGTCGAGGGCATGAGCTGGGTCTCGGGTACGGCGCCCGTCCTCCACATCGAGGGCGCGCCGGCGGGTCTGCACTTTCCGGGCATCGAGAACATGCCGCCGCAGCAGCTCGGCGACTTCTTCATCGACCGCCACGAGGTCACCCAGCGCGAGTTCAAACGCTTCGTCGACGCCGGCGGCTACCGCCGGCCGGAATTCTGGCGGGCGCCGTTCGTCGAGGGCGACCGAACGCTCCCGTTCGCGGAGGCCATCGCGCGCTTCGTCGACCGGACCGGGCTCCCCGGCCCGGCGACCTGGGAGGTCGGCGACTACCCGGAGGGGCGCGACGACGATCCGGTGACCGGCGTCAGCTGGTTCGAGGCCGCGGCCTACGCGGCGTTCGCCGGCAAGCGCCTGCCGACGATCTACCACTGGGACCATGTCGCCTTCACCTGGGGGAGCGGCGACATCGTTCCGGCGAGCAACCTCGGCGGCGACGGACCGCGACCGGTGGGGAGCGGCGCGGCGCGAAACCGGTTCGGCACCGAGGATCTGGGCGGCAACGCCCGCGAGTGGTGCGCCAACGCCGACAGCCGCGGCGGACGGTTCATCCTCGGCGGCGGCTGGGACGACCCGGCGTACGCCTTCAACGACGCTTTCGCCCAGTCGCCCTGGGACCGCTCGCAGACCAACGGCATCCGCTGCATCGAGGAGGTGGAGGCCAGCCGGGTCGACCCCGCGCTCGAGGCGACGATCGAGCTCCCCTTCCGCGATTTTCGCAGCGAGCCTCGGGTCGCGGACGAGACCTTCGCCCAGTACCTCACCCAGTTCCGCTACGACGCGACGCCGCTGCGCGCCGAGATCGAGGAGCGGCTGGAGAAAGAGGACTACATCCGCGAGCGGATCTCCTTCGACGCCGCCTACGGCGGGGAGCGGATGACGGCGTACCTCTTCCTGCCGAAACAGGGCACGCCGCCCTACCAGACGGTGGTGATGTTCCCCGGCTCGGGGGCGATCCACACGCGTTCGAGTGCGGACGTCGCCCCCGGCAGAGGGAGCTTCGCCCCGAAAGGCGGCCGGGCGCTGCTCCTGCCGGTGTACAAGAGCACCTACGAGCGCGGCGACGGGCTGGTGTCCGACTACCCCGACACCAGCAACAACTGGAAAGACCACATCCTCATGTGGGGCAAGGACTTCAGGCGCTCGCTCGATTACGTCGAGACGCGCGAGGATCTCGACTCCGACCGCATCGCCTACCTCGGCCTGAGCTGGGGTTCGGCCATGGCGCCGTTCATGCTCGCGATCGAGCCGCGCGTCAAGGCAGGCGTGCTGGTGGTCGCCGGCCTCAACTTCCAGCGATCGCTGCCCGAAGTCGACGGGCTCCCCTACACCATGCGGGTCAAAGTTCCGATTCTGATGCTCAACGGCAAGTACGATTTCTTCTTCCCCTACGACACCTCGCAGCTCCCGTTCTTCGAGCTGCTCGGAACGCCGCCGGAACACAAGAAGCTCGTCGTGCAGGAGAGCTCCCACGCCTTCTCGCAGACCGAGCTGGCGCGCGAGGCCATCGCCTGGCTCGACCAGTACCTCGGACCCGCGCGCTGAGGCGCACAGGCGCCCCCAGGCGCGACCGTCAGTCGGGCATCGCCGCTGCTTTCGCGCGCTCCGCCAGCTTCCTCGCCTGCTCTGCGAAGTAGGCGCGATCAGGGTGCTCCTGCGCCAGCGCGAGGCGCTCCGCGCGCGCAGCGGCCTCTGCCGCCTCCGCCCACCTCTCCGCCTTGGCGTAGCCGTCGGCCAGTCCGTCGCTCGCGGCGGCGGAGTTCGGGTTCGCCTCGACGTTGCGCTGGAAGAGCGCCAGGGCCTCGACCGTCCGCCCCTGTTCGAGTGCGGCGTAGGCCAGATCGTTGACGGCCGACTCCGGCACCGGGAGGGTCCATCCGACCGTCTTCGACACCTGCCGGAAATGCTCCTCGGCGAAGGCGAAGCCCTTCTCGAGCAGATCGTCGTGCAGGCGGTAGCCCGAGTAGAGATGCCGCAGGCCGTCGATCCCGGCGAGCAGCGGGAGGCTGACGTGCGTCTCGTCGGGAAAGGCCTGGCTGTGCCAGCGAAAACCGCGCGGCGACTTCTTCGCCAGCGTCTCGACCAGCCGCTCGTAGTCGGCGAGCGCGCGACCGGCGTCGTCGGAGCGGGCGACGTAGAGGAAGTTCGCCAGCTCAGGGGTCGCCTCGAACGCCGCTTCGAGGGAGCGTTGCGGGAGGTTGCCGTCCCAATCCAAGCTCGGAGAAAGGGCGATGGAACCGCGGAACAGCGCCGGCTCGGCAGCAAGGCAATAGAGCACGAACTGGCCGCTCGCGGAGTGGCCGGAGAGGGCGCGGAAGCCGTCGGTGCGATAGGACCGCTCGACCGCCGGAATGAGCTCGGTCGAGAGGAAGCGCTTGAAGTTCGCCGCGCCGCCGCCGCCGATCCAAGCGGTGGGCCAGTCCGACTGGGTGAAGTCGCGTACGCGTTTGGTGCTGTCGATCGCCACGACGATCATCTCCGGGATCTCGCCGTGCTCCGCGAGGTAGCCGGCCGAGGCGGCAGCGTGCTGGAAGTGCCAGGCGCCGTCGAGCACGTAGAGCACCGGGTAGCGCCGGTCCGTCGCCCACCTGTAGCTCGCCGGGAGCGCGACATGGTACGTGCGGTCCTCGTCGAGCACCGCCGAGTGCAGATGCTCCGTCTGGCCGATGACCACCGGTTCGCCGGCGCTGACGGTGGTGCTGGCGAGCAAGAACAGGAAGGCAGCAAGGAGAGGAAAGCTACGGAGTTGGCGCATGAAGGGAGGAGACTCGCTCCTGGGAAAGAGGTTACTCGACCCTGGGCACGTACTCGCGCATCTGCCCGTAAAGCGGCATCAGGGTGGCGATCTCACACGAGTCCCCGGTGAACCGGTAGGAGGTCAGGAAGTCCTCGTAGCTGCGCGCGCGCCAGAGCCGGCCCTTGGGATCGACGACCAGCGAGTGCCCGACGCCACCGCGGAAGATCACCGAGGCATCGGCACCCTGGAACACCGTGCACGTCCACGGCCGCTCTTGCGGGTGGGCGGCCATGAAGGTCTCGATCTCGCGCACCAGCTCGCCGAAGAGCCGCGCGCGCTCGGCAGGCGGCGCCGCGAGCGTCCGCGCGATCGCCCGGCCGAGCATCGGTTCGGCGGGCGAGGTGAGGACACCGGACTGGAGCGGCGCGTCCGGGGCGGCGGGCGCGACCGGCGCAGCAGCGGCCTCGACGCGGTCCGCCGACGGAGTCGGTTCGTCCGCCTTCGGCTGGGGGCTCATGCCTTCGAAACCGATGGAGCGCGACGCGACCCAGCTCGGCGCCTCGACGAGCGGCCTGGAGACGGTTCCTGGACCTCCCAGTCCGGGCTGTTCTCTCCCGCCTCCCGAAGCAACGTCAGCCAGAGCGCCGGTTCGATCGCCGGCACCGGCGAGCCACGGAACCCGGAGCCGTCGCGCGTCAGGATTGCCTCGCAGCGGGAAGCCTCGGCGGCGGCGGCAGTCACGGCGTCTTCGAAGTCGTCGAGGGGAAGGACCATCGCGCGTTGAATCACCGCGGCGTCGACCGGAGCAAGCGTGAACAGGGCGCAGAGATCCTGCACGACCTTCTTCGCCTCGGCCTTTCCCCGCGCACGGCCGACCAGGTAGGCCAGCGTCGTCACGGCGTGCGCGGAGAGGGCGCCTTCGACGCGGCGCGCTTCGATCGCCGCGAGACACGCCGTCGAGGCCGCCGCGTGCGGAGCGCGAGCGAGCAGCACGTCCAGCACGACGTTGACGTCGACGAGGATCCGTTTCAACGGTACTTCTCGTCGAGATGCCGGCGGTAGGTCTCGCGGTCGACCTTGGCGCCGCGCAGCAGCCCCGCGAGCCGCGCGGTAACTGGCGGAAGTGGCGGGCCTGACGCCGGAGCGGTGCCCCGGCGCGGCGTCAGGCGACCCGGAGTCGCCAGCGCGTCGAGGAAGCGCTCGACCAGCGCAGAGACCGACGTCCCCCGCCGCCGCGCGAACTCCTTCGCCCGCTCGACGACGGTCTCATCCACGCTGAGGGTCAGTTTCGCCATGTACGTATCGTAGCGCCCTACCCATACGTATACAAGCGTGTCAGCTCCCGGCCCGGCAGAGGGCAGAGGTGCAGGGCAGAGGTGCCACCCGAATTCCGGGAGCTCCTGACTCGAGTCCGAGAGCGATCCATCGCCCGGGAGCCAGCAGCGTTCGCTTGCGGCAGTTTCGCCGGTTCTTGCCGTGCGAAGGAGGTCCTGGCGGATGCTGAAGGAGTCCGTCAGCGCTGTTGCGCGCCTGGGCCTTTCGATTCGAGGTGAGCGTCGCCTTCCGTGCGCGAGCTCTCAGCGGCAGCGACGGCGTCGACTCTGAGAAGTCCTCAGGTTGTGCGCGAGCTCTCGAAGCCGCTAGCCCGTTCGGGCGGCCAGTCGAATCGGAAGTCTCGGAGGAAAGGCACCTACCGGAAACTCGAAGTCCGTCGCGCCCGCCCGCAGCCGGTTCGCGGCGTAGCGGTAGGCGTCGCGAAAGGCGAAGTAGGCCTGGCGGAGGCTGCGACGTATCGCAAGAGCCACGGCATGCACCAGCGGCGCGGGGCTCTTCTTGAGCCGGTTCGGTTCGTGATGGGGATGCTGTCGGCAAACGGCGTCGGCTCCGAGCGGAGCCTTCCCGGTCTCCTCTCGCTGGCGTCGGGCGTCCGCCTCGATGGCCTCGATGAGCTGCAGGACGCGAGCTCGATACTCCTCCGGCGAGAGGGATTTCCAGCAAGGTAGGGGCGTGAGCTCGAGCGATTCCTGCTCGATGAAGGCCAGAGGATCGAGCGCAAGCCCCTTGCGCCGGGTCCTGAACTCGAGAGTCCGGTCGTGCCAGCGGCCAGAGATGGCGGTCCCTTCGGTCAGGGCTTGGGCGCAATGGACCCCGGGCCAGTCGAAGGGCGAAGCGACGAGCCCTTCCTTGACGCCTTGCGACAGGATGTACGACAGCCGGCCCACCTGGGCCTCTTCCTCGTCGGAGACGATGACCGCCTCGAAGCGCCGGCCCCAGAACTTCTCGCGCCACCGCACGAGGCGCCCGGCCTCCCGGGCGAGATTCGAGTTGAGGTAGTTCATGAACTGGGCGAGCTGCTGGGAATCGGCAACGGAGACGAGAAGGTGGTAGTGGTTGGACAGGAACACCGGCGCGTGAACCGCGAGGCATGCCAGACGCGCGGCGCGGGCCAGAACACCGCGGATGACGTCGTTCAGGCCCGCCGAAGGGCGCAGGAGCATGCGGCCCTGGATCGTCCGGCAGGTGATCTCCACCAGGGCTCCTCCGGGCGGTATGTAACGTAGTCGCCTTGCCATCGACAGGTAGGACGAAAACGAGGTCGGCGATCTGGCGACAGGTGTGCTGGATGTTCTGAGTGTCTTCCGCGGAAATCGGGTGGCACCTCTGAGGCGGAAATCGGGTGGCACCTCTGTGGCACCTCTGTGGCGGCAGCACCTCTGTGGCGGAAGATCGAAGGAGTCTTCATCGCGGCGGATCTTGCGACGCAGCGCGGCGGGGTTGCCCCCCGTATACTCACGGGCATGTCGACCTACGAGCCGATCCTCGCGCGGATCGAGGAGCAGGGAGGACGCCATGTCGTCGTCGACTTCGCTCCCCAGGATGCGCGACGATGACGGAGCGGGTCGACCTTCCGCAACCGCCGGCACCGACCGACGAGGATCTCTGGGCGAAAACCACCTGGGAGGGGCACGCCCAGTGGCAGCTCGAGCGCACGCTCGCCGCCACACCCGAGCAGCGCCTCGCCTGGCTCGAAGCCGCGATCCGGATCGCGCACGCCGCCAGCGCGATCCGCCGATGCCCAGCCGATCCGGCGCCCGTCGAAGATCCAAGAGCTGCTTCGACGTAGATCCTCTGCCCGCTGCCAAGGCCCCTTCGCCGGATGCGCAAGCTACTTTGGGTCTCTGCGGTTCTCCTGGGAGCGTGCGTTCCCACGATATGGATGTTTCGGATAGCGGCACAGAGTCCGACCGTTCTGGTTGGACCCACATCTCGAGATCCTCTCTTCAATCTCTACATCCTGGAATGGGGCGCGACGCACTGGGAGAAGGGACTCTCCGGATTCTGGTCGGCACCCTTTTTCTACCCGACTCCCTGGGCGACGACGTTCTCGGACCACCTGCTGCTGCCCTCGGCGCTCTACCGCAGCCTGCAGGCGCTAGGAGCAGCGCCCGCACTCGGCTACAACCTGCTGCTCCTGTCTTCGTTCAGCCTTACCGCCGTCTCTGTCTTTCTTCTGTTGCGCAGAGCCTCCCGCGCTCCGGAGGTCGTCTGCGCATGCGCTGCCCTGCTCGTCGTGTTCGCCCCGTGGCGGCTCGGCCAGCTCACCCACCTTCAGGTGCTTTGGGCACCCGGACCCCCTCTGCTTCTTCTTGCCGTCGACGCATTCTTTCGGCGGCCAGGCACCCGGCGCGCGCTATCCGTTCTGGCCGCACTCGCCTTGACCGTGCTCGCCGGCTGCTACCTCGCCTACTTCTCCGTTCTCCTCTCCTGCGCCATCGCCATCTTTCACATCGCCCGCTGGAAGGTACGCGCGCGCCTCCTCTGCCGGGTGCTCCCGACGATCGCGCTCTTCCTCGCAGGTCTCGCTCTGCTGGCCGTCGTCTTTGCGCCCTATTGGGTTGCGAGGCAAACCCTGGGCACGCATCGAACCGCCGCTGAATTCGAGTCCTATGGAGCTCACCTCAGGGACTGGGTGGCGCCTTCGAGTCTCAACGCCTACGCCGTCCTCCTTCCCCCGGATTGGATGCAACCCGAACGCGACCTTTTCCCTGGCTGGACGCTGACCCTCGGCCTCGCCCTCTGCCTGCTCCTGTGGGCTTCAAGGAGCGCAGCGAAGCGGGGGACGGCTCTTTCGACCTGTCTGATCTGGGGTTCCGTGGCATTCTCGATCCTGGAGTTCGCGCCCGCATACGAGCAGCTCTCCCGTCTGCTTCCCGGGCTCGATGGCATGAGAGTGCCCGCTCGCGCTCACTTTTTCGTCCTGCTGGGAATCGGAGTCGCGGGAGCCCGAGCGGTGGGTGCCGCTCTTCGCAGACCCAGATACAGGTGGCAACGACCCGCCCTGGCCCTGGCCTTTCTGACCTCCATATCCGCTGATTTCTCCTTGCGAGCGCTGCCGCCGGAGGCCTATTTCTCGCCGGAACGCCCGGAACAGATGCCGCGCTACGTGGACCTGCTGCGAAAGAGCGATGTCGGCGCGCTCGCCGTCTTTCCGCTCCAAGGGAGCCAGGAGGACATCCCTCGAATGTGGCGAGGGCTCGTGCACGGGAAGCCGATCGCGAACGGCTACAGCGGATATCTCTCCGACTCCTTCCGCTTTCTGAAGGAGTCCTGCAAGTTCCCGCGTCGAAGGATCGGCGACCGCTGCGTGAGGGCCATGAAGGAGCTCGAGCTGACCCACTTCATCGTCGAGTCGGCCGACTCTGCGAGTCTGGATCCCGATGTGCGCGTGGCTTCCATCGTCAAGCCCGGGACGCGGGGAGTGAAGCTCCTCTACGACGACGCGGAAATCCTGGCGTTCGCGCTCGGCGAAGACTGAGGGCAGGAGTCTCTCCACAGCGCGCGCCGCCACCCGCCCCAGCTCCGACGGGATCTTGCGGAACACACCGCCACGCGCTCCTCGCGGGAACGACTCACTTCCCTCTATCCTGCCGCGGCCTCGAGCGCTCGCCAGAGCGCCTCGACGTGGTGGCGTTCGGTGGTTTCGGCACCGATGCTGAGGCGGAGCATCTGGCGGCCTTTGAGGTCGCTGGGGGTGAGGTAGGCGGCGCCGCTGTCGTTGATGCGCTTTGCGATCTCGAGGTTGTGTGCGGTGAGGGCCGGCTCGTCGCCAGCGATCGCCGGCGGCACGTGGCGGACGCAGACGGTCTGCAGCGGCACCGGGGCGAGGCGCTCCCAGTCGCGGGCGGCGTCCACTTGATCCTTCAGCCACTGCGCATTCGCCAGATCGCGGCGCAGGCGCGCTTCGAGCCCGTCGACGCCGACGTCGAGGAGGAAGAACCAGAGCTTCAAGGCACGGAATCGCCGGCCGAGCGGAATCTGCCAGTCGCGGTAGTTGGTCACCGCGCCGTCTTCGGCGGTGCGCAGGTAGGTCGGGTTCGTGCTCATCACCCGGATCAGGTGCTCCGGATCGCGCACGTAGTAGGCCGAGAGATCGAAGCCGGTGCCCATCCACTTGTGCGGGTTGAACACCAGACTGTCGGCGCGCTCGACGCCCAGCCAGAGCGGGCGGCATTCGGGGAGCACCATCGCCGTGCCGGCGAGCGCCGCATCGACGTGCAGCCAGATCGTGTCCGGTCCGGCGAGGTCGACAATGCGCGCGATCGCCTCGAGCGGATCGATCGCCGTCGTCCCCGTCGTGCCGATCGTCGCGACGATGGCGCACGGCCGGCAGCCGGCGACGAGATCGGCGGCGATCGCCTGCTCCAGGTGATCGGCGCGCAGCGCGTGCACCTCGTCGGTGTCGAGGAAGCGCAGGTTCTCGCGCCCGAAGCCGGCGAGGAGCGCCGCCTTCTCCACCGAGCTGTGTGCCTGGCTCGACAGATACACGGTGAGCGGCGCCTCGACCCCCTGGAGCCCGGCGCGGTTCTGGCTGAAGCCGGTGGCGCGCTCGCGCGCGCACAGCAGGGCGCAGAGCGTCGCCGTGCTCGCCGTGTCGTGCACCACACCCTTCCACTCCGGCGACAGCCCGACCATCTGCCGCAGCCAGTCGATCACCACCTCTTCGATCTCGGTCGCCGCGGGGCTCGTCTGCCAGCTCATCCCCTGCGCGCCGAGGCCGGCGGAGACGAGATCCGCGAGGATCGAGGCGTAGCTCGTGTTGGACGGGAAGTAAGCGAAGAACGACGGATGGTTCCAATGCGTGATCCCCGGCAGGACGGTCTCGTCGAGTTGCGAGAGCGCCGCCGCCAGCCCGCCGCCCACGCGCGGCGGCTCGGCGGCGAAGCGCGCCCGGATCTCCCCCGGCCGCACCGAGCTCCGCACCGGCAGACGCTCGATCCCCTCCCGATACGCCGCCACCCACTCCACCAGCTCGTGTCCCAACTTGCGAAACGTCGCGGCGTCCATGAGCAGGCTCCTCGAATCGGGTACCAGGAGGGATCAGGTTCTCGATCGCCTCGAATTCAGGCAGCTCCTGGAACCCGGCAAGAAAAGACCGGTAAAGGAAGTGCTGCCCCGACGGGAGCGGGTCTATCGGCCGCCCGTGGCGAAGGTGCGCTCGAGCGCACTCGGAACCACGATCGCGGCGAAGAACCGGGACGGGAACAGATAGTCCTCGCCCGACTCGTCGATGACGCGCAGGAATCCATCGGCTTCGGCCCTCGGATCCGAGAGCCGCTGGTAGATCTTGCGCAACTCCAGCGCCGCCGGATAACCGGTGTTCTCGACGCAGACGACGTAGGAATGCTCGATCGCGATCATCCAATCAGTCCAGGTAGCGCTTGATCTTCATCTCGACGCTCCCAATTCCATGCGCCTCGTACCAGTGCAGCTCGACCCGGCGACTGGCGCCGCTTTCCATCTCCACCTCGGCGACTCCCTTCCGCTTCCGCCAGCGGCCGAATCCATGCACCTTGACCAGCCGTGCGAGCTCCCGAATCGCATGGGATTCGGCCAGGGTCTCGATCTCCAGAATCTCACCGAGCACCCGGAAGTCGGCCACCGGCAGATTGTACTCCTGCGATCCAGGTCTGCCTGCGCGCTCCCGAGTTCTCCTCCGCCGCGAACGAGTCGAGCGTCCAGCAGCCAAAGGACTGGTTTTCGAGGAGCGTGAAACCGGAACACCTGCTGCCAACGGGACGCAAAGACCAGTAAAGGGGTCGCATCCCCATTCCTTTACTGGTCCTTTACTTTCGCTCCGAACACCGCCCGCCAATGGGCGATCTCCTGGGCGTTCGGGGCGGGCTTGTCGACAGCGGCTTGGGCGCCGCGAGCGGTCTTGGATTTCGGCTTGGTTTGCGTGATGCGCCGCGCGAAGATGCTCGCCGGATCGACTTTGGCGCCGAAGTCGCGGCAGTGGCGGGCGAGAGTCTGGTCGTTGGTGATGACGGTCCAGGACTTCGCCAGCTTTCCTGCCGCTGCGAGCCGCTTCTGGATCAGTTCGTCGGCGGAGCGGGTGCCGCTCCAGAGGATTTCGACGCCGCCCAGCTGGCGGGCGAAGTTCGTCGGCTCGGGTCCGTCGAAGACCACGACCACTTGTTGGCGCTCGCGCGCCCAGGGGAGCAGCGCGGCGAGAATCCCTTCGCTGTTGCGTGCCCCCGCCGCCCCACCCAACGCTCCGCCGAGATTCGCGGCGTCGATCAGCCAGGGCATCGGGGGCCTCCTGCCTCGCTCCTACCGCCGCTCCGTCACCAGATCTTGCAGACGTTGGCGCGCACCATCGGCTGCCCGGGCTTGCACGAGAACGCCTCGGCGAACTCCGGCATGTTGGCGACCACGCCGTTGATCCGCCAGATGCCCGGGCTGTGCGGGTTCGTCGCCGCCGAGACGCGCAGCTCCTCCGGCCGCTGGTTCTCGCAGACCCATTGCGCGAAGCCGACGAAGAAGCGCTGCTCGGGCGTGAGCCCGTCCGTGGGCTCGAGCGTCTTGCCGGCGATCGCCTTCTTCCACGCCTCCCAGGCGAGGATCGTCCCGCCGAGATCGGCGACGTCTTCGCCCAAGGTCAGCTTGCTGTTGATCTTGAGGTTGTCGACGATCGGATACTGCGCGTACTGATCCGCCACGCACTGCGCACGCTCGACGAACTTGGCGGCGTCTTCCTTCGTCCACCAGTCCTTGAGATTGCCCTGGGCATCGAACTGGCGGCCTTCGTCGTCGAAGCCGTGGGTGAGCTCGTGGCCGATCGTGCCGCCGGTGTTGCCGTAGTTCGGCGCGTCGTCCATCTTCATGTCGAAGAGCGGCGGCAGGAGGACTCCGGCCGGGAAGTTCATGTCGTTCATCGAGGGGTTGTAGTAGGCGTTGACCGTCGGCGGCGTCATCTCCCACTCGCCATGCTCGACCGGCTTGCCGATCTGGGCGAGCTGCCGGTGGCTCTCGAACTCCGCTGCCCGGCGGAGGTTGCCGTAGTAGTCGTCGCGCTCGACCGCGAGCCCCGAGTAGTCGCGCCAATTCTCCGGGTAGCCGATCTTGTAGCGCATGCCGGCGAGCTTCTCGAGCGCCTTGGCCTTCGTCGCCGGGCCCATCCAGTCGAGCGCCCGCAGGCGCTCGCCCATCGTCTCGTGGATGCCGCGCACCATCGCCTCGGCGGCGGCGCGGGTCTCGGGAGTGAACTGGCGCTCGACGAACACCTTGCCCAGCGCCTCGCCGAGGTCGCGGTCGACGGCTTCGACGCAGACCTGCCAGCGCGGTGGCGGCTCCTGCACGCCACGCAGCGTCTTCGAGTAGAAGTCGAAGTCGGCGTCTCGATACGGCGCCGAGAGATCGCCCGCCGCGCTGCGCAGCAGCGCCCAGGTGAGATAGGTCCGCAGGTCGGCGAGCGGGCGCTTGGCGATCAGCGTCTGCATCGCCTTCACGAACTCCGGCTCGGTAACGTCGAGGGCGAAGGCGGGCCCCTCCGCCGCGACGCCGGCCGCAGCCAAGTACTCCTTCCAGGAGAAGCCGGGCGTCAGCTTCTGCAGCGCGGCCAGGCCCATCCGGTGGTAAACCTTGCGCGGGTCGCGCCGGTCGACGCGCGACAGCGAGGCTTTCGCCAGGTCGGTCTCGATCGCCAGGACGATCGCGGCGCTCTCGGCGGCCCACTCCGCGGTCTCCCCCATCAGCCGGAAGTTGCGCGCCGTGTGCTCGAGGTACTGCGCGCGCAGGGCGGCGGAGGCGGCGTCGGTCTTCAGATAGTAGTCGCGGTCCGGCAGCCCGAGACCTCCGGCGCGGATGGCGGCGATGCGCTGCGTCGCGTCACCGGGGTCCTGCTCGCTGCCGAATCCGAAGAGCAGACCGCGCCCGCGGGTCTCGAGATGCAGGCGGCCGAGGAGCGGAGCGAGCCCCTGCACGTCCTTGAGGCGGGCGATCGTCGTCAGATCGGCGCGAATTGGATCGAGGGCGGCCTTGTCGATCGCCGCCAGGTTCATGCAGGCGCCGAAGTAGT
>JBPOHI010000147.1:0-2314 GCA_052035735.1 Acidobacteriota bacterium
CGTCTCGACCCGGCGCTGTGGATCTCCGACCTCTCGTGGGTGGATCGCCCGGCGGACGCCGTCAGCGATGCCGGCTCCGACCTCACCGCCCGCGCCGGGGCGGGCCTGCGGGCCTACCTGCCCGTCGGATCGAAGACCACTGTCGCCGCTTACGCCTTGCCGGAGTATGTCTGGTGGCAGGAGCGCGCCGAGGAGCGCCGTGTCAACCAGCGCTTCGGGCTCGGCACCTTCACCTATTTCAATCGGCTGGCCATTGCCGTGACCGCGCAGCGCAACGAAGACTTCAACTACGCGACCGGCGAGGTGCTGCAGCGCTACACCTCGCGCAACGAGAAGATCGCGGCCGACATCGAGGTGCCGATCTTGCGCCGCCTGACGATCTTCGCCCACGGCGAGGACCTCTCGGTGACCAGCCTGGTGGACAGCGGGGACGACCCCCAGCTCGCCAGCTTCTTCGACGATCTCGACCGCGACGACACGTCCTACCGCGGCGGTGTGCGCTACTACCCGAGCGAGAAGCTGCGCATCGGAGCCGGCGTCGGTCACAGTGAGTCCGATTTCGCCGACGGCGCGCTCGACCGCTCCAACTCCGGCGACTTCTGGTACGTCGAGGCCGGCTACGAGCGGCCCAAGCTTCTGGTGGATCTCCTCTATCAGGAGAGTCAGCTCGCCGCCGTGGACGGCTCCCAGTTCTCCGACTTCGACAGCTCCACCGGCGGCCTTCGCATCGAGTGGAAACCGCGCGAGACGTTCGGCGCCCGCCTCTATGGCGCCCGGCAGCTCGCCTACTCGCTGCTCGTCGACGAGGCCTCCGGGTACGTCGACGAGCGGTTCGGCGCCGGTGTCGACCTCGCGCTCGGCTGGCGCCTGCGGCTCAACGTCTTCGGCGAGACCGGCAGCCACCGCTTTCAGCCCGGGCCGGGCGCAGCGGGTTTCGACCGGGTGGACGACGTCGAGTCCTACGGCGCCGACATCGCGGTCGAGCTGCCATGGCAATTGAAGCTGCGGCTCGGCTATCAGGAGTCGAAGATCACCCCGCCCTCGGGGAGCGGTTTGCCGGGTCAGAAAGTCTCGCAGATCCTGGCGAACCTGGGCTTCGGCATCGGCCAGGGCACCTGGTACTGACCGCCTGAAGGCCGGGCCCGGCGCCTCTCGGCGCAGCTCTCCCATGAGGCGGAGCCCGATACCCGTATAATCTTGGGTTCTGATGGACTCCCCGCGAGCGCCTGTGGCGCGCAACTTCCGCACTCCCGGCGGCTTCCTTGGCGGTCTCGCCCTGCTGTTGACGCTCGGCGCTGGGCCGGGAGAGGCAGTGTTCGCGCAGGTGCTGCCGGTCGGGACGACGGTGAGCTACCGTCTCGGCCCCAAGGACCAGATCGCCATCAAGGTCTACGAGGTGCCGGAGTTGAACGTCGAGGTCCGCGTGGCCGAGAACGGCAATGTCAACCTGCCGCTCATCGGCGAGGTGCCGGCCGAAGGGCTGACTGAAGCCGGATTCGCGCAGCAGTTGAAGGCGCTGCTCGAGGCGAAGTACGTCAACCGGGCGACGGTCTCGGTCGAGGTGCGCGAGGCGCGCTCGCGGCCGATCCTGGTCGTCGGCGCGGTGCGCACCCCAGGCAATCTCGCCTTCCCCGGCCGCTGGACGCTGATCGAGGCGTTGGCTGCCGCCGGCGGGCTCTCCGCCGAGCACGCCGATACCCTCTACGTCCTGCGCCGCGCCGAGAACGGCCTCTCTGACCAGGTGGCGATTCGCATCGAGGATCTCTTCGTGCGCGGCGACCCGCGAGCCAACATTCCGATCTTCGCCAACGACCTGATCAATGTGCCGGTGACCGTTCAGGTGACCGTCTTCTGCCTCGGCGAGGTGCTGACGCCGGGGGCCATCGAGTTCAAGAGCACCGACCGCATTACCGTGCTCTCGGTCATCGCCCGCGCCGGCGGGCTCACCGTCCGCTCGTCGTAGAAGATGGCGATCTAGCGCCGCTTGGGCGAGTCGTTGCAGGAAGAGGTCGAGGTGGACTACAAGAAGATCATCGCCGTCAAGGTACCCGACCTGTCGCTCGCCGACGGCGACGTGCTGGTGATCAAGGAGTCCCTGCTGTGAGTCTGAACCTCGAGGCCAGTTTCGCGAGACCGACCCGGTGAGCGCCGATCTCAACGGACCCCAGTCGCCTGCTGCAGCGTTCGCCAACGCCGAGCCGGAGGCCGAGTTTCACCTTGCCGACTACCTGCGTGTCGTCACAGCGCGCTGGCGCCTGATCGCGCTCGTCGCTATCGCCGCACTCGCGGTCTCGCTTCTGAAGTACGCCGTGAC
>JBPOHI010000290.1:0-2598 GCA_052035735.1 Acidobacteriota bacterium
TCGACACCGAGATCCGCACGCCGCTCGTCGTCGCCGGCCCGGGCATCCCGCGCGGCGCGGTTCGCGACACGCTGTCGGAAAACCTCGACATCCTGCCGACGCTGCTCGATTACGCCGGCGTGACCGCCGGAAAAGGAGCCTTCGCCGGGCGATCGTTGCGGCCGCAGATCGAGCTCGGGGCGCCGGCTCCGGCGCGACTGCAGACGAGCGCCTTTGCCGGCTGGCGCGCCGGCGTCGAAGGCGGCCACAAGCTGATGGTGAACGAGGAGACGGGAAGCCTGCGACTGTTCGATCTCGAGCACGACCCGGGCGAGACGGCCGACCTCGCGGCGAGCGAGCGGCGCACGGTGACGAAGCTCCGGCGCGCACTCGCCACCGCGAGACCCGCCCCCCCCGCCGCCCTCGAAGCGGCGCGGGAGACGGAACGCCAGCTGCGCGCCCTGGGCTACCTCTGAGGTCGCGTACTCAACGCGCTGCACCGGCAGCGGGCTCGACCCGTTCGAGCAGCGCCCTGAGCTCGCGCGACAACGCTTCGGCCGCCGGTGGATCGAGATTCTCGAGCACGATGACCGTCCAGCCACCGGGCGCGAAGTCCGCCTCGAGCACGGCGTTCGCCCCCGCAGTGCCGCCGGCGATGCCGAGCCCCCCCTGCTGGGCGAAACGTGCCGCGCCGCCGACGCGGTTGGTCGCCAGTGCACGGGCGAAGGCCAGGAGGTCGCGAGCGGAGGAGTAGCTGCCGCCCGCGGAGCTGCCGATGGCCGGCAGGGCGAGGGCGTTCGATCGGCGCGCAGGCAGGGCCGCCTCTGGCCGGTGGCCGGCAGGCGCGGCACCTCGCGGCTCGCGCTCCTCCTGCCATCCTTCGCGGGTATAGCCGATCGCCGCCTCGGCGGGGAGAGCATCGCGCGCCAACCAGCCCGATGCCGCCATACCCGCCGGGACGAAAATGCGCTCGCGCGCGACGTCGGCATAGCGCTTGCCGGTGAGACGTTCGATGACCAGTCCGAGCACGACGTAGCCGGCGTTCGAGTAGCGTTGCGCCGTGCCGGGCTCGAACTCGAGCGGCTTGCCGGTGAAGAGCGGCAGGTAGTCGGCGAGCGTCCGCAGCCCAGCGGCCGCCTCCGGCGTGAAGCGCTCGTTGAAGATGTCTCCCAGGCCGGAACGATGCGCGA
Organism: Acidobacteriota bacterium; assembly: GCA_052035735.1. GTDB lineage: Bacteria > Acidobacteriota > Thermoanaerobaculia > Multivoradales > JAGPDF01 > JAGPDF01. The sequence continues at coordinate 1,170 of JBPOHI010000290.1, forward strand.
GCAGCTGCTGCAGGGTGACCTGCTCGGCGATGGCGCGATCGGGATAGTCCGGCAGGTGGCGAATCACCCTGTCTTCGAGCGCGAGCCTGCCCTCGGCCGCGAGCTGGGCGATCAGGACCTGGGTGAACGCCTTGCTGATCGAACCGATGTTGAACCGCGTGCCCGGGCCGTTGGCCAGGCCGCGTTCGCGGTCGGCTCTCCCCGCTGCACGCTCGAGCTGCACCTCGCCGTCGCGCGCGATCACGACGACACCGGAGAAGGCATCCTCCGCCGCCAACGCGTCGATGCGCGCCGTCGCCTGAGCGATCGCTTGCGCTACCGAGAGCTTCGGGCCGCCGGCGGCGCCCGCCTCGGCCGGCGGATTGGAGTCGAGCCGCATCGAGGCGCCGAGAATCCCTCGCGGCGCCTGCGGCTCGAGCTTCATGCCGACCGTAAGCCAGAGCCCTTTCGCCTGTGACCGAAAGGTCAGGTCGAGCTCGTTCTCGGAGCGGCGTTCGAGGCGCACGAACTCCGCCGCGCCAAGATCGAAGCGCACGCCTGCGAGCGCCTGAGCCCGCTCGGCCGCCGGACGCTGGGCGAGCGCCGAGGCCGCCCAATTTGCCGCCACCAGCGGCTCGATCGCCGCTACGTCGCTTCCCGGACCCGTCAGGATCGCGACCATCGCCTGCGCCCGCTCGCCGACGATGCCCTCCGGCAGGGGCGGTTGCGCACCGAGCGCGGTAACGATCAGGGCACTGCAAAGCCCCACGCAACCCACCAGAACCTCTTTCCAAGCGCCTCTTCGCCTCGCGTACGTCATCCGTCCCCCTGACCTGGAGTCGACTGTCGCTTTCGGGAGCGATCTCCCGAAAGCAGGAGGCGAAGGCTCGCTGCGCTCCCCCGGCGAAGAGAGATTACACGCTGCGTGCCATCCCAAGGACGGCGCGCGGCGTTCGGGCGATCCGTGCGTTCACCGGCGACCGGCCGCAGTTGGCCGACAGCGGAGGTCGGTGCGGCACCGCGGGCGGTGAACTCCCGGCCCCCGATTGCGTAGTATCCCGGAAAGAACTTCGAGACCGCTGGAGACGGAGGAGATCGCCATGAGCGGAGTGCGGGTGCTGGTGGGAACGAAAAAGGGGGCGTTCGTGCTGACCGCGGACGGCAAGCGCGACCAGTGGGAGATCGCCGGGCCGTTCTTCGGCGGCTGGGAGATCTACCATCTCAAGGGGTCGCCCGCCGACCCGAACCGCATCTACGCCTCGCAGACCAGCGGCTGGTTCGGGCAGCTCGTGCAGCGCTCGGACGACGGCGGCAAGAGCTGGGAGCCGGTCGGCAACCAGTTCACCTACGACGGCGCGACCGGCACGCATCTCTGGTACGACGGCACGCAGCACCCGTGGGAGTTCAAGCGCGTCTGGCATCTCGAGCCGTCGCTTCACGACCCCGACAC
>JBPOHI010000252.1:0-1663 GCA_052035735.1 Acidobacteriota bacterium
CCGCGGTCGACCGGCTGGCGCTCACCACGGGGAAGAATCCGGTGCCGGAGCGCAAGCGCTCCTGGGGCTACCGCCACGAGGCGGAGAAGTTCCGCGAGGCGGGCCTGACACCAGTGGCGTCGGAGACCGTGGCCGCGCCGCGCGTCGCCGAGTGCCCGGTGCAGATGGAGGGGATCGTCCACCAGCATCATCCGTTCGGCAAGAACGTCAGCGCCATCGCGTTCGAGGTTCACATCACGCGCCTGCACGTCGACGAGTCGCTGCTCGCGCCCGACCGCGGCTGTGGCACGAAGCCGCACATCGACCCCGAGCGCTGGCAGCCGCTGCTGATGAGCTTCTGCCGCTTCTTCGGGCTCGGCGGCGAAGTCCACCCCTCGCGCCTCGCGGAGTCGGACTTCATGAAGATCGTGGCGCGGGGAACCGGAGCTCCGCCCGGGGTCGCAGCGAGCGCGACAGGCCGAGGATAGGGCGCGTCAGTTCCCGGCCCGTGCCACCGCCTTGGCGATCGCCGCGAGCACGAGGTCCGGGCGGTCGCTCATCACCTGGTGAGAGCTGCCGGCGGCGTAAACCGATTCGCGGCGCCGGCCCGCTGCGGCGAAGGCGATGTGCGCCTGTCGCATCGCAGCGGCGCTCGTCTCCGTCTCTGCCCAGGAATGCCCGGCGTAAATATCGATTACCGGCAGCCGCGCCGGAAGCCGAACGCGACGCATCCTCGCGGCGGTCGCTGGATAGGCCTCGAGGATCGGAATGATCGTCGCTGCGAGCTCCGGGGCCTGCTTGCGGAGTGCGTCGTACTGCGGCCGGTAGCGAGCGAGGATCGCGTCCACTTCGGAGGCGGTGAAGAACTCCGGAATGTTGGCGTCGACCAAGACCAGCCCGGCGACCCGGAAGGCGTCCTCTCGGCGCCCCGAAGCCGCCAGGAGCTGGCTGATGAAACCGCCGTAGGAGTGCGCGGCGAGAACGACCGGTCCGCCGACACCGCAGCGAGAGAGCAACAGGCGAAGCGCCTCCGCCTCGTTGTCGATCGCGTAGGAGCGCGGATCGGGCGCGCTTCGGCCCGTGCCTGTGCGGTCATAGAGAAACGTGCGCGCTCCCGTTGCACGAACCTGCGCCGCGAGTTCGGTCCAGACGGTCGAATCGGCGCCGTTCCCGGTCTCGAAGACGACCGTCACCTCTCCCGCGCCGGCTAGCTCCGCCCAGAGGGTGCGCCCGCCGATGTCGATCGCCTCTCCGCGGCACGCTTGCGGCGGCGCAGCCTCGGCAGCGAGCGCAGCGGTGCTCGCCAGCCCGGCGATGAGAGGCAATACGAGCCTGCTCTTCGTCCTTGGCAAAGCGAGCCTCCTTGGAATGGCCGCGAGAGGTCCTACGCGCAGGCGGGTCGACGGTTTCGGAGACTCCAGTTCCGGAGGCCGCGGCCTGTGTCGCGGGGCCGATGATAGGATTCGCTCTCCGCCGTGCCGCGATGCGCACGCGGACTCACTCCGCTTCCCAAGGATCCGAACCATGCTCCGTGCCGGCATTGTCGGCCTGCCGACTGTCGGCAAGTCGACGCTCTTCAACGCCCTCACCCGCACTCGCAAAGCCGAGTCGGCGAACTATCCGTTCTGCACCATCGAGCCCAACGTCGGCATCGTCACCGTGCCCGACGAGCGTTTGCAGCCGA
>JBPOHI010000024.1:0-85891 GCA_052035735.1 Acidobacteriota bacterium
GCCTGCGCGCATCCCGACTTCGGCAACTTCTGGGTCTTTGCCTCGGGGCTGACCGACGTCCAGGTCCATCTCGAAGTCGTCGACACCTGGACCGGCGAAATCTGGGAGCGCGACACCGCCCTCGGCGCGGCGTTCCCGCCGGCGCTCGACACCGCCGCCTTCGATACCTGCGCCGCGACGCCGGAGCTCGTCCACCCCTGAGTTCTTCGCACCGGGCAACCGCTCCGCGAGCGGCCGATGGGAAGCAGCCGGCTCGGCGTCGTACGGGCGCCGGAAGACCCGGCCATCGACCAGAATTCTGGTCTATACTCTGGTTGTCATGACGACCCTCTCGCTGTCGGATGCGAAGACCCAGTTGGCGCGGCTGCTGCGCGAGACGGACGAGCTCGGCGAGCGCTTCGTGATCACGCGCTCCGGCCGGCCGGCGGCCGTCCTGATCTCCAACGAGGAGTACGAGGGTCTGCTCGAATCGCTCGAGATCCTCGCCGATCCGAACCTCACGGCGAGCGTGCGCAAGGGACTGCTCGACGCCGAGGCCGGCCGTCTGCTCGGCCACGACGAGGTCTGGGGTGGCCTGGACCGTCCTCTACGCCGCTAGCGCGGCGCGCCAGATCCGCAAGCTCGACCGCCAGGTCCAACAGCGCGTACGGCACGCCTGCCTGGAACTGGCGGCGAATCCAGAACGCGGCAAGCCCCTCCAGATGTCGCTGCGCGGCCTGCGCTCCTGGCGCACCGGAGACTTCCGAATCATCTACCGCATCGTCGCCGAGCGCGTCGAGGTCATCGTCGTCGCCGCCGGGCATCGGCGCGAGATCTACGCCATCGTCGAGCGTCTCCTGGGTCCGACGAGGCGCTGAGGTTTGCGCTCTACGGCAGCTCTGACGAGGAGCCTACTTCGAGATCTTGCAGGCGGCGCCGTCGAGCTTGAACTTCTGGGTCATGGTGCCGGTGCTGGTGCCGTTCTCGTCCTTGTGCTCCTGCTTCACTGTGAGGGTGGCGTTGGCGCCATCCACGACCAGCAGGCCGCCGGCGGTGATGTCCTTTTCGAGCTCGGCGGAGGTGACCGACATCTCCTTCATCATGCCGGTCAGCATCTCGCGATCTTCGGCCGGCATGGCATTCCACTCCGCCTGCATCTCCTTCGTGCCGAGCTTCACCGCCTCGGCCATCTTGCCGGAGTTCACCAGCCCCATCTGCTGCACCGAGACCTTGCCGCAGGGGTGCTGCAGGATCGCCGACCCCTTGACCTCCGTCGGTGCGGCGGCCGCACCGGAAGTACCGGCGAGCGCCAGGACTCCCGCCGTCACGACTCCGCAGAAGGTGCTGCTCGAGAGCTTCGTCCTCATCTTCGTCTCCTCCGGGTCGCTGACCCTGATCGGCCTCGAGGCGGACTCACCGCCCCCTCCCTAGAGACGTGAAGCGCCGGGAAACCGGGACAGGAGGAGCCCGGACTTGCGCTCTCGCTATACTTCGAGCGTGATCTCGAAACTGGCCACCGAGCTGCGCGAAGAGGATCGGCGCGTCGAAATCGCACTCTCCCCTGTCGAGCGCCTCCGCCTCGCGCAACGGCTCGGCGACGAGGCGCTCGCGGCCTATGCGCACGCCCACGGCGTGACCGAGGTCGAAGCCGCCCGCGAGTTCGCCCGTCGGCGCCAGGCCGGCCGCCGACCCTCGCGCTGCGCCGCTGTCGAATGAGCCTGCTGGCCACAGTCGTCCGGCAACTGCAGATCGCGGAGATCCGCTGCGCACTGATCGGAGCCGAAGCGCTCTCGTTGCGGGCGGCAAGCCGGTCCACCCTGGACCGCGACCTTCTGACGACGGATCGACGGGCGCTCGAAACCGCGCTGTGGCAGCCGCTTATCGACGCAGGCATTCGCTGCGACGTTCGCTGCGGAGACCGGGAGGATCCGCTCGCCGGTGTCGTCAGATTCACGGCCGCTGGCGAACGCCCGGTCGATCTCATCGTGGGGCGACATTCCTGGCAGACTCGGATTGTCGAAAGATCCGAGCTGCTCGATCTAGGCGATGTCGCCCTTCCCGTTCCGCCCGCTTCGGACCTCATTCTCCTGAAACTCTTCGCAGGCGGCGGGCAGGACGCATGGGATGTCGCGCAACTTCTCGCGGGAGAGGATCGAGATGGGGTCATCGTGGAAGTCGAGCAGCAGCTCGCCGAATTGCCTGCGGAGGCCCGCCTACTTTGGGAGCGCATTCTCGCGAGCTGAGCCCGCGCAGGTCTGGCTGCGGCAGACTCAGCGCCTCCCGAGAAGCCCGCGCCACCAGGCGCGACCGAAGCGGCGGGGGGGGCGCGGTGGGGGGATCGAGCCCGGGGGGTAGCGGTCCTTGTACGGGTCGATGCGTGGCGCGGCGAGGAACTCTTCGAGCGGTGCAAGGACGGTCGGCCAGTCGTGGAGGGCGGCCCAGGCGCGGCCGCGCGCGGCGAGGTCGGCGCGCAGTGGCGGCGAATCGAGCAGCTCCTCCAGAGCCGCGGTGAGCGCCGCGCCGTCGCCCTCGGGCACGACCCGGCCCATCCTCTCCTCCGCGAGCAGCCGGCTCATCGTGCCGCCGGCGGTGGCGACGACCGGCAGCCCCGCACCGAGAAAGTCGAGCACGCGCGTGCGCATCGAGATCTCGGCCTCGAAGCGCGGGCGGTGCAGGACGGTCGCGACCGTCGCTTCGCGATAGAGCGCGAAGCGCTCCTCCGCCGCCACCCAGGGCACGAAGAAGACATGGCGATCGATCCAGCCGGCCTCGCGTGCGACGGCGACGACCTCGCTGTAGGTGCCCTGCGGCGTTGACGCGGCGTTGGGGTTCTCCGAGAAGACGACGCGGAGCGCCGGAAACCGCGTCAGTAGCGCCGGCAGGACCGCGAGCAGGAGCAGCGGGTCGTACCAGTCGTAGACGCCGCCGAAGAAGAGGATCGGATCGCCCTCCCCGATACCCGCGACGGCGCCGCGCAACGACGGCGCCGCGGAGGGTGCTTGCGGCGGCATCGTCACGCCGAACGGCACCTCGCGCACCAGGTTCGCCAGACTGAAGTCGGCGAAGTAGGTCTCGGGATTCAGCCGCCCCAGTGCGTAGAGCATGCCGAGATAGAACAGCCGCTGCTCGGTCGAGGAGCACAGGAAGAGATCCCCCGCGCGGAGCTGCCGTTCGAGGGTCACCCGGTCGTGGCGATACGGACCGTCGCCCAGCTGCGGGAAGTAGTTCAGGTTCTCGATCGGAAACGGATCGTAGAGGTCGACGACCAGCGGCCGCGGCTCGCTGGCGGCGTCGAGATAGAGATTCGAGACGTGGGCGTGCAGCACCACGACCTCCGACCAGCGCGTGAGCTCGGCGATGTTCCCGCCGTCATAGCGCACGAGCTCGGCAGGAGGGGAGCCGCTGTCGAAAAGCGCGACAGGATCGTTGGGAAATCCAAGCCGGACCTCGTGGCGGCAGGCGAGATGACGCGCCATCTCCCAGAAGCGGATGCCGACGCCGGCCATTGCCGGCCGCCCGGGTTCGGGGCAGAGCAGCAGAACGCGGCTCATCGCCGGGCACTCACGCGGCCTCCTGGCCGAGGTAGTAGCCGCAGATCAGCACCCGGTGGAGGAGCCTCCTGCCGAGCGGAACTCCGGCACCATCGAGCGCCGAAAGCAGCGGCAGCAGCCGAGGCACCAGCCGCTTGGAGGCGGCGAACCAGCGCGGCGGCGCAGCGGGCGAGAGCAGCGGCGTCGCCGCGAGCTCCGGATGGAGTTTGCAGAGCGTGGCGCGGCCCCTGCCGACGAGGAGTTGACGCGCGAAGAGCTCGCCGAGCGTCATCGGATGAAGGTGCTCCGCCGACGCCGCCGGATGGTAGACGAGCCGGAGACCGGCGCGGCTCAAGCGGTAGCCGAGCTCGATGTCTTCCCAGCCGTAAGCGGCGAAGGAGGCGTCGAACGGCTCGTCGCCGAGCAGGCGCCGCGGCAGGGAGAGGTTCGAGGTGTAGAAGCAGGTGAACGGCACCTCCTCATCCGCGCGCATGTGGGCGAAACCGAACTGGTGGCCCTCGACGTTCGCCATCTCGAGCGCCGGCGTCACCCTCATTTCGCTCCGCCGCCAATCGGTGAAGCCGACGACGGCGATCGGCCCTCCGCGCGCCGCCCGGCGCGCGTGCGCAGCGCGATGCTCGGCGACGAAGTCCTCATGCGGAATGATGTCGTCGCCGAGAAACAGGACGAGCTCCTCCTCGACTTCGCGGAGCGCCCGGTTGCGCGCCTGGCCCTGCCCCCGATTCGCCTCGCGGAGCGCCACCAGGCGCGGCTCCGCGGTGCGGCCCGCCGCCCGTCGCCCGAGCCACTCGAAGGTGCCGTCGGTCGAGCCGTCGTCGACCACGACGATGCGGAAATCGCGCTGTGATTGAACATCCAGGGCGTCGAGGGTGCGCTCGAGAATCGCTCGCCGGTTGTACGTCGGAAGGACGACCGCAAGCGAGGGCGCGGAAGCGGGCATGACCAACGGCGACGATATCGCAGGCGCCGGAGCGGTTTGCGGGTCGGGGGAACTCTGCTAGGTTCGAAGCGATGAGCGAACCGGTCAACTATTGGGATTCGATCGAGGCCCATTCGCGCGTCGAGGAGATCTGGGGCAGTCATGCACTGGTGCGCGAGCGGATCAACCGCCGCATCTCGGGTGATCCGCACACCTGGACGACGACCTGGCTCGCACGCCGCCTCGAGGGAATGCCGCGATGGCGCGAAGCGGTGAGCATCGGCTGCGGCATGGGACACTTCGAGCGCGATCTGGTGCGCCTCGATCTCGTCGACCATGTGACCGGCATCGAGATCTCGCCGGTCTGCGTTGCCGAAGCGCAGGCCGGAGCTGCTGCTGAGGGCATGCAGGAGCGCATCGCGTACCGTTGCGCCGACGCCTGGGAGGCGATCGCCGAGCTCCGCGATCTCGACGCGATCCTCTTCCACGCCTCGCTGCACCACTTTGACCGCCTCGACGAGATGGCCACCCTGCTGCGCCGGGCCCTGAAGCCCGAGGGGCTCCTCTATCTCGACGAGTACGTCGGGCCTTCGCGCCACGAATGGAAGCTCCTCCACGAGCTGCGCTGGAACTGGCACTACTACCGCCTGCCGAAGAGCGTCCGGCGCGTCGGTCGCATCCGGCCGCCGATCAACTTCGAAGACCCGACCGAAGCCGTGGCCTCGTCCGACATCCTGCCGGCGGTCGCTCGCGAGTTCGACCTGCTCGAGCAGCGCGACTACGGCGGCAACCTCCTGTCGGTGATCTACGCCAATCTGTACCGGCCCACCAGCCACCCGCCTTCGCCCCGGGCGGATTTCGACGCCGCCATCCAGCGCCTGCTCGACGCCGAGGACAGCCTCCTTGCCTCCGGCGAGCGCTCGTTCCACAGCGTCGTGCTGGCGCGGCCCAAGCCCGCGCCGTGACGCTGGGCGCGACCTCCGGGTTCACCGGGATGTCACACCGGTGCGAGAGACTCGCTCGAACGCTCGAACCGCCGTCGCGCCGCACCCTTCTGGCCGCTTCGCGACCTCCGGCCATCGAGCCACACGGAGACCGTCGATGAAGCGTCCGAAGCTCACCCGCATCCTCTTCGCCCTGGCACTCCTCGGCCTCGCCATCCAGCTCGTCCCCTATGGATGGAACCACGACAATCCAGCCGTCGCCGCCGAGCCGGCCTGGAACGCGCCGCGCACTCGCGAGCTCTTCTTCCGCGCCTGCGGCGACTGTCACAGCAACGAGACCAAGTGGCCGCTCTACTCGCGCATCGCGCCGGTCTCCTGGCTGGTCTTCCGGGACGTCCAGGAGGGCCGCGAACACCTCAATGTCTCGGAGTGGAACCGCCCGCAGAAGGACGCGCACGAGGCCGCCGAGGAGCTCGAGAAGGGCGCGATGCCGCTGCCGGTCTATCTGCCGCTCCACCCGGAGGCCCGCCTGGCCCCCGCCGAAAAGGCCGCGCTCGTCGCCGGCCTCGCCGCGACGCTGGGAGGCGAAGGCGAGGGCGGGAAGGGCGGCGAGGCGGGCGGTGAGGGCGGCGAAGACGACGACGATTGATCTACGATTCGGCTTCGGGCCGATGAAGACGACGAGACAACCCTGGCGCCTGGTCCTTTTCCTCGCCGTCCTCGCCGGGGGCCTCGCCTTCGCATTCAGCCGGCGGCGATTCGGGCAGGATCCGTCCTACCACCTGTTCGCCGACGATCGCACCTACGCCGGCGTGCCCAACTTCTGGAATGTTGTGACGAACCTGCCGTTTCTTCTCGTCGGCCTATTCGGCCTTGCGCGGCTGGGCCGCTTGCGGCGGCCGGCGTTACGCAGCGGGCTGCTGATCTTCGCTTCCGGCGTGGCTCTGGTGGCGTTCGGCTCGGCGTATTACCACCTGGCGCCGTCGAACGCGACGCTGGTTTGGGATCGCCTGCCGATGACCATCGGCTTCATGGCGCTCTTCAGCCTGGTCGTGCGCGACCGGCTCTCCGAGAGCCTCGGCCGGCATGCGCTCGCACCGCTCCTCGTGATCGGCGCGTCGTCGGTTCTCTACTGGTACGCCACCGAGCTCCAGGGTGCGGGCGACCTGCGCTTCTACTTCGTCATCCAGTTCCTGCCGATGCTGCTCATTCCGCTCCTGCTGCTCTCCGGAAGGGGCGGCGGCGGGCTCCTGGGGGCCTGGCTCTGGGCGACGCTGGCGCTCTATCTCCTCGCCAAACAGGCCGAGTCTCACGACCGCGACCTGCTCGTAGCGAGCGGCCTGCTGAGCGGCCACAGCCTCAAACACCTGATCGCCGCCTGCGCCGTGCTCTGCGCACTGCTCGCGGCGCTCCGACCGGTGAGGTCGGAGCCCCGCGACGCCTAGTCGGTCCCTCGCGCCGGGCCGCTCTGTCGCGGCCCGAACCTCTCGTCCGTTCTATGCAGTGATGACCTTGCGATCCCGACGCCGTGACGCCTCGAACGATGGCCCGCCGGATCCGGCGGCCGCTCTCGACCGGCTCGAGATGTGGATCGAGCGTCGTCTCCCGGACACTCCTCGTCCGCTGTGGGCCGAAGCGCTGGCGCTCGTTCTGCGGCTCCTGCTGGGTCGCGGGAGTTGGGTCGTCGGAACTCTCTTCATCGCGCTCGGCGCCCCCTGGTTCGTGCTTGTCCACCGCCAGGTCGACACCATGGTGCGCGCCGCTTGGTACCGCGTCACGGCCACGGCCACCGCCGAAGCGCGCGTCGAGCGCGTGGAGCTCCGGCTGATCGACGGCGTCTGGGACGGCACGCAGCGTGTCGTCCCCTCGGTGCTGCTCTCTTTCCAGGCCGCGCGAGGCACGGGAACGCCGGCAACCGCCGAACGCATCTGGGTGCGCTACCTGCCCCACGGCGCGGGGCTCGAGTCGCACCATCAGTGGGCGAGCTCGCCGCCGCTCCTCGCGTCACCCCCCGCGATTTCACCCGCCTGGCGCTTTCGCTGGGCAACAGCGAGCGGCCCCGGTTTCGACCTCCTGTGGGGCGACGGCGATGCGACGCGGCTCGAGAGCAGCGCGCCGTGGAACGGTCAGAGCTACGTCTCCAACGCGCTCGCCGATCTGGATCGCCCGATCGATCTCCTGGTTGGCGACTGGGCGCGCGACGAGGCGGACGCGACCTTGCTTCCGGTGCGCTTTCCGCCCGGTGACCCGCACCGCGCCTTCGTCGCCGACGCGCTCTCGCACCTCCCGCCCTCGGCGGGCAACGGCTTCACCGAGCTCGCCTTCTCCCTGATCCTCATGGTGCCGTTCGGGCTGCCATTCTGGTGGTTCGGAGCGCGCCTCCTGTCGCGCGGCGTCGCACCGCGTCATCGCCACTACTTCGTGTGGGTGCCGCTCGCGCTCCTGCCGTTCTGGGGAACGCGCTATCTCGAGATTATCGAGCGCCTGTCACCCGGCGCCTTCGAACGCAACGCCCTGCTCGCCAAGATCGGCTCGACACAGGTGTTGCCGGGCGCCGAACCCGCGGGGCCCGGACCTTCGGGCGACGAGCGCAGGCGAGTCGATCTGGTCGGCTCGCGCTTCGCGCCGACGCTGGCGCTCGTCGACCTCACCCGGCCCGCCCGGAGACTCGCCGACGGCAACGCAGCCTGGCGCGAGCTCGAGGAGCGCTTCACGAGGGCACTCGGCGGGCTCGACGACGAGGCGTTCGCGCGCGCCATCGACCAGACGCTGGCCGCCGAGTCGAGCGGCGGTCCGCCGGCGCTCGCGCCGATGCTCGCCGAGGCCGCGCGGCGGGCGACCCTCGATCCGGCGCGCGGCGAACGGGCGCAGGTGGCCGCGCGCCAACTCCTCAACTTCCTCACCTACCGGACGAGCGTCGATCTCTGCCACCCGAGCTTCCGCGCTTACCGCGAGGACCTCGAACGCCTGGCGCTGCACCCGGAGCCCCAGCTTGCCCGCCCGGCGCGCGAACGTCTGGACGAGATCGCCGGTTGGATCGGCGCGCGAGAGAACGACTGGGGAAAGATCTGCTGAGCTGCCGCTAGCCTTTCGTGCGCGGGCGACCGAGAGCGGCGGCGGCCAGGCAGCCCCAGCCGGCGAGGAAGGCGACCCCGCCGAACGGCGTGATCGCCCCCAGCCACTTCACTCCGGAAAGGCTGAGCAGGTAGAGGCTGCCCGAGAACAGGACGGTGCCGGCAACAAAGAGCGAGCCGCTCCAGTCGAGCCTGCGGTCCGGGCGCCGCTCGGACAGCATCCCGACGGCGACGAGCCCGAGTGCGTGATACATCTGATAGCGCACCGCGACCTCGAAGATCGCCAGCGCCTGCGGCTCGAGGCGGGTCTTGAGCGCGTGCGCCGCGAAGGCTCCGAGGGCTACGGCGAGACCGGCGGAGAGGGCGCCGAGGGCTACGTCATTGCGACTCATGTCGTTCTCCATCCGGCTTCAGGGCGCCGGTTTCGCACCGAGTCGATGCACCAGCAGCGCCGCGCGCTGGACGAGGCGCGGCAGCTCGTCGAGGTCGATGTACTCGCCGCGGGCGTGCTCCTGGTCGCCCAAGGCCCCCAGTCCATCGAGCCCGGGGAGCAGATGCGCGACGAAAGAGATGTCGCCTGCGCCGCGCTCGCCCGGATCCTGTTCGACGACGTGGCCGGTGCCCAGATCGCGGCTCGCCCGGTCGAGCTCCGCGAGCAGCGCGCGATTGCCGGCGGTCGGCGCCATCGACGGCATGCCGGGAGAGAACGCGATCTTCGCCTCGGTCCGGGGCGACGAGCGGGCGACGATCTCGCCCATCCGCTCTTGGGCACGCTGGCGCTGGTCGGCGGTCAGGAACCGCAGATCGCCCTCGACGATCGTCCTGGAGGCCACGACGTTCGACTTGCCGGTCGCCGTTCCGGCGGCGCTTGCTACCGGCAGCTCGGCCTGCGTCCCGCCGACAACGACACCGGGATTCAACGTCAGATACGGCTCGGGCAGCTCGGCGCGGAAAGCGGCAAGAATGCGCGCCAACTCGAAGATCGCGCCGTCGCCGCGGTCGGGACCGAAGATGCGTGACGAGTGCCCGCCCGAACCGGAGGTCTCGAGCCTCCAGGTCGAGATGCCGCGGCGCCCGACCACCGCGACCCCCGGCACCCAACCTTCGAAGGCGAGAGCGAGGTCGCTGCGCTCGGCCGCTTCGACCAGCGCCGCGCGACTCGTCGCGTGCGGCTCGCCCGGATCCTCCTCGTCGCCGGTCAACACCACGATCACCCGGCGGCCGGCGAGCAGGCCCTCTTCGGCCAGCGCGCGCAGCGCCGCGACGATCACCACGTCGCCCCCCTTCATGTCGGAGGCGCCGCTGCCGTAGGCGCGCGCGCCTTCGCGCCGGAACGGTTCCCCCTCGAGGACCGTGTCGAGGTGGCCGATCATCAGGATCCGCGGCCCGGGCCCGTCATTGGCGGCTCCGTATTCGGCGACGAGGTGGCCGGCACGACCCATCTCGGCCGGGAGGTCGACCCAGCGCGTGGCGAAACCCAGACCCACCAGCTCGGCTGCGAACAGCGCGCCGACCTGGCGCACGCCGGCGAGATCCTCGGTCGCGCTCGGCTGGTCGACGGCCCGCTTCAGGAGCTCGACGGCGCGCGCACGATTCGCCTCGACGCGCGCGATCAGCCGTTGCTCGGCGACGCTCAGCCCCTCGCCGGCCGCCGGGATCGGCGCCAAAGCCACGAGCGGCAGGGCGACGGTGCGAGCCCACTTCAGAAAGCGCCGCGTGGCGCCATGTCCCCGGTTCATCGCGGCGTCAACGTACCATGCGCCGCATACCCCGCGGAACGGTCCGCAGGCGATCGCTTCAGGGCACCGTCGTCGACCAGGCCGTGCTGTTGGCGCTCTCGAACCCGTCCTGGAAGAGCTGCAGATCGATGCGATAGGGCTCGCGCCAGGTCGAAGGCCCTAGTGCCGAGAAGAATATTCGCGTCGCTGCCGGATCGACGGCCACCGCCAGAGGGGTGCTGGCGCCGACGCCGGGCCAGACTTCCGGAAGCCGCCGCACGGAGGTCGCGGCAGCGACCCAGAGCTCCCGGCCGTTGACGCCGTCATCAGCGGCGAAGAGCAAGCGATCGCCGGCGGCGACCAGCCCACCTGGGGAGCTGTACCCCGCACCCGGTCGCAGGTCCGCCACCTGGGCCACGGTCACGCCGTCGGTCCACCACAGTTCGCCGCCGGTCACCGGCTCCTCGGCGGTGAAGTAGAGGCGGTTCCCCACCCGGGTGAGATGGTACGGGTAGGCATCTCCGCCGAGCGGATTGATGTCGGAGATCCGCACGGTGGCGACTCCGTCGGTCCGCCAGAGCTCGCTGCCGAAAGCGCTGTCGGCGTAGACGAAGTAGACGCCCCCCGGACCGGCGGTGAGGTTCTCCGGCGTGGAACCTCCCGAGAGGCTCGAGACGGGCGCCACCGAGACGCCGTCGCTGCGCCAGATCTGCCTACCGGTCACGCCATCGTCGGCCATGAAGTAGGCCGCGCCGTTCCACGCTACGAGCTCGTCTTGATCGTCGGGCCACCCGGGCCCCGGTACGATCTCGATCGGTGTCGGCTCGGCCTCGTTCTCGCGGATCGTGAAGAGCTCGCGGCCGGTGGAGGAGGATTCGCCGAAGAAAAAGAGACGGTCTCCCGTGCTGACCAACTTCTCGGGAGAGAGGCCCGACTGGTTGGCATAGTCGAGCATCACCGCCGGCGATCCGGCGTCGGCGATGCGAAAGAGCTGCTCGCCGAGCAACTCGTCGTAGGCTACGAAGAAGAGGGTCGAGCCCAGCACGACGAATCGGCTTGGAGAACTCCCGGAGCTTCCGGTGCGAAGCTCCACGACCTCGGTCCCGCCGACAGTTCCGTCGCTGTGCCAGAGCTCAAAGCCGGTCGCGGGAGTCGTGGCCGCGAACCAGATCTCCCCTTCGAACGGGGTCAAGCTCGACGGCGCCGAACCCGCTGCCCCGGAGTTCAGGTCGAGGAGCGCGGTCCCCGCCGGGGTGCCATCGGATACCCAGAGCTCGCTCCCCGAGACGCCGTCGTCGGCCGCAAAGAACGTCGACTCGCCCAGCCAGGTGAAGCCGCCCGGGTTCGAAGAGTAGCTCGCGAGGTCGGTCTCCTGCACTTCGACGTCGGCGCTGTCGATCGACCACAGCTCGAGCTCGCCGACGCTGCCGGTGCCGTAGAGCAGCCGGCCGTCGCCGACGGTGAAAGGCGGCGAGGAGTAGCAGGAGCTCTGCCAGGCGACGGTGCCGGCCGACGTGCCGTCGCTGAACCAGCAGGTGCCGCTTTCCAGGAAATAGATGCGGCCGTTCCACGGCAGCGTGTTCTCGGGACGGCTCGGCGGTCCTGCCGTCGACAGGTTCATGATCTGCGCTACGGTCGTGCCGTCGTAGGTGTAGAGCCGCGTCCCCGAGCTGCCGTCGTAGCCGGTGAACAGCAGCTTGGTGGTCAGCGCGGCGAGCCCGTTCGGGAGCCCATCGATCAACCCCGGTGCGAGGTCGGTCACCCGGCTGGTGACGCCGCCGACGCGTTGCCAGAGCTCGGTGCCGTGAACGTCGTCTTCGGCCACGAAGAACAGGCGCGCGAGGCCCGGATGCCAGAGGAAGCCGTAAGGATAGGAGCCGCCAGACGGATGAATGTCGGCGAACTGAACCGTGCCCGGGCCGGTGCCGTCGCTCGCCCAGGGCTCGCATCCGCTGGCAGTCTTGCAGGCGGAAAAGACGATGCCGGTGCCGACGGCGTAGAGCTGCACCGGCGAGCTCGAGCCGACCCCCGGCTCGATGTCGGCCACCTGGCTCACGCCTCCCAGCGTCCACCGCCAGAGCTCCGTGCCGCTCGCCGCATTCGCTGCGCGGAAGAAGAGGATGCCGCCGGCCAGGGCGAACTGCCCCGGCCCGCTCGAGGGCGCGCCGGGGTTGATGTCCTCGACCAGATTCGTGCCGCCGGAGGTGCCGTCCGTCACCCAGAGCTCGGCACCGAGGAGGCCGTCGTTGGCGCTGAAGACCGCTCGCCCGCCGGGAATCTGAAAGAGGCCGGTGGGCGACGAGCTCGCCACTCCGGGCTGGATGTCCTCGACGAGCTCGGTGCCGGCAGCCGTTCCGTCGGTGATCCACAGCTCTTTGCCCTCGCCCGGCGAGGTGGCGACGAACAGCGCCCGTGCACCGACCCGCACGAACTGTTCCGGAGCCGAGCTGACCGGGCCCGGGTAGAGATCCGCCAGGCGCTCGGCGACTCCGGTATCGAGGTGCAACACCCAGGGTTCCCGCCCGCTCACTCCGTCGTCCCCGGCGAAGAAGTGGAGCATCCCGACGACGACGGCGTCGCTACCGAAGCTGGTGAATCCGACGGAGTCGATCCCTGCCGTGTTGATGTCTTCGACCAGCAGCGCCTGGGCGCCGAGAAGCGAGGGCAGGGCCAGCGAGGCTACCAGGACCAGGGAGGCGGCAACGGGCGCGTGTCGACGGATCGCAACCCGCAAAGAGCATGGCTTCGGCATGGAGCGGTCTCCTTTCCTGGGATGGCGCAAGCCACCGCCGGAACTGGACACCGGCCGACGCCGGTCTACCCCTGGCCGCTCAGGCCTTCTTGAGGAAGCAGGTCTTGAGGATCAACCCCTTCACCTTGTCGGTGTTGCAGGCGATCTCCTCTTCGTCCTCGGTCAGACGGATGTTCTTGATCTTCGTCCCCTGCTTCAGGGTGACCGACGTGCCCTTCACCTTCAGATCCTTGATGACCAGGACCGAGTCGCCCTGGCTGAGCAGATTACCGTGACAGTCTTTGACTTCCATGAGTGGCTCCTTGGCACCGATCGTACCAAGCGCGGGCGAGCTCCGCCGGAAGCCGAAACGCGTCACGTCCGACACGCTGCCACCGCGAGCGATAATCTCCCGTCGTGGCCAGACCGCCCCGCTGCCGAAGCCGCGCTGACGTTGGCCTCGCCGTCGCGCTGGCGTTCGCCGCGACTTCGACGGCGTCGGGTGCGCTGCAGTCGCCGGCCAGGACTGACCCACCCACCGCCGGCATTCGTTTCGCCGACGTCACCGACGAGAGCGGGCTCGATTTCACCTATCGCGCGGGCGGCGCCGAGGAGCTGCACCTGCCGGCGATCATGGGGGGCGGCGCGGCGCTTTTCGATGCCGAAGGCGACGGCGACCTCGATCTGTTCTTCGTTCAGGGCGGCCGCCTGGGCGCCACCGGGCCGGAGCCGAGCGGCGAGAGCGCACGCCTCTATCGCAACGACCCGGCGACCGGGCCCGACGGGCGGCGCGTCCCCCGCTTCGTCGACGTGACGCGCGAGAGCGGCGCCGGCGTCGACTTCTACGGCATGGGTGTCGCGACCGGCGACATCGACGGCGACGGCGACGTCGATCTCTTCGTCACCGGCTTCGGTGGCAACCGCCTGCTGCGCAATCTCAGCGACCGGAACGCCCCCGGAAGGCTACGCTTCGAGGAGATCTCGGCGCAGGCCGGCGTGCGCGGCGACGGCATGGCGATCTCGGCCACCTTCTTCGACGCCGATCGCGACGGCGATCTCGATCTCTTCGTCGCGCGTTACGTCGACTATCCGCTCGCCCCCGCCACTTCCTGCTTCGCGCCGAGCTCGCGGCGCGACTATTGCGGCCCGCAGTCCTTCCGGCCGCAGCGCGACCTGTTCTATCTCAACCGCGGCGACGGCACCTTCGTCGAAGAGGGCGCCCCAAGGCTCGGCGAGCACGCTCCGCAGCCCGGGCTCGGGGTGGTCGCCGCCGACTTCGATGGCGATGGCTGGGTCGATCTCTTCGTCGCCAACGACGGCCAGCCGAACCATCTGTGGCAGAACCTGGGCAGCGCCGGCCCCGATCGAGGTGCGCGCTTCGCCGAAATCGCCCTGGCCGCGGGCGTCGCGGTGAATCGCAGCGGCCTGCCGGAGGCGGGCATGGGAATCGCTCTCGGGGACGCCGACGGCGACCTGGTCGAGGATCTGCTCGTCACCCATCTCACCGGCGAAACCAACACCTTCTACCGCAACCGTGGCGGCCTGTTCGACGACCGCTCGCTGGTCTCCGGGCTGGGACCTCCAAGCCGCCCGTGGACGTCGTTCGGGGCGGTCTGGCTCGACCCGGACCGGGATGGCGATCTCGACCTTGCGACGGTCTCCGCGGCGGTGCGGCTCGCCGAAGCGGGCGGGCTGCCGACGGATCCGCTGAAGCTCGGGCAGCCCGGTCAGCTCTTCCGCAACGACGGCCGCGGCCGCTTCGTCGAGATCTCGGCCGAAGCGGGTGCCGCCTGGGCGCGGCGCGCGACGGCGCACGGGCTGGCGGCCGGCGACCTCGACAACGACGGCGACCTCGATCTGGTCGCCGTCGCCAGCCACGAGCGTGCACGACTGCTGCTGGACGAGAGCGCGAGCGCCCACGCCTGGGTCGGCCTGCGGCTCACCGACCCGACCGGCCGGCGCGACGAGCTCGGCGCGACCGCGGTCCTGCATCGGCGCGGCGCCCCGCCGCTGCTCCGACGCGCGCACAGCGACGGCAGCTACGCCTCGGCGAGCGACCCGCGCCTGCTCTTCGGCCTTGCCGGTGGCTTCGACCTCGAGGCGATCGAGGTCCGCTGGCCCGACGGTTCGACCGAGCGCTTTCCGCCGCCGCCGCTGGGCGCCTACGCCACCCTGCGCCGCGGCGAGGGTGAGCGCCCGGGCGCCACCGGCATCGCGCCGGGGTTGCCTCTGGGTCCGCCGTGACGAAGCTCGCGGCAGCGTCGCTGCTCACGTGCTGCGCCTCCCTGCCCTGGCAGCCGCTCGGCGCTCAGGCTGCGCCGACGGCGTCTGCCGCTGCCGCAGCGCCCGCTCGCCAAGCGTCGGAAGTCGCACTCCTCGCCCTGCCCTGGCCCGATCCGGGCGGCTTCGAGCCGGCGGTTCGCGAGGCGCTGCTGCAGGGCGGCGCGAAGGTCGCAGCCGCCAGCGCAGATCACGAAGCCTGGGGCGAGCTCGGCCTTCTCTTCGCGGCCCATGGACTCCCGGCCGCTGCCGAGGTCTGCTTCGCCAACGCTGCCGCCCTCGCGCCGGACGACTTTCGCTGGCCACACCTGCGCGGCCTGGCGCTGATCGAGGACCACCGGCTGGAGGAGGCCGCAACCGCCTTCGCCGAAGCCTATTCGCGGCGCCCCTACTATCCGGCGCTGCTCCGCCGGGCGCGCGCCCTGCAGGAGCTCGGGCGTTTCGACGACGCCAAGCTCCTGCTTTCGATCGCGGCCGCGCACTCCGCCGACGACCCGGCGCTGCTCGCTCTCCAGGGCGAGCAGGCGGCGCTCGAGGACGATCACGCCGCCGCCATCGACCTGCTGTCGCGCGCCCTCGCGCGGGCGCCGGGGGCGACCCGCCTGCACTATCCGCTGGCGCTCTCCTACCGCGCGCGCGGCGATGCCGCGGCGGCGAATCGCCACTTCGCGCTGGCCGGGCGCGTCGGCATCGTGCCGCTCGACCCGCTCGCCGACGCGGTACGCGCGCGGCGTGTCGGCGCCACCGCATGGGACCTCGAAGGCCAAAGGGCACTGCAGGCCGGCGATGCCGCCGCTGCGGCCGCCGCTTTTCGCAAGGCCCTCGACGCCCGGCCGGGAGACTTGCTGCTGCTCGACCGCCTGCGCGCAGCCGAAGCCGCGACGGCCAGGGAGGAATGATGAAGCGCTACCTCATTCACGAATCGACGCACTTCACGACGAGTCAGGCCTCGGACAGCGGCGTCCCTGGGCACCTCGTCGTCATGAGCCGGAGCGAATGTACGACGCTCTCCGGATTCTCGACCGAGCAGGCCGCCGACCTCGTACGTTGCCTGATCCAGGCCGAGACGCTCGTGCAGCAGGTTCTTCGGCCCGAACGAATCTACCTTCTGAAGTTCGGCGAAGCGGTGCCGAAGGTCCACTTTCACGTCTTCCCGCGAACCGCCCGGCTGCTGCGCGCCTATCTCAGCCAGGTTGCCGACCAGGAACCCTACAGTGGCGCGCGCATCATGGACTGGGTGTGGACGCACCGCGAGTCTGTCGGCTTCGCCGACGAGGAGATTCAGTCGTTCGTGGATGCGGCCATGGATCACCTGCGTGTCCTTGGTGCATGGCGCTGACCCCCGGACAACCAGGCTTCAGGAGCCTCGCGCCGGCGATAGCGTCGGCCGACCGTGAGTCGAGTCTGGCGAACCGGAGCGGGCCAGAGCTGCAGTAGAGTCCGCCTTCGTCTCTGCGCGCCCCGCCCTGGGAGCCGTTCCCTCGCTCGTCGCGTCCACTCGGGAGCAACTGATGACCGTCCGTCTGCGCGTCGCCTCCGTCCTTGCCCTGCTCGCTTTCACGGCACCCTTCACGCCGCTTGTCGCTCAGCAGGCAGCACCTACAGCCAACCCCAAAGTGACCGAATCGATGCTCGGCGCCGAAGGTCGCCGGGCCATGCGCGAAGCCTACTTCGAGTCGCGCCGCAAGAGCGCCGACGAGCGACTCGACGTCGCGAAGGCGCGCGCCACAGCGGCCCTCCAGACACGTTCCGCCTCGGCGGCTCTCGGCGGCAGCGGTGATGCGCCGGTCGCCTGGGAGCCGTACGGCCCGGCGCCGATTCTGCTCGGGCAGACGCCCACCTCCGAACCGCGCATTCCCAGTGACGTCAGTGGGCGCGTTACGTCGTTGGCGATCGACCCGGTCAACAATGTGGTCTATCTCGGCGCCGCCCAGGGCGGAGTCTGGCGCACCACCGACGACGGGGCGACCTGGACACCGCTCAGCGATCAACTGCTGTCGACAGCGGTAGGGGCAGTGGAGGTCGATCCGCCAGCAACTCTCGGCGATCCGGCGACGGTCTATCTCGGCACCGGCGAAGGCAACAGTTCCTGCGACAGCTACGGCGGCGCCGGCTTCTATCGCTCGACCGACTCCGGCGCAAGCTGGAGCGGGCCGTTCGGTGTGGCGGAGTTGACGAATCGCTCGGTGAACGACATTGCGATCGATAGCGCCGATCCGACACACCTCTTGTTGACCAGCGCGAGCGGCATCTTTGGCGTCGGTTGCACCGCCGCCGCAACGTTGCCCGATCGCGGAGTCTTCGAATCGCACGACTCCGGCAGCACGTGGACGAAGCGTTCGCCCGGAAACCACCGGTACTCGAACCTGTTGCAGGATCCGCTGACACCGACGACCTGGTGGGCGGCCGGCTTTACGAGCGGAGGGAGCATCGATCCGGCGGCCGAGGGTGGCCTGCGCAAGTCGGTCGACAACGGCGACACCTGGACACAGGTCGCAGGAACAGGCGGTTTGCCGGCGCTCAGCACGGCCTGGGGCCGCGCCTGGATCACCGGCACGACCGACACGGACATCCCCGGTCAGAGCATCCTCTATCTCGCCAACTCCCAAACGGTCTCCGGTCAGGGCAGAGTCTTCAAGTCCGTCGACAGCGGCGTCAACTGGGTCGAGGTCACCGCAGCGCGCGGCTTTTGCAATGCTCAGTGCAGCTACGACATGCCGATCTACGTCGAGCCCGGAAACGAGCAGGTCTTCTACACCGGCGGCGCGGGATCGAGCGCCCCGGCAACCGTGCCTTCGCAGTTCATGCGCTCCGACGACGGCGGCACCAGCTTCGCGGACAAGGTTCGGAGCGCCGACCTCTCGACGGCACTCCATGCGGACGTGCATGGCATCCTCTCCTGGCCGGGAACGCCCGCTTCGATCTGGACCGGCAACGACGGCGGCGCCTGGCGCTCTCCCGACCGCGGCAACAACTGGGTGAACGCCAACGGCGACCTTCAGATCACGCAGTTCTCCGGGTGCGATCTCCACCCGACGGACCGCAACATCGTCTACGCAGGGTCGCAGGACAACGGCACGGAAGGGCGTGAATCCACGAACACCTGGAAGCACCTCGACTTCGGCGACGGCGGTTACGCCGAGATCGATCAGAGCCAACCGAACAACCTCGTCCATACCTACTTCAACCAGCGCAACAACCTGATCGGCGTCGGGTTCACGACCGCTGGTTTCGCGACGACCATGGGGCTCTACAACGGCTCGTTCGCGCCGACCAACGGCATCTCGATCAGTGACCGGGTTCAGTTCTACGCCCCGATTCACCTCGACCGCGGCGCGCACTCGACGCTCTACTTCGGAACCAATCGCCTCTGGCGCGCCACCGACTTCTTCGACAACCCGAACAGCTTCGTCGCGCTCGACGCGACCCAGGACTTGACCGGCGGCGCCGTCGGAAGCGCGGCGGGCGGTGCGCTCACCGCGATCGAAACGCTGGCGAATCCGGCCCCAGGCGCCGACGCCCTCGTGATCTACACCGGCGCCAGCACCGGCGTCGTCTTCCGCTCGACCAACGGCGGCACCAGCTGGACCCAGGTCGACGTCGGCGGCTCGGCTCTCTTCGTCTCCGACATCCTGGTCGATCCGTTCGACTCGAACATCGTCTGGCAGTCGCGCGCCGGTTTCGCTGCGAGCGCCGGCCTGAATGTGCGCCGGTCCGGCGATGGCGGCGCGTCCTGGAGTCCCGCCGGAACGGGCATTCCCAACATCCCCGTGAACGCTTTGGCGTTCGACCCGGCGGTTCCCGGACGGGTGTGGGCCGGCTCCGATGTCGGAGCGTTCTACACCGACGACGACGGAGCGAACTGGACGGCGTTCAACCAGGGCCTGCCGACGACGGCAATCTTCGATCTCGACTCGGTGCCCTTCACGGACACGCTCATCGCGTGCACGCACGGACGCGGAGTTTTCGTTCTCGACGGCGGCGTGATCTTCGCTGACGGCTACGAGAGTACGAACACCGCTGCCTGGAGCACCACCGTACCCTGAAGCGGCTGAGCGACCCCCGCCGCGAGGTGGCCTGCGGCCTCAAGTCACGGGCGGACCCGCGGCTCTCGAGGCGCGCGCTGCAAGACTGCGAACGAGCCCGCTGAAGATCAGGGCGTGCACGGGATAGAGCGCGTACCAGTAGAGCAACCCGGCGAGCCCTTTCGGGGCGAAGAAGGCGGTCTGCGCCAACACACTCTGGCCTTCGGTCTCGCGCACTTCGAACTGCAGCCAGGCGCGCCCCGGCACCTTCATCTCGGCGCGCAGGCGCAGCAGCGCCGGCGGCTCGACGGCTTCGACGCGCCAGAAGTCGAGCGCATCGCCGGGACGCAGCTCGACCGGATCGCGGCGGCCGCGGCGCATACCGACGCCCCCCACCAGCCGGTCCAGGGCACCGCGCACTCGCCAGGTCCAGTCCATGTAGAGCCAGCCGGTGCGCCCGCCGAGCCGGCTCACCGCATCGAAAACGCGCTGCGGACTCGACGCCACGCGAATCTCGCGCCGCTCGAGGATCATCCCTTCGCGGTTCTCCAACCGCACGATCGGCCGATCGCCCTGGCTCGACGACAGCGCGTCGCTCCAGGTCGTCTCGACTGCGCCGGCGTCGAGCCTCTCCAGGGCGAGCCGCACGGCTTCGCGAAAGCCGAGCGGCTCGATCTCGGGAAAGAGCCGGCGCGCGAGGGTGTCGCGCACGACGACCTCGTTCTTCAGCCCGAGAACGAGCGGGCGCGCGATCGCCGCCGGAATCGGCGTCACCAGATGCACCCACAGCGAAGAGAGCCGCGGCGTCAGGACGGGCACCGGCAGCAGCCAGCGGCGCAGTCCGCGCGCCGTGGCGTACCCTGTCATCATCTCGCCGTAGGTGACGACATCGGCGCCGCCAATCTCGATCGTCCGGCCGGAGCTTTCGGGCCGGTCGAGCGCGGCGACGAGATAGTCGAGGACATTGCGGATCGCGATCGGCTGGGTGCGGGTAAAGACCCAGCGCGGGCAGATCATCACCGGCACCCGTTCGGCGAGATAGCGGATCATTTCGAACGACAGGCTCCCCGAGCCGACGATGACGCCGGCGCGCAGCTCGGTCACCGGCACACCGGCTTCACCCAGGGCCGCCCCGGTCTCCTGCCGCGAGCGCAGATGGCCGGAGAGCGCGGTTGCCGGGTCGCCGAGGCCGCCCAGATAGACGATGCGGGTGACTCCCGCGGCGCGCGCCGCCGCGCCGAACGCCGCCGCCGCCTCGCGGTCCCGGCGTGCGAACTCCTCGCCCGTTCCAAGGCTGTGGATGAGATAGAACGCGGCATCGATGCCGGCGAGGGCGGGAGCGAGCGTGGCGGGTTCCAGCGCGTCACCGGACACCACCTCGACGCGGTCGCGCCATGGCCGTCCTGCGAGCCGCGCCGGATCCCGCGCCAGACAGCGCACCGCGTGCCCTGCGGCGAGCAGCCTCGGCACGAGGCGCCCGCCGACATAGCCCGTCGCCCCCGTCACCAGGATCCGCTGCGCGGTCATCATGCTGTCCACTGTACTCGCTCGGCGGCGATTTGGACGGATCTCGCGCCGCGGTCTACGGCACCGTATTGGACCACAGCGCCGTCGAGCCGAGCTCGAAGCCGTCGGCGAAAATCGTGGTCGGAGGTGGCGGCGAGGAGAAATCGTCGTTACGGATCTCCCCCGTGGCGAAGGTGTCGTAGGCGATCCACATGCCGCCGCCGGGGGCGGTGGTGATGCGCACCCAGAGCGCCTCGTCGGCCTCTACGTCGATGTCTCCACTCACGACGATCTCGACCGGCAGGGTCTGCGCCGCGGCGCTGGCGGCGAAAGCGAGCGTCCCGGTCGCCGCGGTGAAGTCCTCGCCCGCAACCGCCGTGCCGTCGTCGGTGATGTAGGTGACCGTGACCGGATGGTCGGTGGGCGACAGGTGCACGTTCACCGTCAGGAGGTGAGTGCCGGAGTTTCCCTCGCTGACGAAGGCGTCGTCGATCGTGATGCCGGGGAAGGCCGGACTGTTGTCGAAGATGTAGAGGTCGGAGGCGGCGAGGCCCAGCGTCGCGCCGCCGGTGGGGGCGGCAAGCGCGAGGGCGCCGTGCTCCGGATCGGGCTCGGGCGCCGGGTCGACGAGAATCGGGATCTTCATCACCTTGACGACCTCCCACGGCGCGAAGCTCAGCGTCTGGTCGGAATCGACGTAGTCGGAGCCGGCGACCGCCGTGCCGTCGCTGCTGGTGAAAGCGACCGTCACGGTGCCTGCGAGGCCGTGGCTGCGGGTGACGACGGCGTCGCCGGTCGGGAGGTTCCCTTCGTAGGAGAGCACCGCGTTGCGGTAGAACTGCAACTTCCCGGGATTCGGCCCGCCGACGGCGACGCAGGGCGAAAACTCCGAGGTGTTGCCGAGCGGATCGGTGACCGTCGCGGTCAGGAATGGGTCGACGAGCGCCAGCGGAATCACGGTCGCGAGCGTCGCCTGCCCGCCGCCGCCTGTGGTGACGAGGGTCGAGCCGCGAAACGTTCGCCCCTCCCCGAAGCCCGTCGCGCTGCAGACCGGACTGGAGAAAAACTCGACGCGATACTCGGTGTTCGGCTCGTTGATCAGGAGACCCTGGATGGTGGTGACTCCGCCGCCGGCGACCGCCGAGGAGATCAACGGGTAGTTCTGGTTGCGGTTGCCGCCGCCGTCGCCGTCGCCGCCGTCGTTGGGCGCGATCCCCTGTTCGCCGATGTCGATGCCGAGCAGCGCATTGCCGAAGATCGAGTTGCCCGAGATTTCGTTACGGTCGCCGTGCTCGACCCACAGGCCGATGAAGCCGTTGTTGGCGATCACGTTGCCTTCGCCGGCCGCCGTGCCTCCGATCTTGTTGCCGGCGGCGTCGACGACGTAGATCCCCAACTGAACGTTGCCGAGCCCGCCAGCGAGCGCCGGATTGGTACCGATCCAATTGCTCTGGATGACGTTACCGGTCGTCTCTGCGCCGCTGAGGGTGATCCCCTGATAGGTGAAACCGGCGATGACGTTGCCGGCCCCAGGCGCGCCGATCGTGTTGCCGGGCGAATAGACCTCGATGCCACTGCCGGTATCGGCGAGATCGGCCGTCGCGGCGGCGTCGAGGCCGACGATGTTGTTGCGCATCACATTACCGGTCGCTCCCAACTCGAAGGAGATACTGCGCACGTTGCCGGCGATGACGTTGCCGTCCGCAGCTGCGGGACCGCCGATCTCGCAGTCGGTCTCGCCGTAGCCGCGCAGACCGAAGCCGCCGTTGCCGAGCGCGGCGGTGCCCGCGGCGTTGGTGCCGACGTAGTTGCCGCGCATGACGATGCCGGATCCGGCGAGCACGACGCCGTGGCTCGAGTTGCCCGAGATCAGGTTGCGCGCCGCCGCCGAGCCGCCGCCGAGCATGTGGCCGTCGCCATCGAGCACGACCCCGGACTGATTCGGAATCGCCGCGGTGCCGGCGGCGTTGGTGCCGATCCGGTTGCCCTGAATCGTCGCGCTCGCGCTTTCGGCATCCGCCGCGATGCCATTCGAACCGTTACCGGAGACCAGGTTGCCTTCGCCCGCGGCCACGCCGCCGATCGTCACGCCGCTCGCCACCAGCAGGCGGATGCCGCCGTTGACGTTGCCAGCGATCGCCGCGGTGCCGGCGGCATTGGTGCCGATGTAATTGCCGCGGATGAGGTGGCCGGAGCCGTGGACGCTGATGCCGCCGAGAGTGTTTCCGGAGATGACATTGCGCGCCGCGACAGCGGCGCCGCCGACGACGTGTGCGCTCCCGCCGAGAGCCACTCCGGCCGCGTTGCCGATCGCGCTGGCGCCGGTGGCGTCGACGCCGATCAGGTTCCCCTGCACGACGACGTTGCTGGTGTCGCTGTCGAAAGTGACGCCGGTCGAGCCGTTGCCGGAGATCAGATTCCCCTCGCCGGCGGCGCTGCCGCCGATCGTCCCGCCGGTCGCCGTGAGGACGCGGATGCCCGACCCGGCGTTCGCCATTGCGGCCGTGCCGGCGAGGTTCGTGCCGATGTAGTTGCCCTGGATCTTGCTGCCGGAGCCCCGCAGTACGATGCCGATCGAGTTGTTGCCGGAGATGAAATTCCGCTCGCCGAGCGTGTCGCCGCCGCAAACGTGGTTGGTGCCGCCGAGGTCGACGCCGCCGCCGTTCGGTAGCGCTGCCGTGCCCGCCGCGTTCAGGCCGATGTAGTTCGCCGCCACCAGGCAGCCCGAAGCCGGGCTCTCGAGCGAGATACCGACGGTGGTATTGCCCGAGATCACGTTGCGGGTCGTGGCGTCGGCGCCGCCGATGGTGCAGTTGCTGCCGAAGACCCGCAGCCCAATGGTCTGACCCGCGAGCGCCGCGGTGCCGGCAGCGTTGGTGCCGATGTAGTTGCCGAAGACCGTCACGCCGATCGCGGTGTTGCCGAGGACGACGCCATTGAAACCGTTGCCGGAGATGACATTGCGGCCGGCCGAGAATGTGCTGCCGATGGTATGCCCCCCGGTCAGCGCCCGTATCCCGCCGCCGGCGTTGCCCAGGCCAGCAGCTCCGGTCGCATCGACGCCGATGTTGTTGCCGTGGATCGTCCAGTTCGCCGAGCTGTTGTCGAGGTCGATCCCGAGGCCGCCGTTGCCGGCGATCGTGTTTCCCTGGCCGGCGATCGCCCCGCCGACGATGACGCCGTTGCCGCCGGTGCCGTAGATGCCGTTGCCATCGTTGGGCACCGAAACGGTGCCGGCGGCGTTGGTGCCGATGCGGTTGGCCCGGATCGTCAGGTTGTTGGCCCCCGCCTGCGCCAGGATGCCGCGCTCGCCGTTGCCCGAGATGACGTTGCCGACGGTGGCGTTGCCGATCACGCCGTTCGCCCCGGAGACGCGGATTCCCGACAGCCCGTTGCCGGCGTCCGTCGTGCCGTCGAGCGCCACGCCGACGTAAGACCGCGTGACCACCGTCGTGGCGCTCAGGATCTCGACGCCGTGGCCGGGAAAGCCGGTGATCGCGAGCGCCGAGACGCTCGACGACGCGGCGCCGGAGGCGAAGGTAAGCCCGCTGCCGGAGGCGAGCCCCGCGCCGTCGATCCGGACGACCGGCGCGCTCACCCAGCCCGGGGCGGAGGTGCCATTGAGCGCCAGAGGGCCGCTCACCGTTGGCAGCGCAGTACCGGTGATCGAGTAGGTGCCGGCGACGCCGAAGGTGATCGTGTCGGAGCCGGCGGCGGCATTCGCAGCGGCAAGCGCTTCGCGCAGCGAGCAGTCGGCATTGCAGACTCCGTCGTCCGTGTCGGCGAGCTTGGACACCGCAAAAGTCGCCGCCGGCACGGGCGAGACCCAGGCCAGCGAAGCGAACAGCACCGCCGAAATGCAGATCGCGGCAGTCTTGTAGCGGGTGGAAAGAGGCATCTCGGGCTCCTGGGATCGGGTCGAAAGTACGTTGCCCGCACATCGTAGGCAGCGCACGAGAGCATCGGCCATCGCATGGAGATGCGAGAACGCCGGCAGAAAGTGCCAGCACCTCCCGCAGCGAGCTGTGGCATCCTGTGGGGGGCTGGCCGCCGAGGGACTGCGCCAGAGGAGATCGCAGATGAGCAGCGACATCGTCGTCATCGGCGGCGGAATTCACGGTTGCGCCGCGGCCCTGCGCCTGGCGCAGGCGGGCGCCCGAGTCACCGTTCTCGAGCGCAGCGTCCCCGGCGCGGAGGCGTCGAGCGCCGCCGGGGGGATCCTCTCGCCCGGGGTCGAGGCGCAGCACGGTGGGCCGCTCCTCGCGCTTGCCCAGGACTCCATGCGACGCTGGCCCGCATTCGCCGCCGAGCTCACGGCAGCCACCGGCATCGATCTCGCCTACCGCACGAACGGCACTCTGCGCATCGTCTTCGGCGAATCCGAGGCGGCGGTCTGGCGCGCCGACCTGCCGCGGCTCGTCGGCCTCGGCGTCGCTACCGAGTGGCTCGACGGCGCGGCGCTGCGCGCGCTCGAGCCGGCGCTCGCCGCCGGGGCAAGCGGCGGTTTTCTCTTCCGCGACGAGGCCTGTCTCGATCCGAAGCCACTCCTCGGCGCCCTTGCCGCTGCCGCCGCCGGCGCCGGCGTTCGCTTCCTCACCGGGCCGGTGCGCCGCATCGCGGTCGAGAACGGGCGAGTGGCTGGCGTCGATCACGTCTCTGGCAGGCTGGCAGCGGGCTCTGTCCTGCTCGCCGCCGGCGCCTGGGCCGGCCTCGTCGAGGGCAGCGGCCTGCCGCTTGGCGCCGTGCGCCCGGTGCGCGGCCAGATGGTCGTGCTCAAGGCCCGCCCGGAGCTCGTCTCGCGCGTGGTCTTTTCGCCCAAGGGCTATCTCGTGCCGCGCCCCGACGGCCGGATTCTCTGCGGCTCGACGATGGAAGAGGCCGGTTTCGAGAAGGTCGTCACCGCCTCCGGCATGCTGACCCTCCTCGGCATGGCGATCGAGACCGCCCCCGAGCTCGCGGCGGCGCCGGTTCTCGAATCGTGGTCCAACTTCCGCCCGGCAACCGCCGACGGCCTGCCGATTCTCGGGCCGGCGGCGATCCCGGGGCTCTTCTACTCCACCGGCCACCACCGGCACGGGATTCTGCTCGCCCCGGCGAGCGCCGACCTCGTCGCCGCGGCCGTTCTCGGCGCGACGCCGGCGCTCGACCTCGCCCCCTACTCGGCAGTGCGGCTGGGCTGAACTCGACTGAGTTCGAACCGTCGGCGAGCGCAGCCGGTTCATCGCGCAGGTCGCAGACGAGCCCGGCTGGTAAAGTCAGGCCAGATGCCTGCCGCCACTTCCATCGATTTCGCCAAAGAACTCAATTCCGACCAGCTCTCCGCGATCACCCACGGGGACGGTCCGCAGCTCGTCCTCGCCGGCGCCGGCTCCGGCAAGACCCGCGTCATCACCTACCGCGTCGCCTGGCTGGTGCAGGAGAAGGGCGTCGATCCGGCCTCGATCGTCGCCGTCACCTTCACTAACAAGGCGGCCGGCGAGATGCGCGACCGCGTCGAGCGGCTGCTCAACGTCTTCCCGTTGCCGACCTTCGTCGGCACCTTCCACCGCTACGCCCTGACCCTGCTCAGGCGCTACGGCGAGAGGGTCGGCCTGCCGCGCGACTTCGCCATTCTCGACACCGACGACCAGAAGCGCCTGGTGACCCAGGCGATGCAGGCCGAAGGCGTTTCAGAGACCAGTTTCCCGCCGCGGACGCTGCTCGCCGCGATCTCCGGCGCCAAGAACAGGTTGCTCACACCGGCGCAGTACGAGCGCGAGGCGAAGGATTTCTTCGAGCAGCGCGTCGCGCGGGTCTATCGCCGCTACCAGTCCCTGGTAGCCCAGGCCTCAGGGGTCGATTTCGACGACATGATGAGCCTGGCGGTGAAGCTCTTCGTCGAGCACAAGGACATCGCCGATCGCCTGCGCGGCCGCACGCGGTACCTGCTGGTCGACGAGTTTCAGGACACCAACCAAGCGCAGCTCACCCTGGTCTCCGAGCTCGCCGGAGCGAATGGCAACCTCACCGCCGTCGGTGACGAGGATCAGGGGATCTATCGCTGGCGCGGCGCCGACGTCACCCACATCCTCGAGTTCGAGCGCCACTTTCCGGGCGCCGCCGTGCGCAAACTCGAGCGCAACTACCGCTCGACCGGCACGATTCTCGACGCCGCCAACGCGGTGGTCTCGCACAACGTGCTGCGCCGCGGCAAGAAGCTGTGGACCGCGGCCGGCAAGGGCGAGTCGATCGCCCTTCACCGCGCCGGCGACGAGCTCGAAGAGGCCGCCTGGGTGGTCGAGACACTCACCCGCTTGCGCGGCCGCCACGCGCTCTCGGACATGGCGATCCTGGTGCGCACCAACGCCCAGACGCGGGCCTTCGAGGACGAGTTCTTCCGCCACCGCATTCCCTACACCATGGTCGGCGGCATGCGTTTCTACGAGCGCGCCGAGATCAAGGATCTGGTCGCCTACCTCCGCCTGCTGCGCAACCCGCGCGACAGTTTCTCGCTGTCGCGCATCCTGAACGTCCCGCCGCGCGGCATCGGCAAGACCACCGCCGCCATGCTGGAGGAGCGCGCGGCGAAGCTCGGGGCGACGCTCTGGGACGTGCTCGAGGTCGATCCTCTCGAGAGCTTCCCGGCCCGCGCCGCCACCGCGCTTCGCGCCTTCAAGGCCCTCGTCCATCAACTGCGGGCGGCGGCCGAGGAGTTGCCGCTGCCGGCCCTCCTCGACGAGTTGCTGGCCAAGACCGGTTACACCGACATGTACCGGCGCGAGAACGAAGAGGAGCAGGCGAAACTCGAGAACATCCGCGAGTTCCTGTCCGCGGCGCAGAACTTCACCGAGTCGAAGAGCTTCGGCAGCGGCGAGGACGACGACCTGCTCACCGCCTTCCTCGATCACGTGGCACTGGTCTCCGACCTCGACGCCTGGGACGGCGAAAAGGGCGTCAGCCTGATGACGCTGCACAGCGCCAAAGGCCTCGAGTTCCCGGTGATCTTCCTGCCCGGCCTCGAAGACGGTCTGCTGCCGCACTGGAACTCGCAAGGCAAGAGCGAGGACCTGGAGGAAGAGCGCCGGCTGTTCTATGTCGGGATGACGCGCGCGAGAGAGAAGCTGCACCTTTCCTGCTGCCGGCGTCGCCGGATCGCCGGCGCCTATCAGGATCAGCGCGAGTCGCCGCTCCTCGCCGAGGTACCGGAGAACCTCCTCGACGCCTCCGCCAGCCCGCGGATCTACCAGACCGAGCGCACGCGGCCGATCGAGGAGTTCTACGGCCGCCCGCCCGCGATGCCGCCCCTGCCGGCCGCAGCGGCGCGCGGGCCGAAGCGCGGCAGCCGCGTCCGCCATCCGACGCTCGGACAGGGTGTCGTGCTCGAGCTCGAAGGGGAAGGCGACGATGCGAAATTCACCATCTTCTTCGAGCGCGCCGGGAAGAAGAAGCTCATCGCGCGCTACGCGACGCTCGAGCTCCTCTGAGCCCTCAGCTTCGGTCGCGAGCCAGGAACTCTTCGCGGAGCAGGGCGTAAAGGAAGTTGTCGATCCGCCGGCCGTGAAGGGAGAAGTAGCTGCGCAACCGGCCTTCACGCAGAAAGCCGAGGCGCTCGAGCACGGCCGCCGAGCGCACGTTCTCCACCGAGCAGCGCGCTTCGAGGCGTTCGATGCCGACCGCCACGAAAAGCTCCGGCAGCAGCTGGACCAGTGCCTCTTCCATCAGTCGCAGACCCTGGAACTCGCTGGCGAGCGCGTAGCCGATCTCGGCCAGGCCGTGCTCCCAGGAGAGGATGGCGAGCGTGATCCAGCCGGCCGATTCGCCATCCACGAGGACGATCCACTGGAAGCGCTCGCCTCGCCCGCGGTAGAGATCTTCCATCCGCTGCCGCGCGAGATCCGCGCGCAGCTCACCGGCGCTCGTCTCCTGGAGTGGCTGGTGGCGGCGTACGGACTCCTCCTGGCGCCAGGCGAAGAGGCTCCCGGCGTCGCCCGGGAGCGCCGCCCGGATGGCGACTCGCCGCGTCCCGGCAGCGCGATCGGCGACCATGCAGGGATCCTATCCTTGGCGCCCCCGGCCCTCCCCGCACCTGGGAGATGATCCTCCCGTGAGCCGCCTGCCGCCCTTCGTCGACGAGCGCCTCCGCCACCACGGGGTGCCGGAAGGTCTGCTGCGCTACCGTCTCGACATCGCTTACGACGGGCGAGGATTCGGCGGCTGGCAGCGCCAACCAAACGCCGACACGGTTCAGGAGCGCATCGAGTCGGCCTTGGCAGAGCTGGTCGGAGAGCCCGTAGCGGTCACCGGCGCCAGCCGTACCGACGCCGGTGTCCACGCCCGCGCCCAGGTCGCCCACGTCGATCTCGCCCGCCCCTTCTCCTGCCGCGGCCTGGTCTTCGGCAGCAACCACCGGCTGCCGCCGGGGATCCGGATCCTCGCCGCTGCTCTCGCGCCCGAGGGGTTCCATGCCCGCTATTCGGCGGTGGCCAAGGAGTACGCCTACCGCCTTCGCCGTGGCCGCCTCCTGCCTCCCGAGCTCTCACCGTTCGTCCTCGCCGTGCCGGAGCGCCTCGACTTCGAGCGGCTACAGGCGGCGACCTTGCTGCTCCCCGGCAGGCACGATTTTTCCTGCTTCGCGCTCGCCGGCGCCAGCCACCGCTCCCCCGTTCGCACGCTGTTCCGCGCCGCCTGGAGCGAAGAGGGCACCGGACCGACCTTGAGAGTCACCGGCGACGGCTTCCTGCGCGGCATGGTGCGCGGCCTCGCGGGAACGCTGCTCGAAGTCGCGCTCGGCCAGCGCACCCCGGCGCAGTTCGCGCGCCTCCTCGCGGGCGGCGAGCGCGGTGCCGCCGGGCCAACGGCTCCGGCCCACGCGCTCAGCCTCGAACGTATCGACTACCTTCCCGCGGGTTGAGGTCCATGCGGGCTGGGCGGGCCTGCGCTGTGGTAGCTTGAATCGAATGTCCGATTCGTCGCTCCAGGTCGCACCCGGATCGCTGGAAGAGGCTCTGCTGCGCCGGATCGACCGCGGCCGGCTGCCCCGCCACATCGCCATCATCATGGACGGCAACGGACGCTGGGCCGGCAAGCGATTCCTGCCGCGGATCGAGGGCCACCGCGCCGGCGTCTCGGCGGTCCGCGAGACGGTCGAGAGCTGCGCGCGACTGGGCGTCGAAGTGTTGACTCTCTATGCGTTCTCCGTCGAGAACTGGAAGCGGCCACGGCACGAAGTCTGGACGCTGATGAGTCTCCTCAAGGAGTTCCTGCGGCGCGAGATCCGGACCCTGGTCGACAACGACATCCGTCTGAACATCCTGGGACGTTGGCGCGAGCTCGACCCGTCGGTCGTGGCGACGCTCGAACGAGCTCTCGCCGAAACCGCAGGCGGGCGGCGCATGGTGTTCAACATCGCGCTCAACTACTCCGGAAGGTGCGAGCTCGTCGACGCCTGCCGCAAGTTGATCGCCGAAGCGGCGGCCGAGCCCGGCCGGGTGATCGACGAAGCGACCATCGCGCGGGCGCTCGAGACCGCCGGCCAGCCCGACCCCGATCTGCTCATTCGCACTTCGGGCGAGATGCGGGTGTCGAACTTCCTGCTCTGGCAGATCGCCTACTCGGAGATCGTCGTCACTCCGACGCTCTGGCCGGATTTCCGGCTGCAGCACCTGCTGGAGGCGATCGTCGCCTACCAGAGCCGCGAGCGCCGCTTCGGCGGCATCGAGCCGGAAGTCGGCACCGCAGCCTCCGCGCCGGCGGGCGAGTCCCTGGGGCCGGCTTCCGCGACCGCGCACCACTCGACCCAGAGCTGAGACCGAGAGCCCCGGACCGATCGATGAAACGCCTCCTCACCGCAGCGATCGGTGTACCCGCCGCGCTGCTCGCCGTCTTCCGTTTTCCGGAATGGGCCTTCCTCCTCCTTCTCCTCGCGGTTTTCGAGTGGGCCGCCATCGAATTTCTTTCCATGGTCCGCCCGCTCGCGCCGCAGGCGCCGTGGAAGCTCCTGCTGGTGAGCGCGCCGCTCGCCGCGGTGGCAATCGAGCGCGCACTCTCGCCCGGCCTCGCCCGCGGCGCGGCACTCGATGCCCATTGGCTGCTGCTGCTCGCGGCGACGGTGGCGATCGTGCCGCCGGTGGCGGTCCTGCTCGCCCGGACGCCGGTCGAGCAGGCGATTCCGGCGGCGGCGTTGCTCGCCTGGGGCACGCTCTACTTCGCCGCGCCGGTCGCCAGCCTCGTCCTGCTCCAGCAGCGCGATCCATGGATCTTCTTCCTCCTGCTCGCCATCGTCTGGCTGGGCGATACAGCGGCTTACTACGTCGGCTCGGCCTGGGGGAAACACCGGCTCGCGCCGATCGTGTCGCCGAAGAAGTCGTGGGAGGGCGCGATCGCCGGCCTCGCGACGTCGCTCGCCGCGACGGCGATCTGGTCGCTTTGGCGGCTGGAGACGATCGACCCGGCACTGCTCGCCGTAGCCTTGGCTACGGCCATCGCCAGCCAGCTGGGCGACCTCGTCGAGTCGCTGGTCAAGCGCGCCGCGAACGTCAAGGACTCGGGGGCCATTCTCCCCGGTCACGGCGGCATGTTCGACCGCTTCGACGCCATGTTCCTGGCCGCGCCGGTGATGCTCCTCGCCCTGTGGATGGCCGGCTTCGAGCTCGCGCGATGAGTCAGCGGCTCGCGCTTCTCGGCGCCACCGGCTCGATCGGCGCGAGCACGCTCGAAGTCGTGCGGCACCATCCCGAGCGCCTCTCCATTGCGACGCTCGGCGCGCAGGGAAGGAATCCCGAAGCGCTCGTCGCGCTGGCGCGCGAGTTTCGTCCGCGGCTGCTCGCCGTCGGCGACCCGGAGGTCGCCCGCGCGCTCCGCTCGCAGATGCCGGCCGGCGTCGAGCTCGCTGCCGGCCCCGAGGCCCTCGTCGCCGCGGCCTCCCATCCCGAAGTCGACAAGGTGGTGGCGGCGATCGTAGGGGCCGCCGGCCTCCCGCCGGTCGCCGCAGCGCTCGCCGCGGGCAAACCCGTGGCGCTCGCCAACAAGGAGTCGCTGGTCGTCGCCGGCCGGCTGCTGACCGATCTCGCGCGCCGGACCGGCGCCGAGATCGTGCCGATCGACAGCGAGCACGTGGCGCTCCACCAGGCACTGCGCGCGGGCAGCCGCGACGAGGTGCGCCGGCTGGTCCTGACCGCCTCCGGCGGACCGTTCCTGCATCGCGATCCGGCGACCTTCGGGAGCATCCGGCGGGAGGAGGCGTTGCGCCATCCGACTTGGTCGATGGGCGCCAAGATCAGCATCGACTCCTCGACGCTGATCAACAAGGGGCTCGAGCTCATCGAGGCTTCGCACCTGTTCGGCGTGCGCCCCGACGCCATCGACGTCGTGGTGCATCCGCGCTCGCTGGTGCACTCGCTGGTCGAGTTCCGCGACGGTTCCTGGCTCGCCCAGCTGTCGCGCAACGACATGATCTTCCCGATCCAGTATGCGCTCGCCTTTCCCGAGCGCTGGGAAAACGAGTTCCCACGCCTCTCGCTCGCGGAGCTGGGGACGCTCGAATTCCTGCCACTCGACAACCGACGCTTTCCGGCCGTCGAGCTGGCGCGCGCCAGCCTCGCCGCCGGCGAGAGCGCCCCGGCGGTGCTCAATGCCGTCAACGAGGTGGCGGTGCACGCCTTTCTCGACGGCGAGATCGGGTACCCGGAGATCGTCGCCACGATCTCGGAAGTGCTCGCGAGTCATTGTCCGGAGGCCCTCGCGGACCTCGACGCCGCGCTCGAATGGGACCGATGGGGGCGCGAGCGAGCCAGCGAGGTGCTTTCCAAGCGCCGGCGGGCGCGATAGTCTCCGGCGCCCCCATGCTCCACCTCGCCTCCAATACCGCCGCCTTCATTTTCGCCCTGGGCGTCATCATCTTCGTTCACGAAGCCGGCCACCTCCTGGTCGCCAAGGCTTTCGGGATGAAGGTGCTCGCCTTCTCGCTCGGCTTCGGCAAGCGCCTGTTCGGTTGGAAGATCGGCGAAACCGACTACCGCATCTCGCTCGTACCGCTGGGTGGTTACGTCAAGCTCTCCGGCGAAGAGCCGGGGGAGTCGACCGACGACCCGCGCGATTTCCTCAACCAGCCGCGCTGGCAGCGGATCCTGGTCTACCTTGCCGGGCCGCTGATGAACGGCGCGCTCTCGATCCTGCTCATCGCCGGCCTGTTCATGGTCGGCATCGAAGTTCCGGCGCTCCAGAGCGTCCCCTCGGTCATCGGCACGGTCGAGGCCGATTCGCCGGGCGCCGCGGCGGGACTCCAGCCCGGCGACGAGATCGTGGCGATCGACGGCAAGGAGGTGAGCCGGTGGCAGGACGTGGCGTTCGCCGTGCTCACCGGCATCGGCAAGCCGCTCGAGTTCGAAGTCGAGCGCAACGGCGCGCGCAGTCGCATGCGCGTCACCCCGGTGAAGCCGGCCGACTTCGATTTCGGCGACGCCGGTATCTACCCGAAGCTGCTGCCGCGGATCGGCGACATCGTCGCCGGCGGACCGGCCGAGGCCGCGGGCTTCCGGCTTCACGACGAGGTACGAAGTGTCGACGGCCGGCCGCTCGGCAGCCCCGGCGACTTCGTCGATTACATCGAGCAGCACACCGGCAAGTCGGTCGCCGTCGAGGTGTTGCGCGAGGGTGTGCTGACCCGTCTCGACGTCGTACCGGCCGACCAGGGCGGGAAGGGCCGCATCGGAGTCCGCCTGACCGTCGCCCAGCGCTATCCGCCGCTCGCCGCCCTGCGCGAGAGCGTGCGTTTCAACTACGACATTGCCAAGCAGAGCCTGGCGGTCATCGGCAAGATCTTCAAGCGCGAAGTCGCGGCGAAGAGCGCCCTGGCAGGCCCGATCGAGATCGCCGCCCAGTCCGGCGCCGCGGCGCGCACCGGCTTCAAGAACCTGCTCTACCTCATGGGCGTGCTGAGCCTGTCGATCGGCCTGCTGAACCTGTTCCCGATCCCGGTGCTCGACGGCGGCCAGATCACCATCCTGCTGGTCGAAAGTGTCATGCGGCGCGACCTCTCCATGACCGTCAAGGAGCGCATCGCCCAGGTGGGGCTGGCGCTCGTCGTGCTGCTCATGGTGACGGTGCTCTACTTCGACCTGTCGAAGAATCTGTTCGGCAAGTAGCTTCCCTCCCTCGCTAGAGCAGGCCGCGCAGCACGGCGAGATCTCGCGCGTGCCCGAGCTCGTCGTCGCCGAACGGCGTCTCGAGGATCATCGGGGCGTGCCGCAGGCGAGGCTCGGCGAGCAGGCGCCGGAAGGGCTCGACACCCAGGCGACCCTCGCCCAGATTCGCGTGGCGGTCCTTGCGCGACCCTAGCTCCCCCACCGAGTCGTTGAGATGCACGCAGCCGACGAGTCCGCAGCCGATCTCGCTCTCGAGCTCGGCGAGGAACTCCTCCCAGCCAGCGAGGCTGTCGATCGCGTAGCCGGCAGCGAAGGCATGGCAGGTGTCGAGGCAGACGCCCAAGCGCTCGCGGCTGCTGGCCTGCTGGCGGATCGCCGCGAGATGCTGTAGACGGCTGCCGAGGACGGTACCCTGGCCGGCGGTGATCTCGAGGAGAATCCGCGTCGGGCAGTCGCCGATGTCGGCATCGACCGCATCGAGCGACCGGGCGATCGCGGCGAGTCCTGCCTCGACGCCGGCTCCCAGATGCGCCCCGGGATGCACGACCAGGGCTGGAACCGCGAGCGCCGCGCAGCGGCGCAACTCGTCGGCGAGTGCCGCGCGCGACTTCGCCAGGATCTGCGGATCGGGCGCGGCGAGGTTGATGAGGTACGCCGCATGCGCCACCACCGGTCCGATCGCGCTCGCCGCGTGGGCGGCGCGAAAGGCCGCGGCGTCCTCCGGCGCCAGTGGTCGGCTCTGCCACTGGCTCGGACTCTTGACGAAGATCTGCAGCGCTTCGCAGGCGAGGTCCGTACCCCGCCGGACGCCTTCGACGAAGCCGCCGGCAACCGAGACATGGGCGCCCAAGGCCGGGGACGGCTGGGAGTTCAGGGTGGGTTTCATCGCCACACTCTAGCCGCAGTCGCGGTCGGCCAGGCCCCGCCCGCCTGCTAGACTCCGCCCACCGTGCCTGGGCGTTTCGTGCGGCTCGCGCAAAACCTGCTCTGGGGAGTCGTGCTGCTGGTGGTTTTCGTCGCCTCGGCCTATCTCTCGTTCAACCTGTTCATCCGCCGGGGCGCGATGACCGTGCCGGAGCTCGCCGGCCTGACCGCCGAAGAGGCGACCCGTCTGCTTACCGACCAGGGTCTGCGCTTCCGCGCCGCCGAACCCGCTGGCCGCTGGAACGCTGAGGTCGAGGAGGGCCGGGTCATCGAGACCCGGCCGCGCGCCGGCGGCTTCGTCAAACGCGGCAGCGCCGTCGAAGTGGTGCTGTCGTTGGGTGTGCGCCAGGCGAGCGTGCCCAATCTCGCCGGCAAGGCGATCAGCGCCGCGCAGGTCACCGTCCACGCCGAAGGGCTCGAGATCGGCGAGACGCTGGCCATCGCCAGCTCCGCTGGCGAGCCCGGAACGATCGTCGGGCAGGACCCGCCACCCAACGCCAGCGTGCCGGCCGGCACCCGGATCGACCTGCTCGTCGCCCTGGATGCGCCGGCCGACACCTACGTCATGCCCGATCTCGTCTATCGCCGATACGAGCCGGTGCGCGGTTATTTCGAGCGCGGCGGGTTCCATCTCGGCGCGGTCAAGTTCGAACCGTACGAAGGCATTTCGGACGGCACGATCCTGCGTCAGAATCCGCTGCCGGGGCATCCGCTCCGCCGCCGGGACGTCATTTCGCTCGTCGTCGCCGCCTCCCAAGGAGCCCTGCCGTGATCGAGATCGCCCCTTCGCTGCTCGCCGCCGACCTCGCCGATCTCGCGGGAGCGGCCCGCATCTGCGAAGCCGGCGGAGCCGACATCCTGCACATCGATGTGATGGACGGACAGTTCGTCCCCAACCTGACTCTCGGCGCGCCGGTGGTCGCGGCGCTCGCCCGGCATACGCGCCTGCCGCTCGATGTCCACCTGATGGTCGCCCAGGCGGATCGGCTCGTGGACTCCTTTCTCGAGGCCGGCGCCGCCCGCATCAGCGTCCATTGGGAGGCCTCCCCTCACCTCGACCGCCTCCTGACACAGATTCGCGCCGGCGGGGCCAAAGCCGGCATCGCGCTCAACCCGGCCACGCCGGTCGAGTTGCTATCCGATATCCTTCCGCAGGCCGACTTCGTGCTGCTCATGTCGGTCAATCCGGGATTCGGCGGCCAGGCTTTCCTGCCCTATGTGCTGGACAAGGCCCGCCGATTGCATTCGACGATTCTGGCGCGCCGCCTCGACCTCTTTCTGGAGATCGACGGCGGCATCGGTCCGGCGAACATCCGCTCGGCGGTCGACGCCGGGATCCGTACTCTGGTGGCAGGTTCGGCGGTCTTCGGGTCGACGGATCCGGTAGCGGCACAACAGCAGCTTCGAAAGCTCGCGGAGGGCAGCGTTTGAACACCCTACTGATCCGGCGACTCGCAGCGGTGGCACTGGTCGCGGCCCTCTCGGGCCTGGCGACCGGCTGCAAGTCGAACATCGAGAACGATCCGATCCTCCGCCTCTCGGCGGCCGAGTCTCTGGCCGAAGGCAAGCGCCTGTTCGCGCTCGAGAAGTACAATCGGGCGCGCCCCTACTTCTCGCACGCCTTCGAAGTCGAACCGAACTCGAGCTCGGGCCGCGAGGCCCTGCTGGCGGTCGCCGACTGCTACTCCCTCTCCGGCAGCGACGCCGACCTCATCCAGGCGGAAGCCAAGTACCGCGACTTTCAGAACCGCTTTCCGACCAGCGATCGAGCCCCTTACGTGCAGTTCCAGATCGCCTCCTCGCTGGCGCGGCGAATCGAGCGCGCCGACCGCGATCAGGCCGCGACGGTCAAGGCGCGTGAGGCGCTCGAAGACCTGATTCGTCTCTATCCGACGAGTGAATTCGCCGACAAGTCGCGCGAGCAGCTGATCACGGTGGTCGACAGGCTGGCCGAGCACGAGTTCGTCGTCGGGCGTTTCTATCAGCGCTACGGGGTGCCCGGTGCCGCGGCGAGCCGGATCGAGGGCATGCTCAAGAACTACCCCAACTACTCGGGCAAGGACGAGGCGCTTTACTATCTGGGTCGCGCCTATCTCGACCTCGCCCGTCCGGAGGATGCCAGCGCGACCTTCGCCCGTTTGCGCGAGGAGCACCCCGAGAGCCGCTTCCTGCGCAAGATCCCTGGCAAGAGCGAGTCGTGACGGGGCTGGCGCCGCGGGTGCTGGCTGCCTGCGTAACGGCGCTGTTCGCTGGCGGATGCGCCAGCAGCGGCCCCTTTTGGAGCCAGGCAGATCGTGAGGCGGCCGAGGTCACCGAGCTGCGCGAGCGCGTCGGCCGGCTGGAAACGCAACTCGCCGCCGCCGCGAGCGAGAATTCGCGACTCGCCGCCCAGGCCGCCGACCTCGGCCGTGAGCTGGCTCGCCTGCGCGAGGAAGCTTCGTCCACTGTGGAGTCCGCGCAGACTTCGCTCGCCGCCGAAGAGGGCACCGAGCGCCCTGCGCGCGGCCCGCAGCCGGTCATCGAACAGAGCGATCTCGACGAGCCTGCGGCTGCGCCCAGCCTGGAGGCCGGCGATTCGGCGTTCCCCCCGCCTGCGGCCGACGAACGAGAGCCCCGCACGAGCTACGAGCAGAGTCTGGCACTCCTCGAAGCCGGGCAACCGAAGGAGGCCGAAGCCGGTTTCCGGAGTTTTCTGGCCGAGCATCCGACCTCCGATCTGGCCGACAACGCCCAGTTCTGGCTCGCCGAATCGGCTCTGCGGCGCGGCGAGATCGCTGCTGCCATGACCGGATTCCGTGCCGTCGTCGAAAACTACCCTGAAGCCAACAAGGTCCCGGACGCCCTCCTCAAAGTCGGCGCTTGCCTCGCGCTGCTGGGCGAGGCGGAGTCGGCGGCGACGGTCTACCGCGAGCTCCTCGAGCGCTTTCCGGCAACGGCCGCGGCCGAAACGGCACGCCAGCGCCTCGGGATTCCTTAGCCCCCTGCGCGGGGCGCTCTCCGGCCCTTCCGGGAGTCCGGCCGCTCGCCGCTAACTTCAAGCAGATGCATGGGTTCCGTGGAAGATGCACTTGACACTGTGCACCCCCGCGAGTACCCTTCGAGGCAAGTTCAAGACGGAATGCGCCAGATAGAAACGGCTTCTGGAGGTCGACTCATGGCAAACCGCCATCTCACGGTATTCGCGCTGCTCGGCTCGGCTCTGCTCGCCGGCGTCGCCCTCGAAGCGGCGGACACCCCGCCGGCCGATCTCAAGTTCGTCGCCGGACACTGGACGGCCTGGGATCCTCCGACGCCGCCGCAAGGGGCGAAAGTCCATGTTGTGGTCGCCGGCGACACCTTCTGGAGCCTGGCTGCGGCGAACCTCGGCAACCCCTACCTCTGGCCGCAGATCTGGGAAAAGAACCAGTACGTGAGGGACGCCCATTGGATCTACCCGGGCGATCCCTTGGTGCTCGACCTCGAAGTGACGCCCGCTGCCGAGATCGGCGCCGCCGGCCCCGCCGGGGAATCGGGCGAGGAGGTCGCCAAAAGCACTTCCGAGGAGACCTTCGCCGCAGACCAGGCGGCAGGCGAAACCCAGACGGCGGATAGCGCGGAGGATCGCGCACCGGGTGGCGCCGCTGCGATTCCGGGAGTGGCACCGGCCGGCAAGGGGAGTGTTCCGGTCCCGCTCGGGACTCAGGACGACATCTACTGCTCCGGCTTCATCGGCGACACCGACGAGGCCTTCGGCTACTCGGTGATCGGCTCGGAGTACGAGGTCCTTTCCCCTCAGCTGAGGAATCCGGTCTACGGCAAGGTCGAGGGAATCTACGGCACGGTCGACACGGTCAAGTACCGGCTCACCTCCGGCGACATCGTCTACATCGACGGCGGACGGGCGGCCGGCCTGTCTCCAGGGATGCAGTTCACCGCCGTGGCCCCGGGCAGGCTCATTCGGCATCCGCTGTCGAACGATGCTCTCGGACGCCAGTACAGCTATGCCGGGCG
The DNA here is from genome assembly GCA_052035735.1 of Acidobacteriota bacterium. GTDB lineage: Bacteria > Acidobacteriota > Thermoanaerobaculia > Multivoradales > JAGPDF01 > JAGPDF01. Next base: position 38,763 of record JBPOHI010000024.1, read on the forward strand.
AGTCCGGGTGCTGTCGGTCCAGGAAGAGGCCGCGATCGCGGAGATCGTCCAGAGCTGCGACGGCATCTCGGTCGGCATGAAGCTCAAGCCGTTCGAGCAGGAGCCGATTCCTCTCGCCCGCCGCGGATCGGTGCGACCGGTGACCGACCCGGCGAGCGCCGAGACGTTGACCAGCGCGGCGGTGATCGTCTCTTCGCCGGCCGACCTCGTGAGTCTCGGTCAGGACCATGTCGTTTTCATCGATCGTGGCGAGGAGGACGAGGTCCTTCCCGGTGACATTTTCACCATCTACCGCATGAATCGGGCGACGCAACCCCCGGTCGTCCTGGGCGAGCTCGCTGTGCTCTCGGTGCGGGCGCACACTGCGGTCGCGAAGATCCTCGAGTCGCGCTACCCGGTTTACGTCGGCGACCGGCTCGAACGCAAGTGACCCTCTGGCGGCTCGGCGCGGGGCGCTCGAATCGCCCGCGCCGAGTTGCATGACGGACCCTTTTGCGATAGATTTCACCTTCGAGCAGGGTGAATCCGCTGTGAACCGACAAAACTACAACGGCAGGCTCCACCAGATCGTCGACGAGCTCGTCAGCCAGGGGTTGACCCTGGAGCAGGCTCGTCAAGAGTTCGAACGGCAGTTCATCACGGCCTCCCTGCGATCCAACGACTGGAACTACTGTCGCTCGGCGCGCAGCCTCGGAGTCCATCGCAACACCCTGCGCAACAAGGTTTCTCACTTGGGCATCGGCGGCAGTGAAGGCAAGGGGAAATCAGCGGTTCCCCGTGTCGGCCTGCGACGCCAGTTCCCCAAGGTCTGACCCGAAGCACCCGAAAACAACCAACCACACACACTGAACGTCGGCGGCTCCCTATCCGGGAAGCGGCTCATTCGCGACCTTTACCGGCCGCTGACGACAGTCTCATTCGGAGGCGACGCATGCCCACCGCTCCTGTTCACCGCCTCACCCGCCGCATGATCTGGAGCGTCAGCGCTTCGGTCACGCTGCTGTTTCTCACTTCGAGCTCGACGCTGCCGACGGTCGCCGTTCCGCCGACCGGCTATTCGCTCGGCCTCGAGCGGATCTTCGCCCGCCAGGCGCGCCTCGAGCTCGCCCTCCAGCAGGCGCCCAATCCGCGCAGCGGAGCCGCAGGGGCGGTTCGCGCCGATTCCCGGCCGTCCCGGACCAGCCAGACGACCGATAGCTACCTCGCCGGACTGCCGTTCGGACGCGAGATCGGCGGCGCGGCGCGCCGTTACAACCTCGATTCGCTGTTGCTCGCCTCGATCGTCGAAGCGGAGTCGGGGTTTCGGCCCGACGCGGTCTCCAACAAGGGGGCGCTCGGCCTGATGCAGCTCATGCCGCTGCATTTCCTGACCAACGACGCTTCGGTCGAGTCGCCCGATCCGCTGGACCCGACGGTGAACCTGGATCTCGGTGCGCGCTATCTGCGTGACTTGCGGAAGCGCTACGACGGCGATCTGGAGCTGGCGCTGGCGGCGTACCACGCCGGGCCAGGGACGATCGATCGTTTCGGGGGGTTGCCGCCCTATCGCGAAACCCAGGCTTATGTCGGTCGGGTGCTCAGGCTCTACAGCGAGCACCAGCGCGATGCCGGTGCCACGGAGTTCGTCGCGATCCCGCCCGAGCTGACGCTGGCGCCGCCGCCAGCGCGCGTGGCCGCGACGCGTGAGGGCTCCTAGGCGCGCTTCTCGGTCTCGGAGTCGCCGCCGTCGTCGTCCTTCAGGCCCTTCTTGAAGTTCTTGATCGCCTCGCCGAGCCCCTTGCCCAGCTGAGGGATCTTCGAGGCGCCGAAGAGCAGCACGAGAATGACGAATATCACCAGCAACTCAGGTACGCCGAGCGATCCCATCGCGGGAACCTCCTCGAGGCCGCGCCAGCGACGAGACGTTCGTCGCGCGCCGGTCAGATCGGGTCACTTTAGCAGAACGGCCGCCGGTCGAGCTCCGCGGCCCACCAGGCGCGCAACGCCGCGAACACCTCCGCGGTCTCGGGGAGGCCCGCCAGATGCCGCGCTGCCCGCCTCAACGCCGGGGCGATGAGCGGAAGGTGGCGCGGATTGCCCTGAGCGGCGAAGCGCGCGAAGGTGCCACCCGCCTTCAGCGTCCGTTGAACGACCGCCCGGGAATACTGCCCACGAGCCTCGGGGCCGCGCCAGCGCGGCGGCAGGAGGGCTGCTTCGAGCGCAGGATCGGGAAAGAAGCTGTCGTTGAGCAGCGACGCCAGATCATAGGCCCGAGGTCCGAGGCGCAGGTCCTGAAAGTCGATGACTGCGACGGTCTCGCCTATGGGAACGAGGTTGCGTGCCATGAAGTCGCGATGGCAAGGCACGAGGGGCGCTTCCGCCAGCCGTCCACACAGCTCCTCGAGCGCCTCCCGGAAATGGCGCCGCTCCGCCGGAAGGGCGGCGAGGCCACGGGGATCGAGCAGAAACTCGAAGGTCGGCTCGAGCTCGCGCTGCAGCAAAGCGCGATCGAGCGGCGGACTGCCCAGGCCGGCGACATCGTCGGCGGCGAGGCCCGAGATCCTCTCGGCCGCTGCCACCGCCGCGGCGAAGCAGCCGCTTCTCCTCTCCAGCGGAAGCTCTCCGCTCTCGAAGAGGGTCGCAGCTCCCAGATCTTCGACCAGCATCCACCCCCGTTGGGCGCTCCACTGGTAGATCTCCGGCACCCGCACGCCGGCACTCGCGAGCAGCGCTTGTGCCGCGACGAAGCGTGTCATCGTCGCGCGCAGGCTCTCCGGATAGTGCGCGGCGATCCGCGTCCCGCCATCGCCCAGCTCCACACGGAAGTAGCGCCGCTGCGAGACATCGCCAGCCAGGGCGCTTGCGGCGCGCACCTCGAGACCGAGTTCCTCGAGCCAGCTCCCGAGCGCCGTGGCGATCATCGCGCCGGAAAGTAGCACAAGCATCGGTTTGACAGCGCTTTCGAGAGCGCCCGATAATCCAACCCGCTTCGACGAGGACCGAGCTGCAATGGACGAACGACGACGCACCTTCATGCACGAACTGGAGCGCGCCCTGCTCGAGGCGATCTCGGAGTCGGCGGAGGTGCATCGTACGCTTCAACGCATGCACCGCGAGGGCTATACCCTGCAGCTCTTCCTCGACTGCCAGCCGGCGGCTGCCGACGAGCGGGTGGATAGCAGCGAAGCGGCGAAGCCGGAGATCCGCACGCTCGAACCGGCCTTTCGTATCAACAGTGACGACCTCGTCCTCCTGCGGGGTCTGGGCATCGATCCGACCCGCAAGAGCCGCGCCCGCAAGTAGCTCCGCGACGATGATCCACGACACGCCTCCCGCTCCCGACCCGCTGGTCGGTCTCGACCGCATCGAGCTCGGCGCGCGCCTCGAGTCCCTGCTCACGAAGCCCTACCAGCTCCAGCAGATCTACGACGCCATCTACCTGCGCGGCATCACGGAGTTCTCCGCGATGACCGATCTCTCCCTGGCTTTGCGTCGCGCGCTCTCCGAGCGCTACTCGCTCGGCCTGCCCGGCGTCGCGACACAGCAGGAGTCTGCCGACGGCACCACCAAGTTTCTCCTCCGCCTCCACGACGGCGCCTCCATCGAGACCGTCGACATTCCCGAGACCACGCGCCGGACACTGTGCATCTCCAGCCAGGCCGGCTGCGGGCTCGCCTGCGCCTTCTGCGTCACCGGCTACTGGGGGGCGGGGCGCAATCTCACGGCGGGTGAGATCGTTGGGCAGGTGCTGCTGGTGCGCAAGCTTCGTGATCTGCCCGAGAGTCTGAACCTGGTCTTCATGGGAATGGGCGAGCCCCTGCTCAATCTCGACGCCGTCCACGCGGCCCTGCGCCTGCTTTCCGAGCGCATCTCCTGGCGGCGGATGACGGTCTCGACGGCGGGCGTGGTGCCGGGCATCGACGCCATCGGCACCTGGGAACGGCGGCCCAATCTGGCGATCTCGTTGCACGCTCCCGACGACGCCCGGCGCAGCGAGATCATGCCGATCAACCGCACCTATCCGCTCGCCGAGTTGGTAGACGCACTGCGCCGCTACCCGCTCGAGGCGCGGCGGCGGATCACCATCGAGTACATACTCCTCGCTGGTTTCAACGATCGCCGCGCCGACGCGACCGCCCTGGCGCATCTGCTGCGGAAGCTGCCGGTGAAGGTGAATCTCATCCCGTTCAACGCCGATCCTGTGCTCGGCGATCGCTTCGCCCGGCCGGACGACGCAGCGATCTCCGCCTTCCAGGAGACCCTGATCGAGCGCAACCTGACGGCGACGGTGCGTCGCACCCGCGGCGACGACGTCGGCGCGGCCTGCGGTCAGCTTCGCGCCTTCGCCCGGCCTCCGCGTGCAAAGCCGGTGCGACGCGGCAGCGCCAGTCAGCCGACCTGAGTTCCGGCGCCGTCGCGCAGCCAGATGAAGCTACGGTTGCGTCCGGCCGCGGCGCCGTCGCGGCGGTAGCTTTCGAGCAGATCAGAGTGGCAAGCGGTGCAGACTCCGAGACGCAGGATCTCGCGCACTCCGAGCCGACGGAGCTCGAGCTCGACAGCGAGGGGCAGATCGACGTGCGGGCGTCCGCGCCTGCCCGGCGAGAGCACCGCCTCGGAGCTGCGTGCGACGACCGGCGCCGCCACCTCCTCGCCTACCTCGTAGCAACAAGCGCCGATCGCCGGACCGATCCAGGCGACGACATCCGCCGCATCCCCGAGCTCCGCCAGGGCTCGCGGGACGACGCCGGCGACGAATCCGCGCCAGCCAGCGTGAATCGCGGCGACGCGATGCTCCGCGGCGAGGAGGACCGGCACGCAATCGGCGGTGACCACCGCGAGCGCAAGGCCGCGCTCCGGGCTCACCAGGGCATCTCCTGCGCCGCATTCACCGGCGCTTCCGGTGAGCACCGTCGCGCCGTGCACCTGGCGCATCCGGGCCTGCGGCCGCGCTCCTGCCAACCAGGCGACACCGGGCTCCGGAGCATCCGGGGCGCCGCGCCCGAGGAAGCGCACCTCTGCTGACGCCGAGCGACTCCACCACCCGACGCGCCCCTCGCGGAGCTCGCGCTCGAGCTCCGTGGCGCCCCCTGGTGAACCGTTTCCGTGAGGCATCGGCGGATTCTAGCCGTCGCGGACGCTGCGATACACTGACAGCATGGCAGCGTGGGAGCCGGTCATCGGGCTGGAGGTGCATGTCCACCTGAAGACCCGCAGCAAGATCTTCTGCCGGTGCGAGAACCGCTTCGGCGCCGACCCCAACACCCTCACCTGCCCGGTCTGCCTCGGCTATCCCGGCACCTTGCCGGTCCTCAACCGGCGGGCTGTCGATCTCGCCGCCACGCTGGCGCTCGCGCTCGGCTGCGAGATCGCTCCCAGCTCGGTTTTCGCTCGCAAGAACTACTTCTACGCCGACCTGCCGAAGGGCTACCAGATCAGCCAGTTCGACCGGCCTCTCGCCCGGCACGGCTCGCTTCCGCTCGCCGACTCCGGGCGCGCCATCCGTATCCATCGTCTGCACCTCGAGGAGGACGCCGGAAAGCTCCTCCACGAGTGGCCTGGAGGAGCGCCTCTCGACGGCGTGAGTCTGGTCGATTTCAATCGCTGCGGCGTCCCACTCGTCGAGATCGTCTCCGAACCGGAGATGCGAAGCGCAGCCGAGGCCGAGGACTACCTGCGGAGTCTGCACCAGGTCCTGCTGTACACCGGCGCGAGCGACGGCAACATGGAAGAGGGCTCGCTGCGGTGCGACGTCAATGTCTCGCTCAAGCGGCCCGACGACGAGCGCCTCGGCACCAAGGTAGAGGTGAAGAACCTCAACTCCTTCCGCCACGTTGCGCACGCCGTCGACTACGAGATCCTCCGCCAGGCGCAGGTGTTGGATGGCGGCGGAGTCATCCAGCAGGAGACGCGGAGCTTCGACGCCGATTCGGGACGCACGCGCAGCCTGCGCGGCAAGGAGGCGGCGCACGACTATCGTTACTTCCCGGATCCCGATCTACCCGCGATCGATCTCGCTCCCACGCGCCTCGCAGAGCTCGCGGCCGGGCTTCCGGAGATGCCATGGAAGCGTCGCGACCGCCTGGTCGAGGCGATGGGCCTCCCGGCCGCGGACGCGCGCGAGCTGATCGCGCAGCAGGCCCTCGCCGACTACTTCGAGGCCGTCGTAGCGGCCGCTCCCGGCCAGGTTCGGGCCGCCGCCAACTGGGTCCGCAACGACATCGCGCGCGAGCTCAAGGAGCGTCAGGTCGGGATCGGAAGCGCGCTCCCGCCGCACCGCCTGGCTGAGATCCTGCTGCTCGTCGATGCCGGGACACTCTCTTCCGGCGCAGCCCGCGAGCTCTTGCGCGCGCTCTGGACTTCGGACGAGAGCGCCGCCGAGGCCGTTCAGCGCCTCGGCCTGGCGCAAGTGCGTGACGACTCTCAGCTCCTCATCTGGGTGCGGGAGGTTCTCGAGCAGAGCCCCTCCCAGGCTGCGCAGTTTCTCGCCGGCAAGACTCAGGTCCTGGGTTACCTCGTCGGGCAGGTGATGAAACGCTCGGGAGGGCGGGCCGATCCGCAGCGGATCCAGGAGCTCGTCCGGACGGCTCTTGCCGGGGAGAAGGGCCCTGCGACCTGATTGGCGTTTCCTGACCCAGGATCGGTCGCGGGCGGGGTGGGGGACATGATCCAGTTCTTCGGCGTCACCCGCCGATTTCCCACCGGGCAGTCGGCGCTCGACGGCATCCATCTCGAGATTGCGCGCGGCGAGTTCTGCTTCATCACCGGCGCCAGCGGTGCCGGAAAGACCACGCTGCTCAAGCTCATCTTCCGCGAGGACGTGCCGACCGCCGGGCAGATCCTGGTCAACGGCCGCAACGTCTCGCTCATCCCCCGCAGCAAGATCCCGTTTCTCCGGCGCACGATCGGCGTGGTGTTCCAGGACTTCCGGCTCATCGAGCGCAAGACCGTGTTCGAGAACGTCGCCTTCCTGCCGCGCATTCTCGGACTCGACCACAGCCGGCAGAAGCGGGTCGCCTTCGAGGCGCTGCGCCGCGTTGGGCTCTCGCACCGCATGGCGAGCTTTCCCAGTCAGCTCTCGGGAGGAGAGAAGCAACGCGTCGCGATCGCGCGAGCGCTGATCAACGAGCCCGAGATCCTGATCGCCGACGAGCCCACCGGCAACCTCGACGAAGACCTGTCGCAGGAGATCGTGCGTCTGTTCCTCGATATTCATCTGCGTGGCACCACGGTTCTCTTCGCTACCCACGATCGCTCGCTCATCGAAAGCGTCGGCCACCGCGTCCTGACTCTGGCGAACGGGCGTCTCATCGACGACCGGCCGTCGCGCCGCTCGCCGGCGCCGGCCGCGACGACGACGCCGATCGCGGACAGTGGGCCGGGGGACGAACCGTGAACGTCTTCCAGGCTTTCGCCTATTTCGTGCGCGAAGCCGCGGTGGGGCTCGCGCGCAGCTTCCGCGTCAGCCTCCTGGCGATTTTCACCATCGCAGTCAGCCTCTTCCTCTCCGGCATGGTCCTCCTGGTGAGCAAGAACCTCGCCCGCACCGTGCAGGAGTGGCGTGCCGAGGCGCGCTTCGCGGTCTATCTCGTACCCGGCGCCGATCCTTCGGTACGCGCGGCAGTGCGCGCGGTTCTCGAGCAGGGACGCTTCACGGAGACGCTCACCGAGATCACCCCCGAGGTCGCGCGAGCGCGTTTCGAACGCGCCTTTCCGAGTCTCGCCGAGCTCGTCGCGGAGCGCGGCGAAGGCGCCCTGCCGTTCTCTTTCGAGGCGGTTCTGAGGCCCGTACCGGCGGACGCGGCGGCCAGCTTCTCCGCCTGGGTCGAAGACCTGCGGGGGCGGCCAGGGGTAGCCATGGTGGACGCGGACCAGGACTGGATCCGTCAGGTCGAGACCGTGCTTGCCCTGATCCGCGGCCTCGGCCTGGCGCTCGCCGCGATCCTCCTCGGTGCGTCGGTCTTCACCATCGCCAGCGTGGTGCGCCTGACCTCGTTTCTGTATCGCGAAGAGATCGCCGTCATGCGGCTGGTCGGTGCCACCGAGTTCTACATCCGCGGGCCCTTCTATTTCGAGGGCATTCTCCAGGGCCTCCTGGGTGGCTTGATCGCCGTCGGCGCGCTCGGCGGCGTCCACCTTCTCATCGCGCCGCGCGTCGCCAGCTCCCTGGTCGCCAGCGCGCTGGCGGCCAGCTTCCTCAGCGCCACCGAGCTGGTCGCGTTGGTGGTCTTCGGCGCCATCGCCGGGTGGGCGGGAGCGGTCGTTTCGCTCTCCCGCGAGAGTCTCGAAACCTCCAGCTGACGCCGAGAAAGAAAAACCCCGCGAAGTCGCCTCCGCGGGGTTCTCAGGTTCCTGTCTCGGCAGCGGGCGAGAGCGATCTCACCCGGCGCCGGACTCAGGGAGCTTACGGCAGGCGCACCACGATGACCGCGCGCCGGTTCTGCTCGCGGCCGGCATCGGTGTCGTTGCCGGCGACGGGCTCGGAGCTGCCGCGGCTTTCGACCGCGATCCGGTTGCCGTCGATCTGGTGACGGGTCACCAGGAAGCCCTTGGCCGCCTCGGCGCGCCGCATGCCGAGCGCCTGGTTGGCGGCTTCGCCACCCTGGCCATCCGCGTGACCGATGATCAGAGCGGTCGCTGCCGGATTCTGCTTCAGGCGCAGCGCGACCTCGTCGAGCTTCGCCTTGGCGATGTTCGACAGCCGGTCGCTCGAGCTCGCGAAGTTGATCTCTTCACGCGTCTCGACCGGTGCCGACGGAACCGGCTCAGGCACCTGCTCGGCAGCTGCCTTCTCGGCGGCGGCCTTCGCAGCGGCGGCGGCTTCTGCCGCGATGCGCGCTTCTTCGGCGGCCTTCGCGGCGGCGGCTTCTGCCGCAATGCGCGCTTCTTCGGCGGCCTTCTCGGCAGCGAGTCGTTCGGCCAGAATCTGCGCGTGGCCCTTGGCGCGGGGGAAGAAGGTCAGACCGACAAGACCGCCAACCGGGCAGTGCTCGTCGGTATCCGACAGCTGATTGAGCTCGAGGCGGAGCGCGAAGTTCACCGCCCAGGCGTGGCTCTCGCCGAACCAGTAGCGACCGCCGCTGGTGAGGTCGAACGCATCGTCGGCGTTGGAGTCGCCACCCTGATAGAAGGTCGCGGCGAGCTCGGTGATCCAGTCGAATCGCTCGTTGATCGAGGCCGAGTATCCGAGACCGGCCTGAAGCTCTTCCGACACGTCGAAATGGTCGGCGTCGCCGGGATCGCGATAGCCCACCCGAGCCAGCCAGTTGGGCGCGAAGTCCCAGTTGACGCCGACACCGAAGCCGGTGTCGCCGGTGACGATGCCTTCGTCCTCGTCGCCCGTCGGCAGATCGACGAAAGCGTTGAGCGAAAGGGCCTTGCCCTCCTCCGCATTACCGAACAGCTGGTACTTGGCGCCGACGTGGATGTTGCCGATGCCGCTGCCGTCGATCTTGTTGGTGAAGCGGCTGCCGTTGACGTAGCCGAGATGGCGATTGTCGGAGGCCGAGAAGTCCTCGTACGGCACCATGATCGAGAGCTCGAAGCGGTCCGTCAGGCCGTAGCCGACGCTCGCGCTCAGGCGGTTCCAGTCGTAGTCCCAATCATCGGTGAGCGGGCGAGCAACGCCACCCGGAACCGGCGCAACGAGGCGGTCCCAGTTGTTGTAATAGAAGCCGAGCGACCATTCGCCCTTCGGCAGCGTCCAGCCATCCACCAACGTGAAAAGTCCCGTCTCACCGGTGGCCGTCGGAGCCGAGGCCTGCTGCGCAAAGGCCGGCAGGCCGCCAACGCACAACGCGGTCAGAATGAGTACCCCTAGTGTCTTTCGCATCGTTCCTCCAGATTGCGCGGGCGAAGTGTCCACCGCGATAATTACCGCCATCATCGAGAAGACCAGCTCTCGAATCGATTCTAACCCTATCTCGAACCGCCGGCACTGCTCCTCCGCGAGAATCCGCAGAGAGCCTACAGAGCCATGGAATTCTCGTCCGGCCTCGGGCCTCCGATCGAGAGTGCCCGGCAACACGCCGCGAGCAGGGGGTCAGGCAGGCTGAAGGAACTGCCCGACCCGGTCGAGGAAGGTCTTCGCCTGGTTCGGTCCCAGTTGCGCCGAGACCACCTTCTCGCAGGCTCGCACCAGATCGAGGACGGCGTCCGCGCCGCGCCCCGATTCCATCTCGGCGCGGTAGAGCCGCAGCGCGCCATCGAGCTGGCCACCGCGCTCCTGTCCGGTCATCAACTGCTGGCCAAAACGGTAAATCTGCTCGGCGACCCGATGCTGCTCGTCGGCCCCCATGCGCTGCAGGCGGTCGAGCGGCAGACGCCGCAGGTCCTCACGCAGCGCCAGGACTCCCGAGGTGAGCAGCCCGTAGATCACTTTGCAGACCTCGAAGGCTCCGTGCCCGAGTCCTGCGGCGATCTCGTCGATGTTGCGGCGTTCGTCCACCTTGGAAACCACCGCCCACTCGTTGGGGGAGAACGACACCGAGCTCAGACCTTCCTGCGCGGCGAAGACCGGGACCATGCGGGTCGAACCGATTTTCTTCGAGAGGATCTTCCATTCGTCGATCTGGCGCGCCGCCTCCATGAGGAGGTTGGTGTTCGACTTGTCGATCGACTCGACATCGGACTCGGTGCCGGGGGTGAAGACGAACTCGCCCTGCTGCCAGCGGGCGAGCTCGTAGACCGCGTGCTCGCCGACCAGGGTGCTTACCGCAGCGTGGATGATCTGTCCCTTGCGCAAGAAGATCTTGCCGGCTTCGGCGCCGTTCTTCAGCGTGAAGACCCCGGTCTTGCCCGACACCGCCACCAATTGAATGATGTCGGGCAATGGCAACTCGCGAAGCGATCCTTGAAAGGCCACGATCCCCCGTCAGTGCGTCAGCTGGTCCGGCTCATTGTTCTTCGAGTCGGCAAGCGTAGCACAGCGAAAAAAACCGGGTCAAGCGCGGCGCGAGGGGCTAAGCGTTTGACCGAAAACTACTTAGGCAACTCCGCCAGCGCCGTGAGGCGGCGCAGACCCTGCCGTTGCGAGGAACAGAGAGCGACCGCCAGGGCATCCGTCGCGTCGCTCGGAACGGCTCTCGCGTCCATGGCAAGAAGCAGCCGGACCATCCGCGCTACCTGCTCTTTCTCGGCTCGTCCGTTGCCGGTGACGGCGCTCTTGACCTCGGCGGGCGAGTACTCCTCGATGCGCACGTCCGACCGGGCAAGCGTCACGAGCAGCGCGCCGCGCGCTTCGGCGAGCACGATCAGCGAGCGGGAGTTGACACCGTGAAAAGGCTTCTCCATGGCGGCAAAATCCGGCCGGCGGCTCGCCAGGAGCTCGTCGAGACCGGCAGCCAGCAACTTCAGGCGGTCGGCGACGTCCCATTTCGCCGGCGCCGACCATCGGCCAGCGCACACCGAGCGCGCCTTGCCGGCAGAACAGTCGATGAGTCCGTAGCCGGTATGGAGGCTGCCAGGGTCGAGTCCGAGGATGAGCATGTGCCGCGAGGCCGCGGGAATCCTACGCTAAACCCCTCAGGAATCAGCGGATCGCGCCGGAAGTCTGATTGACTCGTCGGAGTCAGAGTGTTAGAACTCTCGCAACGCCTCTTGAGGGAGTTCCGATGTCGTTGATCCTCGTCGTTGAATCGGAAGGTCGCCACGCTGAACGTGTGCGCGACGGCCTCGGGTCGGACGGCTGGCAGGTCGAAGTCGTCGCCAGCTGCGAAGCGGCGGTGGCAGCGGTCGCCGATCGGGCGCCTCAGCTCGTCCTGATCAACGCCGAGCTTCCCGGAGCGCCGGAGATGCTGCGCAGCCTCTCGCGCGCTCACGGCGGACCCGGATCGATCGCCCTCCTGCCCGAAGTCGTCGGCAAGGACCTCGGTCCACTCGACGCCGACGAGTCGCTGATCAAGCCGTTCAGCGAGAAGGACCTGCGACAGCTGGCACGGCGCGTCGTTTCGAGCGCGCGCCCACCGCGCAAGAACGAAGCCGAAGCGGACCAGAAGCGCCTGACCTCGCACGAGCTCTTCGGCGATCTGCTGGCCGAAGTGGAGAACGAAGTCGCGGCGCCGGCGAAGCCCGCGCCGACGGCTCCAGCCCGCGCGGCCGCGGCCCCACCTGCTGCCGCGAGCGGCCGGTCGCTCGAAGTGGAGCAGCGTCTGGAGCGCACGCTGTCGGGAATGATCAAAGAGGAGCGCAGCGCGGCACCAGCGCCGAAAAAGGCATCGACCGCGATCGAAGACATGCTCACGGCTACCCTGTCCGGGCTCGACATGCCAAAGAAGTCGAGGCCGGCAGCGCCTGCCGCGGCGAGCGCGCACGCCGCCTCGGCCGTGTCTGCGACTCCCGCGACTCCCGCGGTTCCCGCCGTTCCCGCGGCGCCCGTGGCCGCCGCGGCTCGATTGGCTCCCGCGGCTCCGGCCGTGGCCGCACCGGAGGTGCCGCCGACGGCTCCCGCGACACCGGCGGAGCCCCTTGCGCCTCTGGCTCCCGCAATGCCGGCGACTCCTGCGCCGATGGCGGTTTCCGCCGCCACCGCGGCGATCCCGATCGCCGCCCTGGCGGCGGAGCCTCGCGTCGAGCCGCCGCCAGCGGTAGCGGCTCCGCCCGCGCCAGCCCCGCCCGCGGTAGTCGCTCCCGCGGCGAAGATCCCGGACTCGACCGCTGCCGCGCGCAGACCGAGCCGCGAGATCGATCTCGCGCAGCTCGACCAGCTCGCCAAGCCGCGCAGCAAAGAGAGCACCGCCGCGCGCCCGGCCGCGCCGAAGGAGACCTTCGCCACTCAGAAGATCCCGATGCAGCCCTCCTTCCTGCAGGCGCCTTCGAGCGAGTTCGGGCAGTACACGCTGCTCGAGCGCATCGCGGTGGGCGGCATGGCGGAAGTCTGGAAGGCGCGCATGAAGGGCGTCGAGGGCTTCCAGAAGACCGTCGCCATCAAGAAAATCCTGCCCCATCTCACCGACAGCTCCGACTTCGTCACCATGTTCATCGACGAGGCGAAGCTCGCCGCGCAGCTGAACCACAACAACATCATCCACATCTACGACCTCGGCAAGATCGGCGAGGACTACTTCATCGCGATGGAGTTCGTGGATGGCAAGGACCTGCGTTCGATTCTGAACAGCGCGCGCGCCGCCAGCCGGCCGCTGCCGCTCGCCCTCGCGCTGCTCGTCGGATCGCGGCTCGCATCGGCGCTCGACCATGCCCATCGGCAGAAGGACTTCGAGGGACGCCCGCTCGGCCTCGTGCACCGCGACGTCTCGCCCCAGAACGTGCTGATCAGCTACGAAGGTGACATCAAGCTGTGCGATTTCGGCATCGTCAAGGCGGTCACCAAGGCCTCCAAGACACAGATGGGTGCGCTCAAGGGAAAGCTCCAGTACATGTCACCCGAGCAGGCCTGGGGCCGCCCGGTGGACGCCCGCTCCGATATCTTCTCGCTCGGCTCGCTGCTGTTCGAGATGCTCACCGGCCGTCGGCTTTTCTCCGGCGAGAGTGAGATGTCGGTCCTGGACGCCGTCCGCGAGGGCCGCATCCAGGCGCCGCGGGACCTCGATCCCCGGCTGCCGCTCGAAGTCAACGCCCTCGTCCTCAAGGCGCTGGCGCGCGATCCTGACGACCGCTTCCTCACCGCGGGCGAGATGCAGCGAGAGATCGATGGCATCCTGGCCTCGCTCAAGCCGGCGCCCTCGCAGTCCGATCTCGGCACCTATCTGCACCAGCTCTTCGCGGCCGAGGCTCAGGGCGAATCGGCAACCGCCGCTACGGCGCTTTCGTCTGCCATCCCGGCGCCGGCCCGCAGCGCGGCAAGCGCGCCTTCCGCCGCCGTGCCGAGCCGTCAGCCCGAGGTCGCCGTCGTCGTACCGACCGGTGTCTCGAAAATCGAAGACGCCGACGGCGGCCGCAGCAGCAAGGTCCTGTGGATGGCCATCGGCGGCGTGGCCGCGGCCGGCCTGATCGCCTACCTGCTTCTGGGGCGCGGACCGGCCCAGGCGCCGCCGGCATCGCCCGCTCCTGCTGCCACCGAGAGTGCGCCGACACCCGCGAGCGAACCGGCTGGCGCGATCGCCGCGGCCGAAGGGCCGGCGACCGAGCCGTCGGGTTCGCCGACGGCGGCGCCTGCGGTGGCCGCGCCGGGCGCCAGCCCGACCGTCGACCAGATGGTGAGCGACGAGGTCAAGCGTCGCGAAGAAGAGCTCAAGAAAAAGTACGAGGACGAGCTTGCGCGACGCAAGGCCGAGCTCGAGAAGTTGAACACCAAGCCGGCGGCGCCCGCGAGCGTCGCCGCGCCGCCTCCGGCGGTTGTCGCGCCGGCACCCAAGCAGGAGGCGCCGCCCGAGCCCGCGCCGGCGCCGGTCCCCACGCCGGTCGTCGAAGCGCCGCCGGCCGCCGCCGCACCGCAACCAGCCGCCGAGGCTCCACCCGCATCGGCGCCGCAGGCACCGGAAGTCAAGGAAGGCGACCTCGTCCGACCAGGCGCCGGCGTGAAGCCGCCAGTTCTTGTCAGCCTCACCAAACCAGAGTATCCTGCGATGGCTCGACGCCTGAAAGTGGAAGGGACGGTCATCGTGTCGCTGCTGGTCGACGAGACCGGCCGAGTCGCTGAGACGCGAATCGACAGCGGCGTGTCGCAGAATGTCGGTATCAACGAGGCGGCGCTGGCGGCAGCACGATCTGCGGTGTTCAGTCCCGCCACCAAGTCGGGCGTGCGGGTGAAGATGTGGTATCAACTCAAGATTCCGTTCAAGCTGTAAGGAGAGCGAATGAGCCTGAACGACCAACAGCGGAAGTTCTACGAAAACACCCTCACCGTCACCAAGCAGGAGATCTCCGATCTCGATCGCCAGATCGAAGACGAGCTCGCCAAGGTGAAGGAGAAACTGGCGCAGTTGCAGAACGCCAAGAAGGCCGCGCGCCAGATGTACGACGCCGCCTGTCTGCGCCTGGGAATTCCCAACGACCTCGAGGCGGAGGAAGAGGGCGCGGCCGAAATCTGAGCCCGCCTGTCCGCTTTCGGGTCCGCGACCTACGGATCCGCCTGGGGCGCCGATCGGAACGTCGACCGGCGCCCCAGTCGTTTCCTGCGCCGGCGCTCGGAGCGGGCGGGGCCCTCTAGCGGCTTCGATCGACAATGGCCTGGTTCAAGAAAGACAAGAAGCCGAAGGCGGTCCGTGAGTCGCGGGAGCGCAGCACGGTTCCGGAAGGGCTGTGGCTCCGCTGCGACGGTTGCCGCGAGATCGTCTATTCGAAGGAGCTCGAGCGCAACCTGCGGATCTGTCCCAAATGCGGATTTCATTTCCGCATCGACGCTCCGGCGCGCATCGCACTGCTCCTCGACGAGGCCCAGCCGAAGTCGCTCTTCGATGAGGTCGTCCCCGCCGATCCTCTCGGATTCGCCGACACGAAGCGTTACGCGGATCGCCTCAAGGCCTACCAGAAGGCACTCGGAGTCGCCGACGCAGCGATCGTCGTCGCGGGTTCGATCGAGGAGATTCCGATCGTGCTCGCGGTGATGGACTACCGCTTCATGGGCGGATCGATGGGCTCCGTCGTCGGCGAGAAGCTGACTCGCGCCGCGGAGTTCGCGCGCGAGCGCAAGCGCCCTCTGGTCATCGTCTCTGCTTCCGGCGGCGCGCGCATGCAGGAGGGCATCCTTTCGCTCATGCAGATGGCGAAGATCTCGGCGGCGCTGATGCGCTTGCGCGAGGCCGGTGTTCCCTTCATCTCCGTGCTGACCGACCCCACCACCGGCGGGGTCACGGCCTCCTTCGCCATGCTGGGCGATCTGAACATCGCCGAACCCGGAGCCTTGATCGGCTTCGCTGGTCCACGGGTCATCGAACAGACGATCCGGCAGAGTCTCCCGGAAGGATTTCAGCGCAGCGAGTTCCTGCTCGAGCACGGCTTTCTCGATCTCGTCGTCCCCCGGACCGAGCTCAAGCCGACTCTGGCCCGCTGCCTGCGTCACCTCGCCTGACCGCAAGTCCGCCGCAGCCGGAGTCCCCACATGAGCTCGGCGCACGAACTCCTCGCCGGGCTGGAGCGCTTCGGCATCCGGCTCGGGCTCGAGCATCTGCGAGGCCTGGCGGGAGCACTCGGCTCACCGGAGAGAGCGATCCCGGCGGTCATCGTCGCCGGCACCAACGGCAAAGGCTCCGTCGCTTCTCTTCTCGCCTCGATCGCCACCCGCAGCGGCCTGGCGACCGGTCTTTACACCTCGCCGCACCTCGAGTTCCCGGAGGAGCGCATCCGTCTCGCCGGCAGCCCGATTCCGGAAGCGGAGCTCGCCGCGCTGCTGCGCGAGGTTCTCGACGCCGCCACGCGCCTCGGCCACTCGAGCCCGACCTATTTCGAAGCCATGACGCTGGCGGCGTTCCTGCATTTCACGCGTCGCGATGCCGGCCTCGCCGTGCTCGAAGTCGGCATGGGCGGAAGACTCGACGCGACCAATCTTGCGGACGCTCGACTCGCCGTCATCGCCCCGGTCGCCTTCGATCATCAGGAGTTTCTCGGCAACACACTCGACGCGATCGCGCGCGAGAAGGCCGGGGTCCTGCGATCTGGCGCTCCGGCGGTGTTCGCCCCGCAGCCCGGCGAAGCCGCGCAGGCGTTGCGCGCCGAGGCCCGGCGGTGCGGTGCTCCCGTGACTGCGGTCGACGAGGAGGTCCGCTCGCTCGAGGTGCAGTTCAGGGGCCTCGAAGGCCTGCGACTCAGCCTGGAGACACGGCAGCAAACCTATGACCTCGAGACCGCCCTCGCCGGGCGGCACCAGGCTTGGAACGTCGCGACCGCGGTCGTCGCCGCCGAACGGTTCCCGGCGGCGACGCTCGCTCCACTCGCGCCATCGGCCATCGTCGCCGGCGTCGCGGCCTGCCGGTGGCCCGGCCGGCTCGAGCGCCTCCGGGCTCGCGGTCCGGCCGCAGCGGTCCTCCTCGATGCGGCGCACAATCCGGCCGGTTGCGAAGCGCTCTGCGCCTTCCTCGATGAGCTGGGAAGACCGTTCACGCTGCTCTTCGGCGCCTTGGCAGACAAGGAGTTGGGCGGAATGTTGCCGGCGCTCGCCGTCCGTTCCCGGAGAATCGTCCTCACCCGACCCGTCTCGCCGCGCGCGGCCGATCCGGCAGCGCTCGCCGCCCTGCTGCCGGCAGGCCGGGATGCCGTGCTCGAGCCCGCAATCGAACCGGCTCTCGCGGCTGCGCTCGCCGGCGAAAACGACTTGGTGGTCGCTTGCGGCTCGATCTTTCTCATCGGAGAGATTCGGCACCTGCTGACCGCCCGTGCGGGCTGGATCGCCCCCTAGGAGAGCCGCGGCGCCCTACCGGCGAGACTCTGCGAAGATGGGCCGAGGGTGAGACCTTGAGCGAGCCGGCAGAACCCGCGCCCAGGCAGCATCGTTCTCCCGTCGAGGCGGTCCGCGAGCTGCTCGGCGATCCGGTGTCGTTCGTGGGTCTCGGCGCGGTCGCTCTGACGACCGCCCTCTACCTGCTGCCGATCGTCCCCGCAGCACGGCTCGCCGCCTGGAGCGAGGGCCCCCTCTTCGTTCCCCTGATCGCCTGGGTCGTTCTCGCCACCGCCGTCCGAGCCCGACGTGCTGCAGAACCTCCGGAGCGATCCTTCTGGGGACTCATCTCACTCGGCTTCCTCGCCTGGCTTCTCACCGTTCTGCTCTCGCTGCTGCCGGCGTGGTCCTCCCGCGCGCCCCTCCTTACCCTGCTCTACGACGGCCTGAGCGCCGCCTGCTATCTCTGTCTGATTCTGGCCACGACGCGAGCCCCGCACGAACGCCACGGTACGGCCGACCGTTCGGCCGAGACCAGCCTCGTCGTCGCCGGCACCGCGATCTTCGGCCTCGGCATGACGGCATATTTCGACCTCGTTCCCTTTCTCGTCGACCGAGCGGACTTCGACAGCCGCGCACCGGCGTTCTATCTCTTCCTCGCGCTCGACGTTCCGCTCATCGCCCGCGCGGCGGTGCAGCTTCGCGGCGCCAAGGGGTCGCGCTGGCACGTCCCCTACGCCCTCTTCCTGCTCTCGACGCTGCTTCTCGGGCTCGGGGATCTGCTCGATCTGCTCCGCCGTCTCGGCTACTCCGCCTACACCTCCGGGACCGCGACCGACTTCCTCTGGTACGGCATCTTCATCGCCATGGGACTCGCCGCGGGGCTCCATCGCCCGCCATCCCCGGCGGAGCCTCCCGCCGCTCGGCGGGAGGTCTTGTACGCCAGCCCGCTGCTCACCTTCGCGATCATCGTTCCCGTCGTCCACTTCGCGCTCTCGGGCGCGAGTCTTCTCGGCGCGCGGTCACAGCATCCGCGCGAAGCGGTGGCGCTCGCGACGATGGCCGCCGTGTTGTTCGCCGCCTGGTGGAGACAAGCCCTCGCCGAGCGGCGTCATCTCGCGCTGCTCGAAGATCTCGAGCGGGAGCGCGAGCGGCTCCGCAACGCCGAGCGGCTCGAATCGGTCGGTCGACTCGCGGGCGGCGTTGCGCACGACTTCAACAACCAGCTCGCCGTCATCGTCGGCTACGCCGAGAGCCTCGCCGACGCTACGTCCTCGCGCCCGGACCTCGCCGCGCCGGTGCGGGCGATCCAGGAGGCTGCGCGTGTCGCTGCGGAGCTGACTCGCGACCTGCTGGCGGTAGGTCAGCGCCATCCGCTGATGCTCCGCGCCTTCGACCTCCGGGAGGCTCTCGAGGCGCTGGCGCCGAAGCTGCGAAAGCTCCTCGGCCCCTCCGTCCGTCTCGAGCTCGCTTGCCGGGTCGAGAGCGCGCCGGTGCTCGCGGATCGGGTGCAGGTCGAGCGCGCGTTGCTCGCGCTGGCGACCAACGCGCGCGAAGCCCTCGATCGCGGCGGCTACGTTCGGATCTCACTCGCTCCCGCCGACGCCCGCTCCGAAGGCACCCCGCGCCAGGTCGAGCTTTCGGTGACCGACGACGGGCGTGGCATGACTTCCGAAGTGCTCTCGCATGCGCTCGAGCCCTTCTTCACCACCAAACCGTTCGGCCAGGGAAGCGGCCTCGGGCTCGCATCGGTGCATGGGATCATCGAACAGAGCGGCGGCACCGTGAAGCTGGAAAGCCGGATGGGAGAAGGCACGCGGGTGACGATTCGCCTGCCGCTCACGAGCGCGGGCACCAACGCGACGAACGCTCCGCCGTCTGCGGGCTAGGCGGGCCGACCCAGCCGGCGCGCGATGCGCAGGACCATCTCCAGCGCCTGCTCGCAGTTGAGGCGCGGATCGACCTGCGACCGGTAGGCGCGCTCGAGCTCCGCCGCGGCGAGACCGCGCGCGCCGCCAATGCACTCCGTGACGTCTTCCCCGGTGAGCTCGAGGTGCACGCCTCCGAGGACGCTCCCGATACGGCGATGAATCGCGAACGCCTGCTCGAGCTCTTCGAGAATGTGCTCGAAGCGCCGGGTCTTGCGGCCCTGCGGCGTGGTCTCGGTGTTACCGTGCATCGGGTCGCACGACCAGAGGACGCGACGTCCGGCACGCCCGATCGCCTCGATAAGAGGCGGCAGATGTTCCGCGATTCCGCGCGCGCCGAAACGGTGGATCAGCGTCAGCCGTCCCGGCTCGTCGTGCGGCGAAAGCACGCCGACGAGCTCGAGCAGGGCCTCCGGCGTCGTCGCCGGTCCGATCTTCACCGCGATCGGGTTGGCGATTCCGCGAAAGTACTCGACGTGCGCGCCACCCAGTTTGGCCGTTCGCATGCCGATCCAGGGGAAGTGAGTCGACAGGTTGTACCAGCCATCACGGTGCGGAACGCGCCGGGTCTGCGCCTGCTCGTAGAGGAGATGGAGCCCCTCGTGGCTGGTGAAGAAATCGACCCGGTTCATCTCGCCGACCTGGCGGCCCGCGAGCGTCTCCATGAAGCGCAGCGAGTCGCCGATGCCGGCGACGATCCGGCGATAGTCCTCGGCCAGGGGCGAATGCTGGACGAAGTCGAGATCCCAGTACTCGGGGTGATGGAGGTCGGCGAAGCCGCCGTCGACCAGTGCGCGGATGAAGTTGAGCGTCAACGCGGCCCGCTCGTATCCGCGCAGCAGGAGCTGCGGGTCGAACGCGCGATCGCCGGCGGTGAAGGGCGTCCGGTTGATCAGATCGCCGCGATAGGCCGGCAGGGCGATTCCGGCCTGCTCTTCGAGATCGGCCGAGCGCGGCTTGGCGTACTGCCCGGCGAACCTCCCGACGCGGATGACCGGCTGCTGCGAGCCGTGCACCAGCACTAGGCTCATCTGGAGAAGGACCTTCAGCTTGTTGGCGATCACCGCCGAGGTGCAGTCCTCGAAACTCTCGGCGCAGTCTCCGCCCTGGAGGAGAAACGCGCGACCCTCGGCCGCCGCCGCGAGCTGTCCCTTCAGCGACTCGACCTCCCAGGAAGTGACGAGCGGCGGCAGCTCGGCCAGTTGCCGCACCACGTCGGCGACCGCCGCGGAGTCGGCGTACACCGGCTGCTGCTCGGCCGGGTATCGCCTCCAGGAGTCGGGGGTCCAACCCGCTGGAGCCACAGCGGCGCCTTCAACCGGCGGCAGCGGCATGCCGGGCTTCGTAGAGCGGGAAGCGGCTGCAAAGCTGGCGCACGCGTTCCCGCACTGCCGCTTGCACTTCAGCGCTCGCCGGCGCTGCCAGGGTCTCGGAGATCAGCCGGGCGATCTCGCCCATCTCGGCGGCGCCCATACCTCGCGTGGTAACGGCGGCGGTGCCGACCCGGATTCCCGACGCCACCATCGGCGACTGGGTGTCGAACGGAATCGTGTTCTTGTTGACCGTGATCGCCGCCGCGTCGAGCGCCAGCTCGGCGGACTTGCCGGTCAGGCCGCGACCGGTCACGTCCATCAGGAAGAGATGATTGTCGGTGCCGCCCGAGACGATGCGGAACCCCTCCTTCGCGAGTGCCGCCGCGAGAGCGGCCGTATTCGCGACGATGCCGCTCTGGTAGGCGCGAAAACCAGGCGAAAGGGCTTCGCCAAAGGCCACCGCCTTGGCGGCGATGATGTGCATCAGCGGTCCACCCTGCAGGCCGGGGAAGACAGCTCGGTCGATCTCCTTGGCGAACTCACCCTTGCACAGGATGACCCCGCCGCGCGGGCCACGCAGGGTCTTGTGGGTCGTCGAGGTGACGAAATGACAGTGCGGCACCGGAGAAGGGTGGAGACCGGCGGCGACCAGGCCCGCGATATGCGCGATGTCGGCCATGAGCAGAGAACCGGCACGATCGGCGATCGAGCGAAAACGGGCGAAGTCGATCGTCCGGCTGTAGGCAGAAGCACCGCAGACGATGAGCTTGGGGCGGTGCTCGAGGGCAAGCCGCTCGACCTCGTCGAAGTCGATCCGTTCCGTCTCGCGGTCGACGCCGTAGGCGACGACGTTGAAATCGCGCCCCGAATACGACAGACGATGACCATGGGTCAGATGCCCGCCGCAGGAGAGGTCCATGCCCATGAGCGTGTCGCCCGGGCGAAGCATCGCGAAATACACGGCGGTGTTCGCCGAGGTGCCGGAGTGTGGCTGGACGTTGGCGTGCTCGGCGCCGAAGAGCTGCTTCAGGCGATCGATCGCGAGGCTCTCGACCCGATCCACCACTTCGCAACCGCCGTAGTAGCGCCGGCCGGGGTATCCCTCGGCGTACTTGTTGGTGAGGACGCTGCCCGCTGCCTCCATCACCGCGCGGCTGGTGAAGTTCTCGGATGCGATGAGCTCGAGACCTTCGTTCTGCCGGCGCTCCTCCGCGGCGATCTCCTGCGCGATCATGGGGTCCACTTCGACGAGGGGGCGGGCGATCATACGGGCTCTCCGTCCAGCTTGGCGACGCGGCGCGCATGGCGGCCGCCTTCGAATGGGGTGGCGAGGAAGCACTGGAGAATCGCTTCCGCCAGCGGGAGCGCGACGATGCGGCTGCCCAGAGTGAGAACGTTGGCGTCGTTGTGCTTACGGCAGAGCTCGGCGGAGTAGAGGTCGATGCAGGCCGCGGCGCGGACCCCGCGCACCCGGTTGGCGCCGATCGCCATTCCGATACCCGAGCCACACACCAGGACGCCGCGTTCCGCATCCCCTGACGCGACCGCCCGGGCAACCTGCGCGGCGTAGTCCGGATAGTCCACCGAATCGGCGGATTGAGGGCCGAAATCGGCAAGCTCGTGCCCGGCCTCGGCGAGCCGGGCCTTCAACTGGTCCTTCAGGATGAAGCCGGCGTGATCGGCACCGATCGCGATGCGCATCGAGGTGCCGTGCTCAGCTGTCTTCCGGCTCCGGCAGGAGGGTCTCCTGGGTGGACTCCTCGCCCTTCTTGCCAGCCTTCTTGGCCGGAGCCTTGCGAGCCTTCTTCTCGGCCGCCTCGGATCCAGCCGAGCCGGCTGCGTCGGCGCCCTCGGAGGCGGGCTTCTTCGCCGCGGGCTTCTTCGCCGCCTTCTTGTCGCCCGCTGCGGCGGAGGCGTCGACCTCCTTGTCGGCCGCCTTCAGGGTCCGCTTCGACCCTTCGGTCCGCACCGTCTTGCGCTTGGCGACCTCTTCCTGATTGCGTTGTCTCAGCCGCTCGAGGCGGCGCTGACGGCGGCGCCGGAGGTCGCGATCTTTTTCACGCATAACAGCTTCTCCTCAACTCCGATTGTTGAATGACAGGCCCGTGCAGCTTGCCGCAGGGGGGCGTAACTGTCAAGCGAATGCGGCTTCAGCGCGGCACTAGAGCGGCAAATTTCCGTGCTTCTTGGCCGGCACGGCCTGCCGCTTGCTGCGCAGCTGCCGGAGGGCGCGGACGAGCGCCGGCCGCGTCTTGCGCGGCTCGATGACCGCATCGACGAAGCCGTGCTGGGCAGCAACGTAGGGGTTGGAGAACTTCTCCCGGTAGTGCGCGACCTTCTCGGCGCGCGCCTCGACGGCACCTGCGCCGGCCTTCTCGAGCTCGCGTTTGAACAGGATGTTGACGGCTCCTTCGGGCCCCATCACGGCGATCTCGGCCGACGGGTAGGCGAGATTGACGTCCGTCCGCAGATGCTTGGACGCCATCACGCAGTAAGCGCCGCCATAAGCCTTGCGGGTGATCACGGTCAGCTTGGGCACGGTCGCCTCGGCGAAGGCATAGAGGAGCTTGGCGCCGTGCTTGATGATCCCGCCGTACTCCTGCTGGGTACCGGGCAGAAAACCCGGGACGTCCTCGAAGGTGACGAGAGGGATGTTGAACGCGTCGCAGAAGCGCACGAAACGGGCGCCCTTGAGCGAAGCATCGATGTCGAGGACGCCGGCCAGGTAGTTGGGTTGATTGGCGACGATGCCGACGCTCTGGTTCGCCAGACGCGCGAAGCCGACGACGATGTTGCGGGCATAGGCCGCATGCACCTCGAAGAACTTGCCGTCGTCGACCACTTCGGCGATCAGGCGGTGCATGTCGTAGGGCTTGTTCGGGTCGTCGGGGATCAGCCGGTCGAGCAGCTCCGACTCGCGGTCGGGATCGTCCGAGCTCCTGCCCGGCGGCGGGTCGTCGATGTTGTTCGAGGGAAGGAAGGACAACAGCTCGCGGATTCCCATGAGGCATGCGGCGTCGTTGCCGAAGGTGAAGTGGGAGACGCCGCTCTTGCCGGCATGCGTCGCGGCGCCGCCGAGGTCCTCCTTCGTGACCTCTTCGTGGGTGACGGTGCGGATCACGTCCGGCCCGGTCACGAACATGTAGCTCGTGCCTTCGACCATGAGGATGAAGTCGGTGATCGCCGGCGAGTAGACCGCCCCTCCGGCACAAGGGCCCATGATCGCCGAGATCTGCGGCACGACTCCCGAGGCGAGCGTATTGCGCAGAAAGATGTCGGCGTAGCCGCCGAGGGAGACGACCCCCTCCTGGATGCGTGCGCCGCCGGAGTCGTTGAGCCCGATGACCGGGGCGCCGTTCTCCACCGCAAGGTCCATGATCTTGCAGATCTTGGCCGCGTTGGTCTCCGAGAGCGAGCCGCCGAAGACCGTGAAATCCTGGGCGAAGAGGTAAACCAGCCGGCCGTCGATCGTGCCGTAGCCGCAGACCACGCCGTCGCCGGGGATCTGCTGCTCCTGCATTCCGAAATCGCGGCAGCGGTGCGTCACCAGCGCGTCGATCTCCACGAACGAGCCGGCGTCGAGCAGCAGCTCCACGCGCTCGCGGGCCGTAAGCTTGCCATCCCGGTGCTGGCGTTCGACTCGCTCCGCGCCGCCCCCGGCGGCCGAGGCGGCGAGGCGTTGTTCAAGGTCGGTCAGCAGTTCGTCGCGCACGAAGTGTCCCCAGTCTTTCCGCAGCTCGCTTTGCGGCCGGCGATTCCCGACAAGCCTATCGCCAAGCAGGCTCCCCGTGCAGCAGAATGCGCTGGGCGAACGAGTCGCCCGGCACCGATCGGCGAAGCAGACGGCGGCCTGGCGGCGAGAACACCAGCGGGTAGCCGGAGGGCAAGATGAACCAGGACGACGAACAGCTCCACCTCCTTTCCGTTTTCCACTACGTGCTCGCCGGGCTCTGCGCCCTCTTCGCGCTCTTCCCGCTGGCCTACGTCGGCATGGGCCTCGCCATGATGAGCGGGCCGGGCGCGGAGCCCGGCGAACGCTTCGCTCCTCTTTTTGCCGGCTGCTTCCTCGCCGGCATGGGTGGGCTCTTCCTGGTCTTCGCAGTCGCCTACGCCCTGGCGCTCTTTCTCGCCGCCCGCTTCCTCGCCGAGCGGCGCCGCCACACCTTCTGCGTCGTCGTGGCGGCGATCTCCTGCACCTTTACCCCGCTCGGAACCGTGCTCGGGGTCTTCACGCTGATCGTGCTCTTCCGCCCGTCGGTTCGCGTCCTCTTCGGCCTCGCAGGACAGCCAAGCGCAATCTGACCGACGAGCGCCGGCAGCCCGGCAGCAGTTCGCCTGCGCCGCCTTGCCCCGGGGCGCGGGCGTTTGTTAGACTTTCGCGTGTCGCGGCAGGAGTGCGCGACGGCAGCACACCGGGTTGGACCCCAGCAATCTCGGGCTCGCTTTCGGGCTCATCGATCTCAGGGCTCCCAAGGCTCATGGCCGAAGAAGGCAAGGATCCGCGCAGGCGCAGCGAACTGCCGGAGCCGCGGGACCGGGAACCCTGGATGCGCATCGGCGGCGTGGGACTCGAGCTTGCCGCGGCAGTCGGCGGGTTCGCGCTCTTCGGATACCTGCTCGACCGCCACTACGGTTGGCAGCCGAAAGGCCTCCTCATCGGAGCCCTCCTCGGCCTGATCGGCGGGTTCTACAACCTGATCAAGACTTCGTTGCGGGCTTCTCGCGAGGCTCGGGATCTCGATCGGGCGCGGCAGAAGGAGCACCCGGAGCCGTGAACGGAGCCCGACGTTTCGAGATCTGGCTCGGCTTCGCGGGAGTCGGAGCGGTGGCCAGTCTGATGCTCGTCGTTGTCGGCCAGGTGATGGCTCGGCGAATCGGACTGGAGGCGATGGGGGGAATCTGGGCGGGGTGCCTGGCCAGTTTCGCTGGCAGTCTCGCCGGTGCCGTGCCGCTCGCGCAGGAGATCGCCTCCCGCGCCGCGACGCCGACGGACCGGTCGCCGGGAGCGGCCATAGCCGCCATCGGCAAGGCGAGTCTCTGGCGCCTGCTGGTCGGTCTCGCGGCAGGACTCGCCGCGGTGACGAGTGGGCAATGGGATCGCAGGACGCTTCTCTTGGCGCTGGCGACGAGCTACGTCGCGCTGCTGGCGGTGGAAACCTGGTGGTTGCTGGGCCGCTTGCGAGCGGTGAAGACCTGAGACTGCAGGCCTGAAGATCGGAGAGAAGCCGGATGATGGCGCCTGAGAATCCCCTGAGCCACGTAATTCAGCACCCTCTGAAGGAGATCCCCGCCGACCTCGGCGTGCTCACCCCCAAGGGTGTCGTCACCGTGCTCTCCGACCAGATCGTGATGATGATCGTCGCCGGCTTCCTTCTGACCCTCCTGGTGCCGATCCTGGTCCGACGCCGCGCCGGCAACGACGCGGTCGGCCGTCTGGTCCCCACGGGTTTCGCGAACTTCTTCGAGACGGTCTGCGAGTATCTGCGCAAGGAGATCGCCGAGCCGGTCCTGGGCGTTCACACCGATCGCTTCATCCGCTACGTCTGGAGCGCTTTCTTCTTCGTTCTCACGGTCAACATCCTGGGCCTCCTGCCGATCGCGCCCGTCTCCGCTCTTCTCGGCACCCACCTGGGCGGCACCGCCACCGGCAACATCTGGGTCACCGGAACGCTGGCGGTCATGACGCTGGTGATGATGGTGGTGAACGGCCTGCGCTATGGCGGCATGAGCTACATCAAGCACTTCTGCCCCGGCCCGCTCTGGCTCGCGCCGCTGCTCATCCCGGTGGAGCTCATCGGGTTGGTCGCCAAGGCCTTCGCCCTCGCCGTCCGACTGTTCGCCAACATGATCGCCGGCCACATCCTGCTGGGAGTGCTGCTCGGCCTGATCTTCGCGGCGGTAAAGGCGCTCGGCACCGGCGCCGGGCTCGGCATCGCGGCGATCATCGTCGTGGGCTCGGTGGCGATCAGCCTGCTAGAGGTCTTCGTCGCTTTTCTGCAGGCTTTCATCTTCGCCTTCCTGACCGCGCTCTTCATCGGCATGTCGGTCAACGTGCACCACGACGAGCACGAACACGACGAGGAGCACGGCGGCGCGCCGGCGCGAGCCTCGGCGCATTGATCCACCGACACCCAACCGTCCTCACCCAAGTTTGCAAACCACGACAGAAAACACTCAAGGAGAAGGAAACGTCATGAACCGCAAGCGGAACGCCCAGATCGTCCTCGCCCTCGTCGTCGTCGGCTTCTGCCTCATGTTCGCTCCCGCGGCCTTCGCTGAGGAGGGCGGCGCGGCAGCAGCGGCCTCTTCCGCTTCGGGTCTCGCCAAGATGGGCGGCGCCATCGGTGCCGGTCTCGCGGTCATCGGTTGCGGCCTGGGCATCGGCCGCGTCGGCGGCAGCGCCACCGAGGCGATGGCTCGCCAGCCCGAGGCGGCCGGCCAGATCAACACCGCCATGATCGTGACCGCCGCGATGATCGAAGGCGCCACGCTCTTCGCCGTCGTCGTCGGCCTTCTCGCCGCCCTCTGAGGCGCGATGAGAACCGAATCGAAAACGCAGCGAGTTACGGCACGCCTCGCGCTCGTCGTCGGCGCCGCCTGGATGGCGGCGCTGCCGGCGTTCGCTGAAGAACACGGCGGCTCCGCCGGTGGTCCGTTCGAAGGCAACTTCGGCGTCGCCCTGTGGACCCTGATCATCTTCGGCATCGTGGTCTTCGTCCTCGGCAAGTTCGCCTGGGGCCCGATCCTCGGCGGACTGCAGGCGCGGGAGAAGTACATCCGCGAGTCGATCGAAGCGGCCAAGCGTGACCGCGAGGCGGCCGAGGCCCGGCTCAAGGAGTACTCCGACATGTTGGTCGGCGCGCGCGCCGAGGCCACGGCGATCGTCGAAGAGGCGCGCCGGGACGCCGAGGCGCTCAAGCGGCGCTTCCAGGAAGAGACCCAGGCGGAGGCCAATCGCACGATCGAGCGCGCCCGGCGTGAGATCAAGATCGCCCAGGAGACCGGCGTCAAGGAGCTCTACGTCCTCACCGCCCAGCTCACCACCCAGGTTGCGGGCAAGATCCTCCAGCGCGAGATCCAGCCGTCCGATCACGAGCGCCTGATCCAGGACTCGATTCGCGAGCTCGGCCAAGGGAAGAGGAACTGACATGGCGGCGACCGGCAAGGCAGCGGAACACTCGCTGGCGCGTATCTGGAGCGATGCCCTCTTCAAGATCGCCGCGAGCCGCGGCGTCGAGGACGGCGTGCTCGAAGAGTGGCGCGGCCTTGTCGAGCTGCTCGATCGCAATCCGCAGCTCGAGGCCGTCCTCGCCAGCCCCCTGGTTTCGATCGAAGAGAAGCGACAGCTGATCGAGAAGGGATTCCGGGGCAAGGCGAGCGACCTGTTCGTCGATACACTCCAGGTCTTGGGCTCCAAGGGCCGCCTGGGCCTGTTGCGCGCGGTGGCCGTCACCTTCCGCGACACCTGGATGGAGAGCAAGAACCAGGTGGAGGTCGCGGTCACCAGCGCCGTCCCTCTCTCTCCCGAGCTCCGTCAGAGCCTCGTAGCAGCGGCGAGCCGTTTCGCCGGCAAAGAGGCGCAGCTCAGCGAGACGGTCGATCCGAAGCTTCTGGGCGGCCTGGTCGTGCGCGTGGGCGATCAGAAGTTCGACGACAGCGTCTCCCGGGAGCTCGAGCAGCTTTATGCCGCCTTCGCGGCCCGCGGTTCCCGCGAGCTCGCCAGAATCCAGGAATACATACACAACAGCGAAGAGTCTTCGCGAGGAGTTTGAAGGATGCGATTCAGGGTCGACGAGATCTCTTCGGTCATCGGTGAAGAGATTCAGCAGTACCGGCAGGAGGTCGATCTCGCCGAGACCGGAAAGGTCCTCGAGGTCGGCGACGGCATCGCCCGCGTCTACGGGCTCTCGAACGCCAAGTCCGGCGAATTGATCGCCTTTTCGAACGGCTCCATGGGCCAGGTCTTCAACCTCGAAGAGAGCTCGGTCGGTATCGTCATTCTCGGCGACTACCTCGAGATCAAGGAGGGCGACGAGGTACGCCGCACCGGCGAGCTCGTCTCCGTACCCTGCGGCGAGGCCATGATCGGCCGCATCGTGGATCCGCTCGGTCGTCCGCTCGACGGCCTGGGTATCATCGAGACTCCCCATCGCCGTCCGCTCGAGTTCAAGGCCCCAGGCATCGCCCAGCGCCAGCCGGTGACCGAGCCCCTGCAGACCGGCCTCAAGGCGATCGACTCGATGATTCCGATCGGCCGCGGTCAGCGCGAGCTCATCATCGGCGACCGCAAGACCGGCAAGACCGCCATCGCGATCGACGCCATCATCAACCAGAAGGGCACCGGCGTCATCTGCGTCTACGTCGCGGTCGGCCAGAAGGAGTCGACGGTCGTCGGCCTGGTCGAGAAGCTGCGCGAGCACGGCGCGATGGACTACACCATCGTGGTTTCGGCCTCGTCGGCCGATCCGGCGCCGCTGCAGTACATCGCCCCCTACGCCGGCGCGGCGATGGCCGAGTACTTCATGTACCAGCAGGGGAAGGCCACCCTCTGCGTCTATGACGACCTGTCGAAGCAGGCGGCCTCCTACCGGCAGCTCTCGCTCCTGTTGCGGCGCCCGCCGGGCCGTGAAGCCTACCCCGGCGACGTCTTCTACCTCCATTCCCGGCTGTTGGAGCGCTCGGTGAAGCTGCGCGACGAGTACGGCGTGGTGGCGAAAGACGCTCCGGCCGACCTCACCGACCGCAGCAAGGTCAGGAAGCACCCTCAGGGACTTGGCGCTCCGGCCGAGGTTCGGCCCGACGACGAGCTCGGCCTCTACCATCGCCCGCACGGCAAGCACGTCGCTGAGGCTTTTCTCGCGACCCTGCCGGACAAGGACAAGTATCGCGTCCACCGTTTCCCCGATTCGGGCGGCTCGATGACCGCGCTGCCGATCATCGAGACCCTGGAGGGCGAGGTCTCGGCCTACATTCCGACCAACGTGATCTCGATCACCGACGGCCAGATCTACCTCGAACCCGACCTCTTCTTCGCCGGCGTGCGTCCGGCGGTGAACGTCGGTATCTCGGTCTCCCGCGTCGGCGGCAACGCCCAGCGCAAGGCGATGAAGAAGTTCGCCGGTTCCCTGCGGCTCGATCTCGCGTCGTTTCGCGCCCTCGAGGCCTTCTCGCAGCTGGGCACCGACCTCGACACCGCCACCCAGAAGCAGCTCGATCGCGGAAAGCGCATGGTCGAGCTCCTCAAGCAGCCGCAGTTCCGGCCCCTGCCCACCTTCGAGCAGGTGATCTCGATCTTCGCCGGCACTCAGGGCGTACTCGACGAGATCCCGGTCTCTGGCGTCCTGGCCTTCGAAACGGCGATGCTGGCGCACGTCCGCCATGAGTTCCCCGAGATCCTCCAGGATATGGAGAAGACCGGTGATCTGCCGGAGGCGCTCGCCAAGAAGCTCCTCGAGGTCCTGAACAACTTCCGCGGCCAGTACCTGGCTACGAACCTGGCGTCCGCCGCCAACAGGCCGGCCTAGGGTCATGGCGAATCGCCGCGTCCTCGTCAAGCGACGCAAGTCGATCCGCAACATCCGCAAGATCACGCGGACGATGCAGCTGATCGCGACCGCGCGCTTCCAGGCGGCCTTCAACCGTGCGGTGGCTTCGCGCCCCTACACCGAGAAGCTCGCCGAGCTGGTCGCCGATCTCGCCCGCGCCGGCGACGGTCTCGACCATCCGCTGCTCAAGACCAAGAACCCCGCTGCTCCGGCGGCGGTGGTGGTCGTGAGCTCGCATCGCGGACTCTGCGGGGGATACAACTCCAGCATTCTCCGCGCTGCCCTGGGCTTTCTCGAGGAGCGCCGCAAGGGCGGCGCGCCCACGGAGGTCTCGGTCTTCGGCAAGAAGGGGATCGCCTACTTCCGGTTCATCCGGCAACCTTTCGAGGAGGCGACGGCAGAGATCGCCGACGCTCCGCGGTTCGACCAGGTCGAGCCGGTCGCGAACTCGCTGATTCAGCGCTTTCTCGACGGCGAGATCTCCGCGGTCTACGTCACCTACATGCGGTTCTACTCTGCGAGCAAGCAGCGTCCGGAGACCATCCAGCTCCTGCCGCTCGCTCCGACCGCCATGCCCGAAGGAACGAAGGCGAAGGCGGTGGACTACGAGTTCCGGCCCGAGCCCGGCGCGCTCCTCGACGACCTGTTGCCCGCCGTGGCGCGCATCCGGCTCTTCCAGGCGTTCCTCGATTCCGCGGTCTCCGAGCAGATTGCCCGCATGGTCGCCATGAAGGCGGCGACCGAGGCTTCGGAGGAGATGATCAAGACCCTGAGCCGCCAGTACAACCGGGCGCGCCAGACGCAAATCACCATGGAACTGCTCGACATCGTCGGCGGCGCGAACGCGCTCGCCTGACGCTGTCTCGGACGACTATCTGAAATCGCAACGATTCGCAGCGAAAGGTTGAACGACATGTCCAGCCCCAACGTCGGACGCATCACCCAGGTCATCGGCTCCACTCTCGACGCCCAGTTCGCCGAGAACAGCATGCCGGCGCTCTACAATGCCCTCTCCGTCCAGGTCGAGCGCACCGTGCTCGGCGAAAAGCAGAAGGAGACGCTCTGGTGCGAGGTCGCCCAGCACCTGGGCGGCGGTCAGGTCCGCGCGGTGTCCCTCGGCTCGACCGACGGCCTGCAGCGCGGCCAGGAGATCACCGACAGCGGCTCCGCGGTGACCGTGCCGGTCGGCCTCGAGACGCTGGGCCGGGTGTTCAACCTGGTCGGCGAGCCGATCGACGACCGCGGTCCGGTCACGACCTCCGCGCGACGCGCGATCCACCAGATGCCCCCCGAGATGTCCGACCTGTCCTCGAAGACCGAGATCTTCGAAACCGGCATCAAGGTCATGGACCTCCTCTGCCCGCTGGTCCGCGGCGGCAAGGCCGGCCTCTTCGGCGGCGCCGGCGTCGGCAAGACGGTCATCATTCAGGAGCTCATCGCCCGGCTCGCCCGGTTCCACTCGGGATACAGCTGCTTCGCCGGCGTCGGCGAACGCACCCGCGAGGGCAACGACCTTTGGCTCGAAATGCAGGAGGCCAAGATCGGCGACACCGGCAAGTCGGTCATCGACCAGACCGTGATGGTCTTCGGCCAGATGAACGAGCCGCCGGGCGCGCGTCTGCGCGTCGCCCTTTCGGCGCTCACCATGGCCGAGTACTTCCGCGACCAGACCGGCGCCGACACGCTGCTCTTCATCGACAACATCTTCCGCTTCACCCAGGCCGGATCTGAAGTCTCGGCGCTGCTCGGCCGCATGCCGTCGGCCGTCGGCTACCAGCCCACTCTCGCCACCGAAATGGGCGAGCTGCAGGAGCGCATCACCTCGACCAAGCGCGGCGCCGTGACCTCGATTCAGGCGATCTACGTGCCGGCCGACGACTACACCGACCCGGCGCCCGCCAACGCCTTCACTCACCTCGACTCGACCGTGAACCTCGAGCGTTCGATCGCCGAGAAGGGCATCTATCCCGCAGTCGACCCGCTCGCATCGTCGTCGCGCATCGTCACCGCCGAGATTCTCGGCGAACGGCACTACCAGGTCTCGCGCCGCGTGCAGCAGATCCTGCAGCGCTACAAGGACCTCCAGGACATCATCGCGATTCTCGGCATCGACGAGCTCTCCGAGGACGACAAGGTGATCGTCCGCCGGGCGCGGAAGATCGAGCGCTTCTTCTCCCAGCCGTTCTTCGTCGCCGAGCAGTTCACTGGCTTCGCGGGCATCTACGTCAAGCGCGAGGACACCATCCGTTCCTTCGAAGAGCTCTGCGACGGCAAGTGGGATCACCTGCCGGATCAGGCTTTCATGTACGTCGGTACCGTCGAGGAAGCCGCGGCGAAGGCCGAGAAGATGGCGGCAGCCTGACCATGGCCGGCACCTTCCGTCTCTCGGTCGTGACCCCCGAGCGCGAGGTCCTTGCGCTCGAGGCGAAGTTCGTCGCCTTCCCGGCCTACGACGGCGAGATGGGTATCCTCACGCAGCGAGCTCCGCTCCTGGCCAAGCTGGGAGCGGGCCTTCTGCGCGTGGACGAAGCCGCCGGCGGCAAGCACCGGCTGTTCATCGCCGGGGGGTTCGCCCAGATGGTCGACGACAAGCTGACGCTGCTCACGGAAGAGGCGCTCGATCCCGAGAAGGTCACCCTCGAGCTCGCCAAGAGCGCGCTCGCCGCCGCCTCCAGACTGCCCAATCGCACCGAGGCCGAGAACCAGCGCCGAGCTCAGGCCACCGCCCGCGCGCGCGCCATGGCCCAACTCGCCAGGGCCTGAGGCCGACGCTACGACCTCGCCGCCTCGCTCCGAAGCGTCCGGCGGCGACGAACGCTCCGAGTACGACGAGCTCTTCGCCGCCCCGGACGAAGAAGAACAGCGCACGGTGACACTGGTGCGCGACGCCTTTCGCGCCGCCGCAGAGCCTTACCTCTCCGCTCCCCTGCCTTGGTTCGTCTGGGCGCTGCTGCTGCCAGCGGCGGCGCTCGCGACGCCGTTCGCGCTGCGTCAGGCGCGCGAGCCCGGCGTCACGGTGCTCTGGTCGCTCGCCATCCTCCTGGGTGGCACCGTCGAGGGCCTGACGATCCTCCGCCAGCAACGGCGCCGGGGCCGTTCCAGCCTGGGCGGCTGGGCCATGCGGGCGCAGGGGAATCTCTCGCTCGTCGCCGTCGCCCTCTCTGGAGTCCTCCTCTGGCTCGAAGGCGCGCGCTTTCTGCCGGCCCTCTGGCTACTCCTGCTCGGTCACAACCTCTTCTCGCTCGGAGGGCTGGCGTTTCCGCCAATGCGGCTCGCCGGGTTGCTCTATCAGGCAGGTGGGCTCGCGGCCCTCGTTCCAGGCTCCCGACCGCTCTGGGCGATGGCCGCGGCGACTGCGCTGGGAAACTTCTGGATCGGTTGGGGAGTGGTGCGGAAGCGGGCGCGCGAACGCGCTCGTCAGGCGGCCGGCGATCCGGAGAGCGGAGTCTCGTAGGTGCTGGAGCCGCTCATCCGGTCGGTGAGGGAGCGCCCTGACAGGGCGAGCAGTCCGGGTAGGCCGAGCAGCGCCCAGGTCAGCCAGTGTCCGAGCCAGCGCAGTGCCGTCTGGCCGAAGGACAGCGGTTCCGTCTCTTCGCTGCGCGCGATCAGGCCCGACCAGGCCATCCCAGGCGTCTGCCCCCAGAAGGCGAGCGAGACCACGCAATAGAGGAACGAGAACGAGAGCAGGAAGACCAGCAGGGCCGGCAGGGAGGCCAGATCGAGCTCCGCGCCGAGCAGCGTCGCGCCGATCGCGGCCACCGCCCCGGCCGCGAGCAGGATGGCGAGGTCGCCGCAAGCGGCGCGCAATCGCTTGGAAAGATCCGCGGTCGCAACACCGGCAGTCGCCGCGGACTCGAGGCGCGGCAGCTCCTCTTCGACCGGCCGCGGTACCGGCACCGGGCCGCGCGCCGCTGCAGCCGAAGCGACCGGGAGGACTGCGTAATCCGGAGCAGGCGTCGGCCCTTCGAGCCGGGTGGCGGCGAGCTCCGCTTCACCGAAGAGCGGCAGCGACTCCGGCCGGGCGACGCGACGCGCGCTGCGCCGACCTGAACCCTCGGGGCGCGCGCTCTCGCCCGCACCCTGAGGCGCGGTCAGGGGAGGCGGTCCCGAGAGGGGAAGGTCGAAGAGAAACGGCTCTTCGGGCTCGCGGCTCATCGCGCCGGGAGGTTGCGCACGAAGATCTCGAACAGAAGGTCTTCGTTGCGCTGGTTGTAGACGTTGGCGAATTCCTGGAGCCGCTGGAGCGGGGCATCCGTCGGATCGATCGCCAGCGCCTCGCGGAACTTGTCGGCCGCCGCCGCCGGGTCGCCCCGCTGCAGGTCCAGGATGCCGAGGTTGTAGTAGGCATCGACGATCAGCTGGCGAACGTCCCGGTTTCCTGGCTCGACCTCCCGGCGCCGCCAGAGCTTGTTGAGCAGGAAGTCGAAGTCGCCATCGCCGTAGAGCTTGAGCTCGTCGGCTAGCGGCACCAGCCCCTGCCTCGCCTGCGCCTGCAGTTGGGTCTCTTCAGCCGCCAGGGGCGCGAGCTTCGCCGCCTCGTCGAGCCTGCGTTCGCAGCGCAGGTACTCCTGCTCCCGGCAGGCCCTCTCGGCGCCCGCCACGAGCTCCCGGCGCTTCGCTTCGAGCTCCGGCGAGAGTCCTGCCGGCACCGGTTCGGCGGGCTTGATCAGAGCCTCCCATTGCGCGATCAGCGACTGCGCCTCGGCAAACTGCGGCTGCTGCGGTGGCAGCCGGCGCAGCTGCGCGATCGCCACTGCGGTCTTGCCTTCCTGATGCAGACGCTTCGCGCTGGCGATCGGATCGACCGTCGTGGGCGCCGCCGCCGGCGGTGGCTCGTGCGAGTTCGGGAAGAGGCTCGCGCGATGGCGCAACAGCAGCCATCCGCCTGCGAGCAGGAGCAATAGTACCGCCCCGCCGATCCAGACGAATCCGCGCCCCGGCGCACTCTTGCGCTTGACGGCAACCGCGAAATCCGAGCGCTCGGCGGCACTGCGCGTGGCTCCCGATCCCGGCTCGGGAGGCACCAGGATCTCTCCGCTCAGGCTGTCGCGCACGCCGCGGCCGCCGACGCCGACGCCCTCGAACGCCCCACCGGCAAGCTCGCCAGAGCGCGGCATCGCCGCCGCGCCGCCCGGCGCGCCTGCGGAGGCTCCGACGAGGCGCTCGCGGATCCGCTCCTGGTACTCGAGCGCCACGAGGTGACCGGGCGAGAGCTCCAGCACGCGGTCGAAGGCTGCTCGCGCCGGTTCGAAAGCGCCGCTGTCGAAACGGGCCACGCCTTCGTGGAAAATTTCTTCCACCTCGCGTTCGCGCTCCGCCTTGAGCTGACGGGCCTTCTCGATACGCCGTGCCGCCTCCTGGTGATCGATATCGATCAGGAAAATGCGCGACCAGGCGTCGATGGCAGACTGATACTCGCCGCGATCGCACGCCTCCTGGCCGCTGTCGAGGAGCTCCGCAATGCGCACCGAATGCTCTCCGGAGCCGTTCTCCCCGCCACCCGTCTCCGGCTCCCCGAGGGAGTAGGTCTCGTCGCCCAGCCCGGCGAACGAAAAATCGACCTCGGGAAGCTCAAGATCGGCGACCGGAGCATCTCCCGGGGGCGCCGCGGCCCCCCCCTCCAGGGCGAGCAGCTGCGGATGATCGGGATCGAGCGCCTTGACCTTGCGCAACAGGCGGTCGGCCTCGGCCTGGTCGCCGCTCGCTTTCGCCTGGCGAGCCGACTCGATGAACGTCTGGACGTAGGGTGCAGCCTCGACGCGCGCCCGCGCCTGCTCGACGATCTCCGCTGCGCGGGCGTCGCGCTCCACCGCCGCGCCTTCGCGCTCGGCGGCTGCGAGGATCTCTTCGAATCGGCGCTCCCGCAGCCAGTGCGAGAGTCGTTCGCCGAGCGACCCCGCGGGCGAAGCTCCCACCACGGGGAGATCGTCCGGCAGCTCGAGAGAGAGGTCTTCGAAGAGCGTCTCGTCCACCGGCGCGGGCACCGGCGTTGGCGCTACGGTGACCTCGGCGCCGCCGAACAGTGCCGCCAACTGCGGACCGCTCCGACCCGCCTGCACCAGCTGCTGCAACGTGCGCGCGGGCCCGAACTGGGGATCGAGGCGGAGGATGAAGTCGCACCCCAGCAACGCCTCCTGGCGGCTCCCCTTGCTGGCCAGATCCAGCGTCTGCTGGAAGGTGGTCAGGATGCGCTGCTTCACATCGGAAGCGAGGGCCGGATCTCCGGGATAGCTCATTGGGCGCGAAAGCTCGCGTGGATGGTAGCAAAGGCGACGCTGCGGAACAACGCGGGCGACGGCGCCGCGCGCCGCGAGAGGCTCGCGGGACTCATCCTCCGGCGAGGACGGCGGCGGCGAGACGGCGCGGCAGGCCGCCGAACGAGCCCGACGACATCGTCAGCACGACATCGCCGGGCACGACGTCGGCAAGAACGGTCGAGGCGAGCGACGCGAGATCTTCGGCCAGCACACACGGCGTGCCCGCGGCCGATAGGCTCGAGGCGAGCGCGACCAGATCGAGACGATCCTCCGGCGCCAGCCGGTCACGGTGGAAGATCGGCGCGAAGTAGGCGCGATCGGCGAGCGCGAAGGCGCGCGCGTAGCCGGCGAGCAGAAAGGCCCGGCCGGCGGTGAGGCTGCGCGGCTCGAAGCAGGCGAGGATCCGCCTGCCGGGAAAGCGCATGCGCATGCTCGAAAGCGTCTTCTCCACCGCCGTCGGGTGGTGCGCGAAGTCATCGATGACGACGATGTCCTGCGCGTCGGCCAGAAGCTCCTGACGGCGCTTCACGCCGCGGAAACGCGCCAGTGCGGCCGCGATCTCGCCGGCCGGGAGGCCATCGCGCCGTGCCGCCGCCCAGACCGCCAGGGCGTTGACCGCGTTGTGGATGCCCCAGAGGGGCATTCCGGCCTCGAACTCCTCGCCGCTCTCGTCACGCAGGCGGAAGCGGATGCCGGCACGGTCGGCCACAGGGGGAGCGAGCAGGCGAACCGCGTTGCCCTCCTGCTCGCCGTAGAGCACGACCGGAGCGCGTGACGCCGCCGCCAGCTGGCGCACCTCGGCGGTGTCGCCACAGGCCACGACGAGGCCCGACTCCGGCACCATCGCGATGAGCCGGGCGTAGGCATCGAGCAGCGCCGCAGGACTCGGATAGAGATCGGCGTGGTCGTATTCGACCGAAGTCAGGATCAGCGTTTCAGGCCGGTAGTGCAGGAACTTGGCCCCGCGGTCGAAGTAGGCGGCGTTGTACTCGTCGCCTTCGATGACGAAACGAGCGCCGCTGCCGGAACGGAAGCTGGTTCCCAGGTCGATCGGTACGCCGCCGATCAGGAAGCCCGGATCGCGCCCGCAGTCGCACCAGACCGACGCCGCCATGGCGCTGGTCGTGGTCTTGCCGTGGGTACCCGAGACGACCAAAGGCCGACGGTCAGCAAGGAAGAAGCGCGCCAGAGCCTCCGGCATCGAGAGTCGGGCGAGGCCGCGGCGTTCCGCTTCGACCGCTTCGGGATTGTCGCGGCGGACGGCGTTCCCGATGACGACGACGTCGGGAGCAGGGTCGAGGTGGGCCGCCTCGTAACCCTCCCACGGCCGGATTCCTGCTGCCGCAAGCAGATCACTCATCGGCGGATAGAGCGGACCGTCGGATCCGGTCACCTGGTGGCCTTGCGCTTGCAGAAGACAGGCGAGGGGTGCCATTCCGGTCCCCCCGATCGCGACCAGGTGAATGCGCAACGGAGTCTGGGTCAACGGGATCGGGAGCAGGGGGTCGAGGGCAGTTGCAGGCGCGAAGAACCCAGCCAGTATAACATTCGCCCCGAGGCTGATCGAAGGCAGTTAAGCTCATTGCTGAAGAGGAGTTAGGCATGCCGAAGCGAATCGCTACCGTCACCTTTGCCGGGCTCTTCTTGGGCTCGCTCGCCGCTCTGGGAAACGGCCAGCAGGCGCCGCCCGCCTCCCCTTCAGCGACCGCGCCCGCCGCTGCCGTACCGGCGCCGAAGCTCGTCCCGGTCGAAGCGATCCAGGACGTCGGCAAGATCGCCAAGGGCGAAAGAGTGAAGGTCGACTTCTCGATCCGCAACGAGGGCGAGGTCGAGCTGGTGCTGAACGACGTCCATCCCACCTGCGGCTGCACGGTGGCGAGCTTCGACGCCAAGATTCCTCCCGGCGGCGTCGGGAAGATCCACGCCGAGATCGACACCGTCGATTTCTCCGGCCCGATCGCCAAGACGATCACCGTGCTGTCGAACGACCCCGTTCAACCTCGCGTCATCCTCACGATCAAGGCGCAGGTCGAGCCGCAGATCGTCGCCTATCCCGGGTACGCCCGCTTCGTCTTCGTGCAGAATCAGGCGGCGACCTCGGTGAAGCAGTGGCTGTGGACCGACAACTTCGCCGACTTCAAGATCCTGGCGGTCAAGTCGCCGTACAAGTTCATCGACGCCAGCTTCCGTCCAGCGACCGACGAGGAACGGCGGCCCGACTTCGCGTCGCCCAACCAGTGGATCGTCGAAACGACCATTCACTCCGACGCCGAGGTCGGTGCGCTGCGCGACTTCCTCGTCGTCGAGACCAACCATCCCAAGCAGAAGGAGCTGCGCCTGGCGATCTCCGGGTTCGTGCGACCGCTGCTTTCGGTGACGCCGCAGGTGGCCGACTTCGGCGCGCTCGACCTCAGCGCAGCCAGTCAGGATCTCAGCCTGGTGCTGGTCAACTTCGGCGAAGCTGCGGTCGAAGTCACCGGGGTGACCGCCTCGGTGCCCGGCATCGAATCGAAAATCAAACTCATCGAAGCCGGCCGCCGCTGGGAGATCAAGCTGACCCTCACCGGCAAGATGCCCAAGGGCCGCACCGACGCCACTGTCACAATCGAGACCTCGAGCCCCCTGCTGCCCCGGCTCCAGGTGCCGCTCCGCGGCACCGTGAACCAGTGATCGCCGCTCCGCGGCACCGTGAACCAGTGATCGCCGCTGCGTAGAGCCGGGCGTCAGTAGAGTCCGCGTTCGCTGCGTGCCGGAGCGTTGCCGCGCTTCTTGCCGCGCAGCTCCTCGACCAGCTTGAGCTCATCGCCGAGCGCCACGACCTGCTTCGCCGCCAGCTCGGCAATTCCAGCCTGGGCGAGGTCGAGCAGGCGGTCGAGCTCGGCTCGTGCGAAGGTCCGCTGCTCACCGGTCCCTTGCACCTCCACCAGGCGGCCGTCCGCGGTCGCGACGACGTTCATGTCGACCTCGGCGCGCTGATCTTCGCGGAAGTCGAGATCGAGCAGGGGCGTCCCGTTCACCAGGCCCACCGAAACCGCGGCGATCTGCGATACGACCGGCCAGGCGACAAGATCCCCGGCAACGAAGCTGCGCGCCAGCGCGGCCACCGCGGCTACCCAGGCGCCGGTGATCGCCGCGGTGCGCGTGCCGGCGTCGGCCTGCAACACGTCACAGTCGAGGATCAGCGTGCGCTCGCCGAGCAGCGAAAGGTCGACGGCGGCGCGCAGGCTTCGCCCGATGAGGCGCTGGATCTCGGCCGTCCGGCCCGAAGGCCGGCCCTGGGAGACTTCGCGCGCCGAGCGCGTCATCGTCGCCCGCGGCAGCATGGCGTACTCGGCGGTCAACCAGCCCTTGCCGGTTCCGGCGAGAAATCCCGGTACCCGCTTCTCCACCGAAGCGGCCACCAGCACGCGGGTGTCGCCGGCCGAGATCAGGACCGAGCCTTCGGCGAACTTCAGTGGATCGAGCTCGATGGTGACCGGCCGCAGAGCGTTCGCCGCCCGTCCTTCGACCCGCGACGGGGCTCCTTGCGACGTTTCGCTGCTCAAGATTCAGCTCCTTTCCGGAAATGCCTCTCCGGACCCTGCGGCGGAATTGCCGATGTCGACCAACTCGAGTGCGACCTTGCGGCCGAGAAAGGCGCCCGCGATGCGCTCGAAGCGCTGCGAGGAGTCGGTCACGCAGTAGTGATCGCCGGCCTCTCCGGTCCCCGCCCCCTCGCCGCCGTCGGCAGGAGCCCGGGCGACCGCGAGGAGGCCGCGATGGGCGAGCTCGGTGGCGACCTGCTCGGACGCCGCCGCCGCCGAGTCGACGAGCGCCACGCGCTCACCGGCGAGGCGAGCGATCAGCGGAGCGATCAGCGGATAGTGGGTGCAGCCCAGCACCAGCGTGTCGATGTCGTGCGCGAGCAGCGGTTCGAGGTAGCGCCAGGCGACTTCGGTGGTGACCGGATCGTCGAGCCAACCCTCCTCGATCAGCGGCACCAGCAGCGGGCAGGCCTGCGACCAGATCCCGAGCTCCGGCACGAGGCGGCGCAGCGCGGCAGCGTAAGCGTCGGAGCTCACCGTCGACTCGGTGGCGATGACGCCGACCCGGCCATTTC
Source organism: Acidobacteriota bacterium (assembly GCA_052035735.1). Taxonomy (GTDB): domain Bacteria; phylum Acidobacteriota; class Thermoanaerobaculia; order Multivoradales; family JAGPDF01; genus JAGPDF01. The sequence goes on from JBPOHI010000024.1 coordinate 79,150, forward strand.
GTGTTGCCGCTGCGGCGCGATCGGCGCCGGGCTCGATCACCCCCCAGACCGGCACGTTCGCCGCGAGCCCGTAGAGACCGAGGGCGGAGGCGGTGTTGCAGGCCACCACCACCGCCTTGACGCCCCGGCGCTCGAGGAAGTCGACGTTCGCCTGCGTGTAGCGTCGCACCGTGGCCGCCGACTTCGTGCCGTAGGGCAGGCGCGCGGTGTCCCCCAGGTAGAGCAGGCGCTCGCGCGGCAGGCGACGCGCCAGGGCCGCCGCCACCGTCAGTCCACCGACCCCGGAGTCGAAGACGCCGATCGGCCGCGAGTCGCTCACGAAGCTTCGAGCTCGGAGCGCAGCCGGAGCGGCTTTCCGGTATCGACGTGCCCGGAGAGCGTCGGGCGCTGGACACCGTTCCACAGCAGCACGACTCGCTTCGCCTCCTCGACGTTGCGCAGGATCGTGTGCACCACGGCGTAGATGCGAAGCTGCTCGACCGTCGAGCCCGAGGGCGGCGGCTCGGCCGCTGGCTCGCTGCGCAGGTCGACGATCACCGTACCGTCCTCGAGCAACAGGAGCTTGCCGAGTTTCACCTCGGGAGGAAACACCGCGACGCGCGGCGCCACCGGCGCCGCTGCGAGAAGCGCCGTCACCACCCCGGTCGCCCGCGCGCGCGCGCCGGGTGCGCTCACCACCGGCGCCTCCTGCGACACCAGCAGGTCGTTCGACGCGGGAAAGAAGAGGCGCGCCGTCCAGGCCTCTTCGGCCACCAAGGCTCCGCCAGCCGGCGGCGCGGGAGGGAGGGCCGTCGCAGCTTCGGGAGTCGCCTCGCCGGAAGCCGCAGCCGGTTGCGACCGGCGCCCGCTCAGCAGCCACGTAGCGGCGGCGAGAAGGACCAGGCACGCGAGTCCGACCACCCAGGCCGCGCGCGTGCGATTCACGGCGTTTCCGCCGGAGCGGCGCTGCCGGTTTCGTACTCGAGCTTGAACCTCCCGATCGCGCGCACCAGGGTCTCGACCAGCTGAGCCCGGTATTCCGGCGCGCGCAGTCGTTGCTCCTCTTCCTTCGTGCTGATGAAGCCGAGCTCGACCAGGACCGCCGGCATCGCGGCACCCATCAGCACGCGGAACGGAGCCTGTTTGACGCCACGATCGCGCAGATCGAGCGCACGGTTGAGCTCCTCCTGGATCATCGTCGCGAGACGCTGCGAGGCGGCGAGGTGCTGGCTCTGCGCCAGATCCCACAGCAGCAGCTGGAGCTCGAAGTCATCGCTGCCGGCCGGCGCCGCGGCAGCACCGACGTAGTTCTCCACCGCCGCGGCATCGGCGGCTCGCTGATCGCTCGCCTGCAGCGAGAGGAAGTAGGTCTCGGCGCCGACGGCGTTCCTGCCGACGCTCGAGTTCAGATGAATCGAGAGGAACAGGTCGGCCTTGTTCTGGTTGGCGAGCGCGGAACGATCGTCGAGGGCGAGGTCGATGTCGTCGCTGCGCGTCAGCACCGTGCGCATGCCGAGCGCCTGCTCGAGCCGCACCGACAGCGTCTTCGCGATCAGCAGCGTGAGCTCCTTCTCGGCGCTGCCCGCCGGTCCGATGGCGCCGGTCTCCTTGCCGCCGTGCCCGGGGTCGATGACCACCGTGCGGAGGCTGCGGCGCGCGGAATCGCGCGGCAGCGCCGGCGCCGCGGGGGCGGCCGCCGGAGCCTCCCTGAAGACGTCGAAAACCAGCCGGAAGGGCGACTTGAGAGTGTAGGACTCCGCCGAGCAATCCGCGGCGAGCTCGAGGCGAATGCGCTCGGGGGTGATCTCGATGCCGCGCACCCACGGGTCGTCCAGCTTCGCGCCGGCGGGCGGTGGCACGACGCGGTCGCCGACCAGGACGACCTCGTAGACTCCCGCGCTGCGCGCGATCCGGTAGCGCGGCGCATCGGGGAACTGCAACACCACGGTGGTCACGCCCTGCAGATGGACCAGGCCGACCTCGACCGGGAGCTCGCGCTGCGGCGGTCGCACGACCGCAAGGACGGCGCGCTCGCCTTCCCAGGCGAAGGAGACCCCGAGCTGGGCGCCGAAGCTTCTCTCCAGGAGCTCGACCGGAACCAGCAGCCGGCCCTCGACGATCGCAGGCGGCTGGGAGAGCGTCTGAATCTCGGTCCCGGAGGTGAGCGCCGGGCTCCCCGGCACCAGCACGAGCTGGCTCTCGCCGATCACCAGACTGTAGCTCTGGCGCAGCGGTCCGACGTCGAGACGGCCACCCAGCCGGGCGACGATCGGTTCGAGCTCGACGAGCACCGCGGTGGCCGTAGTGGCGAAGGCGAGCGGGGTCGGAGCGCCCCCCACCAGGAGACTTCCCGTCCCCGAGCCGGTGAGAACCACGGCGGCGGCCGGATCGGCTTCCGTGGGATCTTCCTGGGCGCGAAGCGCGCCGGAAACGAGCAGCAGGAGGCCGGCGAAGAGGCGGAAAGTGAGGCGTCGATTCACCGGCCGCGACAATAGCACTGGCGCTCGACGGCCCGCCGGAGTTTGTGGAATGCTTCGTCCTGCACTCCGCCCGCAACCGGCCGGGGCCTCGCCGCTGGGAGACATGAGATGGAGATCCGCCAATTCCGCGTCGTGCTGAAGGCACGCGACTTCGACCGTACCTGCAGCTTCTATGGCGAGACGCTGGCGCTGCCGCGCCTGCAGAGCTGGGATCGCGAGAGCGGGCGCGGCGCGCTTTACCAGGCCGGCAACGCCGTCATCGAGATCCAGGGCCGCGGCCATGGCGCCGACGAAGGTCGCGACGAGGCGTTCGACTACCAGGGGCCGCAGCACAAGCTGAGCGTCGTGCTGCACGTCCCCTCGGCCGAGAAGGCCTACGAGGAGCTGATCTTCCGCAACCGCAACATCCCCGGCGGGCTCGCGACCGATACCGATGGCGCAATGACCTTCGGCACCCACGACCCCGACGGCGTCAAGATCCTCTTCCGCCAGACCGACTGACGCCCGTCGCGGCCCGAGGCCGCCGCCGATAAGAGACCGATTTGCCCGCCGGGTTCGGGTTTTGATACTCTCCGCTTCCCCATTTGGCGCGTTCGTCTAGGGGTCTAGGACGCTGGCCTCTCACGCCGGTAACACGGGTTCGAATCCCGTACGCGCTACCAAACGTTCGCCGCTCCCCGAAGTTCCCTCGAAGTTGTTGAAATACGGACACGTTAGTGGTGTTCGAAATTCCTTTCCGTCGAAGGTGACGCCTTCCGGGAAGAAAACCTTCTGAAGACGCTGGCGCTGGTCGAGGCCCGCCTGAATCCAGAGCCGGCTGGCGTTCGAGACCAGGTGCTCGGCGAAGGAGAGGGTCCCCTCGATGTCGAACTCGTCGATTTTCACGTCGTAGAGGTCGAGGTCGGCCAGGGTCAGCTCCTCCTCCACGCGGCCCAGGTGCCGCTGGTAGGTCTCCTTGTCGAGAGCGTTCTCGTAGAGGTACGCCTCGACCACCCGCTCCTTTCGACGCCGTAGATCGTCGATCCGCCGCTCGATGGCAGTGCGGCGATCGACGACATCCTTCCGCTCCCCGTTCCAGCGGTCGAGAACCGCCGCCGACAGGAGCTTCAGAACCTCTTCCTTGGGTCGCAGGTCGTCGAGGAGCTGCACGAAGCGCTCCTCGAGCACCGCCTTGCGGACGTTGAGCCCCTTGCAGCCGACGCAGTTGTAGTAGGGATAGCTCGCGGTCTTTCCCCGTGACCAGCCTCCGGTCAGCGGCCGGCCGCAGACGCCGCAGCGGACGAACCGGCGCAGCGGGAAGTCGGGGTGATTGCGGCGATAGGCCGTGATCGGCGCCCGGGTTTCCGAGAGATGAAGCTGGGCGCGGCCGAAGGTGTCCTCGTCGACCAGGGGCTGGAAGTCGCCCGCGGTGTCGAGATCCCACTTCTCGATCCGGACCCGCCCGAAGTAGATCGGGTTGTGCAGGATCTTGTGGAGCATCGACAGGGAGATCGCCTGGCCCCTCCGGCCGCGGAGTCCCCGCACCCGCATCTCGTCGAGGACGTCCGACAGCTCGCAGAGTCCGGAGGCGGCCAGCTCGAACGCCTTGCGGATGAGTGGCGCGACCTCCGGGTCAGGCTCGATGGTCTTCGTCCCGTTTGGCTTGAGCGCCTTGCGATAGCCGAGCGGAGTGGGGAAGGTCCACCGCCCCTTCTCGGCCGCGGCCTTCATGCCGGTGAGCGTCCGATCCCGCCGCAGGTTGTTGTCGAACTCGCTGAAGGCCGCGAGGATCCCGTCCATCAGCTGGCCGGTCGCCGAGTCGTCGATCGGCTGGGCGACCGAGCGCAGCGTGATCCCCAGCTTCATCAGGTACGCCTTCAGGGCGTGGTGGTCGTACTGGTTCCGCGCGAAGCGGTCCAGCATGTAGACCACCAGGAACTGCACGTGGCCCTTGCGCTTCCGGCAGAAGGAGAGCATCCGCTGCAGCTCGGTCCGGTCCTGAGACCGGGCGGATTCCCCCCTCTCGACGAAGATCTCCGCCACTTCCAGGCCAGTGACCCGGCAGAACTCGACGCAGGCCTGAGTCTGAGTCTCGAGGCTCAAGTTCTTGAGCTGCTCGTGGCTCGACACCCGGCAGTAGATGACGGCTCGCACCTCGCGTCTCCTCCCACCGGCAGGTCGCCGGGTTCCACGTCCGCCCCTGCGCGGCGTTGTCCTTCGCGATCGCCATCGCGACGTCCGCGAAGCCGTAGACGAAATCCCGCAACTCCTCGACCTCGGCGTCCGTCAACCGGTCGTCGTCACCGAGGATCTCGCGACATCTGGCTACAGTCAGCATTTTACTCCGGGTCGTCAACTGGTCAACATTCGTTGAGTGTCGGGCGTTCCTGTCCACCGGCAGACGGCCCTACGCTGCCTGCAAAGGGAGGCCTCTTCCGCCTATGTCAACAATTGTAGAGTCTTGGTCGCCAGCCCGCAAGAGGAGGCAACGACAAAGAGCCTAGTTTCCCTTCTTGCCCCGCGGGCGCTTGACCTTGCGGTCCGCGAGAACCTCGTTGAGGATCTCGAGGTTCGCGGCCTCGCCGGCGAGGATGTTGTCGACGAAGTCTTCGGCGGCGAGGCGGACGACGCTGGCGCGCTCGACGGCCGGGGCGTAGTAGTTGCTACCCCGGTCCTGTTCGAGCGCCAGGTAGCCCTTCTCGACGATGCGCGTGAGGAGCATGTGAACGGTCGTGTACGACATCGCCGGCGGCCGGTCGGCGATGTCGAGCAGGATGTCGCGGATCGTCGTGCGGCCGAGCTTCCAACAAGCCTGCATGATCCGCCACTCCGATGGGGAGAGCTGCTTCTCGGGCAGTACCTTGGCCCGTCCCCTCGGGCGCTCGTCCGACCGCTGGCGCGCCATGTCCGTCAGGAAACCCGCGAATGAGAGGACGGATCGTCCGAAAGGGGAATCGGCAGGGGCGCTCCCACCGAGACGCAACCGCCCCCATTCCACCGCTTGCCGTCCACTCTCCAGTTCAGGCTCATCTCGGTCTTCTCGATCCGGGCCGCGAGCTCGGCGCTCGAGGTCCCCTCCCGGGCGTGCTTCTGTGCCTCGCCCATGGCGACCGCGGCCTCCTCGACCCGATTCAGGCGGCGGCACGCGTCCGCGTGCACACACCACGCCTTGGCCCGAAGATCCTCGGTCCAACTCAGGTGATAGTGCCCGGGATCGAGGCGCATTGCAACGGCGACCGCCAGCTCGCTCAGGTCGCGCGACAGGACGGCGCTCGAAGAGACTGCGCGCTGGGATTCGGCGAGCAGGTGCTGACAGAGTCCCCAGTGATGGAAAGTGGAGTCCTCGGCGACGCGCTCCATGCGGCCGGCGTGGCCGGTCTCCTCGATGAGCAGCTCCGAGAGCAGCGCCGGCGCCTCGACGTACTCGGGCGCGAAGATCGGGTCGAAGTGCTCGAGCTGTTGAAGCCAGTGGTCGAGCACGCGCTTCGATTCCATGTCACGTGACGTCACCCGGTCGCCCGGACCCCAGTGCAACGTCGCGGCAAGTTTCAGCGGATTCAACGGTCTCATTGGATTGCGGTCCGTCATCCTCCTCCTGCCTCCCCCCAAAGTGCCGTGAACCGCTCGGCGTTCGGGTTCTCCGGCGATGCCTCGCCGACGAACCGGAGCACGCTGCGAGCGGAGCGCAAGCCGAGATAGTCCTGCACGAGTCGAACGTCGTGGCCCTCGCCGACGAGCTTCGAACCAGTCGATCGGCGAAGGAGGTGCGGAAACAGCGGGCGCGCGAGCCCGGCCGCTTCGCCGGCTCGACGCGCCAGGTAGTACACCGCGTTGCGGCTGAGCGTCGCCCGGCGCTCATTGAGAAACAGCGCCGGCAGGTTCAACGTGCCCTGCTCCTCGCGCTCGGCCAGGTAAGCGGCGAGCGCCTGGGCCTCGTCCTCGGGCACGGGATGCACACCCGAGCGACCCCGATTGAGCCGCTCCACCCAGAGCCGGCGACCCTCGAGGTCGAGATCCGCCAGCGTCAGCCGGCAGAGCTCGCTGACCCGCAGCCCGTGGTGGTAGAGGGTCAGGAGCATCGCGTGGTCGCGCACCCCATGACGGCCCTCGCCGGCGGCGCGCAACACCGCGGAGATGTCCTCCGGCGTCAGGACGTCGGAATCCGTGGTTCTCCTAACAGTCGGGGTGTGGACAATTCCCATACGAGACTCTTAGCATATGGGGACTTTTGTTTAGAGTTCAAGATCCGAGCGAGGGATGGGTTCCGGCAACGACACGAAGGCAGAGCAGGGAGGGTCCGTCGC
>JBPOHI010000237.1:0-5580 GCA_052035735.1 Acidobacteriota bacterium
AGAAATGGGGGACTGTCCCTATTTCTTGCTATTTCTTACCTATTCGTTTTTCCGGTCTACAGTGCGCGTCGCGGCGGCGGCGCCGGCGACGACCGCCAAGGCTAGAGCGTTGGCGGGGATGGTGAGACCGAAGTCGGCGAGCGAGTGGACGCCGACCGCGACCAGGGCGCCCAGCGCTGCGAGACCGGCAGCGCGACCCTCGGAGCGTTCGCCGTGGAGCACCACCTGGCGCAATCGTCGGCCGTAGAAGAAGAGTCCGGTCGCGAGCAGGGCCGCGCCGATGAGACCGGTCGTCGCCAGGAGCTCGACCCAGTCGGAATGGGCGTGGCGCCAGAAGCCGGGGATCGTCGGCGGCTGCACCAGCGGGAAGGCGGCCTGGAAGGTGCCGAGCCCCGAGCCGGCGATCGGGAAGCGCCGGAAGAGCTCGAACGTGGCGCGAGCAGCCTCGACGCGATAGCCGCCGGCGAGCTCGTCGACCGAGCTCGCGGACAAGCGCGAGAACGTTCCTTCCGCACCCAGCGCTGCTATCGCCGCGACACCGGCGAGCCCGACCGCCAGTCCGCCTGCAAGAAGCCACTTGCGCCCGCGGCGGCTGCCGATGACCGCGCCCTGAACGGCCAGAGCGGTGAGCGACGAGAGCAGAGCCGCCCGCGATCCTGTAAGCACCAACCCGCCAAGAAGGAAGAGGAATGCGAACGCGGGAGGCCCGACGAGCAGGAGGCGTTGCTCGGCGTGGCCGCCGTCCGCCAGCGTTCGCCGAATCGCCCACCAGACCCAGGCGAAAGCCACGGCGAGAGCGATCTCGAGAAAAAGTGCCAGGTGATTCGGATTGACGAAGCTGCCGCGCAGCCGCGCCCCTGTCGTCGGCAGGACCACTCCCCAGAGCGTGTCCGACCGCGAGATCCACTGCGCGACGCCGATGACGATCTGCACGCCGCCGGCGAGCAGCACCGCGCCGCCGAGCGTGCGGCGCACGCGACGGGAGACGCCGAGCGTGGCGGCCGCGAAAAAGCTCGCGGCAGGGATCAACCAGTCGAGCGCTGCCGACCGGCTGGCCGCCGGTGCGAGGGAGAGCGCTACGCGAGCGCCGGTGATCTCGGAGGACCTGCCTGGAGCGGTGCCGGCGAGATCGCGCGCCTGGTTCGCCAGACGAACCGACTCGGGCGCCAGGAATCCGGTGAGCGCTGCCGGGGCCGGAAGTGACTGCAGGAAGCCGAACAAAGCGACGGCTGCGAGACAGAAGGCTGGAACCCAAGTCTCACGCGGCCAGGTCTCGGGTGACCGTGGCGCGCCGGTCGAGCCGGGTGTCCATAGTGCGAGAACGAGCGTCGCGAGCGAGGCGAAGAGCAGGATCGCCGATGGGCCCGGCGCCACGCTGCCGAACGGCAGGGGGGCCGCGATGAAGAGTGCTGCCAGCGCCAATGCGCGGGGCCGGACGTGTCGTATCATTCGGCGAATGTCGAGACAGGCGAACCACAGTGGGCAGGTGCCAGTGAGCACTGCTCGCGCGATGGCACTTCTAGCGGCGCTCTTGCTGACCTCACCTCTGGCGGCACAGGTGCGGCAGTATACGCCTCCGGGCGGGGCGAACGACCAGGGGGCAGGGCGCAAGCAGGCGCTCGAGAAGGCGGTCGAGGAGGCGCGCTGGCACGCCGGTCCGCTGCGCTTCGATCCGGCGCTGTGGATCTCTGATCTTTCGTGGGTCGACCGCCCGGCGGACGATCTGAACGGCGCAGAGTCCGACCTCACGGCCCGCGCCGGCGCGGGTCTGCGGGCCTACCTGCCGGTCGGCTCCAAGACCACCGTCGCCGCCTATGCTCTGCCGGAGTACGTGTGGTGGAAGGAGCGCGTCGCCGAGCGGCGTGTCAACCAGCGATTCGGACTCGGCACCTTCACCTACTTCAACCGCTTGGCAATCGCCATCACCGCCGAGCGCAACGAGGACTTCGACTACGCCACGGGCGAGGTTCTGCAGCGCTACACCTCGCGCACCGAGAAGATCGCCGCCGACGTCGAAGTGCCGATCCTGCGCCGCCTGACGATCTTCGCGCACGGCGAGGACAGCGCGGTACGGAGCCTCGTGGACAGCCTCGACGAGCCGCTTTTCGCTTCCTTTTTCGACGACCTCGATCGAGACGACCTCGCCTACCGCGGCGGTCTGCGCTACTACCCGCGCGAAACACTCCGTCTCGGGGCGGGCGTCGGCCACTCCGAGACCGATTTCGCTGCAGACGCCCTCGACCGTTCGAATTCCGGAGATTTTTGGTACGTCGAAGCCGGTTACGAAAGGCCCAAGCTGCTCATCGACGTTGTCTACCAGGCGAGTGAGCTCGTGGCGCAGGACGATTCGGGGTTTTCCGGCTTCGACGGCTCGACCGGTGGGGCGCGAATCGAGTGGATGCCGCGCGAGAAGTTCAGCGCCCGCCTCTACGGCGGGCGTCAGCTGGCCTACTCTTTGCTGGTCACCGACGCCGCGGCCTATGTCGATCAGCTGATTGGCGCTGGAGTCGATTTTGCGATCGGCTGGCGCATGCGCCTCGACCTCTTCGGCGAGGCGGGAAGCCATCCCTATCAGGGAGGGGATTCGGGCGACCGCGTCGACGACCTCGCAAGCTACGGAGTCGATCTCAAGATCGAATTGCCCTGGAGTCTGAATCTCCAGGTCGGATACCGGGAGTCGAAGATCACTCCACCAGCGTCCAGTGGCCTTCCCGGTCAGCGCGTGAGTCAGGTCATCGCCAATCTCGGATTCGGTTTCGGTCAGGGTACCTGGTACTGACGCGAGCTGAACCTCCTGCGGGCGATCGCCGGCGAACGCGGAAGCCCGTATAATCCCGGATTCTGATGGAGTCTCCTCGAGCGTTCAAGCTGCGCAGCTCACCTTGGTCTCCCGGTCTCCTCGCACTCCTCGCGTGGCTGCTCGGAGCCGGGCCGATGGTGGGGCAGATCCTGCCCGCCGGCGAGACGGTGAGCTACCGCCTGGGCCCCAAGGACCAGATCGCCATCAAGGTCTATGAGGTGCCGGAGTTGAACGTCGAGGTTCGCGTCGCCGAGAACGGCAAGGTCAACCTGCCGCTGATCGGTGAGGTTCCCGCCGAAGGGCTAACCGAGGCCGGGTTCGCTCAGCAGCTCAAGGCTCTCCTCGAGGCCAGGTACGTCAACCGGGCGACGGTCTCGGTCGAGGTGCGCGAAGCGCGATCGCGGCCGATCCTGGTCGTCGGCGCGGTGCGCACTCCTGGCAACCTCGCCTTTCCCGGTCGCTGGACGTTGATCGAAGCGCTTGCCGCCGCTGGCGGCCTTTCCGAATCGCATGCCGACACCCTCTATGTGTTGCGGCGCGCTGAGAACGGGCTCTCCGACCAGGTGGCGATCCGCATCGAGGATCTGTTCGTACGGGGCGACCCGCGCGCCAATATCCCGATCTTCGCCAACGACCTCATCAACGTGCCGGTGACCGTCGAGGTCACGGTGTTCTGCCTGGGCGAGGTGCTCACCCCGGGCGCCATCCAGTTCAAGAGCACCGACCGGATCACGGTGCTCTCGGTCATCGCCCGCGCTGGTGGACTCACCGACCGCGCCTCGAAGAAGATGGCGATCAAGCGGCGGAAGGGCGAGTCGTTGCAGGAAGAGGTCGAGGTCGACTACAAGAAGATCCTCGCCGGGAAAGAACCGGACCTCTCGCTCGCCGACGGCGACGTGCTGGTCATTAAGGAGTCGCTGCTCTGAGTCAGCATTCGCCTGGACCGCTGACCCCGATCGGGGTCGATGGCGCCGAGCCGGAGGGCGAGTTTCATCTCGCCGACTACATCCGGGTGGTCACGGCGCGATGGCGGTTGATCGCTCTCGTCACGGTGGCGGCGCTCGCGGTCTCGCTCCTGCAATACGCAGTGACGCCCAAGGAGTACCGCGCCTCGACGATGATCCAGATCGAGCGCCGGGTGTCGCTGCCGCTCAAAGCGGTGCAGGACACCTGGATGGACAGCTGGTTCAACATGGAGTACTACCCCACTCAGTACCGGCTGCTCACCAGCCGTGGACTGGCCGAGAGGGTGGTGCTCGAGCTCGGTCTTCAATCCGACCCGGAGTTCAACCCTGGCGCCCTGGCGCGCGACGCTTCGAAGGCCTCGGGGACCTTCACCGCCGCGGACGACGAAGCGGCGATTGGTGGACTTGCGGGCGCCCTGCAAGGCGGCCTAGAAGTCAACCCGATCCGCACCACTCAGTTGGTCGAGATCGCGTTTCGCTCGCGCTCCCCAGTGCTTGCCGCCAAAGTCGCCAACGGCTTCGCCGACGCCTACATCGACTGGGGGATCGAGAACCGCACCCGTGTCGCCGGGAAGGCCTCGACCTTCTTCGCCGCTCAGATCGAGACCCTGAAGCAGGAGATCCAGGACAAGGAGAACCAGCTTCAGGCCTACAGCCGGCGCTCCGACATCGTCTCTGTCGACCCGGCGACCAACGTCACGTTGCGGCGTCTCGAGGCCCTGAACCAGGAGTACATCACCGCCGTCTCCGAGCGTATCAACCGCGAGGCGCGCCTCAACGAACTACAGTCGGCCACCGGCGATCGCGCTGCCGACGTGCTCGCCGACCCCCTGCTAGCCGAACAGCGGTCACAGCTGCTCGAGATGCAGCGTGAGTACGCCACCAAGCTGAACACCTACAAGCCGGAATGGCCAGCGATGATCGAGCTCAAGGGCAAGATCGCGCAGGCGGAGCGCAACCTGAAGACGGTGGCCGCCAACGCCCTTCTGCAGGCGCGAGATTCCGCCCGCGGCGAAGTGCAGACGCTGCAGCGCCGCGAGTCGGCGCTGATCGCACAGTTGAACCAGATCAAGTCCGAAAACAGACAGATGAACTCGGCGGCCGTCGAGTACAACAACCTGCAGGTCGAGATCTCTACCCGCAGGGCGCTTCTCGACGAGCTGGTGCGCAAGCAGTCGGAGACCGACGTCACTTCTCGACTGCAGGCGACGGGGGAGTCGAACGTCCGCATTGTCGACCGCGCTCTCGTTCCGGGAGGTCCGTTCCGGCCCTCGCTCCGGCGCAGTGTGACGATGGGTTTTGGCTCCGGCTTTTTCCTCGGCCTGGGGCTCGTCTTTCTGCTGCACTACATGGATCGGACGCTCAAATCGACCGACGAGGTCGAGCGCGTCCTCGGGCTGCCGGTGCTCGCCGTGGTGCCCGATATCTCCAACGAGTCGAAGGCCGCGACGCTGCTGGGCCGCTACGGTTACGGTTACGGCTACGGCTACGGTCAGAAGGCGCCGACCGTCGCGAGCGCGGCCAAGGCCGTCTCGAAGGCGGCGCGGGTGCGGCGCCGCGGGGCGGACGGCGAAGTGCAGATCGAGCTCCTTCCTCACTTGCGCCCGCGACTCGCCGTTGCCGAGGCCTACCGGAATCTCCGCACGGCGCTCATGCTCTCTTCGGCGCGGCAGCTCAAAGTGATCGTGGTCACGTCCGCCGTTCCGTCGGAAGGCAAGACTTCGACGGCCGGCAATCTCGCGGTCGTCCTGGCACAGCTCGGCAAGAAAGTGCTTCTGGTCGATGGCGACCTGCGCAAGCCTCGTCAGCACGAAG
>JBPOHI010000023.1:0-18679 GCA_052035735.1 Acidobacteriota bacterium
TCGGCGGTGAACTTGCCGGCCTCCTTGCCGTAGCCGGTCTCGAAAAGGCCGCCGAAACGACTCCAGTTGTACGCAGCGATCGCGGCCAGCCATACCGAAAGGAAAAAGCTCCAGTAAAGGGTGTCTACAACCCATCCGCGTCGGCGAGCTCGGCGCCAGCCGAGGACGGCAACCCAGAAGAACAACGGCACAACGACGACGACATGCGCGACCTTGGTTGCTACCGCCAGCCCGGCGGCAAGGCCGGAGATCGCCAGCCACCAGCGGATCGCTAGCACTCCCTCTACCGAGCCTTTGCCTTTCGCCTTGAGAAGTCCGAGCACGGCGACCGCCAGGCACAGCGCGGAGAGAGGTTCCGAGAGAAAGGTGCTGGAGTAGTGCGCCATCAGAGTGCCCGAGCCCAGGCAGAATGCCGTGATCAGGGCGACCAACAGCGGATAGCCGAGCTCGACCGCGAGCAGAAACGTGACGGCGACCGTAAGCCCCCCAGCGACCGCGTTGGCCAGACCCGTTCCAAATACTCTCGGACCGGTACGCAGATTGCCGAAGTCGTCAGCGGTGACAGGGAGTTCGAAGCCATCGAAGAGCCGCTGACTCGCGCCGTAGAACGGCAGGGCGACGAGCGACGGAGCGATACCGTACTTCGCATATCGACGACCATCGCTTCCCCGAACGGGAAAGGCGATGTCCTTGCGCGTCGATCTGGAAGAGACGGAAACCTCCCCGCGCTCCCAGATCGACTCCGTCACCTGGTACATCAGGATGTCGTCGCCGAAGACGAACACGCCGCGGCTGGTGCCGGCATAGAAAGCCGCGAAAGCGAGGCCCAACAACAGCGCTACGACGGGCGATGGGCCGGGGCGGACGGGAGACATGGATCGGGGGTGGTGCCTGTCGCAGCGAAGCCGCTGGCGCCGGGAACGATCCTCTCACAGCGCGCGCGTCCGCTATCATCCTGCGGCAGATGGCGCAGCCGACCGTTTCGCCGATTGCACCGCTCGCGGCGAGCGCCTCGGGCGACTACCGGCCCGAGGTGGACGGGCTGCGCGCCGTCGCGGTGCTCGCGGTCCTCTTGTTCCATGCCGGCGTCCCCGGATTTCGCGGCGGCTTCGTCGGCGTCGATGTCTTCTTCGTCATCAGCGGCTACCTGATCACGCGCCTCATTCTGGGCGAGCTCGATGGCGACCGCTTCTCCTTCGGCCGATTCTACGGCCGTCGCGCCCGCCGGCTCTTTCCGGCCATGTTCGCAACCCTGGCAGCGACGTTTGGCGTCAGCCTTTTCGTTCTCTCTCCGGCTCACCTCGAAGAGGCGAGCCTCTCCCTTGTCCAGGCGCTGTTCTCGACGTCGAATATCCTCTTCTGGAGTCTCTCTGGGTACTTCGACAGCGCGTCGATGGCAAAGCCGCTGCTCCACACCTGGTCGCTCGGCGTCGAAGAGCAGTTCTACCTGCTGTGGCCGGTCTCGGTGTTCCTGGCCTACCGATGGCTCCGCCGCCGCGGGGTACTCGTCCTCATCGTGGCCGTCGGCCTGGCGAGCCTGGTCGCAGCGGAGGTGGCCGCCGGCCGGGCTCCGGACGCCGCGTTCTTTCTCACCCCTTTTCGGATGTGCGAGCTAGCGCTGGGCGGCCTCTGCCTGTGGGTCGAAGGCGTCGGCCGAAGCCGCGGGTGGTTGCGCGAAGGCGCGACGATCGCCGGCCTCGCGCTCGTCGGCTTCGCCGTCGCGGAGTTCACCCCCGAGCATCGGTTTCCCGGCCTGGCTGCCATGGTCCCCTGCGGAGGCACCGCCCTGGCCCTCGTCGCCGGCCGCGGACGGATCGCTGGCGCCCTGCTCGCCAACCGCCTGGCCGTCGGAATCGGCCTGATCTCCTACTCTCTCTACCTCGTCCACTGGCCGCTCCTGGTGCTGTCGCGGTACGGCCGCATCGGGGAACCCTCGCCGCTGCAACGAACGACGCTCATCGCGCTCTCGCTCGCCCTCGCGACCGCCATGTTCTTCCTGGTCGAACAGCCGTTCCGCCGGCGTCGGCCCGACGGACGAGGGTTCTCCGACCCCGCCTTCGGGCTGGCCTGCGCCGGCCTGGCCGGCGTCCTGATTCTGCCAGCGGTCGCTGCCCTCGCCGGCCGGGGCTGGCCACAGCGACTGCCGGCCGACCTGCGTGCGGCAGCGGCCGGGCTCGAAGGGATGAAGACGCAGCACTACGCGAATGCGAACGCCAAGAATCTCGAACCGTTTCCCCTTCCCGGGAGACGCAACGCGGTCATCATCGGCGACAGTCACGGCGCCGACCTCCTCACCGCTTTCCTGCGTACCCGGTCGGGAGTCAACTATCGGCTGCTGCACCTCATGTGGGACTGCCAGCCGATCCTCGGCAAACGTCCCTGGGGCGAGGGTACGCCGATCCGCTCCCGCGAGCACGCCGCCGAGTGCGAGCGCCAGGCGGAGGCGCTGAAGGACAACGCGGCGCTCGAAGCCGCAGACCTCATTCTGGTCACCAGTGCCTGGCGGGACTATGGCCTGGCGGGTCTCCCCGCAACCATCGACTACCTCAGAGCCCGTTATCGCGGCCGCATCGTGCTGGTCGGCGGCCGCTTCTCGTTCACCGAGCCCTCGGCGCTGCTGGCTCGCGCGACGACCCGGGAGGAAGCGAGCGACCGCTTCAACGCCGCCAAGGGCACGTTCGGCATGAAGCGCGAGATGAGTCGACTGGTTGCGATCGCCGATCACCAGCAGGTGGATCTGGTCGACCTGCGCCCTTTCACCTGCGACGCCCTGCGCAAGGGCTGGTACTGCCCGCTCTTCCTCGAAGACGGCGAGCTCCTCTACTGGGACTCGAACCACTGGACCGAGGCCGGTGCGCAGCGGATCGGGGAGAAGCTCCGCGACAGCGGCCAGTACGACTACCTGTTCTGACGCCGCTCCGGCCCACGCCTTCGGGCGACGACAGCGGCTTCGGATGCAATTCAGTTCACAGCCGGAGTCTTCAGCCGCTGGTAGCTTCCCCGCCGGAAACCCATGTTCACTGATCCACCGCGGGCTCGAATCAGCACCCCCTTTACCGGTGTTTTCGCGCTTGGCCTAGTCCTGACTGTACCGCTGGCCGCCCAGCAGACTGTCGGCGGCTGCCAGGTCCTGCCGACCGACAACATCTGGAACACACCGGTGGCGAGCCTGCCGGTGGCGGCCAACTCGGCCGCGATCATCAATCACATCGGCGCGGCCGACACGATGCACCCGGACTTCGGCACGGTCTGGGAAGGGGCGCCGATCGGCATACCGTACGTCGTCGTGCCCAACGGCCAGGCGATGCTGCCGATCGACTTCGCCTCGCTCGACGGCTGGCCGGAAGAGAGCGACGCCGGGCCCTACCCCATACCGCCGACTCCTCCCATCGAGGGGGGTGACGACCCGCTGAACCACGGCGACCGCCACATCCTGGTCGTCCGTCAGGGAGCCTGCGTCCTCTACGAGCTCTACCACTCGTGGAAGGAGGGGGACTTCAATGGCGACTTCACGTGCGCCGTTCCAGGAGCCACGCCGGGCTGGTGCGGCCTGTCGGGAGCGGTCTACGATCTCGCCTCCAACGCCCTGCGTCCGGACAGCTGGACCTCCGCCGACGCCGCGGGTCTGCCGATCTTCCCCGGGCTGGTGCGCTACGACGAGGTCGAAACCGGCGAGATTCGCCACGCCCTGCGCTTCACCGTCGACATCTCGCGCACCAGCTGGGTCTGGCCGGCCCGCCACCAGTCCGGCTCGACGAGCAACGTCAACGCCCCCCCGATGGGTCTGCGGCTGCGCATGAAGCCTGGCTACGTCCTGCCGGGGGCGACGCCGCGCGTGCGGACGATCCTCGCGGCGCTCAAGCGCTACGGCATGATGGTCGCCGACAACGGCACCGACTGGTACCTGAACGGCGTTCCCGACCCGCGCTGGGACGACGACGAGCTGTCGATCATCAACGACATCCCCGGCAGCGCCTTCGAGGTGGTGGACGTTTCGAGCCTCCAGCTCACCGCCGACTCCGGCGCGACGCCGCACCTGTGGAGCGACGGCTTCGAGGCAGGCTCGACGGCACAGTGGTCGGTCGCCGTCCCGTAAGAATCAGGCCCGGAGAAGTTCCGCCAAGCCACCCAAGAGGAGGATCTCCGGCTCGAGGAGGACGCCGTGCCGGTCCTGGACGGCGCGCCGCATCGCTCTCATCAGCGCCACGACGTCGGCCGAGGTCGCTCCGCCGCGGTTGACGATGACGTTGGCGTGTTTGAGCGAGACCTCGGCGCCACCGATCGTCGTGCCCTTCATGCCGGCCTGTTCGAGAAGGCGGCCGGCGAACTCGCCGGGCGGGTTCTTGAAAATCGAGCCGGCGTTGGCCTGCCCCGAGGGGAGGCTCGCCCAGCGGCGAGCGTTCAACTCCTCGATGCGGGCGAGCAACGCCTTCGGGTCGCCGGGCGACAGCTCGAAGAGCGCACGGGTCACGATGGATCGGCTCTCCTTGAGCCGGGTGGACCGATAGGTCGCCCCGAGATCTTCGACGCCGATCCGGTGCCTCCGCCCGTCGAGCTCGACGAGGCGGGCGGAACGCAGCACGTCGCGGATCTCGGTGCCGTAGCAGCCAGCGTTCATGAAAACCGCTCCGCCGACGGTCGACGGAAACCCCGAAAGCGCCTCGAGTCCGGCGAGTCCGGCCTGCGCCGCGCGGCGCGCCGCGGAAGCCAGCGGAGCGCCGGCGCCCGCCGAGAGGCGAGTGCCGCGGATCCGAATCCGCTTGAGCTCGCCAGCCAGCCGCGCGACGACCCCGGGAAGGCCTTCGTCCGGGACCAGAACGTTCGAGCCCAAGCCGAGAAGTTGGAACGGCAGGCCTGGCTGACGCGCGGCCAGGCTCTCGAGCAGCCGCACCAGAGCGCGCTCGGAGCCCACCTCGACCAGCATCGCCGCGGGCCCCCCGATCTTCAGGGTGGTTCGCCGGGCGAGCGGCTGATCGAACGCCAGGGAGAGGCCAGGGAGTCGCGACCATTCCTCCGCAAGGTGCTCGAGCGCCGCCCGATCTCCGTTGCCGCCAGTTTCCCGCAACCGAATCCGTCCTTTCCCTGGAAAGAGCGGTTCGATCTTAGGCTTTCTCGGCCGCTCCGGAACGGATAGTATAGAGGCGTAAGAAAAGCGCAATGGAAGCGAATCAAAGGATCCGGGACATTCGACAGGAGGGGGCGAAAGCGATGGCGGTAGATCCGAAGGCGGAAAAGGGCAAGGCGGTCGAGGGCGCCCTGGCGCAGATTGAACGGCAGTTCGGCAAGGGCTCGATCATGCGCCTCGGGGCGCGCGAGATCCAGCCGATGGACTTCATTCCGACCGGCTCGCTCGCCATCGACGCGGCGATCGGCATCGGCGGCTTCCCGCGCGGCCGGGTCGTCGAGGTCTTCGGACCGGAATCGTCCGGCAAGACGACCCTGGCGCTGTCGGTCATCGGCCAGGCGCAGAAGCGCGGCGGCGTCGCCGCCTTCATCGACGCCGAGCACGCGCTCGACGCCGAGTACGCCAAGAAGCTCGGCGTGGACATCGACAATCTGCTGGTCTCGCAGCCCGACAACGGCGAACAGGCGCTGGAGATCGCCGAGATGCTGGTGCGCTCGAACGCGGTGGACATCGTCGTCGTCGACTCGGTGGCGGCCCTCGTGCCGCGCGCCGAGCTCGAGGGCGAGATGGGCGACAGCCACGTCGGCCTGCAGGCTCGCCTGATGTCCCAGGCCCTGCGCAAGCTCACCGCGATCGTCGCCAAGTCGAACACCTGCATGGTCTTCATCAACCAGATCCGCGAGAAGATCGGCGTCATGTTCGGCAGCCCGGAGACCACCACCGGCGGCCGGGCGCTCAAGTTCTACTCCTCCGTCCGGGTCGACATCCGGCGCATCTCGGCGATCAAGGAGGGCGAGAACGTCACCGGCAGCCGGGCCAAGATCAAGATCGTCAAGAACAAGGTCGCTGCGCCCTTCCGCCAGGCCGAGTTCGACATCGACTACGGCGAGGGCATCTCCCGCCCGGGCGAGCTCGTCGACATGGGGGTCGAGAACAAGCTGGTGCAGAAGAGCGGCGCCTGGTTCAACTACGGCGACATCCGGCTCGGCCAGGGGCGCGAGAACTCGAAGCAGTTCCTGCGCGACAACCCGGAGCTCGCCAACGAGCTCGAGGGCAAGCTCCGCCAGGTGCTCGGCCTGCCGCCGATGAAGGCAGCCGAGGAGGCCGCGGTCGGCAAGTGACGAGGCGTCGAACGCCGCGGGCGTCCTGGCGAGCCGGAGTGGCGGTCTGGATCCTGGCGCTGGCTGCGGCCGGCGCCCAGGGCGACGCGCCGGGGCGGCCAGCGCTCGCCGTGAAAGCTTCGGCCTGGATCTTCCCGGGCCGGCCGCTGACCCTGACCGTCGACCAGGCGGGAGTCCTCGCCTCCCGGCGCCTCGCGGTCTACCTGTTCGTCGACGGGAACCAGTTCGCGCGCATCACGACCCGGTCCGACCGCACCCGGGAGACCGTGCCGCTGCCCGATCTCGCAGCCGGCAGACACGTGCTCTCCCTCCGGTCGGGCACGGAGGTCGCGATGACGGAGTTCCGGGTGATTCCCTGGGCTTGGCTCACCTGGACGGCGCTCGGCCTGCTCACGGTCGGCCTGCTGCTCCACTTTGGACGCCGCCTGCGGCGCCGGTCACTCTCCGGCTGACGCCCTCGCGGGTTTGCCGCGCGCCCGAGCCGTCGGTTCAGGCGCGTCCCGGTACCCAGCGACGCCACCAGCGATCGCGTCCGTCGGGGGCTCCCGCCGTGCCGTCGCCCTTCTCCATCTCGTCCACCGCGACGGGCAGCAGCGCCAGGGAGCGCTTGTGCAGTTGCAGGACCAACCAGTCCAGGCGCCGGGTGCGCTCCTCGTGAGTGGCCCCCGAAAGCAGGCTACCGAGCTCGGCCCGGCCGTCGATCGAACGGTAGAAGTCGCGCACCGGCTCGGACATCCGCGACTCCTCCTGGCTGGACGGGGGTGCGAGCCAGACCGGCACGTAGTGCTCGACGGCCTCGAACGGCAGCGCGAGATGGTGCCGCAGGACGACCGCCTGCTCTTCGGTTACCTGCTCGATCAACAGGTCGGCCAGGCGCAGCTCCGTCGAACCCGAGTCGGAGTGATCGCCGACCGATTCGATGTCGAGCGCCTCGATCACCGCCAGACGATAGGCCGCCTGCAGGAAGCGATAGTACGAGCCGCGCACCTCGTTGTAGAGCTCGGCAAGCGTCAGTTTGCCGCCCACCGCACGGTAGATCCGGCGCTCGAGCGGGGTCAGCAGCCCCTGCGGCGCCTTCCGCCCGCGCTGCAGGACGACGTTGTCGTGCACGAAGATCCGCCGCACCCGCTGGGCCTCGTCCGACCAACGGCTGCCCTCCATGGCGAGGGCGACCGCGGGGATGGGCGCCCTCAGCTCGAGCTCGCTGGCGAGCGACTCGGCGGCGAAGTAGAAGATCCCCGAGCGCCACAGGAAGATGTCGCACACCTGGTTCTCGACATGCAAGCGGAGCGCCTCCTGGACCTTGTCGGTAGGCAGGAGTCCCATGGTCTGCAGGGCGTCGCCCAGCTTCTGGCCTGTGCGCTGGCAGTGCTTGAGCGCGCCGATCAGGCCGGACTCGTCGAGCAGGCCGTTGACCAGCAGGTGCTGCCCGAAGAACTCCGCCGGATCGTCCGAGAAGCAGGCGACGACGTCGCCTTCGCGCAGGAAGATCCGCTTCTCGGCTCCGCTGCGCCGGATCACGAGCGCTCCCGAGCGCCGGTCGTTCTGCGCCCACTGGAGGATGTCGCCGATCGGGAACGAGGCCAGGCGGCCGGAGAATTCCATGGTGAAGGGCTGGTATGTTACCTGCACTCTCCCGCTTCGCAACCCAACCGGAGAGGAAAGATCCTCATGCCCCGTCTACGATTCTGGAAACTGGCTCCTGCTGTACTCGCCTGGACTCTCTTGGGCGGCGGCAGCGGTGCGGTCTTCGCCGCTGATGCACCCTGTCTCGTCTGCCCCGGAGTGACCGTCGACGACCCGTTCGCGATCTCCGCCGCCCTCGAGGCCCCGCCCCGGCTCGAAAAGGGCGCCCGGCTCTTCGTCGCCTGGAACGCCGCGCTCGACGGCTCGGCCTCCCCGGCGGGCGCCCATGTCGTCGCGGCGGCGGGCGCGCAGCCGTGGATCCGGCTGCAGTTCGCCACGCCGGCGCCGCTGCTCGAGCACACCGAAGCCCTGCAGCGCGAGCTCGACGCTGCGGTCGAGCTCGCCCGGCTGGCGCCGGCTGCGACCTCCTACGAGATCGTCTGGGCCGCGGGTGGCGACTCCGCCCCCGATGCCCGGCAGTACGCCTTTCTGGTCAAGCGCGCGGCGGTTGCGATCACCGGCCTTCAGCCGGAGAGCCGGATCTTCGCCCAGCCTCTGCCACCGGCCGCAGACTGGCTCGACCTCTGGTACGGCGAAGGGGTCGCGGCCTATCTCGACGGCGTCGCTCTCGCGCCGGCCGGCGAGTTGACGGCCGTCCTGCTGGCGCAGCTGGCCGGCCTCGACCCCGGCAAGCCGGTGGTGCACGAGGCGCTCGCGCTCGATCCAGGATCTGCTGCCCGGCTGGCCGAGCAGGCCGCGGCCGGCTTCGCGATCACCCTCTTCCAGGCGACCGCCCCGGGCGCCGCAGGGTCGCCATCGGCGGCCGACCTCGCGCCGCTCAAGGTGATGGCGAACGAGTTTCGTGGCGAGCTGCAGGCGGACACCGGGACCGTGCCGCAGGGGGCCTTGGCCGCGTGGAGCTTCGTCCGCGGCGAAGATCTCGGGCTGCGGGTGGTGATCGCCGTCGCGCCATCCTCACCGGCACCCGCTGCGCCCTCGGCTTCGAAGCCGCTGGTTCTCTCGTTTCCCGATCCGCAGTTGAAGGCGCCGCAGCGCATCGACCTCGCATCTGGCGCCGCGACGGCGCTCGCCGAGCCGCGACGGTCGGCCACCGCGACCGAGGTGCGCCTGGCGAAACCACAGCCGGTCGAGCTCCTGCGCCTCGAGCGGCCTTCGGCAGCCGAGCTCGAAGGGGTCGCCGAAGTGGTCACCGTGGCCTCCGAGCGCGAGATCCCGGTCGAGGAGATCCTGCGCCGGCTGCAGGCGTTCGAGGACAGCCAGGCCCGCAGACTGCTGCGCTACCAGGCGGTGAACGCGACGACGCTGCGCTTCCAGGCCGCGTCCGGAACGCAGGCGATCGAAGCGACCTTCGAAGGCGAGTTCTTCTTCCGCCAGGGCCAGCCGTTCGATTGGGCCTGGCAGAGCTTCTACGTCAACGGCGTCAAGTGGCGCGGCAAGGAGATTCCGGAGCTGCCGCTCATCCAGCCGGAGAAGGCCGCCGCGATGCCGCTCGAGATTCTGTTCACCAAGGAGTACCGCTATGCGCTGCGCGGCCGGGAGACCGTCGACGGGCGCGACTGCTGGGTGGTCGAGTTCGAGCCGGCAGCACCGGTGGAAGGCCGGAACCTCTATCGCGGCGCGGTGTGGATCGATCGTGAGCTCTGGGCACGGGTACGCTCGCGGGCAGTGCAGCTCGGTCTCCAGGGCGAGGTGTTGTCGAACGAAGAGACCATGACCTACGCCCCGCTCGACGAGAACGGCGCCGCGGCCCCTTGGGCGGCGTCGAGCTACTTCCTGCCACTCAAAGTCGTCGGCCAGCAGATACTCTCCGTGCTCAACACCGCGACGGTGGTCGAGAAGGAGGTCCGGCTCTCCGGCGTGCGCATCAACGGACCGGAGTTCGATCAACGGCGCGACGAGGTGCTGGCCTCCACTTCGACCATGGTGCGGGACACCGACAAAGGTTTCCGCTATTTGGTCAAGGACGAGACGACCGGCGTGCGCACCATCCAGGAGGGCTTCGACAGCGACCGGCTGTTTCTCATCGGCGGCACTTTCTACGATGATTCGCTCGACTATCCGCTGCCGCTGGTCGGCATCAATTACCTCAACCTCGACGCCGGTGGCAAGAAGCGTCAGCTGAACGCCTTCTTCGGCGGCGTGCTCGGCATTCTCAACTACGCCGACCCGCGCATCGCCGGCAGCAAGTTCGATCTCGGAGTCGACGTCTTCGCGATCGCCTTCGCTTCGAGCGACCAGCTCTACCGCGACGGCGTCGAGTCGCCCGGCGAGGAGGTCGAAGAGCTGCCGGCGCGGATCACGGTCAACCTCGGGCACCCGCTGGGCAACTTCCTCAAGTGGAGCGCGAGCTACGGCGTCGCCTACTCGCGCTTTTCGGACACCGACAACACTGCGGACAACTTCATCGTTCCGCAGAGCACCTTCACCCACTCGCTCTCGACGGCGCTCGCCTACTCGCGCTCCGGCTATCGCCTCGAGCTCACCGGCGGCCTTCACCAACGCTCGAAATGGAGTCTCTGGGGGTTGCCCGGTCAGGCGGCCGGCGAGTTCGACCCCGAGGCCAAGGACTATCTGACCTGGCAGGTGGCGGCGAGCAAGAACTGGTACCTGGCCAACTTCCGCAAGATCGGGCTTTCCTTCGAGTACCTGGGCGGCAGCGACCTCGACCGCTTCAGCAAGTATCAGTTCGGCTTCTTCGGCGGCACCCGGGTGCACGGGTACCAGATCGGGAAGGTGCGGGCCGAGGAGGCCTATGCCGGGCACGCGAGCTACGGCTTCGAGCTCGGTCAGCTCCTGCGCCTGGACGCCGTCGTGGATGCCGCCTGGGCCACCGACAAGGCGAGCGGTCTCGACCACGAGCTGCTCGCCGGCGTCGGCGTCACCGGCACTTTCATGGGACCCTGGGAGACGCTGATCAACCTCGACATCGGGACGCCGGTCGCCGGCCCCGACGACGGGTTGGTGGCCTACATCGTCTTCCTGAAGCTCTTCGACTAGGGCTGGCGGAAGGCACTCGATGCGGCGCGACAAGGCGGTGGGCCGGCACAGACAAGGCACCACGACGGCCGAGCGTCCGTCGGCGATCCTCCGCCACGCACGGCGCGGCCTGCTGCGCCTCGCCGTGGCGCGGCGGAAACCCAGGGTCGATCTGGTCGTCGCGCCCGGCTACCGCTACGCCCTGCCCGGCGGGCTGCTCGACCCCGAGCGCTCGACGCGGCTCTTCTCGTTCCTCCGCAACGCCGGGCTCATCCTGCGCCGCAGGCTGCACCGGCCGCTGCCGGCGACCTTCGCCGAGCTGCGTGCGGCGCACAGCGACGACTACCTCGAGCGCCTGCAGCAGCCGGGCGCGCTGACTCCGGTCGTCGGCTTCGCGATCCCCGACCGCGCCGAGCAGGCCCTCATCGCCGTCGAACGCGAAATGACCGGCGGCACTCTGCTCGCGGCTCGCCTGGCGCGCGCCTCGGGGGGCATCGCGGTCAACCTGGGCGGCGGTTTCCATCATGCGCACCGCGATCGCGGCCGCGGCTTCTGCATTCTCAACGACGTCGCGGTGGCCATTCGGGCGCAGCGCGCGGCGGGCTTCCGCGGCCGGATTCTGGTCGTCGACCTCGACCTGCACGACGGCGACGGCACGCGCTCGATCTATGCCGACGACGCGACGGTCCACACCTGCTCGCTGCACAACCAGAACTGGGACGACCGGCCGGCCGTCGAAGCCACCACCCTGCCGCTCGGCCCAGGGATCGCCGATGAACGGTTCCTCGCGACCCTGGCGGAGACGCTGCCGCCGCTCTTCGAGCGCTTCGCCCCCGAACTGGTGTTCTACGTCTGCGGCGCCGACCCGGCGGCCGACGACGCACTGGGCGACTGGCGTCTCACCGCGGAAGGGATCCTCGAGCGCGATCTCGAAGTGACCCGCTTGGCGCGCCGCCAGCGGACCCCCCTGGTCGTGACGCTCGCGGGCGGATACGGCGACAACAGCTGGCGCTACTTCGCGCGCTATCTCGCGTGGCTGCTCTGCGGCCGCCGCATCGAACCGCCGACGACCGAGGCGCTCATCATCGATCGATTCCGCGACCTCGTGCAGAGCTTCTCGGTGGGAGACCTGCGCGGCAGCGCCGAGGAGGAGCCGCTGCTGACCGAGTCCGATCTCGGTTCCGGCCAGGGGCTCGCCAGCCCGGAAACGCGGCTCCTCGGCTTCTACTCGCTGACCGGAATCGAGCTCGCACTCGAGCGCCTCGGCCACCTGGCCCACCTGCGAGGGCTGGGCTACGACACCCCCGATGTCGAGTTCGATCTCGGCCCGTCGGGGCAGACATTGCGCGTCTTCGGCGCACGCGGACGCCGCGAGCTGCTGCTCGAAATGCGCCTGCGCCGGGACCGCCGGACGATACCCGGCGCGGAGTTGCTGGCGATCGACTGGTTGCTGCTGCAGAACCCGCGCGCCCGCTTCACGCCGGCCCGGCCGGCGCTACCGGGCCAGGCCCATCCCGGGCTCGGCATGCTGCGCGAGACCATGGCGGCGATGATGCTCATCTGCGATCGCCTGCAGCTCGCGGGTATCCTCGTCACGCCCTCGCACTTCCACGCCGCGGCCCAAGCACGCAGTCAACTGCGGTTTCTGGATCCCGACCGCGAGGGCCTCTACCGCAGCTTCCAGAAGGCGCTCGCGACGCTCCCGCTCGGCGAAGCCACCCGCGCCGCGAGCGACGGGCGGGTGCGGGACGCCACGACCGGCGAGACGATCCGCTGGCCACCCTCGGCGATGATCCTCCCGGTCACCCCCGAGCTTCGCGCGCGCTTCGAGTCGCCCGAGTACGCCGCGCGCGCGACGGCGGCGGAGGTCGCGCTGCGGCTCGCTCCGGTCAGCGGGGAACGGTCAGCGGCGTCAACGTCAGCTGACGCTCCCGCGGCGGCGGCAGAGGCGCCATGAGACGCAGCACCGGGTAGAGACCGATCTGCTCGTCCCACCACGGCGTGCGGGAAAACCACCAACGGTAGCGCGCTGCGCGATCGGCGGCGAACAGCGGGTCGGCGAGCGCCCGCTGCCAGTCGGCAGCGGTTGCGGGCTCTTCCATCGCGGTTCGGGCGAAGAGCTCGAGAGCCCCGCCGTCGATGTACTCCTTGCCCTCGAAAAGTCCGGAGACCAGGCCCCAGGAAAGCACCGAGTCGGGCGCCTCGGGCTCGAGCAGCTGCACGGCCACCGCGAAGTCCGGCTGATCGGCCGGCACCCACAAGGTGCCGGCCGGCACGAGGCGGCGTTCGCGCGCGCGTCGGACTTCGCAGGAGAGCCGAGTCTCGCCCTGATAACTCGCCGGCGCCGGCCTGGGCCCGGAGAGCCGCGCCGCCTCGACCTCGAGCTCGAGCTCTTCGGGCAGGCGAGTGAAGCGCAGCCCGTGATCGGCGAGGCGCCGCTCGATCGCCGGCCATCCCGGGAGAACCAGATAGCCGCGCGGTCGCGGCAGGGTCAGGACCGGGACGAGGCGGTGGAACCATGGCACCTCGAGCTCTCTCACCTCGCCCCGCCGGTAGTGGATCGCCTCGCCGCCGGTGACCACGGACGGCGAGCGCTGCCAGTCGTAGAACGGAACGAGATAGGGCTCCGCGTCTCCGCGCGCGAAAGTCACCACGATCTCGCTCGGAGCGGCCGACGGCAGTCCCTGCTGCACGACCGCGAATGCCGCTTCGGCGATCGCCGAGCGCAGCGCGATGCCGGCGCGCCCGGCCTGCACCACGAGGGCGGCGAGGAAGTCGCGTGTCGCGAGCACCCGCTCGCGGTAAGGCTTGTGCGCGTGCGACTCGAGCAGCACCACCGGCCGGTGGCGCAACGGCAGGTAGCCGGTCGAGTAACGCGGCTCGAAGACCAGGCTGTCGAAGCCCTGCGCCGGATCGAGCCCGTCGAGCAGACTGACGTAGGGCCCCTGCTTGTGTCCGGCGGCCTCGACCGCGGCCAGCACCGGCGGAAAGTTCTGCTGCAGCCAGCGGTCGACCGGCGCCGCGAGTAGCGGCGCCTCCGGAACGGCCCAGGTGATGACCCAATCGAGGTCGACGCCGTCGGTGACATGGGTGTCCACGAACAGATGCGGCTGCCAGGCGTTGATCAGCTGCACGAGCTGGCGCGCCTCCGGTGTCACCAGCTTGAGGTAGTCGCGATTGAGGTCGTGGCCATCGGCGGTGGTTCGGAACCCCATGCCGTCGACGGGTCCATCCTGGTTCGGCCGGTTGTAAGGCGAGACGCGCTCGTGACCGTCGACGTTGTAGATCGGCACGATGAGCAGCGTCGCCGCGGCGAGCAGCTCGCGCCGCTCGCCGCGCGCGAGGTCGCGAAGCAGCATCAAAACGGCGTCCTTGCCGTCGATCTCCCCCGCGTGAATGCCGTTCTGAATCATCACCACCGGCTTCGCGAGCGCCTGCGCCGCTTCGGGGGTGAAGGCCCGCTCGGCCGAGAGGATCACCAACGGCAGCGGGCGACCGGAGGCCGAGCTGCCGAAGAACTCGAGCTTCATCTCCGGCAGCGCGCGCTCGAGGCGGCGCAGGAAGGCGAGGGTCTCGTCGTAGGAAGGCGTCGCCCGGAACTCCGCGCGCTCGGCCGGCGTCAGCCACGCCCCGGCGTCCGGCTGCGCTGCGACGGCGGGGGCGAGCGGGGCGAAGAGCAGGGCCAGCGGCAGCGCCCAGGCTTTCATTCCCGCTCGACCACCATGGCGAAGCCGTGGCCGCCCGCGGCGCAGACCGTGATCAGGCCGAACTGCAGGCCCCTCCTCTGCAGCTCCTGAAGCAGTTGCACGGTCACGCGCACGCCGGTGGCGCCGAACGGATGCCCGATCGCGAGCGAGCCGCCGTTGACGTTCAGGCGGTCGAGGTCGACGACGCCGATCGGTTCGCTGCGTCCGAGCTCTTCGCGGGCGAACCGCGGACTCGCGAAGGCCTTGAGGTTGGACAGCACCTGCGCCGCGAAAGCTTCGTGCATCTCGACGAGATCGATCTCGGCCAGCCGCAGGCCGGCGCGCTCGAGCGCCATCGGGGCGGCGTAGGCGGGTCCCTGCAGGAGCTGCTTGCCGGGATCGGTCGCGGCGTAAGCCCAGGAGCGCAGGAACCCGAGCGGCGTCCGTCCGAGCGACCGCGCGCGCCGTTCGCTCATCAGCACCACGGCGCCGCCGCCGTCGGTGATCGGCGACGAGTTTCCGGCCGTGAGCGTGCCGTGACGGCGGTCGAACGCCGGCCGCAGCGCGGCGAGAGCGGCCATCGAGCTCGCCCCGCGAACCCCGTTGTCGGAGGCGACCGGCTGGTCGTAGCGCGGCGGCGGGAAGACCGTCACGATCTGGTCGGCGAACAGACCGGCGGCCTGGGCGGCGGCGGCGCGCTGATGCGACAACAGCGCGATCTCGTCCTGCGCGCGCCGCGAAATGTCATTCTCCTTGGCCATCTTCTCGCAGGCTTCGCCCATCGACATGCCGGTCGAGCGTTCGGCGATCGCCGGTGCCACCGGTGCGAAATCGCGCGGCCGGAAGCGCGCGAGCCGCGCCAGCCGCTCTGCGAGGCCGCGCGCCCGGGAGAGCGCGACGAACTTCTCCGCCGCGCTGCGGGAAAAGGAGATGGGAACGTTGGAGAGCGACTCGGCGCCGCCGGCGAGAACGATCTCGGCCTCGCCGCGCAGAATCGCCTCCGCGCCACTGGTGATGGCGCGATTGGCGGAGGCGCAGGCGAGGTTGACCGTCGTCCCGGGGATCGTCGCCGAAAGCGCCGCCCGAAAGACGATCTCTCGTCCCAGGTTCGGCGCGTCCGCCGCCGCGACGACGACGCCGAAGATGGCCAAGTCGATCTCGACCGGATCGATGCCCGCGCGCGCGACGGCCTCGGCGGCCGGGATGCCGGCGAGGTCGACGACATCGAGCCCCTTGAGATCGCTGCCGGCGCGGGAGAACGGCGTGCGACATCCGGCGACGATGGCCACCCGGCCCGAAGGGCCCCGCAACTGCTGACGGGAGACGCGCAGGACACCCGGCGCCGCGCCGGGCGCAGCCACCCTGCGGGTCCACACCGTGTCCGCGCGCTCCTCTACCTCGGCGGCCGCCGAAGCGTCGTTGGGCTCGGGCAGCGGCGCGGGCGGCCGGCCCAGGTCTGGAGATTCCGCCATCGCTCTCTCCTTCGTCGGCTGGGTTATACCAGAGAGGCAGCGGAGATCGGGACGACGCGCGGCGCGAACTCCGCCGACAGCGCTCGCCACTTCGCCGCGACCGCCGCCAGATCGTCCGAACCGGCCTGGCCGGAGACGATCAGCAGCCGCAAGCGGATGGCGCGTTGGCGCCACCACCGGCGGCGCAGAAACCGCGGAGCCAGGGCTGCGAGGCCGTCAGCGAGCTCGCACAGCTCCGCCGCGCTGGCGGAGATCATCGTCGGCCGGGCCCAGGCCACCAGCTCCGGATGCAGCGCCGCAGCGGGCTCGACGAGGATCGCCGCGCCCGCTGCGATCGCCCGGCGCGCGAGCGCGCGCTCCTCAGGCAGGCCGAGAGGCCGCCAGGCGATCCAGATGTCGCGCTCGGTCGCCGCCGGCACCCGCAGAACCTCCTCGCCGCCCGCCGGGTCGCGCTCTTCTCCGGTCACCGCCTGCAGAAAGCCGCCGAGCAGCTCCACCGCCTCGCGCTCGACCCTCGGGCTCGTTGCCGACCGCAGCGCCTCCCGAGCTCCGCCGACCTCGAGGAAGGCAGCCGCCAGGGAGTACGACCACCAGCGGAAATGCCCGCGGGCGTTGCGATAGAAGAGAAACGGCACCTCGGGTTGCGCCGTTGCCGCGCGGGCGAGTACGGCGGCGACACCTCCCGCGGACGGCTCGGAGGAGCTCAAGAGGGTCCGGCGTGGCGAAGGCTCAAGCGGCGGCGGTGCGCATCGCGGTGCCGATCTTCTGCTCGATCATGCCGCGCATCATGCTCGCTGGCGGTCCGAGCGTGGCGCGCCCGACCAGCTTGCCGTCCTCGAAACAGATCATGCCTTTGGCGCCCGGGCCGGAGAGCTCGAGCGTGTCGCCCGTCCAGTTGCGCCGCAGCATGCCGCCGGGGAACTCCTTCGCCAGTGCCGCGTCGAGCGCGGGGCGGATCTCGTCCATACCGGATTTCGTCGTCGGGACTTCCAGTGTGAGGTCGCTCATACGCCGGCAAATTACCACAGCGACGGCACGCATCCTGCTACAGTCGATCGGCATGCGGTCGCTTCGGCACTACCTCGCCGGTTGGCTCCTCGTCCTCCTCCCCGCTTCCGGCTCGCCCACGTCGGCCTACGCCTCCGCCGCGCTGGCGCCGGACCCTGCACCGGCCGCCCGGTCGGACGTCGCCACGCCGCCCGAGCCGACCCGCCCCCGAACTCCCGACGAGGAGCTCTTCGGCAAGAGCCTCGAGGCCGCCGCGCAGGCGATGCAGGTCTACGGCGCCTGGGAGAATCCGGCGGCGCTGGCGCGCGTCGCTTCGATCGGCTACCGGGTGGCGAAAGAGGCCAAATTCGACGAGTTTCCGATCTCCTTCTACCTCGCCGACATGGCCGAGCCCAACGCCTTCGCGCTGCCCGGCGGGCAGATCTTCGTCACCCGCGGGATGATCGAGCTCGGACTCAACGACGACGCCCTGGCGGCGCTCCTCGGGCACGAGATCACCCACGTGGTCAAGAAACACGGCATTCGGCTCGAGCGCAAGGCGATGCTGCTCAACATCCTGTCGCAGGCGGTGCTGGTCGGTGTCGCGGTCGCCGCCGACAAGAACCGCGATCCGGTGCTCAACGTGCCCGACCCCTACGGCTACTACAACTCCCGCGACCGGCCGGAAGGCAACCTGGTCTTCGGCAGCTACGCCGCCAGCGTCATCCTGTCCGAGCTCTTGCTGCGCAGCTACAGCCGCGACTACGAGGACGAGTCGGACTCCGAGGGCCAGCGCTGGGCGTCGGCGGCCGGCTTCGCGACGGACGGCACGGTGCAGCTCATGTCGCTACTGGGCTCGCGGCTCCCCGACAGCTCGCGCGAGTACGGCTACTGGCGCACGCACCCGTTCTTCGACCAGCGCGTTCTCGCCGCGAAGGCGCGCAGTCCCGAGCTCACCGCGGGCATCGCGCGCCCGGCCGAGGACTTCCGGATGCGCACCCAGGCCGAGATCCTCGCCTTTGAGAATCGTCTTCCGCCGGTCAAGCGCCCCGACACCGCCGAAGCCGGCGAGCGCCGCCCCGACCGCGGCGGCGGCTCGCGCGAAGACCGCTCGGCCAAGCCGCCCGTGACGCCGCTCGAGCTGCTGCACTCGGCAGCGCTCACCGCCTGGCCCGTGGGTCCGGCGGCGGAGCGCCTGCGCAGCGAGCGCCTGCACGCCCTGCGCGCGAAGGAGATCGAGGCCCGGCCGGCCGGCTTGCGTGACTACGGCCAGGTGCTGGCGATCTACGACAAGGAGATCGACGCCCTCCTCGGACTCTCCCCGGACAGCCCGGCGCTTGCCGGCTTCCGCGCCGAGCGCCAGGCGCTCAGCACGCAGCGCGACGAGCTTCTGCCTGAGGCGCTCGCGGTCTGGAAGAGCGGCGTCTACGGCACACCCTTCCTCGAGACCTTGCTGAGCAACTACCCCGGCATTCCGGAGGCGCCTGCCGTGCACCTCGCCCTCGGCGAGGCCTACGCCAGGACGGCGCGCCAGGCGGGCGCCGTAGGCGAGTTCTTGGCCGCCTGGAAGTCCGACCCGGAAGGCCCTTCCGGCGAGGCCGCGCGACGCGGCCTGCGCAACCTCGCGCCGGCCCTGGACCAGCTGACAGCCTTGGCCGAGCTCGC
>JBPOHI010000315.1:0-2808 GCA_052035735.1 Acidobacteriota bacterium
CATCGAATCGCCGATCCGTGCCTATTCTTCGGGCATGCTCGGCCGGCTCGGCTTCTCGATCGCCTCGGCCTGGACGCCGGACCTGCTGATCCTCGACGAGGTCTTCG
Organism: Acidobacteriota bacterium; assembly: GCA_052035735.1. GTDB lineage: Bacteria > Acidobacteriota > Thermoanaerobaculia > Multivoradales > JAGPDF01 > JAGPDF01. The sequence continues at coordinate 108 of JBPOHI010000315.1, forward strand.
CCGCTGGCGACGCCGCCTTCCCCCGCAAGTGCGAGAAGACCCTGTCGGACTTCCGCGACGCCGGCGTGACCATCCTGTTGGTCTCGCATTCGGCGCCCATCGTCCTCGAGACCTGCACCCGCGCGCTCTGGCTCGAGCGCGGCAAGCTCATCGCAGACGGCAAGCCCGGCGAAGTCGTCGCCGCCTACGACAAGAGCACCTACGAAACCCGCTAGCCGCTGACGGCGCGCGCGGCGAATCCGCGGACGATTCCCACCGCGACCAGCGCGCCGATGGCGCCGGCCGCCATGTCCAGGACCTCCGGATCACGCAGCGTCCACAGGCCCTGGGCGATCTCGAGCAGCCCGCCATAGACCGCAGCCGTCGCGATCGTGGCGAAACCGGGTGACCGCACTCCGAGCACCGCGAAGGAGCGGCGCCAGGGGAAGGCGGCGACCAGAAACAGGCCGAAGTGCACCAGCTTGTCGATCGGAAAGGCGATTTCGTGGGTGGCGTTCTCGAGCCTCGGCGGCACCGGTTCGATGAGCGCGACGGCGATCGCGACCGCCAGAGCGAGCGACACGAGGTGCACCAGATTCGGCTTCGGCATCCGGTACCCAATCTATCCGAACCGCTATACTCCAGCGATCCCCTCTGTGACCGCCCGGAACCGCCCCATCGTCTTCGCAGCCCTGGCCGAGATGGCCGCCGAGGCGCCGATCGAGCTCGTGGTGCACGGCAGCTCGATGGCACCGCTGCTCGGCGAAGGAGATCGCATCCAGGTTGCCCGCACCGATCGCTACCGCGCCGGCGACCTCCTCGTCTTCAGGAATTCGGTAGGCGACCTGGTAGCCCACCGGCTGCTCGGGATGCGGCGCGCGCACGGTGAGCTCCGCTTCGTCCTGCGCGGCGACGCCACGCCGGCCGCTGACGGACTGGTCCCGCCGGCGGCGATCCTCGGCCGGGTCGTTGGCGGCGAGATTCCCCGCCGCCTGGTGGAGGTGCCCTGGCGCGACCGCCTGCACGCGCGCCTGCGCTTCCTCGCCTACGGCTTTTCGAGGCTCCTCTCGTGACCTTCGGCGACGCCTTCCTGCATCATCCCGACCTCTTCCCTGCGCGGCTGAGCGGTGACGTCTGGGGAGCGGCGACGCTGCGCCTCGAGATCGCCGGCTTTCCATTCCTCCTCTCCGGCCTCTCCGCTGCGCAGGCGACTGCGGCCCACGAGCACTATCGCGACCTCCTGCTGCCGCTCCCGGCCGGCGCGGACGACACCCGGCTGGCGCTCTTCCGCGCCCCCGAGGAGGACTTCCGCGACTTCGACGTGGTCGGCTGGCAGACCACCTTCGACTTCGACTACGGCGCGGACGCCGTGCGCTGGGCCGGCCGCCGCTCGATGGCCCGCCTGGAGCTCGCGGGCGAGCGCCGGGCCGCCCTCTGGACTCCGGCCGGCGACGCCGACCCCGAATTCCTCGGCATCCTCGAGAACACGCTGCGAGTGGTCGTCGCCTATCGCTGCCTCGCCGCCGGCGGCGCTCTCTTCCACAGCGCCGGCATCCGCGCCGGCGGAAAGGCCTGGCTCTTCGTCGGGCCGTCCGGCGCCGGCAAATCCACCCTGTGCGAGCTGTCGCAGAGCGCCGGACACCAGGTGCTCTCCGACGAGCTCAACGCCCTCTTTCTGGTGAACGGTGAGCCCCGTCTCGCCCAGCTCCCGTTCGCCGGCGACTTCGGCGGCGTCGCGCTCGAGCGCGCCTCGTTCCCGCTGGCCGGCATCTTCCTGCTCCGCCAGGGGCCGACGGCGCGGCTCGACCCAGTCGACAGAGGACGGTCGATCGGCGCCCTGGTCGCCGCGTCTCCGTTCGTCAACGGTGACGCGCTGCGGCTCGACCGGCTGCTCGACAACCTGGAGCGCATCTGCGGCGCGGCGCCCGCGCGTCAGCTCACTTTCCGGCTCGATCCGGACTTCTGGCATATTCTCCTGGCTCCGTGATGGCCCCGCGATGACCACCCTCGCCACTGTCTACCGCCGCGCCGCCGACGTGCGCTACCGCGTCCTCGACGACGAGGCGGTCGTCATCCGTCAGCGCGCCGGCGAGGTGCTCGGATTGAACGCCCTGGGGGCTCGCCTGCTCGATGCGCTCGATGGCCAGAGGCCGGTTGGCGAGATCGTCGCCGCTCTCGCCGCCGACTATGCCGTCGCACTGCCCGAGCTCGAGCGCGACGTCCTCGAGTACTACGCCGAGCTGGCTGCGCTGGGGCTCATCGAGGAGCAGCGCGAGGGCGGGAGCTCGGCGCGATGAGCGGCTTCGGCGGCAAGGTCGAGTCGATCTGGCGCGAGAACCACCTCTTCACCGTGCTGCTCGAGCTCACCTATCGCTGCAACCTCGATTGCTTCTTCTGCTACAACGACGTCGGGCTCCAGGGAACGCCGCTCGGCACCGAGCAGTATTTCGGGCTCCTCGACGAGCTCGCGGAGCTCGGAGCGCTGCAGCTCTCGCTCTCGGGCGGCGAGCCGCTCGCTCACCCCGACTTCTTCCGCATCGGAGCGCGGGCACGGGAGCTCGGCTTCGTCGTGCGGATCAAGTCGAACGGACACGCCCTGCGCGGCGAGCTGGCGCGGCGCGTGCGCGACGAGATCGACCCGTACGCCATCGAAGTCAGCCTGCACGGCGCGCGCGCCGAGACCCACGACCGCCAGACGCGCGTCGCCGGGAGCTTCGTGCGC
>JBPOHI010000103.1:0-13612 GCA_052035735.1 Acidobacteriota bacterium
CGATCGCCGGCGTCTATCAGCGGCTGGGCCTCTACAACGAGGCCCGGCCGCTCGCGGTCGAGGCGTTGGCGCTGCGCGAGGCGACCCTCGGCCCGAAAGATCTGCTGGTCGCGCAGAGTCTGCGCACGCTCGCCATCCTCGAGGTGGAGCTCGGTGACCGCGAGGTCGCGGGTGAGCGCTTCCGGCGCGTCGTCGAAATCCGCGAGCGGATTCTGGGGTCCGACCACCCCGATGTCGGCGACGCGCTCGGCAATCTGGGCTTCTTCCTCATGCAGCAGGGGAAGTTCGACGAGGCCCAGCCGATGCTCGAGCGCGCGGTCGAGATCCGCCGCCGGACCCTGGGGCCGAACCATCCGCGGGTCGCGCCGACGCTCTACAACCTGGCACTCCTGCACCAGACGCAGAAGCGTTACGCCCTCGCCGAGCCGCTGCATCTGCAGGCGCTGGAGATCGACACCGCCGCCTACGGCGAAGACCATCCGGCGGTGGCGCAGGGGCTCTACGGATTGGGCGACCTCTACCTCGCGATGGGCCGGCTCGACGACGCCGAGACGTATCTGCACCGGGCGCTCGCCAAGCACGTTCAGCTCTACGGTGCCGACAACATCCAGACGAGCTACATCCATCTGTCGCTCGGGGAGGTGGCCTTCCAGCGCGGCCGCCTCGACGAAGCGCAGACGGAGTACGAGCACGTCCTGCGCGTCCAGACCGCCAACCTGCCGGCCGACCATCCCGACCGCCGCGAAGTCCTGGCGCGCCTCGAGAGGGTGAAGGCGGCGCGCAAACGCTGACTTCGGGCGCTGTGCGGATTCAGTCGAGATCGATTGGCTGCGCCGCGGCACCGCCTGTCGCTTTCGCCAGCTGGATCTGCGGGCGGAGCCAGGGAAGCAGGAGGAGCGCCGGCACTGCGAGCAGGGCGGTGAAGGCGAAGAAGCCGGCGTAGCCCATGCTCTCCGCCCCGAAGCCCGAGGCGGCGCCGGCGATCTCGCGCGAGAAGGCGAAGAGGGCCGAGAGCAGGGCGTATTCGGTGGCGGCGTTCTCCTTGCGGCAGCAGGCGGTCAGGAACGACAGCAGCGCCGCCGTGCCCAGACCCTGGCTGAAGTTCTCGAACGCCGAAGCGAAGTAGAGACTCGAACGTGGCAGGTCGAAGCCGGCGACGGCAGCGTAAACCAGGTTCGAAGCGAGCTGCGCGATGCCGATCCAGATCAGCCCCTTGAACAGGCCGACTCGCGAGAGGAACCAGCCGCCGAGCAGGGCGCCGGTGATCGTCAGCGTCAGCCCGAGAGTATTCGCGACCAGCGCGATCTCGGTCAGCGCCATGCCGCGATCCACCCAGAAGGTCTCGGTCATGCGCGCGATCGCCTGATCGCCGAGCTTGAACAGCAGCGCGAAGAGGGCGACCGGCAGCATCTCCTTGCGCAGCAGCCAGGCGAGAAACGAGCGCACCAGCTCGCGCGTCGTGCGCTGTTCGCCCGGCCCGGTGAGCGCGCGCTCGCCGTCCTTGAGGAAGAGCGCCGACAGGGCGAGCGCCGCGAACAGGCAGCCGACCACCGCCCAGGCGGCCGGCCAGCCGCTGCGGTCGGCGACCAGCAGGGCCAGGCCGCCGGTGGCGATCACCGCGACGCGAAAGGCCGAGGCCCTGAGGCCGTTCATCAGACCCAGGTCGCGCCCGGTGGCGGCATCGACCGCCCAGGCGTCGATGGCGATGTCCTGTGTCGCGGAGGCGAGCGTGAACGTGAGCAGGAAGGCGGTCAGGAGCGGCCCGACCTTCTCGGCCGGCAGCAGAGGCATGACGAAAGCGATCGCCGCGAGCGCCCCGAGACAGGGGACGATCCAGGCCCGGCGCGGGCCGAAGCGGTCGATGAGCGGCGCCCATAGCGGCTTCCACGACCAGGGGAGCGCCAGCAGGCTCATCAGCCCGATCTCTTTCAGCGACACTCCGTGGGCGCGGAAGTAGACCGGCCAGATCTTGTGCACCACGCCGTACGGCAGCCCTTGAGCGGCGTAGAGCATTGCGATCCAGGCGAGCTTGCGGCTGCTTTCTTTCATCCGCGCATCCTAGCCCGGCAGCTGGCATCTTGAGGTCCGGCGCCAGTGAGAGGGTCACTCCGGCACTCGGGATTTCGGGCGGAGCGTCGCTGGTCGGGTCACTCCGGCACTCGGGATCCAAAGCGGGCTCCTATTTGAAGCGTGGTCGCCCACTTTGGATCCCGAGCGCCGGAGCGCCCCAGCCGAACGCGGCTGGAGCGCTTCTTTCGGCACCGTACCGACGAGGGGTGGCTGGACCGAGGGCTCCCATGGGGACCGGAGCCCGCTTCCTCAGGGCGAGGACCCCATGGGATACGGGCCAGACAGGACCCCGAGCCCTGCGCCGCCGCAGCCATCCGGCCTTAGTATTCGCTCGAGATGAAGACAAAGCTCGGTAAAGGGTGGGTTCTCGCGCTCCTCGTCGTCGGTGGGTCGGTCGTGCTGCCGGAGAGGAGTCTCGCTGTTCCAGGCACCGCAGCGGGCTCCCCTGCGGCGGCTGACGAGCGCAGCCAATTCACTGCCGGCGAAGAGATCGCGCGCACGGTGACGCTCACCACCGGCGTGCCGATCTCGCCACTGCTGGGGGTCTCGGGCCTCGGGGCGTGGCGCTGGTGGCGGACGCCGGAGGCGGCGCGGGCGGCGCTGCCGTGGTACGCGCGGCCCTGGTTCTGGGGGCCGGGACTCTTCCTGGTGTTCCTCTTCGCCGCCAACACGACGATCGGCGCCGCCGTGCCCGGGCTCAAGAAGCCGATGGACTTCGTCGAGGAGCACGAGAACAAGTTCTCGGCCCTGGTCGCGAGTCCGATCGTGCTGCTCGAAGTGAAGCGCCTGCTCGGACTGGGCTTTCCGGCGCTCGCCGGGACCGGCGTCGCGTCGGGCACGCCGCTCGCGGGTGCGGGCCTGGCGTTGGTCGCGTCGGCCGAGCCGCTGGCGGGCGCCGCGAAGCTCTTCGTCGACCTCGGCCTCGGCGTCCTCTACCTCGCCTGCTTCTTCGTCGTCTTCATCGCCTTCCACGCCATCCAGGTGATGATCGCGCTGTCGCCCTCGGCGTTGCTCGACATGCTGCTGCGGGGCTTCCGGTTGTCGCTGCTCGGACTCGTGGGGATCACCTCCTGGATCCACCCTTACCTCGGCGCGACCCTCGGCTTCGCCATCCTCTTCCTCGCCTGGCTCACCGCCGGCTGGTCGTTCCGCTTGACGGTCTACGGCAGCGTCCTGTCGTGGGAGTTCCTGAGCGGGCGGGACGGACGGGCCGATCCGGCGTCGGCGCCGCTCGCGGCCTTCTCCCAGCGCGGTCTGAAAGGCGCGAAACCGCGCAGCTACGGGCGCCTCGAAGGCGACGGCGCCGGCGGCTGGGTCTTCCTCTATCGGCCGTGGCTCGTGCTGCCGCGCCGTTCGGTGGCGCTGCCGCCGGGAGAGATGGCGGTGCTCAAGGGGGCGGTCTCGCCGCTGCTCGTGCGGCACGGGGCGCTGCGGCCGCAGACCCTGATGCGCTTCCCGCCGCGCTTCCGCACGCGCGAGGCGGAGCTCGCGGCGCGGCTGGGCGTGGGTGAGGTGCTCGAGGGCCGGATCGTGCGCGGCTTCAGGGCCGCGTGGCAGTGGCTGAAGGAGCTCGTTCTCGGGACGCCCGAGAGCGCGCTTCGCGGCGCGCCCTGAGGCGATCCTTGGCGCGTCCGGCGACGAGGTAGAACGCCGGCACCACCAGCAACGAGAGCGCGGTCGAGACGATCAGGCCGCCGATCACCGCCACCGCCATCGGCGCGCGGGTCTCGGAACCCGCGCCGAGCCCGATCGCCGCCGGGATCGCCGCCATCATCGTCGCCGCCGACGTCATGAGGATCGGCCGCAGGCGCACTGGCCCGGCGCGCAGGATCGCCGCGGCGGCGCCGCGGCCGCGTTCGCGCAGCTGGTTGGCGTAGTCGACCAGGATGATCGAGTTCTTCTTGACGATCCCCATGAGCAGCAGCAGGCCGATCATCGAGAAGATGTTGAGGCTCCTGCCGGATCCCCAGAGCGCGAAGGCTGCGCCGGCGATCGACAGCGGCAGGATGGTCAGCACGGTGACCGGGTGGAGGAACGAGTTGAACTGCGAGGCCAGGATCATGTACGCCACGATGATGCCGAGCACCAGCGCGAAGAGCAGCGACGACATCGACTCGCGGAAGGCGACGCTGGCGCCGCCGAGCACCACGCGAACGCCCACCGGCATCTCCTTTGCCAGCTCCTCGACCCTGGCGAGGGCCTTGTCCTGCGAGGCGCCCGGAGCGACGTTGGCGAACACGGTGATGGCGCGTTCGCGGTCGCGGCGGGTGATCGCCTGGAGGGCCGGGCGCTCTTCGGTGGCGACCAGCGCCGAGAGCGGCACGAGCTCGCCGGTGGCGGCGCGCACGCGCAGGTGCGAGAGGTCCTCCGGCCGCGAGCGCTGGTCGGCGAGCAGGCGCAGGCGAACGTCGTAGCGCCGGCCGGAAGCGCTGTACTTGCCGATGCGCACGCCGCCGACGAGGGCGTTGAGCGAGGTCGCGATGTCGTCCATGCCGACGCCGAGATCGGCGGCGCGGGCGCGGTCGGGGAGGACGGCCAGCTCCGGCATGCCGAGCTGATAGTCGCTGTCGAGGTCGACGACCAGACCCGACTGCTTGAGCTCGGACATCAGCTGCTGGCTGGCGGCGATCAGCCCGTTCCAGTCCGAGCCGCGCACGGAAAACTCGACCGGAAAGCCGCGCTGGGCGGTGAAGCCCTGCTGCGAGAGGTCCTGCACCACGGCGCGCAGGCCGGGGTACGAGTTGAGCTCCTTGCGCACCTCGGAGCTGAACTGCGCCTGCGTCGTCGCGCGCTCTTTCGGCGGCACGAGGGTGACGAAGTAGATCCCGCTGTTGACGCCGCCGCCGCCGAAGCCGCCGGCGACCGCGAAGACGCGCAGGACGTCGGCGCGCGCCAGGAGGTACTCCTCGCCACGGCGCACCAACCGGTCGGTCTCGGCGAGGTCCGAGCCGACCGCGCCGGTGAGGCGGATCATGACGCGCGACTGGTCCTGCGACGGGACCATTTCCTTCGGCATGGCGCGGAAGACGAGGATGGCGAGCGCGAAGAGAAGAAAGCTCCCGGCGATCACCGGCACCGGGCGGCGCAGCGCCCAGGGCAGGATTCGCGAGTAGATGCGCGCCAGCCGATCGAAGGCGCCGTCGACGGCGCGACCGATGCGGCTGCGGTGCTCGCGCGAGACCTCGAGTAGCTGCGAGCAGCGCGCCGGCGCCAGAGTCACCGCCTCGAGGTAGGAGAGCAGCACGGCGACGCAAAGGGTGACGCCGAACTGGAGGAAGAACTTGCCGACGATCCCCTTCATGAAGACGACCGGGATGAAGATGGCGCAGACGGCGAGCGTCGCGGCGAGCGCCGCGAAAGCGATCTCACGCGTGCCTTCGCGCGCGGCGGTGACGCGGTCTTCGCCCGACTCGGCGTGGCGGAAGATATTCTCGAGCACCATGATCGCGTCGTCGACGACGATGCCGACCGACAGGCCCAGAGCGAGCAGGGTGAAGGTATTGAGAGTGAAGCCGAGGAAGTAGATCACCGCCACCGTGCCGAGCAGCGACATCGGGATGGCGAGGACGACGTTGAGCGTCGAAGAGAGCGAGCCGAGGAAGAGCCAGCAGACCAGCGCGGTGAGCAGCACCGCCAGGAAGAGCTCGAACTCGATCTCGTGCACCGACTCCTCGATGTAGAGCGTCGAGTCGAAGTTGGTCTCGAGGGTCATGCCGGTAGGCAGGGTCTTCCCGATCTCGGCCATCTCGGCGCGGATCGCCCGCGCCACGGCCACGGCATTGGCGCCGCGCTGCTTGCGAATCCCGAGACCCTGCGCCGGCTCGCCGTTGAATCGCGAGACGCGGCGGATGTCCTCGAAGCCGTCTTCGACCAGCGCCAGGTCCTTGAGGTAAACCGGCGTTCCCCCCGCCCCCGAGCCGTCGGCGGTGGGCGAGCCGCCCTCGGCGACGACGATGTTGCGCAGCGTCTCGAGGTCCATCGCCTCGCCGAGCACGCGCACGTTGACCTCGCGCCCGGGAACTTCGATTCGTCCGGCCGGAAGCTCGACGTGCTCGCGCAGCAGTGCGCGGGTGATGTCGCCGACAGTGAGGTTGCGCGCGTCGAGGGCGGAGGAGTCGACCCAGATGCGGACGTTGCGCTCGATCGAGCCGCCCTCGGTGATCTCGCCGATGCCGGGGACGGTCTGCAGACGCTCCTTGACGCGATAGCGCGCGTAGTCGGCGATGACCTGGCGGGGATACGGGCCGGCGAGGCCGATCCACATGATCGGCTGGTCCTCGGGGTTGGTCTTGGAGATCACCGGCGGATCGAGGTCGCGCGGCAGGCGGCGGGCCGCCTGCTGCACCTTGGCGGTGACGTCCTGGAGGGCGAGATCGACGTCGCGGGAGAGATCGAGCTCGACGGTCACCGAGCCGCTACCCTGGCGCGCCGTCGAGGTCAGGCCGGCAACCCCCTCGACCTGCACCAGCGCCTCTTCGAGCGGCTGCAGGACGTCGTTCTCGATCACTTCGGGAGCCGCGCCCTCCCAGTTGACCGAGACGTTGATCGTCGGAAAGTCGACGTCGGGCATCTGGCTGATGCCGATGCGCGACGCCGCGACCAGGCCGAAGAGGACCGTTCCCGCCATGAGCATCCAGGCGAAGACCGGCTTCTGGATACAGGCCTCGGTGATTTTCATGGTTCTATTTCATTCCTTCGGGCGGGTTTTGACCCATTCCTTCGGGCGCCCTGAAGGGCTTGCGGCCTGCGGCCGAGCTTGGCGCTCATCGCCGCTCTTGGGAACCGGTGCCGGCGGGGCCGGTCACGCCGGTATCGATGGGGGCGTGTTCGAGGTCGACTTTGGCGCCGTCGCGCAGCGCCTCGGCGCCGCGCACGACGAGGAGCTCGCCGGCGGCGAGACCCCGGCGGACTTCGACATCCCCTTCGGCGGTGCGCAGGCCGAGCTCGAGCACGCGCTCGCGGGCGACGTCCCCCTCGACGACGTAGGCGAGGAAGCCGTGTTCGCTGGGGCGGATCGCGGTCTGGGGGATGACGGCTGCGGCAGCCGCACCACCCACCGGCACCTCGACCTCGACGAACGTGCCGGGGCGGAGCTCGGCGCGCGACGGGTCGTCGACATCGGCGGTCACCGCGACCATCCGGTCGCGCGAGTCGGCGGCGGCGCCCACCAGCCGGATGCGCGCCGAGAAGGTCCGCGCGGAGCCCTCGCGCAGGGTAAAGCGGGCGAGCATCCCGGGCGCGAGCGGCGTCGCCTCGTTCTGCGGCACCCGGAAGCGCAGCAGCAGCGGGTCGCGGCGCACCAGGGTCGCGATCTCCGTGCCGGGCGAAACGTACTGGCCGGTCTCGATGGCGCGGGTCTGGATGACGCCGGCGAGCGGCGAGCGCACGATGGCGTCGCGTTGATTGAGCTCGGCCAGGGCGAGTGCAGTCTTCGCCTGCTGGATCTCGGCGGCGGCGGCGGCGACGCGTGTCCGCCAGGCGTCCACCTCCTCGGCGCGCACCAGATCGGGGTTCTTGACGTTGACCGCCTGGCGGCGGTCGAGACCGTTCTGGGCCTCGTCGGCGGTCGCCTGCGCCTTGGCGAGGGAGGCTCGCGCCGCTTCGGTCGCCAGCCGGTAGCGCTCGGGTTCGATCTCGGCCAGGGCCGTTTCGGCGGTGACGTTGTCGCCTTCGCGGAAGCGCACCCTCTCGACGACGCCTGCGACCCGCGCCGTCACCGCGACCTGCTCGAAGGCCTCGATCGAGCCGACGGCGCGAACGCTGTACTCCACGGTTCGCGCCGCGACCGCCCTCGTCTCGACCGGAAAGCGCAATTCGGCGCGCACCGGACGCCCGCTCGCGGCAGGCTTGGCGCCGCAGCCGGCGAGGGCGAGGGTCCACGGCAGAAGCAGCAGGATCCACGCCGAAGCGCGCGGTCGAGAGAGTCGATTCTGGATCACGGCGTCTCCTGGAGAGGGGTGGGGGCGGCCGCATCCGCCCCGCTGCCCGGCCAGCCGCCGAGCGCGCGCTGCAGGGCGAGGTCGGCGACGTCGCGGGCGAAGCCCTGGCGAGCGACCTCGACCTCGGCTTCGAACGCCGAGACCTGGGCGTCGGTCTGCTCGAGGGCCGTCGCCAGCCCGTTCTGGAACCGTTCGCGGACCTCTTCGGCGTTCTGCGAGGCGAAGGCGAGCTGAGTGCGCGCCTGGGTGAGGGCGGCCTCGGCGGTGGCGAGATCGGCGGAGGCCTGATCGACCTCGAGCGCCACCTGGCGCCGTCGCTGAGCGAGAGCGAGCTCCGCCTCTTTCGCCACGGCGTCGCGCTGCGCGGCCTGGGCGATGCGGTCGCCGCCGTCGAAGAGCTCCCAGGTGAAGTTGGCGCCGATGTTCCAGTCCTCCGAGTTGCCCGACAGTCCGGCCTCGTTCGTCCAGCGGTAGATGCCGCGCAGGTCCAGGCGCGGTACCCAGCCGAGCCGCGGCGCGAGAGCGAGCTGTTTCGCCTGCTCGAGGCGCTCGTCGAGGGCGACGAGCTCTTCCCGTCCAGCGAGCGCTTGCGCAACGAGCTCCGCGCGATCGGGGTTCTGCAGGGGCGCGCGCTCGGGCACCGCGAGCGCGCCGACGGTGAGGTCGGCCGGCGCGTTGATCAGGTAGAAGAGGGCGAGGCGCGCAGTGGTCACGCTGTTGGCGGCCCGCGTGGCGACGAGCTCGGCCGTGGCGAGCTCGAGCTCGGTGCGGGTCAGGTCGTTGCGGTTGGCGAGGCCGGCGTCGAGGCGGATCCGCGACTCTTCGACCGTCTGGCGACCGACGGCGACGCGCTGGCGGGCCGCTTCCAGCAAGCGCTCGAGGGAGAGCGCGGCGTAGAAGCCGTCGGCAACGTCGAAGGCGAGGGCCCGCCGCAGCTCCTGCGATTCGATCGTCTGCGCCGCGACAGCATTGCCCGCGGCGCGGATCAGCGGCAGGGCGCGCAGGTCGAAGAGTGGAGTGTCGATCGCTCCCTGGCTGGAGTAGGCGTCGATCGCCTGTACCGTGACCTCGTCGCCGTTGATGATCCGAGTCACCTCGCGGGCGCGCCGGGTGGCATTGGCGGTGATGGTGAGCGCCGGCAGGAACTGCGCGATCGCCTGGCGCCGCAACGCCCCCGCGCCTTCGAGGCGGGCGGCGGCGATGGCCGAGATCTCGTTGCCGGCGAGGGCGAGCTCGATCGCGCGCGCCAGGCTGAGCGACGGGCCGGGCGGCGCGACGGCAGCGGCCTCCTGCGCGCGGACAAGAGGCGCAGCGGCGAGGGTGGCGACTGCCGCAACGAAGGCGGCTAGGGGGCGGCGAAGTTTCGAGCGCATGGCGAGATTCGACCGCGCGCGATCCGTCGAAGAGGCCGGGCCGACGCGAGCGTCGCGGTCGAGGATAGCGATTTCTCTCTCCAGGGAGAAGCCGCGCGACGGTTCCTGCGAAGGAATGCCGGTCCGCCCGGAGGTCGTCGCATAACTGCCATAGAATCGCCGTTCGATTGGAGATGACCCCATGCCCTTGACGTTCCGAAGCGAAAGACCTCTACGCGCGCTCCTTCGCGGCGCCGGTTGCCTAGTCTCCCTGAGCGGCGCGCTGGTTGCGCAAGCGCCGCCTCCGGCCCCGGCCGCTCCGCTGCATGACGCACGCGAGGTGCATCTCGCCGACATCCGGCAGCTCACCTTCGGCGGCGAGAACGCCGAGGCCTATTGGGCCCCGGACGGCACGAAGCTCTCGTTCCAGACGACGCGGCCGCCCTATTCCTGCGACCAGATCTTCTCGCTGCCGGCCGACGGCTCGGCGCCGTCGCTGCTCTCCACGGGTACGGGCAAGACCACCTGCGCCTACTTTTATCCCGACGGCAAGCGCTTTCTCTACGCTTCGACCCATCTCTCCTCGCCCGCCTGCCCGGCGCCGCCCGACCGCTCCCACGGCTACGTCTGGGCGCTCGACGCCGCCTACGAGATCTTCGCCGGCGAGAGCTCCGGCGGAGAGCTCGCGCAGCTGACCCGCAACGAGTTCTATGACGCCGAGGCGACGATCTGTCCGCTCGACGGCGCGATCGTCTTCACTTCGGATCGCGACGGCGACCTCGAGCTCTACCGCATGGACGCCGACGGTCAGAACGTCGTGCGCCTGACCCACACTCCGGGCTACGACGGCGGTGCCTTCTTCTCGCGTGACTGCAAGCAGATCGTCTATCGCGCTTCGCGCCCGACCGGCGCCGACCTCGAGGACTATCGCAAGCTCCTGGCGCAGCACATGGTCCGCCCCAGCAAGCTCGAGCTGTGGGTCGCCGACATGACCCCCGAAGGGGCGCGCGACGCCCGCCAGGTGACCGATCTCGGCGCCGCCTCGTTCGCGCCGTACTTCTTTCCGGACGGCAGGCGGATTCTCTTCTCGACCAACTACGGCGACCCCAAGGGCCGCGAGTTCGACATCTGGGCGGTCGACAGCGACGGCAGCGATCTCGAGCGCATTACCTGGTTCCCCGGTTTCGATGGCTTCCCGATCTTCTCGCCCGACGGCAAGCAACTCGCTTTTTCGTCGAACCGCAACCAGGGCAAGCCCGGTGAGACCGATGTCTACATCGCGAGCTGGACCGACGCCCCGGCGGTCGCCACCGAGCATCGCGCCGAGGATCGCTATGCCGCTGACGTCGCCTGGCTGGCCGACGACGCCCGCGACGGCCGCGGCGTCGGCACGCCGGGCAACGAGGCGGCCGCGGCCTACATCGAGGAGCGCTTCCGCAAGCTCGGCCTCGAACCGGCCGGCAACGACGGCGGCTACCGCCAGGAGTTCGACGTGACGGTCGCGCTCACCTCCGGGGCGACGACGGCCCTGTTTCTCGACGACAAGCCGGTCGCCGCGGACGCTTTCAGCCCGCTCTCCTTCTCGAAGAGTGCCAAGGCTGCCGGCGAGATCGTCTTCGCCGGCTACGGCATCGTCGCCAAGGACAAGAACCGCGACGACTATGCTGGCATCGACGCCAAGGGCAAGATCGTCCTCGTCCGCCGCTTCGTGCCGCCCGGCGACGACTTCAAGGACGCCGACGAGCGCCGCTACTCCGACCTGCGCTACAAGGCCTTCACGGCAAGGGAGCACGGCGCCATCGCCATGCTGGTCGTCGATCTCCCCGAACTTGCCGAGGGCGCCGCGATGCCCGACGAAGCCCCTCTACCGAAGCTTTCTGCCGAGCAGGCCGGAGATGCCGGTCTGGTCATCGCCGCGGTCAAGCGTGAGACGGCGCAGGGCCTGCTGACCGGCAAGCACGAAGCGAACCTGGTCGTAGAGCTCATCGCCGAGCACCGCAAGAGCACCAACGTCGTCGGCCGGCTGAAAAGCGCGAACCCGCAGGCCCGCAAGGGCGCGATCGTCGTCGGCGCGCACTTCGATCACCTCGGCCACGGCGGCGCGAACTCGATGGCTCCCGGCTCGGAAGAGATTCACAACGGCGCCGATGACAACGCCTCCGGCACCGCGGCGCTCATGGAGAGCGCCCATCTCCTGGCCGGGCGCCGGGCCGAGCTCCTCGAGGACATCCTCTTTGTCGGCTTCTCCGGCGAGGAGCGAGGTCTTCTCGGCTCGACCGCCTTCACCCGCAATCCGCCTGGCGGCCTCGATCTGAAGACCGTGCGCGCCATGATCAACATGGACATGGTCGGGCGCCTGCGCGACAACAAGCTGGCGATCCTCGGCGGCGGCTCGGCGGAGGAGTGGCCGGCGATCGCCGAGCCGCTGTGCGCGGCGCGCGACCTGCTCTGCACGACCTCGGGCGACGGCTACGGCCCGTCCGACCAGACGCCGTTCTATGCCGCCGGGATTCCGATCCTGCATCTGTTTACCGGCACCCACGACGACTACCATCGCCCGAGCGACGACAGCGGCAAGATCAACGCCACGGGTGGCGCGACGATCGCGGCGCTGGCCGCCGACCTCGCCGTCGCGGCGGCGGGGGCCGAGAAGCTGACCCTGCGCGCGGTGCCGGAGCCGGCGCCGCGAGGCGACGTGCGCTCCTTCGGCGCGTCGCTGGGCACGATCCCGGACTACGCTGGCCCGGGCGAGGGCAAGAGCGGCGTGCTGCTCGCCGGCACCCGCCCGGGCAGCGCCGCCGAGAAGGCCGGGCTGCAGCGCGGCGACATCCTGATCGGCCTCCTCGGACGCGACATCGGCGACATCAACGACTTCATGTTCCTGCTGCGACAGGCGAAACCCGGCGACAAGGCCAAGGCGATCGTGCTCCGCGACGGCAAGCGCCTCGAGTTCGAGATCGTCTTCGGCGAATCGCGGCGCATGTAGCCGGTTGGCCCGCGGGACGAGCTTCTCGGGCAAATTCTGGACGGTGGCGCCGGCGGCGCTGTCGTATTTCCGGCCGCCCTCCGCCCCGCCGCACGAGCCGTTCCGGCTCGTCGTCGAGGATCCGACCGTCGGTCCGATCGCCCTCTCCGGAGCGCTGCACGCACCCCCTGCCGCGCGCACGTTGATCGTCGCCCTGCACGGACTCGGCGGCAGCGCCGAGAGCTCCTACCTGCGACAGTTCGCGACCGCCGCAGTCGCCGCCGGCCACGCCTGCCTGCGGTTGAACCACCGCGGCGCCGAGCGCGAGGCCCAGGACTACTACCACGCCGGCCTGACGATCGATCTCGAAGCGGTGCTCGGCGCGGAGCCGCTCGCACGCTTCGAGCGGGTGGGTCTGGTCGGCTTCTCGCTCGGCGGTCATGTCGCCCTGCGCTACGCCGCCGAGCGCCCGGGGAGGACGGACCCACGCCTCGCGGCGGTCGCCGCCGTCTGCGCGCCGCTCGACCTCGACCGGGGCGCAACGGCGCTCGACGGTCCCGGCACCTGGCTCTATCGCCGGTATCTCCTGCCGGGGCTACAGCAGCACGTCGACGCAGTGGAGAGGCTCCGGCCGGTGCCGGCCGACCGCGCGCGCCGCGCGCGCGTACGCGGCATCCGCGAGTGGGACGGCCTGATCGTCGCGCCGCGATGGGGCTTCGCCTCGGCGGAGGACTACTACGCCCGTGCCAGCGTCGCGCCGATCCTCGACCGCATCGACCTGCCGGCGTGGATCATCGAGTCGGAGAACGATCCGATGGTGCCGGTCTGGACGGTCGAGCGCGCTCTCGAGCGGGTGTCGCCGACCACCGAAGTCACCTGGACCCCGCGCGGCGGCCACGTCGGCATGCCGCGCGACCTCGACCTGGGAAGGCCCGGGCCGAAGGGCCTGCACGGCCAACTTCTCGCCTGGTTGGCCGGGCAGCTCTGAGGCGCGGAGTCCCGCGGATCCTGGTCGAGCAGCCTCGCGTTTCCGGGTGGCGTCGAGCGGCTCGGCGAGCGACGCAGCCGGAAAGGGACGGTCTACGGTGCCGTGCTGCTCCAGCGGGCGGCGGACTGTTCGCCGAAGCCGTCGCAGAAGATCGCCGTTCGCGGGGCGAAGGACCAGAGCTCGGAGCCGGTCGTCAGACCGTTGTCGGCCGAGAGGTAGATCTTGCCGTCATAGGCGACGAGCTCGTGGCCGATCGAATCGTTGGGGTCGGCGAAGTCGATGCTCAGGAGCTCGACCG
>JBPOHI010000216.1:0-2323 GCA_052035735.1 Acidobacteriota bacterium
GCCGTCGTCGGCGACCAGGACGACACTCGCGTCGAGTGCCGCGAGCCGCGAGGGGAGACCGCTCGACGAGAAGTCACTGGAAGGCCGCGAGAGTCCGCCGCGGGGGCCGGGCCGGATGTCCGCCAGCAAGCGCGTGCCGGCTTCGCTGCCGTCGCTCGCCCAGAGCTCCTCCCCCAGGGCGTCGTCCATGGCGACGAAAGCGATCTCGCTGCCGCCGAGCGGAGTGAGGTCGGTCGGAGCGGACGGATTCGCCCCGTTGAGGTCAGCGACGGAATACGTGCCCTCCGGCGTCCCGTCCGACGCCTGGAGCTCGAAATCGCTGAAGTAGATCGTCCCGTCCCGCGCCACACCCAGCGAGCCGTACCAGAAATCGGCCAAGGTGGCGATCGGAAACGTCCCCTCGGGCGAGCCGTCGCTGCGATAGAAGCTCCCCTCGGCGCCGATCAGGAGCTCGCTGCCGCGCGAGACGAGGTGCGGCCTGAGGCGGGAGTTCAGAGGAGCACTCGCATCTCCCGAAGAGAGCACCAGCGAAGTCGTCTCCGGCGTCCCCCGGGTGAGCCAGAAACCGGACTGAACCGGCGTGCTGCCGCCGAAGAGAACTCCCGACTCCAGACGCGCGCAACTCAGAAAATCCGAACCGAAGTTGAACGTCGCGCCGGGATCGGTGAGCGCCTGCGTCCCGGCGGCGCTGCCGTCCGTGCCCCAGGCGACCCAGCGCTCCGGCGGAGTCTGGAAGGTCTCGAAGATCAGCCGGTCGCCGAAGCCTTCGAAACAGAACGGCCCGGTCGTCTCATAGAAGAGGACGTTCGAGCGCACGGGAAAGAACGACGAGCCGCCGGCCGAGATCGAGTCGTAGTAGCCCGTGCCGGCAAGCGACCCGTCGCTTGCGAAGAGCCGATAGCCCAGCACTGGATCGTGCACGCGCAGGATGAGGCGATCGCCGAGCACCGGAGTGTGGAAGTACTGGATGAACGGATCGAGGCTCGGCCGCACGATGCCGGGTGCGAGCTCGGAGACCAGCACGGTACCGGCCGTGGTGCCGTCACTCGACCAGAGCTCGAGCCCGTGCACGCCGTCGTCCGCCAGCACCAGCACCCCCTCGCCGACCGACACCAGGATGGAGCCGTTGAGAAGCGGGAAGTTCACGTACGGAGCGATCGAAGAGTCCGGACCGGGCAGAATGTCTTTGACCAGACTCGCGACACCCCCCTCGAGCTTCCAGAGCTCGAGGCCGGTCGACGCCTCGGCGCCGGCGAAGTAGAGCGTGTTGCCGCGGACCGCGAAGAGGCCGATCGCGAGGTTCGGATCGAGCGTTGCGGGCAGCGAGATCTGTACCGTGCCGGCGACCGTGCCGTCGCTCTTCCACAGCTCGCGAATCTCATGAAAGGGATCGGAGTTCGCGGTGAAAAGCACTTCGCCGCTGACGACGACGAAGTTGGCGGGTTCGGAAGAGTCCGGTCCGGGTAGGAGGTCGACGAGGCGGTGCGTCCCGGGCGCTGTGCCGTCGGAGATCCAGAGCTCGGTTCCGAAGTCCGGAGTTTCGGTGCCGGCGAAGAGCAATCGACCGCCCGGCAGCGCGATCGAGTTGCGGCTCTTGAGCTGCGGTCGTGTCCACAACATCTGATCCGAAATCCGCACCGTCCCCGCCGCTGTGCCGTCGGAGGCCCAGAGACCCAGAGGGGCCTCGTACGCCGAACAGGTGAGGAAGAGCCGATCGCTCGCCGGCACGATGTCGATCGGCGCACAGCTCGTCGCTCCCGGGCTGGCGTCGGCGACCAAGTAGGTACCCTTCTCGGTGCCGTCGCTGCGCCAGAGCTCGCGGCCGTGCACACCGTCGTCGGCGGCGAAGAAGAGCTGCCCGGAGACGGCGATGAAAGTACTCGGCTCGGACGACCCGTAGCCCGGGAAAATGTCCCTCACCGGCCGTGTGCCGAGCGCGCTGCCGTCGGTGAGCCAGAGCTCCGCG
Organism: Acidobacteriota bacterium; assembly: GCA_052035735.1. Lineage (GTDB taxonomy): Bacteria > Acidobacteriota > Thermoanaerobaculia > Multivoradales > JAGPDF01 > JAGPDF01. The sequence continues at coordinate 1,967 of JBPOHI010000216.1, forward strand.
CCATGGACGCCGTCGCTCGCGGCGAAGAAGACCACGTCGCCGACCGCGGCCAGCGCGCCGAACGAATTGACCTGCGCCGCGCCGCAGATCCCCGGGCAGAGATCGCGCAGCAGGTAGGTCCCGAGCGCCGTACCGTCGGTGCGCCAGAGCTCCGAGCCGTGCACGCCGTCGTTGTGGAAGAAGAAGCCGACGCCGTCGAGCTCGGCGAGGATCGGCCCGTAAACGATCTCCCCCCAGTTGGGCGCGATCTCGGTAGTGAGGTCGGCGACCATGTACGCCGGCTGCGCGGCGAGTGGCGCCGCGCCGAAGACAAGGGACGCCACGAGCGCAAGGGCGGGAGGAATGGTGAGCGAGCGG
>JBPOHI010000235.1:0-4242 GCA_052035735.1 Acidobacteriota bacterium
CTCGCAGAAGCGACGGCGCTCGTTTCCGATGCCCCCGACGAGCTTCTTTTGGCTCGCGTGTTGGAGCAGCGTGCCTTGATTGAACAGTCTCGCGGCGACTTCTCCTTGATGCGGGCGCCGCTCGAACGAGCCCTCGAGATCCGCGATCGGAGGTCACCCGCTCATCCTGAGACTGCGGCCTTGCACGGGCTGTTCGGAGACTTCCTCGCGCTAGAGGGGCGCCTGAGAGAAGCGCGAGTGTCATATGAACAGGCGGTCGCCATCATGGGAGATCGACTCGGTTCCGAGCACCCGCGGATGGCTCATTTGCTTGGCCGTCTCGGCGCCACCTTGCTGGCCGACGGGGATGTAGCCGGGGCCGTGCAGTTGCACGAGAGGGCTTTGGCGATCTCTCGCGCTCATTTCGGGTCGCACCATGCCGAGACGTTTGCGCGGTGCAACGACCTGGCGAATGCTCTCTTGGCAGGAGGCGACATCAAGGGTGCGCGATCGCTCTATGAGCAGGCTCTCGCAGGGGCTGCGCAACTGCCGGAACCGGATCAGTCTCTCTATCGCGCGACCCTATACTTCAATCTGGCGGAGACTGCGATGGAGGAGGGAGACCTGGATCTCGCTCTGGCCGACTCGACCCTCGCAGTCGACCTCTGGTCGCAGCGCTTCGGTGTCGACCATCCTTTCGTCGCGCTGGGGCTCGAGGAGCTGGCGGAAGTGCAGCGGCGTCGAGGCGAACTCTCAGCTGCTCTCGATCTCTTGCGCCGCGCGCTCGGCGCTCGCCGGTCAGGCCTGGGCGACATGCACTTCGCAACCGCGGCGGCGGCGCGTCGACTTGGGGAGGTTGCACTCGAGGTAGGGGATCTACCTAGCGCCATCTCGGCTTCGCGACTCGCGCAGTTACCCATGGAGAGGCTGCAGAGGCTTGTACCCGACGAGGCTACGCGAATCTCACTGCTCGCAGCGCGCGTCGCCTGGGCGAGGGGCGGGGATCGCTCCAGCGCCTTCGCAGGCGGATTGAAAGCGCAGGCGATTTCCAGCGACTACTTTCGCGAAGCCGTGCGACATTTGGCGGAGAGCGACGCATTGCGACTCGTCGCGGCGAGGGCTCCGGCCCTGGACTTCGTGCTTTCCATGCTAGCAGCAGGCCCCGCTTCTGAGACTTGGCGCCGCGAGGCTTTCACCGCTGTGGTGCGCTCCCGCTCGCTCGTGCTTGACGCGATCGCAGAGCGCGCGCACGCAACCTCGTTGCGATCTTCTGATGCTGGAGGGTTGCGGGAGCGGCTGGACCAGTCAAGCCGTCGCCTTGCAAACCTCCTCTATCGTGGACCTGCCGGTGCACTGGAGGGCTTCGACGAGTTGGTTGCCTCGGCCACCTCGGAGCGGGATAGGGCCGAACGCGAGTTCGCGAGGGAGAGTTCCGAGTTCTCCAAAGAGCTAGAGCTCAGACAGGCGGACTTTGCGGAGGTGGTGTCGGCGATCCCAGTGGGCGCTGTGTTGGTTTCCTTGGCGCGCTTTAAGCAGATGATCCCGGGGAGCGATCACGTGCAGGTATCTGGCGATGCCTACGTCGCGTTTGTGAGTCGACAAAGTGATCGCGCCCCGAGGCTGGTTCGGCTCGGTCCAGCTGAGGCAGTGGATGCCGCCGTTTCCGCATGGCGCGAGGTTGTCCATGACGCGCCCGGCGCGCTAGGGGACCCAGCTGGCGAGAGGCGCTATCGCTCGATCGCAAGCGCGCTAGAGCGCATCCTCTGGCAGCCCCTTGCGCTAGGGAAGGCGGACACCCGCGTGTTCGTCGTTTCCGATGGGTTGACTCAGCTGGTGAATTTTGCTGCCCTCCCTGCCAGTGGTGGAAGGTACCTAGCGGATACCGGGCTCGAGTTCCACTCGCTGTCCGCGGAGCGGGATTTGCTGGCTCTTCGAGACGCGCCGGCTGCTACGTCTGGGCTCTTGGCGGTGGGTGCACCTGCCTTCGGTGCCTCGGCCTCCGAAGTTGCTTCTGCGAGTGTCGCGTTCATGGTTCAGAATGACCTGTCTATCGCGGAGCAGGGTCTCTCGAGTGACGCCGCCCCCAAACCCAAGGCGCCTCTCCTCGCAGGACGCCGCTCGACCTGCGGGAGCGAAGACGCCCTCACCTTCACAGAGCTTCCTCAATCTGGAGTAGAAGCGCTCGCGGTCTCACGCCTGTGGGAACACTCAGGGGCGGGGGACGCGAGCCTCCTGGTTGGCGCTAACGCGAGCGCATCGCTCCTCGAAGCGCTCGGCTTAGGCAAGCGAGTGCTACACATCGCAACTCATGGGTTCTTTATAGCTGAAGAGGGCTGCTCCCTGGCAGGAACCGGCGATGGTCGGGAGAATCCCATGCTGCTCTCTGGCCTGGCGTTCGCCGGCGCGAACCGGCGGCGGACTACCGAGATCGGCGCCGACGATGGCATCCTCACGGCCGAGGAGATTTCTCGGCTCTCGCTGGGGCCGGTTCAGTGGGTCGTGCTCTCCGGGTGCGATACGGGGCGAGGCCAGATCCAGAATGGCGAAGGAGTTCTCGGCCTGCGCCGTTCTTTCGAAGTCGCAGGTGCTCGCAGCGTTATTAGTAGCCTGTGGTCAGTTGACGACGCCTATACCCGTGACTGGATGGCTGAACTCTATTCGGCCCGGCTCGACCGCCGGCTCGACACGCCGGCCTCCGTTTCGGCCGCCAACCGGGCGATGCTCCGACGCCTTCGCGCGGAAGGTCGTACCACTCACCCGGCCCTATGGGGGGCGTTCGTTGCTAGTGGCGACTGGCGATAGGGTCCAATTGAAGGTCGCCGGTGTATGGGGGGCGGGGCGCCGCAGGCCGCATCGCCTGCCAGGCGAGGGCGGTCGAGGGCCTGAGAGTATCGACGTGATCGGCGCCCCTCGCCCTCGATTCGTTTTCCAATCATGTCGCCAGCGGTCAGGGCGAGAGTTGCTGGGTTCGCGAACAGGGCCTGTCGCAGTCGATCTCGATAGCGCTCGTAGCCTTCGCCCAGGGCGCAGGCCGACCTCGCCGGGGCGAGACGCTTGCGACCGTTGACGAGGCCACCCTCAAACTTGGGGTAGTGGTCCGAAACCGAGCGGCTGTTGGCGAGCGCGGGCTCGTCTAAGGGATCTGCCCCTCCACCCAGGTTGTCGTCGATGCCCAAGGCGCTCGTGGCAACGGCTCGCGAAGCTCAGCGCGGCGCAGACTTCGCGGCGCGCGAAGCTGAGTTCGAACGGCTCATCGATTCCGCAGGCGACCTGCAGTAGGCCCGACGCTCCAACGCCTTGAAGGACCATAGCCGTCCGCCTCGGTGGCCCTCGGCGAAAATCCCTGGGCCGGATCGGGAATTCGCGTCTGGTGTCCGTCTAACTCCTCGAGCCTGAGAACACAAGAGTCGGCGACCGAATCGAGCGATTCCGGCCGATGCAAGTTGAAGAGGCCGACCATGGAGCTCAAGTCGGGCAGGCGGTTGTGGCAGAGAACGGTCAGGGCCTTGCGGGAGGACGCTCCCTTCGTTCACCGCTGTGTCCGAACTTGCCAAGGTTGTGTTCGGTTTTGCTGTCTCGCTCGTTAGTACATCTACAACTGCACGCCCGGGGGGGGCGATGTTCGAGGCGACGACTGTGAGCGGGGCCGAAGCTGCCCGACCGATGCCGCACCCAACTCGTCCTTGCGGGGGGAGGGGGCCCGTCGGCGCAGGGAGTGGCATCTCAGCGGTCGCCAGCGACCTCACGACCAAGGCCCAGCTTGCGATCGACAGCAGCGAAGTGATCGTCGACCCCGACCTCCCGTCGCGCCCCCAAGCGGAGCGGCAGTTCGGGAGACTGCGCGGCAATGCCCGCCGACTCTCCGCCCCGCTTCAAAGGGGTCTTCGACCACGTCACCTTCATCGCGTTGCGCCACCATCTCTGGAGCCGCGCCCAAGCCGGCACGACAGCGCTGGCGATGCAGACGAACGTGACGGTGCTCGCGAACGAACTCTACGGCCTCGCCGCCGGCACCACCGATCTCCTCTGGATCTACATCCATCCGGTGAACGCGTGGTACCGGCAGCTCCACGACACGGCGAAGCTCGCGATGGATCTCAAGCCGCTCGACCACGCGATGTTCCCGAACTACTACACGGTGGATCAGCTGCACCTGAACGCCAGGCAGGTGAACCTGTTGACGCACTTGACGAGTTGGAATGTGGCGAGCGAGAAGGAGGTGAGAGGGTCTCCGGGGAATGCGGAGGTGGTGAGGGGGTTTGT
>JBPOHI010000188.1:0-5053 GCA_052035735.1 Acidobacteriota bacterium
GGTCCTCGACGACGAAGTCGCGCACGGTCTTCGTCTCGCCGTCCTTCTGGTAGGTGCGCTCGCGGAAGTGACCCTTGACCTTCACGCGGTCGCCCTTGCCGACCAGGCGGGAGAGGCGGTTCCAGTCATCGCAGCGAATCCAGCGGGTGACTTCGTTGCCCTCGGCGTCCTTCTTGCTGACGGCGATCGAGAAGGTCCGAACCTCGCGCTCGGGGGTGGTGAACTCGCGCTCGATCATGTCGTCGATGATCGGGTCGTAGAACTGCTTCGTGACCTGCTTGCCGGGGATGGTGCGGGTCTCCGGGTCTCCGCCGACGTTGCCGTAGAGGGTAATTGCGGTCTGGCTGGTCATCTGCTTTCTCCTTTGGTTGTGGTTTCCGTCCAACACGGACCGATGGGAGCCCGGGGTGAACGAAGCCCGGCCGACAAGGCAGCGCCGCTTGACGTCAGTCGGCGCTCCGCAGGCTTGGCCTTGCGGCCGGGCGCACCGCGGGCACGGTTTACGGGACGTTGGGCGGGGGCCGCGACGGAAGGAGACAGATGACGAGACCGCGCTTCGCACTCTTCACGTCGGTGGGGCTCGAAGACGAAGAGGCACGGGCCGCTCCAGGGTGGCCGGCTGGGCGAGCACGACGCCCCGGAGGAGACGAGGGGCTCGCGCGCAGCCCGGTTGGGGGCACCCTGGAGCGTGGGGCGAGAGGCGTGACAGCGGCTCTTGGCTGGCGCGGCGCTCGCCTGACCGGGCCTCGGTAGCAGGCTTGCCTCCCCGGCAGGCTGGTCACGAAGCGGGGCTCGATTTCGGCGCGAGTTCTTGGTCCAGCGCTTCCCCCAAACGCGAGGTTTGGCCTTCAGCCGTCAGCCGCGATGCCGAGGGCAGTCACCGATCCGCTGCGGCGACTGGGGACCGCCTCCTGTTCTAACGCCCGGCAAGGGTGACCGCGTGAAGGTCGAGGGTGGGAGCGCGCCTGCAGCTTCCCGGTGAGGCGACGTGCGGTCTTTGGCTCGAGGACGTGGCTCGATCGCGTTCGGCACCGGGCGGAGTAGGACTGCGGGGCTTCAGGGACCGTCGGCCTGCTCCGGCGGCCGGTAGTACGCACTGGAGGGATCCCGGAAGTCGTTCCAGGAGATTGCGCCGCAGGCGCTGCAGTAGCCGGCGCCCCATCGCGAGTAGTGGGAGAGGGGGCTCAGCGGACCCAGTTCCGGCACGTCGACGACTGTGAGGCCGTAACAGTGCCGGCCCGCCGCCTCCTCCGTCTCGAAGGCCGCGGCCACCCTGGGGTCGCTCCAGCCGTGCCAGCCAGGGCCGCCCCAGCACCCGCCGCTCTGCTGACCGCAGTGCGGGCAGCGCCCGGCCAACCGCCGGCGGTCGATCTCGAGGAAGCCGGGCGGCGGGAGGAGCTTCGGACCGTGCCGGTCTGAGGCGACGCCCTTCGGGGCGAGGGAGAGCGGCGGGCGCGGATAGTCGAGACGCCAGCCGGGGGCCAGCGGGTTCCACTGCCAAGCGCCGCCAAGCACTGCCGCCGGCGGCGCCGAGGTCGGCTCGGGATGCCGGTACTCGATCTCTCGGCCCGACCCGAATCGCCAGGTGGCGCGAGGCCAGTCGAGGTCTCGGTCCCGGGAAATGCCTGGAACGTCATGGTCGGCCTTCGCCGGCACCGGCGGGGTGAAGAGTGCGAGCTGATCGTTCATCGGGAGCATCTCAGAACGCTCCACGCTGGCGGAGGGAGACAAAGGCAGGTGCCTCTCCGATGATGATGTGGTCCACGACCCGGACCCCGACGACCTCCCCCGCCTCCGCCATCCGGCGGGTGAAGGCGAGATCCTCGGCACTCGGCGACGGATCGCCGCTCGGGTGGTTGTGGAAGAGGAGGATCCCAGCGGCGTTGGCGAGCAGCGCGGCGGTCAGGATGCCCCGCGGCTCGACGGCGGCGCGAGTCAGTGTGCCGATGTAGGCGAGCTGGTGCCCGATCGCCCGATTGCGGGTATCCAGGAAGAGGGCGCCCATGACCTCCCGATCCCAGGACGAAAGGATGGTGTGGAGGAGCCTGGCAGCTGCTGCGGGGTCGCCGCAGTGCTCGGGCGACTCGTAGGGGGTGGCCTCTTCGCGGACGAGGGCCACGCGGTAGCGGGCGATGGTCTCCGGTTCGAAGCTCGGCTCACCGGGCTCGACGAAGTTCAGGCGATTCTGGGACTGGGGATCTTGGCTCTCGCGGTTGGGTGTCGTTCGGCGCATGCCCACGCGAGATGAAGCCGCGCAGCGGCGCGTCAAGGCTGGCCGCAGGCCACCCGCAGGGCCCGGCCTTGCGCGCCGTGAGCAGCGGAATCGACTGGGTGCGCCGATGAAACGACACCGGACGCGGGCTCAGAGTCCGTGGGTCCAAAGTCCGGAAGCCACTCCCTGGTGTGAGAGGAGTGGCCTCATGAATCTCTCGATCGCCTGCGCGGATGTCGGGTCGGAAGCGAGTGACAACTTCGGCTGGGCGGTGTGTGACGTGCCAGGGGCCGTCGAGGAGGTGCCGCTTCGAGCAGCCGACTACGACGTCGTAAGCCGGGCCCAGGCCGTATAGCGGATCCAGTTCCACCTGGTGGCGAGGTTCACTCTCGCGGCACCGGCGCCTTATCCGATGATCCGAGCAGCCGCAAGGCATTCGCAATCACGATCAGAGTCGCCCCCATGTCCGCCGCGATGGCGGCCCAGAGCGAGGCGAAGCCGGCGAAGGTGAGGACGACGAAGAGCGCCTTGACGGCGAGCGAGAAGGCGATGTTCTGGCGAATGATGGCGAGAGCCTTGCGCGAGTGACGGACCAACCAGGGCAGGCGTGAGAGGTCGTCGGAGAGTAGCGCGATGTCCGCGGTCTCGATCGTGGCGTCGGAGCCGGCGCCCCCCATCGCGATGCCGAGGCTCGCGCTGGCGAGCGCGGGGGCATCGTTGATCCCATCGCCGACCATCGCCACCTGTCCGTAGCGATCGACGAGCTCGGCGATGGCTCCCACCTTCTCGTCCGGCAGCAGCTCGGCGCGCACTTCCGTCACGCCGACCTGGCGGGCGATCGTCTCGGCGGTGCCGCGATTGTCGCCGCTCAGCATGACGGTCGCTTCGATGCCGAGCCGGCGCAGGTCGTCGAGCGCCTGGCGCGCCTCCGCGCGCACGCCGTCGGCGACCGCAACCAGGCCGCAGACGTGGGTGTCGTTGCCGAGCACGACCACCGAGCAGCCCGAGGCGGCGATCGCTTCCAGCTTTTCGTGAACCTCCGGCGTCTCCTGGCCGCGCTCCTCGAGGTAGCGGTGCGAGCCGACCCAGTACTCCCGCCCGCCGATGAGACCTGCGGCCCCTTTGCCCTCCAACGCGCGAAACTCCTCGGCCGGCGGCACGTCGATGCCGCGCTCGGCGGCGTGCTCGCGGATCGCGATCGCCAAGGGGTGCTCGCTGCGCGCCTCGAGCGCCGCCAGGCGCTCCAGAACCTCGCGCTCGTCGTGCCCCGAGAGTGGAGTCACCTCCAGCACCCGGGGACGACCGTGCGTGAGCGTCCCGGTCTTGTCGAAGGCGAAGGCGCGAATCCGCGCCGGCGCCTCGAGAAACAGCCCGCCCTTGATCAGCACGCCGTGCCGAGCCGCAGCGGCCAAACCAGCGACGATCGCTACCGGCGTCGAGACGACGAGCGCGCAAGGGCAGCCGATGACCAGAAGCACGAGGGCGCGATAGCCCCACTCGCTCCAGCTGCCGCCAGCGACGAGCGGCGGCAGCAGCCCGACCGCGATGGCTAAGCCGAAGACCACCGGCGTGTAGATCGCGGCGAATCGATCGACCCAGCGCTCGGACGGCGAGCGCCGCGCCTGCGCCTCCTCGACCAGACGGAGGATCTTGGCGAGCATCGTCGCCTCGGCTGCCGCGGTGGTTTCGATCTCGATCGCCCCCGACCCGTTGATCGACCCGGCAAAGACCTCGTCCCCCGGCGCCTTGTCGATCGGCCGGCTCTCGCCAGTAATCGGCGCCTGGTTCGCCGTGGATCGTCCGGCGACCACCCGCCCGTCGAGCGGAAGGCGCTCCCCCGGCCGCACCGCGATGCGCGAGCCGACCGGGACGAGCGCTGGATCGACCTCCTTTTCCCCGTCCTCGGTCACCAGCCGAGCGGTCGGCGGGACGAGGTCGAGCAGCTTGGCGATCGCTCGCCGCGCCCGCCCAATGCTCCAGGATTCGAGCGCCAGCGAAAAGGCGAACAGGAACGACACCGTCGCGGCCTCGAACCACTCTCCGATGAGGATCGCCCCGGCGACGGCGATCGTCATGAGCAGGTTCATGTCCGGCCGCAGCCGGCGAACGGCGAGCCACGCCTTGGGCGCCACCGTGAACAGCCCGGCGACGATGCCGAGCGCGTAGACGAAGCGAGCCGCGAGCGGAATTTCGTGAGCGTCGCCCAACCCCTCGGTACCCACGGCGGCTGCGAGTCCGCCTGCAAGAGCAGCGTGAAGCGCGAAGCCGCCGAGGGCACCTACGCCGGACACCAGCGTCGACCAGAATCGCCGACGCCGCAGGCGCTCCGAGGCCTCCCCGCCTCCCGATTCGGCCCACGGCTCAGCGCCCAGACCGGCGCGCTTCACGGCAGCCAGGATCGCTGTGTCCGTTACCGCCGACGGCTCGGCGGCGACCGTCATCCGCCCACGCAGCAGGTCGAAGCCGAGCAGATCGCCGCCGCCCACGACCGGTCCGACCTCGCGTTGGAGCAGCGCGATCTCTTCGGCGCAGTCCATTCCCGTGATCTTGAATGCGCGGGGTCGCTTCACGGGCTCAGAGGACATGATCCCCCTCCTCACCAGTGCGCACGCGAACCGCCCTTTCTATCTCGTGAACGAACACCTTGCCGTCGCCGGTTCGCCCGGTGCGAGCGGCCTCGACGAGCGCCGTCACTACTCGGTCTGCGAGCTCGTCGCGCACCACGACCTCGAGCTTGGTCTTGCGGGCGAAGGCATGACCGCCTTCGAAGACCGGGTCTTCTGTTTCCGCGGCGCGCGACTGCCCCCAGCCGAGGACCTGCGACACGGTGAGGCCCGGCAG
>JBPOHI010000077.1:0-8373 GCA_052035735.1 Acidobacteriota bacterium
CGGACGGAGCCATCTCTTTTAGAACCTTGAAGATAGCACTACTGCCGAAGCCCCGGCGAGAGAGGTGGCGGGCGAGCGCATCCGGCCGGGCCTCGCCGCGCCGCTGCCAGCGCCGGGCGGCGTCGCGCGCCGCCTCGAGGTCGTCGTCGACCGACATTGTGGCGAGCGCCGCCTCGGCCGCCTCGCTGGGCGCGCCGCGCCGCGCCAGCTCCTGGGCGACGCGCATCCGGCCCCAGCCCTTGCGCCGGGCAACGGTTTCGACGAACGCACGCGCCAGCGCCCCGTCGTCCAGCAGGCCCAGGCGCGCGAGCTTGTCGAGTGCCCCGGCGACCTCGCCTCGCCCGTAGCCGGCCCGCCCGAGCTTGGTTTCGAGCTCACGGCGAAAGTGCGGCCGCAGGGCGAGGAGGCCGGCCGCCTTGTCGCCGGCCGGTGGCCGCTCCGGCGATTCGGGAGCCTCCGCTCCGCTTCCGCTCCTCGACCGCTGCCAGGCGCTCACGGCTCGGGCTTCAGGAGCTCTTCAGTTTGCGGACGATGCGCTTCAGGGCCGACTCGCTGTCCAGACGGCGCTCGATGTCCTCGAGACTCGCCGGCAGGAGCAGGATGTTGCGCTTCTTGAGCTCCATGAGCAGCAGCTCGATCTGATCGGCGCGCTCCTCGCTGCCCGGCGCGAGAAGGCGCCGCAGTGTCGCCCGGCCGTCGATGCCCTCGAGAAAGGCGCGCTCGACCAGCGGCGCCGACTCGAGCTCCCTGTCCGCCGGCCTGCGGATCCACACCGGCACGAGGGACTCGATCGCTTCGAGCGGGAAGATCGCGCTCGCGCTGCCGACCACGACCTCGTCTTCGGCCTGCAGGCTGAGCATCAGCTCGCGCAGGTCGATCTCGCGCGACACGGCCGGATTCTCTGCCGGGTTGCGCACCAGATCGAGGATCCCCCGGCCGATGAGGCGCGAACAGGCGGAGAGAAAGGGAAAGTGCACGCCCCCCGTCCGCACGTGAAGATCGGCGAGCGCGATCTCGGGAGCCGCTCCGCCCAGGATCCGGCGCTCGAAGGGGGACAGCCCCAAGGCCTCGGGCGCGGCGTTGGGTCCCGGGCGCACGACGACGCTGTCGCTGGTGAGCACACGGCGAATCCGCGCCTGCTCGTCGATCCACTGCGTGCCTTCGAGCAGCAGCTCGGTGGGCTCGAGCTCGACCTGCAGCCGCGAGATCGGCGGGTTCCCCTCTTCGAAGTAGAACAGGCCCTGCTGCCAGAAGAAGAGGTCCTGCACCGACTCTTCGATCGCCTGCGCCAGGGTCACGCGCACCGTCGGCTCGTCGAGGATTCCCAGGGAGCAGAGCGCTTCGCCGAGCGGCATCCGCTTGAGCCGACAGTGCGCGAGCGCGCGCCCGAGGGCGTCTCCATCGACGAAACCGTGCGCCACGAGATGCTGGCCGAAATGCTCCGTGAGCAGGTTCGAGCGGCAGTCGAGGATCTTCCCGGCGCGAAATCCGATGCGTTTCTCCCGCTGGCTGCGCCGCACCACGAGCGTGCCGGTGACGCGCTCCGTCACCGCCCATTGCAGCAGATTCGCGGCCGGGAAAGCGGACAGCCTGCCGGTGAACTCCATGCGCGGATCCTCGATCGGCAACGCCGCGCAGCAGTTGCGCTGCGGCAGCTGCCGACGTCAGCGTTTCGGACCCTCGATGCGCTCGATCTCGAAGGCGGACTCTTCCGTCGGACTGAACGAGCCCGGCGCGTCGAGCGACGACTCCATCTGCTCGCGCGAAGCGTCGGCGGTGAACTGCACGCCCTGGATCTTGAGCTTGAACTCGTCGGGATTCGAGGCCCGCCGGATGGCCTCCTCGAGCGTGATGAGGCCGGCCTTGTAGAGCTGGAAGAGCGACTGATCGAAGGTCTGCATGCCGTACTGGCTGGTGCCGAGCGCGATCTGCTCGCGGATGTACTTGGTCTTCTCCTTGTTCTCGATGCAATCGCGGATGTACGGCGTGACGATCATTACTTCCGCCGCCGGCACCCGGCCGCTGCCGTCGGCGCGCGGCAGGAGGCGCAGCGAAATCACCGCCTTCAGCACCTGTCCCAGCTGGATGCGGATCTGCTTCTGATGGTGCGGCGGGAAGACGGCGATGATGCGGTTGATCGTCTCGGTCGCGTCGAGGGTATGCAGCGTCGAGAAGACGAGGTGGCCGGTCTCGGCCGCGAGCAGAGCGGTCTCGATCGTCTCGTAGTCGCGCATTTCGCCGACCAGGATGACGTCCGGATCCTGACGCATCGCCGAGCGCAGGGCGCCCGAGAACGTGCGCGTGTCGACGTCGATCTCGCGCTGGTTGACGATCGACTTCTTGTCGCGATGGAGGAACTCGACCGGGTCCTCGATGGTGACGATGTGCTCGCTTCGCCCGGCGTTGATGAAGTCGATCATCGACGCGAGCGAGGTGGACTTGCCCGAGCCGGTGGTGCCGGTGCACAGCACCAGCCCGCGGCTCTCCTCGCAGATCCTCTCCAGCACCGGTGGCAGGGTGAGCTCGCGGATCGTCAGGATCCGCCCGGGAATCACGCGCAGGACGAGTCCGACCGTGCCGCGCTGCTGGAAGATGTTGCAGCGGAAGCGCCCGAGGCCGGGCACGGAATAGGCGATGTCGATCTCGTATTCGTCCTTGAAGCGCTGCTTCTGGCGCGCGTTCATCATCGAGAACGCCATCGCGATGGTGTCCTCCTGCATCAACCGCTTGACCTCGGGCAGGGGCAGGAGGGCGCCGTCGACTCGCAGCACGGGATGGCTGCCGACCTTGAGGTGAAGGTCGGAGGCTTTCCTTTCGACCGCTATCTTGAGCAGGTCGTTGACGTTCATTCGCGTCCTCCTTGCGCAGCTCGATTCATCGGACCTCTGCCACCGCGGCGGGCACCGGAGTGAGCCAGCCGAAGCGGTCGGGGATCTCGCCGCGGGTGAGCCCGAGGTACTCCTGCATGAGCCGCCGCGTGATCGGACCGGGCTTGCCGTCGCCCACCGGAATGCGATCGACGCTGCGGATCGGCGTGACCTCGACCGCGGTGCCGGTGAAGAAGGCCTCGTCGCAGGTGTACAGCACGCCCCGCGGTATGCCCTCGCGGCGGGTGGGGATGCCCATCTCCTCCGCCAGACGGAGAATCGAGTTGCGGGTGATGCCGGGCAGGATCGACGACGACACCGCCGGCGTCAGCAGCTGCCCGTCGAGCACCAGGAAGATGTTCTCGCCTGAGCCCTCGGAGACGTAGCCCTGGTCGTCGAGCGCGATGCCTTCGGCGAAGCCGTTGGTCACCGCCTCCATCTTCACCAGCTGGGAGTTGAGGTAGTTGGCCGTCGCCTTGGCGATCGCCGGCGAGCTGCCGGCTCCCATCCGGCGCCAGGTCGAGACGCAGGCGTCGACGCCCAGCTCGAGCGCGTCGTTTCCCAGATAGCGCCCCCAGGACCAGACGGCGATCGCGACGTCGACCGGCGACTTCAGCGGATTGATGCCGGCGGTGCCGAATCCACGATAGACGATCGGCCGGATGTAGCACTCCTCGAGCCCGTTGCTGCGGATCGCGTCGAACACCGCCTGGGTCATCTCTTCGCGACTGAAAGGGATCTCCATGCGATAGACCTTGCAGGAGTTCTCCAGGCGCTTGAGGTGCTCCTGCAGCCGGAAAACGGCCGGCCCGGACGGCGTCTTGTAACAGCGGATTCCCTCGAACAGGCCGGAGCCGTAGTGCATGGCGTGCGCCATGACGTGCACCGTCGCCTTCTCGAACTCGACCAACCGGCCGTTCATCCAGACGAAACGGATCCCCGCGAATGGGCTTTCCGACAAAGCGACCTCCCTCATGAAATCGCCGCCATGGTAACCCCCGGTCCGGGGGGTGTCAACGCGACAAGTCACCGCCGGAGAGCGCCAGACCGGCAGCGACCACGGCCGCCGTCTCGACGCGCAGGACGGTCGGACCGAGCGCCGCAGCGGGAACGTCGGCGGTGCGGAAGAGCTCGCGCTCGCCCGCGCTCCAGCCACCTTCGGGCCCGACGAAGAGCGCGCAACCGCCGGCCCCGGCGAGGAGTGGTCCGGCCGGCACGCCCCCGGCATCGAGCACCGCGAGCTGCGAACCCGCCGCGCGCGCCTGCGCGATCGCCTCGCGCAAGCCGCCTTCGAGCGCGAGCAGCGGCACCCGCGACCTGCCGGACTGCTCGACCGCCGAGATCGCGATCCGCTGCAGACGGGCGAGCTGCGAGCTCTCCATCGAGCGCGCTTCGCGCTCGGTGGGGACGAAGCGGATCTCGCCGACTCCGATCTCGGTCGCCTTCTCCACCAGCCAGGCGAGGCGCTCCGGTTTCGCCGCGGCGACGTAGATCGTCACCTGGCGCTCCGGCTCGTTGGCCGGCGCCGCCTCGCCGAGCGCGAGGCGCGCGGCGCGTTTGTCGATACCGACGATCTCCGCCCAGCGCGCGTGGCCGTAGCCATCCACCAGCCGCAGGCGCTCGCCGGCCTGGAGGCGTTTCACCCTGAAGAGGTGGTGATGGGCATCCCCTTCGACGAGGGCGGATGAGTCAGAAAAAAAAAGCGGTAAGTGGAGGGTGGTGGTCATTTGGCCTTCGCGGCGAGGTCGAGGAGCTTCGTGAAGCGCAGACCGGTCCATTCTCCGGCCCGGATTTCGCCCGCGGCCGCGCAGCCCAGGCTCGCGATCGCTCTCGTCACTGCAGCGGCCTCGGTCGCGAGGACTCCGGAGACGAGCAGGTCGCCGCCGCGGGCCAGTTGATCGATCACCTGCTCGAGCTCGTCGGCAATCTCGTGCGGCAGGACGTTGAGGACGACGACCTCGAAGCGCGCCGCGTCGCTCGCCGGGCTCGCCAGTGCGGCCACGGTGCCGGTATAGAACGCCGGCGCGAGCCGGTTGTGGCGGGCGTACTGGCCGGCGAGGAGCCCGGCTGCCGGGTCGAAGTCGAAGCCCACCGCCGCGCGGGCGCCGAGCAGAAGCGCCGCCAAGGCGAGAATCCCCGAGCCGCAGCCCACGTCGAGGACGCGCTTTCCGGCGAGCGGCGTCGCCTCGAGCAGCTCGTAGGCGAGACGCGTCGACTCGTGGCTACCGACGCCGAACGCGGTGCGCGCCGGGATCGCGAGCACGAAACGCTCGCCCGTAGCTCCTTCGGCGCGGGTCCCGCCGCGAGGCGCCGGCGGCAAGTCCGCATCCGCGACGTCCCACTCACGCGGATCGACGACGAGCCGTTCTCCCAGCGGAATCGGCTCCGCGGCAGCGCGCCAGGCCGCGAGCCAGTCCTTCGCTTCGATGGGGCCGAAGTCGATCACGTCGATTCCCGGCGCCAGCGCCGCGAGATCTCGCAGGTCTCCCTCTACTGGAAGCCTTTCGGCCTCGAACGTCGCAATCAGCAAGGACTCGCCTGGACCGCCAGCCTGAAACTCGATTCCCGCCGTGCCCCGCTCCCAAGCCCAAGCGGCGACAATCTCCTCGAGGTCCTCTGGTTCGCCGGGCACGCGGATGCGCAGCCGGTGGTACCGGCCGCTTCCCGCGCCGGTCATGCTGCGCTCATCCGCCGAACAGATCGCGGACGCGGTGGAGGACGCCGCGCTCCTCTTTCACCGGGCGTCCTTCGAGCTCGGCCAGCCGGCGCAAGAGGTCGCGCTGCTCGTCCGTCACCTCGCCCGGAGCCGGCACGCGAATCGCTGCCAGGGCGATGTGGTCGCCGCGGCCCGAGCCCCCGAGGCGATCGACGCCCTTGCCTTTGAGGCGGAACTGCTCGCCGTGGTGCGTCCCCGGCGGGATGACCAGCTCCTCCTTGCCGTGCAGCGTCTCGACCTCGATCTCGGCGCCGAGCACCGCCTGCGCGAAACCGATCCCGACCTCGGAGAGGATGTTGAAGCCGTCGCGCTCGAAGCGTTCGTGCGCCGCTACCGTGAGCACCACGTAGAGGTCGCCGCGCCCGCCGCCACGCCGGCCATGCTCGCCCTCTCCTACCAGGCGGAGGCGTGCGCCGTTGTCGACACCGCGCGGAATCTTGACTTCGAGCGTGCGCAGCATCTCCACCCGGCCTTCGCCGCGGCACTCCTTGCAGGGGTCGGCGATCGTCACACCCTCGCCACCGCAACGCGGGCAGGTGCGCGCCAGGGTGAAGAAGCCCTGGGTGTAATGGACCTGTCCGCGCCCGCCGCAACCCGCGCATCGGGCCGGCGCGCTGCCGCCGGCGGCGCCGCTCCCGCCGCAGCTGTCGCAGCTCTCGAGGCGCGGCACCTTGAGGCTCTTGGTGACGCCGAAGGCCGCCTCTTCGAATTCGATCTCGAGGTCGTAGCGCAGATCGGCTCCCGGCGTGGCGCGGCTCCTGCCGCCGCGCGCGCCACCGGCGAAGCCGAAGAGGTCGCCCAGAATGTCGGAGAAGTCGCCGAAGGTCGAGGGATCGAAGCCGCCGTCGAACGATGCCGCGCCCTGGCGGCCGAACCGGTCGTAGCGTTGGCGCTTGTCGGGATCGGAAAGTACCGAGTAGGCCTCAGCGGCCTGTTTGAACAGCTCCTCCGCCCCCTTGTCCCCAGGGTTCTTGTCGGGATGATGCAGCAAGGCGAGCTTGCGATAGGCCGCCTTGATCTCCTTGTCGGAGGCGGTCCGCTCGACGCCTAGAATCTCGTAGTAATCGCGCTGCGCCTGCTCAGCCTTCGCCATTCGTCAGCCCTTCGTCTCGGAGCCGCCGGCCTCGCCGACGCGGCTCATCATCATCTCGGAGAGCGCGCGCGACGTCGAGTTGAGGTCGAACAGCGCCGTTTCGAGGTCGGCGCGGATGTCGCTCGTGAGCGCCATGCGCGCGCGCAGAAGTGTTTCGGAGCAGCGCTTGCGGTCCTTGTCCGGGAGCCCTTCGGCGAACTGCGAGAGCACCTTCTCGTTGGTGTAGATCAGGCCTTCGATGCGATTCTTGAGGCGGCGCAGCTCGCGCTTCTGCGCATCGGCCTGCGCGAACTGGTCGGCCTCGGTCACCAGCCGGTCGATCTCGTCCTTCGACAGGCCGCCCGCCGGGTTGATCTGGATGGTCTGTGACTGGTTGGTCGCCACGTCGCGCGCCGAGACGCTCACGATACCGTTGGAGTCGATCGCGAAGGTGACTTCGATCTGCGGCACGCCGCGCGGCGCCGGCGGGATGCCGACGAGCTCGAACCGGCCGAGCGAGCGGTTCTCGGTCGCGATCTCGCGCTCGCCCTGCAGAACGTGCACCTCCACCGTGTCCTGGTTGTCGACGACGGTGGTGAAGATCTGCGCGTTCTTCGTCGGGATGGTGGCGTTGCGTTCGATCAGACGCACGAACAGGCCGCCGTGGGTCTCGATGCCGAGCGACAGCGGCGTCACGTCGAGCAGGACGAGGTCCTTGATGTCGCCGCGGATGATGCCGCCCTGGATGGCCGCGCCGATCGCCACGACCTCGTCGGGGTTGATGTCGCGATTGGGTGGCCGGCGGAAGATCCGCTCGACCGTCTGACCGACCAGCGGCGTCCGGGTCTGACCGCCGACCAGCAGAACCTCGTCGATCTCCTCGGCGGCGAGTCCGGCCTGCTCGATGGCGTCGCGGCAAGGTCCTTCGGTGCGCGCCACCAGCTCGGCGACCAGCGTCTCGAAGGCGGACCGGGTGAGGACGCGCGAAAGATGGCGCGGACCGTTCTCGTCGGCGGAGATGAACGGCAGGTTGATCGTCGCTTCGGTGACCGTCGACAGCTCGCACTTGGCGCGTTCGGCCGCCTCCTTGAGGCGCTGCAGCGCCATGCGATCGCCGCGCAGATCGATGCCGGTCTCGCCGCGGAACTCCTGGATCAACCAGTCGATGATCCGTTGGTCGAAATCCTCGCCGCCGAGATAGGTGTCGCCGGAGGTCGAGCGCACTTCGAAGATCCCTTCCGACAGCTCGAGGATCGAGATGTCGAACGTGCCGCCGCCCAGGTCGTAGACCGCGACCTTCTCGGCCTTGCCGTCGTCTTTCTTGTCGAGGCCGTACGCCAGCGCCGCCGCGGTGGGCTCGTTGATGATGCGCAGCACGTTCAAGCCCGCGATGCGCCCGGCGTCTTTGGTCGCCTGGCGCTGACCGTCGTTGAAGTACGCGGGCACCGTCACCACCGCCTCGCTGACCGGCTCGCCCAGGTAGTCCTCGGCGGTCTGCTTCATCTTCGCGAGGATCATCGAGCTGACCTCGGGCGGGCTGTACCGCTTCCCGCGGATCTCGACCCACGCGTCGCCGTTGTCGCTGGCCACCACGCGGTACGGCACCATGGACTTGGCGCGCTGCGCTTCCTTCGAATCGAAGCTGCGGCCCATCAGGCGCTTCACGGCGTAGACGGTGTTCTCGGGGTTGGTGACCGCTTGCCGCTTGGCGATCTGCC
>JBPOHI010000114.1:0-5086 GCA_052035735.1 Acidobacteriota bacterium
CAGGGCTCGTCGCGTCCTTGCGAACGATCTCGCTTTTCTTCGTCGCTGACTTTGGCTTCTCTATTCGGTGTCGAGCGACTTCTCGTCGCTGCACTCAACACCTGTCGAGGCTCTGCGCGCGCCGGAAGGAGCGTGGCCGCGGTGCCTTTCCGCTGCGTCCCAGAAGCACGTTCGTGCCCTCCTTCCGTCCGGTCGAATCGTGGACCTCGGAGGATCCGTTGTTAGCGGGCTCGGAGGAGGGGCAGCGTCGTCAGAATGCGAGAGATGGGAAGGGGAGGAAGCGCCGGCGTCTCTTCAAGTCGGCAAGCTGACCGACCGTGGGGCTCCTGGACCATTCACGGGCTCCTCTTCTCCCAGGGCTTCCGCCCCGTACGGTCCCTTTGAAGCTCGGATCGAGAGCGACTCTCCTTAGGCGACGAGCTCGCCGGCGCTCCTCCCGAATCGATCAGGCCTCGCGATAGAACCTCTCGGCGTCGAACGGTTGCTGTCGCTTCTGCATGTGGAAGATCGCGCGCCCGAGTTTGTGGGCGAGCACCGAGAGCGCCTTCGCCTTTCCGAAACGCGCGACCAGGCGCGAGTGGAGCTTCTGCGCCCGCGGGTTGTTGCGCAGGAGGAGAACGGCGGCCTCCGAGAAGGCCCACTTGAGGTGGACGTTGCCCTGCTAGCGGCCGGAAGCGCCCGCGAGTTTGCCGGCGGATTCGCCTCGCGGGGCCACGAGCCGGGCGTAGGAGGCGAACTGCTGGACGGTGTCGAAGCGATCGAAGTCGGGGACTTCGTAGAAGATCGTCATGGCGAGGATCTCGCCGATCCCGGGCACGGAGCGCAGGCGATAGAAGGCGGCGAGGTCGTCGCCCTTGGCACAGGCGACGAGCTCACGCTCGAGATTGGCCTGGGCTTCGGACATCTTGAGGTGGGCGAGCAGCTCGGAGCGGAAGCGGACGAAGTGGAGGCGGCGGCGCAGGAGATCGCGGGTGGCGCGATCGCGAAACGGCGCCAGCGCGGCGAGGAGAGCTTCGGGTCGGCACGGGAGATTGCGGTGCACCGGCGTCTGGCCTTCGCGGTCGAGGACGCAGCCAACCATCGTCCGCGCGTGAAGATCGATGCCGCAGCTGAGATCGTGAGTCCGGGAGTACAATCGCATGCAGTGCCTCCTTTGGAAGGGTTACTAGCCATCCTCAAAGCTACCGCGTGGGTAGCCCCAAAGGAGGCCTGCATGAGCTTCAAGTCGCTCGAGCGGACGCGTGGGGCGCCTGCGGTCCGGCTTCGCCGGTTCGGCATCGTGGCGCGCCGCTCAGCTCCAGATCCGTTAGGCGACCAGGGAACCAGCGGTGGTTCCCCCGAGTTCCTCAGGAAGGGCCGGGGTTAGCGCCCTGACTCGTCGCCTCGATTCCACATGACAAAACGCAGAGACTGGTTATCGGTGCCGTCACGCTCGTGGGAGTGGAACGAGGGCATGTCGGTATGCGGCGTCCACACGGCAGAGCACCAACTCGTTTGGTGGAGCCGACCTGCAGGCCCTGGTGGCTACTTCGGCGAAGTGGCCATAGACCAGTCATTTGACGACTTCCTCGCCTCGGGGCCACCTGTCTACGCGCCTCAGGCGGTGAGCGACGAGATCAGGCTCCTCCTCACTGGTGGCAGCTCTCTATGACCGCCTGCCTCTGGCGTCTCCATCGATCCACCGCGCTCAGCCTGGGCCAAGACAAGACCGCCCTACCAACAGTTCCGACTGGTCGCCTAACCCCTCGTTGCAGCGGACGCCACCCGTGCCATCTCGCACATCAGCGCGCTCTGGCGTCCACCAGCAGTGGCTTCGGCGATCTACCCAGCGGGTGTCGCCGCTGAACTCATAGTCCGTTAGCCTGCGGGGGAAGAGAATGAGATCTATCTTGCTCTGCGCCCTTCTCGGTCTCAGCGTGGCTGAGTCGCCAGTGGCTGCCGCTGGGCTTCAAGAGGTTGGCCGTTTCGAGGGAATCTGGAAGAAGTGCTACGAGTCGGGTCTCGAAGGTGTCAGTGAGATCGATAGTGGCTTCCTGGCGCTCATGCCTGACTCGAGATACTACGAAGTGAGCTCATCCTGCTGCGCTGGGTCCAGTGACCCTCAGCCGCCATACTGGTTTCTCGGTACCTACAGCGTCGCGAGCGATCTCGTGACGCTTTCCGCCAAGCGAATTGACGGCTCCTCGTATGAGATTCCCCTGCAGTACCGTGCGGCTGCGAAAGCGGTGTTCTTCGATGCGCCCCGAGCTGCTGCGGTCGAGGTTGAGGCACTGTCTGTCGAGGGCACACTCAACTATGCATGGTGCCGCGTGTATCCAGGATTGAGGCACTAGTGGCCCTCACGCTAACCAGTCGCTCGAGCGGACGCGTTGGGCGCCCGCGGTCCGGCTTCGCCGGTTCACCATCGTGGCGCGCCGCTCAGCTCCAGATCCGTTAGGCGGCTGGGCAACCTGTCATGGCCCGCGAACCAGAGCAAATCAGGGCGCTTATCGCGGCGATCGAAGCAAGTCCAGGCCAACGCCTTGCCTCACGCCTGAAGTCGCTCAGGGTCGCGGGCCGCGTACTTTCGATGAACGCGCAGGAACTTCTCGAGGATCTCGAGCAGCTGAATCAACATGTCTTCGCGATACACCTATTCTCTGTGGCGAATCGAGACCTCTTCGAGGAGTACTTTCAGGAGATAGCCCGCCACTTGCACAACTGGCTTGCATCAACGAAGACGCTAGTGGACCACGCCCGGCGTTATGCGACCTCTGCCGCTGCCGGCACTTTCGCGAGGCGCTACAACGCGAAGGTAACTGAAGTTTTCTCGGCCAGTGCCCAGGTGGCCTTTGTTCACGATATGCGAAACCTGGTCTTACACCGGAACATACCGTTCGTTGATGGCCAGCTCGAAACTCGGGCGGGTGATCCCGAGATCTATTGCCAGGCCCACCTCAACGTTGAGTGAGTCGATGCCCGACGCCGTGGAACGACTCATCGAGCATCACGGTGACGGGCGGAAGAAGCGGGCTCTCCTGAAGTCGCTGGGCCGGGCGGGTTAGCGGTGGAGCGGATGTCGTCTATCAAATAGTTGGAGCGGACGGTGATCTGGCGCCGCGGAAGCGCGCCGCGGTTCAGCGGCGTCGCGTCGCTGTACGCAGCCGCGAGTAGCGCCCTTGGTTCTCAAGCGGTGAATCGAGCGCATGCCGAAGGCGTGACCGAGAGCACCTCGAGCCCCACGAAGGTGCTAGCCTTCTCCTTGGTCTGCCTCTTCCAACAAGGCTCCGCGCCGGGTGGCCTGCACACCTCCCGACGTGATCCACGACGATTCGAGGGGCGGGCGACTCGAGTCACCATGCGAAGCCAAACGGTCTAGGCCGCAAAGCGAACCTCATGCCCATGTCACCAACCCTACAAATACTGTCGTCCATTGGGCGCACGCCCATGATCGCGTTACAGCATCTCGTGCCAACCGGGTCCGCCCGCGTTCTGGTCAAGATCGAAGGGCAGAACCCGACGGGTAGCATGAAGGACCGGATGGCCAAGTCGGTGATCGAAGCTGCGCTCGCTTCTGGACGCCTCGCACCAGGTGGACGCGTTGTGGAGTACACAGGCGGAAGTACCGGGACTTCTCTAGCGTTCGTGTGCGGGGCGTTGGGACTTCCGCTTACCATCGTGACTTCGGACGCCTTCAGCCGAGAGAAGCGCGATCACATGCGCGCCCTCGGGGCGACGATCATCGAATTGCCGAGTGAGGGTGGCAGGACCACGAAAGAGCTCATCCAACGCATGATTGCCAAGGCGACAGAGCTGAGCGCCGTGCCTCAGACCTACTTCGCGGATCAGTTCAACAACGCGGATGCGGCCGCGGGCTACGCACCGCTGGCGTATGAGGCAATGGATCAGGCAGGCGGAGCCATCGACGCATTCGTGCAAAGTGTCGGGACGGCGCAGTGCATTGCAGGAGTGTCCAGAGTACTGCGCGAGCGCAGTCCAGCCACGCGCATCGTCGCTGTCGAGCCGTCCGAGTCCGCCGTCCTCAGCGGTGGCGCTCCGGGAGCCCACAAGATCGAGGGAGTCGGCCCTGGCTTCGTTCCCCCATGCTGGAAATCGGACATGGCCGATGAAATCACCCAGGTTTCGACTGAAGCCGCGAAGGAGATGACCAGGCGCCTGGCGAGGGAGGAGGCTGTGTTCGCTGGCACCTCGTCGGGAGCGAACGTGGTGGCGGCTATTCGAATCGCAGAGCGTCTCGGGCAAGGCAAGACCGTCGTGACGTTGGCCTGCGACACTGGACTCAAGTACCTCTCGACGGATCTCCATACGTCGCATCGATGAGGTGATTGCGGCGTAAACAAGCGCCCAACCGGCCCCGCTGCCGCAGGCTTCGTCGCGGGTGGCGGGCTCGGAGAAGGGGAAGCGCCGTCAGAGTGCGAGCGTTGGAATGGGGGGGCAGCGCCGCTGCCGGCGGGGCATCCCGCCAGGTCGGCTTCGCGCCCGTGCCGAGCCGGTTGGCACTCCTTTCCGCAGGAATGCGCTCTTCTACTCATGCGGCGACCCATGGCCGGCCCAAGCCACCCCGATGCGGCACGGTTCGAAGTGCTCGCCTCGCTCTAGCGCGAATGGACGCGACACGACTCCTCGACGGCTGGTTCGCGGACGCCACCGACCGGGACGCACTCATCGGCCCGGTGCGGATCCTTCGCGAGGCCATCGAGAATCTCCGCTACTTCGCGATTCCGCGGGGCCAGGCCACCCCGGACATCGATGCCGTGGAGGCCTTCGTGGCGCGCGTCGTCGAGGCGCGCCGAGAGCACCTTCGCGCGCGAACGAAGCGCTCGATGACGATGTACTGGTGGCACGACGTTCTTGCCGGTCAGCTGCGCTGCAGCCTCGTCTGCTCGAGCCACCGGCGCCTGCCCTTCCGCGCGCGCGTCCGGCATGTCGCGTGCCCGCGTCCGATTCTCGAGGAGTGGCTCACGTCGCCGTGGCTTCAGGGAATTCCGTGGACGGATCTCGAATGCGAGCCCGACGCCGAGTCGGAGGATGCACCGGTGCGGGAGACCATCCGCGTCTGGTCGGTCGTGCTTCGGGCAAGCAGGGG
>JBPOHI010000021.1:0-7640 GCA_052035735.1 Acidobacteriota bacterium
CCTGTCAGCGGCCTTCCTGCTCGACACCGCGCAGTACTACATCTTCGTCGTCATTCCTGCCTATCGCGTCTACGGCCGCTTCTTCTGGATGCCGGTGCTGGGGCCGAAGGAGGCCTTCTTCAACTACAAGTTGATGAAGTTCTACAACCGGCGGGTCCAGGCGCTGGCCGAGCTGCGGCTCGAGATGGGCGAAGCGGGGAAGCGTAACGCCGGCCGGCGCATCAAGGCCTACTTCGCCCTCGACTCGGCGCCCTTCCGCATGGCCCTGCGCGGCATGAAGCTCTGGCTCTACGCGGAGCTCGACGGACTGCGGCTGAGCCTCAAGAAGCTGTTTCGCGGCAAGCCCGCAGCTGCGACCGAAAGAAAATAGAGAAAATAGGGACAGTCCCTATTTTTCGGTCCCTATTTTTCGACCTCTCGGTCGGAAGGCCGGCCGAAAATGGGGACTGTCCCTATTTATTTCAAGGGCAAGTGTCGAACGCGTCGATCGACAGGATCGGCGCGAACGGCTGGTTGAGCGGGTTGGTGCGCTGAAAGACCGCCGTGGGATGGAGTGTGTCGCGCACGGTGAGGTGAGTCTCGACGTTGGTGAGGCCGCCGGCGAAGACCCAGTAGCGGTCGTTGAAGCCGCAGCCGTCGATGACCTTGATCACCAGCTCGACGTTGGCGTCGTCGAAGAACCAGAAGTAGCCCGAGTCGGAGGTCAGCGGGAAGGCCTGGCCGGCTCCGCTCGCGCCCTGCGCCGTGAGGTAGTCGATCTTCACTTCGAAGCGGCCTTGGTTGAGGCAGAGGGTGGTGGCGTTGGCGACGCAGTTGCCTTCTCCGATGGCGTTCGCTGCGGCGTGCGGTCTTTCGCCGCTCGGGGTCCTGTCTGGTCCGCTTCCCATGGGTCCTCGCGCTGCGAAACGCTCTCCGGGCCCATGGGAGCCCTCGGCCCAGCCACCCCTCGCTTCCGCCATCGATTGCGTCGCTGCCTGCGGTGCTGGCGCATCGCAGACGTCGAAGTGACCGGTGTCGAGGATCGGCTGGAAGTCCTGGTTGAGGGGATTGCGGTAGACGCGCTGGTCGCCGGTCCAGGTGTCGATGACGTCGAGGGTGACTTCGACGTTGGTGAGGCCGGTGGCGAAGAGCCAGAAGTTGTCGAAGCCGGCGAGTCCGCAGGCGTCGATCGCCTTGACGACGAGCTCGACGTTGGCGTCGTCGAAGAACCAGAAATAGCCCGAGTCCGGAGTCAGCGTCTGGGCATGGCCGCTGCCGCTCGCGCCGGCGTTGGTGACGTAGGTGGCGCGGACGCGGAAGCGGTTGTCGTTGAGGCAGAGAGTCGTGGCGTCGGCGGCGCAGGGCGGCAGCGGCCCACCGAAGCGGCGGACGTAGACGCCGAAGGAGCTGCCGTCCTGGCCGAAGCTCGCCCAGGTGGCGACGAGGCGGGTGGTGCCGGCGAGCGCCGGCGCGATCTGGTCGCCGGCGAAGGTCGCGCTCAGGGGGAAGTCGAGGAAGAGTGGAATATTCGTGCCGTCGAACCGGCTGGCGATGACCTGCTTGTCGCCGCTCGCGAGATCGTGCTCCTGCCAGGCGACGGTGACGCTTCCGTCGTCGTCGCCGACGATGGCCGGCAGCTCGTGGCGGTGCGCAACGTCGCTCTGCACCTGGAGCTCACCGCTGCTCGCGGCGTTGCCGGCGAAGCGGCGCAGGGCGATGACCGGCTGCGGACCGATGGTCGAGCCGATCGCCTGCAGCGCGCGCTGCCAGGCGACCGCGAAGGCGCCGTCGGCGTAGCCCGCGACGGCCGGAGACGACTGGTCGTAGAGCGTGATCTCCGGCACCGGGATGTCGGGCGAGAGCGCCGCCAAGGCGAGGTCGAAGCGCCGCGCGACGACGCCGAAGCCGCTGCCGTCTGCGGCATCGCTCGCCCAGGCGACGACCAGGCCGGCACCGGCGGCGGCGATGGCGGGCTGCACCTGGTTGCCGGAGACGCTGCCGTTGAGGCGGACCTCGCCGGTCAGCGGGCCGGCGCCGGAACCCAGTGCCGCGAAGCCGCGGCCGAAGACGTCGTTGCTGTCGCCGCTAGCGCCGACACCGCTCCACGCCACGTAGAAGCCCGCGCCCTGGGCGGCGACCTTCGGCGAGAGCTGGCTCCCGGCCGTGCTGACATTCACCTGGAACTCGTTGCCCAGCGCCTGACCGGTCGCCGCCTGAAAGCGCCGCGCGTAGATGCCGAAGCCGCTGCCGTCCTGGCCGTTCGACGCCCAAGCGACGAGGAAGGCCCCCGCGGGCGACCAGGCAACCGCCGGGCTGACCTGATCGCCTGCCGTCGTCTGCGATACCCGGAACTCGCCGGTGAGCGCGGCGCCCGAGGCCTCGTAGAGGCGCGCGTAGATGCCGGCTCCGCTGCCGTCCTGGCCGGTGCTCTGCCAGACGACGAGGAACGGACCACCGGGCTCGCCGGCGACGGCCGCGGCGAATTGCGAGCCGGCGGTCGTCGTGTTCACCGCCTGCTCGGTGCCGATCGGCACCAGTTGGGCGGCGACCGGAGCGATCCCGGCGAGCAGCAGGAGCGGAGCCAGAGCCGAGGCGAAAACGGTCGAGCGGCGGAGTGGGTTCATCGCTGGTTCAACCGATCTTCTTGCCGTTTTCGTCGTAGGTGTGGACGCCGCGCCCGGTCTTGCGGCCGAAGCGCCCAGCCTGGACGTACTGCCGCATCAGGTTCGACGGCCGGAAGGTCTCGCCGAGCGTGGCGTGCAGGTGCTCGAGGATCTTCAGCCGGACGTCGAGTCCGACCAGGTCGCCCATCTCGAACGGGCCCATCGGGTGGTTGAGACCCAGCTTCACCGCCGTGTCGATGTCCGTCGCCGAGGCGACTCCCTGCTCGAGCATGCGGAACGCCTCGTTGCCGATGAGCGCGTTGATGCGCGACGTGGCGAAGCCCGGGACGTCGCGCACCACGACGACCTCCTTGCCCATCCGCCTGCCGACCTCGCTGAGCGTGGCGATCGTCGCTTCGGAAGACTCGAGGCCGCGCACCAGCTCGAGCAGCTTCATGAGATGCACCGGGTTGAAGAAGTGCATGCCGGCGAAGCGCTCCGGCCGGCCGGTGGCGCCGGCCATCTCGGTCACCGACAGGGCCGAGGTGTTGGAAGCGAAGAGAGCCTCGGGCGGGCAGTGCTCCGCCACTTTGAGGAAGAGCTCGACCTTGAGCGCCATGACCTCCGGCGCGGCCTCGATCACCAGGTCGGCGCCATCGACCGCCGCTGCGAGATCGTTCTCGAGCGCCAGGCGCTCCTTGGCGCCAGCCGCCGCGGCGGCGTCGAGCTTGCCGATCTCGACCCCCTTGTCGAGGTTGCGGTGGATCGCACGTTCGGCGGCGCCGAGCTGATCGGCGGCGACGTCGAAGAGGTTGGTCGTGTAGCCGGCGAGCGCCGAGATGTGGGCGATGCCGCGCCCCATGGTGCCGGCGCCGAGCACGGCAATCTGGGTGATCGGTCCTGGCGCGCTCTGCGTTACAAGTGCCTCGGCCATCGTCTTCTCCACGTGAAGGTCGGGTTGGGGGATCGGCGAACCGGGATCAGGAGACCGGAATCGAGTGCATGCCGGTCGAGCGTTCGGCCAAGGTCGAGAGCTCGTCGGCGATCGCCAGCGTGTTGCGCGCCGCCTCGGCGGCGAGCTGCTGCAGCTCCGGCGTGGTGCAGAGGCGCTCCAGAACCTTGCGGCCGAGCTCGTGATGGTGGATCTCTTCCGGCTGGATGACGTCGCGATAGAGGCGCGCCGTGCCGGCGTCGCCCATCTGCTCGCACAGCGCGATGAACTGCTCGTTGCGCACCCTGGCGATCGCTTCGCGCGCGAACGGGCCGGCGGCGATGCGCTCGACGGTCGTCTTCAGGCCCTTGACGTAGTGGTAGAGCGGGCTGTAGCCGTCGGCGAGCGGGTCCTCGCCGGCGACGTCGACGCCCAACTCGGCCAGGCGCGCGACGATCAGCCGGTAGTGCTTCATCTCGTCGCCGCACTGCTGGGCGAAGGCACTCTTGGCGTCGAGCTCCGGCGTCGTCGGCAGCGCCAGACCGCCGAGCTCGGCGGCCTCGATCTCGCTGCGCAACGCCGCCTGGAGCAGAGGGACGATCTCGACCCGGCCCTGGGTTTCGGCTTCGAGCGCCTGACGCTCGCCGAGGCGCGCGAAGACCGTCTGCATCTCGGCGACCAGGCCGGCGACGAACTCCTGGGCGGTCACGCCCTCTCCTCGCGCGGGCGCGGCACTTCGCGCGCGCCGGTGCCGACCGTCAGGACGAGCTTGCCGAAGGCGCCGCGGTGCGCCAGGAACTCCTGCGCCGCCGGCGCCTCGGCGAGCGCGAAGGTGCGGTCGACCACCGGTCGCAGCGCGCCGGTCGCAACGTGGCCGAGGAGCGTCTGCAGCTCGGAGAGACTGCCCATCGTCGAGCCGAGAATCGAGAGCTGCTTGAAGAACAGCGCCCGCAGGTTGATCTTCGCTTCCGGCCCCGACGTGGCGCCGCAGAGCACGATCCGGCCGCCGCGCTTGAGCAGCTTCAAGCTGCGCTCGAAGGTCTCGCCGCCGACATGATCGAAGACCACGTCCACCCCCTCGCCCGCGGTCGCCTCGCGCGCCGCGCGCACGAAGTCGCTCTGGTTGTAAAGCATGCCGTGCGTCGCGCCGAGGGCGCGTGCGCGGTCGAGCTTCTCGGCGCTGCCGGCGGTCACGAGGATGCGGCGCGCACCGAGCAGGCGGGCGATCTGGATTCCGGCCGAGGTCACTCCCGAGCCCGCGGCATGAAGCAGGATGTCCTCGTGCGCGGCGAGCGCAGCACGACCTGCGAGCATGTGCCAGGCGGTGAGGAAGCCGAGCGGGATCGCGGCCGCCTCGACGTAGGAGAGACCGGCAGGGATCGCGAAGACGTTGCGCCGGGGCACGACGACCAGCTCGGCGTAACCGCCGTCGCGATGCTCGCCGAGCAGGCCGTAGCGCGCGCAGAGATGATCGAGGCCGGAAAGACAGCGCGCACACACTCCGCAGGAGACGCCCGAGGAGAGCAGGCAGGGCGTGCCCTCCGCGAGATCGTCGACGCCGGCGCCGGTGGCCGCGACATCGCCGGCGACTTCGCTCCCCGGCACCAGCGGCAGCGGGAAGCGGTGCCCGGGGACGCCGTTGCGCAGCCAGAGGTCGAGATGATTGAGGGCGCAGGCGCGCACCCGCACCAGAACCTCGCCCGGTCCGGGGACGGGATCCGGCCAGTCGCCCCACTCGAGGGCCTCCGGGCCGCCATGGCGCGCTACGCGAAAGCCCTTCATCGGGCGAAGTCTATCTCCGGCGCGGGGCGTAATCGCCGTAGACTTCGAGGATGACGATCCCCTCCAGCGGAATCTTCCGGGCGCTGGCCGTGGCGCTGGCGCTCTTTCTCTTCGCGCCCGCCGCCGGGCGCGCCGATGTCGCGGGCCGGCGAACCGTCGATCTGCCGCTCCTGCTCGATCTGCCGGGAGATCTCGCACCGGTGCGCTATACGCCGGGGGCGCTCGACCGGGCCGCCTCGGTCCAGGCGCGCTTTGAGCTGCTCAACGAGGAGTTCGCGCGCACCCGTTTCAAGGCGACGGCGGTCGTCTTCTACGTGTTGTCGCCGGAGGATTGGCAGGCCGCCGGGCTGCGCAACGGCTTCGGCGAGCCGGAGGCGCTCGGCACCGACGCCCTGGCGGTGCCGGCGTGGGCCGACGACGAGCTCATCGGGCGGGTGAAGCGCTGGCTGGGAGGGGAGGTTCCCCTGCCGGTCGGGTTGCCGCTGCTCGCGACGAGGGAGGAGGCCGGAGCGCTGGGCATCTCGGATCTGCTGGCGCAGATCGCCTGCGCCCGGCTCCTCGCCCAGCGGGCCAACCTGCGCGGAGATGCACCGTGGATCGCTCCGGTCATGGCGCATCTGGTCGCGCGGCTTGCCTGGGATCGATTCGAGCCCGGGAGGATGCCGGAGATCGCTGCCCTGCTCGACGCGATGGCGGCGCAGGATCCGACGCCCCGCGGTCATGAGCTCGCCGTTTGGAACGAGAGTCTTCCTCTCCCGCAGCGCGCCTGGTTCGAGACGCGCTTCCTGCGTGCGGCCGACCTCATCGTGACGGCCAAGGGCTCGCGTGCGGCGCGCAAGATCCTCAACCAGGCAATCACCGGCACCCGGCCACTCAGTAAAGCGGGTCTCTTCCACGATGTCCCGGCGCTCGCCGGCTGGGTCGCGAACTCCTTCCCAGCGCCGGCCGCTACGCCCTAGCCGGCGCGGCCGGAGCGGCTCAGACCGGCTTGAAGATCATGAGCAGGGTCAGGATGACGACGCCCAAGGCGTTGAGCTCGGCGGCGATGCGCGGTCCCTTCGCGGCCGCGAGGCGGACGAGCTCGGCCGAAGGTGTGCCGGCTGCTGCCGAGGCCTCGGCGGCGGCGAGCAGGCGCTGGAGCGCCGGCCTCAGATAAAGGATCCCGTTGAGCAGCAGGAGCAGCCAGAGGGTCATCGAGATCTCGACCCAGAGGGTGCCGAAGCTCCACCCGCGCGGGTGCAGGAGACCGATCCCCAGGAGCCCGACGACGATGGCTCCGGGGAGACTGTAGACGTTGGCCAGGCGCCAGGCGATGCGCAGGGCCATGACGCGTTCGCCGAGGGTCGCGGCTTTCCGCCCCTGGGCGCGGACGATGCTGCCCGCGAAGACTCCGGCGGCGAGCCAGAGTGCGGCCAGAACGTGCAGGAAGAGCATCCAGGTGGCGATGGTCGGGTTCATGGTTTTCTCCTGCGGCGACTTTAGCATCGCGCGAAAGTGCTACCTTCAGGCAGAGAGGAGGGACCCATGCCCATGCCGCACCCCAAGTTCACCTGGCTCGGTCACGCTACCCTGCGCGTCGATCTCGCGACCGGCGAGACGCTGGTCATCGACCCCTGGCTCGAAGGCAATCCGTCCTGTCCGCCTTCGCACCGGCGATTCGATCGCCTCGACCTCATCCTGGTCAGCCACGCCCATTCGGATCACATGGGCGATGCGCTCGCCCTGGCGCGCGAGCACGAGGCCCTGCTGATCTCGAACTACGACCTGACCAGCTATCTCGCTGCCCAAGGTGCGCCCAAGGTCTCGGGCATGAACCTCGGCGGCACGCAGGAGGCCTGCGGCCTGCGCATCCGCATGGTGCGCGCCGATCACTCGAGCGGCTTCCTGCACGCCGGACTGCCCCTCTATGGCGGGCTCGCGGCGGGCTTTGTCGTGGAGGGGGAGGGGTGGTCGTTCTATTTCGCCGGCGACACGGCGCTGTTTTCGGACATGGCGCTCATCGGCGAGCTCTACCGGCCGCAACTCGCCTTCCTGCCAATCGGCGACCACTTCACCATGGATCCGCGCCAGGCGGCGCTCGCCTGCCGTTATCTCGGCGTCCGCCGGGTCGTGCCGATCCACTGGGGGACCTTCCCGCTGCTGCGCGGCCGCCCCGCCGATCTCGAACGCGAGCTGCGGGCGCTCGGGCTCACCACCGAAGTCGTGACGATGGTCCCGGGCTTCCCTTGGGAGTGGGCCGGCCCGGCCTGATCGGGGGCGGCGCCCTCGTGCGCTAGATTCACCGCATGCGACGAGCCGACCGGCTGTTCTCGCTGCTGCTCGAGCTGCGCCGGGGGCGAGTCGTG
>JBPOHI010000297.1:0-3373 GCA_052035735.1 Acidobacteriota bacterium
GCGTCAGTTCCAGCGTCACACCGGCGTGCGGGACTTCTCGTCCACCGACGGCGTCTCGCCCGGTATCTGCCACGAGTTGGCGCGTACCCACATGGTCGAGCCCGGCGACTTCATTCAGGCCACCGATACGCACACCTGCATGGGCGGGGCGAACAACGCGCTGACCTGGGGCGTCGGAGCGACCGAGTACGCGGCGCTCATCCACTCCGGCTTCACCCAGGTCGAGGTGCCGGAGTCGATCCGCTTCGAGCTCATCGGCAAGCTGCCTCCGAACGTCACCGCCAAGGACCTGATGCTCCACATCCTGCTCGCCTATGCGCGACCGCAGGCGACGCTCAACCGGGTGATGGAGTTCACCGGGCCGGGAGTCTCGACGCTGTCGATGGACGAGCGCGCGACGCTCGCCAACATGGCGACCGAGTGCACCGCGAGGAGCGGCATCGTTTCGGCCGACGCGGAGACCTTCCGCTGGATCTCCGCTTGGCGCCCGGGCGCCGACCGGGAACGGCTGCGCGCGCGGGCGGTGGAACCGGACGCCGATGCGGTCTACGCGGGGGGGATCCACGTGATCGACCTCGCCGCGCTCACCCCGATGGTCGCCGACCCGGGCGATCCCGATCGGGGCATCGCCTCCGATCCGACCAACGGGGCGAAGGTCGCCGAGATCGGCGACGTCCGCATCGACATCGCCTACGGCGGGAGTTGCACGGCCGGCAAGATCGACGACCTCGACTTCTACCACCGGGTGGTCAAGGAGGCGGTGGATGCCGGCCGCCGGGTCGCGCCCGGCGTCGACTTCATCATCCAGTGCGGCTCGCTCGAGGTCGAGAGCTACGCCCGCGAGCACGGTTTCCTCGACGATTTCGCGAAGGCCGGCGTGCGCCTCATCCGCCCCGGCTGCGGCGCCTGCATCGGCTGCGGCCCGGGGGTTTCGGAGACCAGTGAGCAGGTCACGGTCTCGGCGATCAACCGCAACTACAAGGGCCGGAGCGGCCCGGGCAAGCTCTGGCTGGCGAGCCCTCTCACCGTCGCCGCCTCGGCCTTCACCGGCCGGATCACCGCCTACACCCCCGGCATGTTCGCGCCGGTCGACGCCGTCCGCTAGCCTCGCCACCTGTGAACTGATTCGCGTCCCCGGGGCATCCTGGTTCGCTAGGATGCTCCCAGGAGAGGCTCAAGTCATGAATGGAAATTTCTCTGCCACACCGCGTGCCCCGCAACGGGGGTTCCTGAGGGCTTGCTGGGCCGCCGCCGTGGCGATCGTGGCGACGGCAGAGCCAGTGCTGGCGGCCACGGCCTGCCAGACGCAAGACTGCCTGGCGACCTGCACGCCCAATGCCCCGGCCGCCGTCTCCACACTCATCTCGGGCTTCCCGACCGGCTTCACGACGCCGATCGCCTTCGTCGATCCGGCCGACAACCTTCGTCACCGCTTCGTCGCCACCAAAGAGGGCAAGATCCTTACCTGGTCGGGAGAGTCGCAGTCGTTGCTGGCGACGCCGTTCCTCGACCTGACCGCGAAGATCTCGGTGGGAAGCGAGCGTGGTTTGCTGGCCATGGCGGTAGAGCCGGACTACAAGACGACGGGGCGGTTTTACGTCTACTACACGCGCACCGATGGCGACATCACGGTCGAACGCTACGAGCGCTCCACGGGGAACCCGGATGTCGCGAATGCGGCCTCGGCCGCCGTCATTCTGCGCATCGAGCATTCGGGCGCGTCGAATCACAACGGCGGTCAGCTCGCATTCGGACCGGACGGCTACCTCTACATCTCGACGGGAGACGGCGGACCGCAGTGCGACGACGGAGCGGGGAATTCGGGTGACGGCCAGAATCCCGGAACCCTGCTCGGCAAGATTCTCCGCCTCGACGTGCGGGGAGTCGATCTGACTCCGGCCGCGAGCGAGTGCGGGCTGGATGCCTCTTATGCCGTGCCGTCCGACAACCCCTACGTCGGCCAGGCGAACGCCTGCAACGAAACCTGGGCGCGCGGAATGCGGAACCCCTTCCGCTTCACCTTCGACCGTCAGACGGGCGACATCTACGTCGGCGACGTCGGGCAGAACGAATGGGAGGAGATCAACCTCATACGCGCCACGACCCCGGCACCGACGAACCTCGGCTGGGTTTGCCGCGAGGGCTGCCAGAGCTCCGCCACCTCTTCAGGCTGTTCGAACTCCGGTTGTCCGGTCGATGCCGGGGGCACCTCCTGCGAATTCCCCCGCGCCACCGGATTCATGGATCCGATTCTCTGCCACCGGAACACCCCATGGGTCTCGATCATGGGCGGCTACCGCTATCGCGGCCAACAGGTGCCGGTGAATGCCGGCCGCTACTTCTATGGCGACGCCGGGTGCGGCCAGATCTGGGCCACGACCACCGACTTCGACGAATCGGATCCGGCCGCCATCACTTCGGCTTGTTGGTTGAGCGGATCCTCGAACTACGGCTTCGGCGAGGATCACCTGGGCGAGCTCTACATCGTGCGCGGAAGCGCTCACGTCGTGAACTGCATCCACAACGGAGAGGGCTGCTACTGGGCGCGGTGGGGCGGTCTCTTCGAGGACGGCTTCGAGACCGAGAACACCTCGCGATGGAGTTCCGCTGTGCCCTGAGCGCGGAGCCGTCAGCGCCGCCAGCGCGCGGAGATGGAGAAGACCTGCGCGCGGCTGCTGAAGGTTCCCGGGTAGGGGAAATCGTAGCCGTCGAGGGAGGCCTTGCGGTCGTCGGACTGATGGAACGAGTAGCCGGCGTCGAACGACAGGCCTTCGAGGTTGCACGAGGCGCCGAAGGCGAGGACGGTGGTGTCGCCCTGCGAGAAGCCCGGTTCGATCGTGGCGTCGGGCACCGGGCTCGGCTCGAAGGCGAGACCGCCGCCCAGCGACCACATCGGCGAGAGGTCCCATTCGGCGCCGAGGCGCAGGCTGACGACGTCGCTCCAGTCGCGCCGGCGGTCGAGCGCGGGCGGCGCGCCGAAGAAGTCCGAGGCGTAAGGGTTGCGCGAGATCCCGATGCGCGTGCGGTCGAGCGCCGACCAGCCGCTCCAGACCAGGTCGGCTTCGACCTGCAGGCGGTCGCCGAAGCCCCACCAGACGCCGACGCTCGCCGTGGGCGGCAGCTCGAAGTTCATGCTCGCGGAGGAGGAGACGAAACGGCGGGCGAAGGCCGCCTCGGCGGTGGCGTTGGTGAACGGGTCGCGTGGGAAGTAGTCGATGTCGCCGCTGCCCTCGAGCGAAACGCCGGAGCTCACGACCGCGCCGAGACCCCACCGGCGGGCGCTGTACTGGACGCCGAGGTCGAAGCCCAAACCGTCGACCTGACTCGCCGCCTCGCCGGTGATCTCCGCCGGAACGAGTCCCTGCGCGCCGCC
>JBPOHI010000046.1:0-10617 GCA_052035735.1 Acidobacteriota bacterium
GGCTTCGGCGAGCTCTTCCGGATGCTCTCCTTCGCCGAGATCGGCGCCGCCGCGATGCTCTCGCGGGCGGCCGCCGGCCTGGTTTCGGGGCGCGCGATCTTCCTGCTGCCGGGCTCGCCGGCGGCACTCGAGCTGGCGCTCGCCCGGCTGATCCTGCCGGAGATCGCCCACCTCTTGGCGCAGGCCCGGCGGCCTGCCCGGCGTCTGCCGCCGGGAGCGCCCGGCGCGCTCGACTAGCTGGACTTCTTGCCGCCGCGGAAGATCCGCACCACGAGCAGGAAGAGCACCGCGCCGATCGTGGCGATGATCAGGCTGTAGACGTCGAAGCCCTGAAAGCCGCCGAAGCCCAGCTTGGTGGCGACGAAGCCGCCGACCACGGCGCCGACGATGCCGACGAGGACGGTGGTGATGCAGCCCAGGGAGTCGCGGCCGGGCAGGAAGAAGCGCGCCAGTGCGCCGGCCAGAAGCCCCATCAGGATCCAGGAGAAGAGTCCCATCTGAACGTACTCGGGCATAACGGTGGTCTCCTTTCGCGCGACCGCGACAGTCTAGCCGAACGCCGGCGGCGTGCCTCGTGCCGGCTGGGCTAAGCTCCGGAGGATGGACACCGAACAGCCAGCGCCCCCGGCGGCGGAGCCGGCGCGCCGCCCCAAGCTCGTCTTGATCGACGGTTTTCACAACATCTTCCGCGCCTTCTTCGCCATCCGCAACCTGTCGAACTCGAAGGGGCTGCCGACCAACGCCGTCTTCGGCTTCGTCCAGATCCTGCGCAAGGTGCTGAAGGACGAGGCGCCCGACTTCATCGGTGTGGCGCTCGACATCTCCGACAAGACGGTGCGCAGCGAGAAGTACGCCGAGTACAAGGCCAACCGCGCGCCGATGCCGGACGACCTCGTACCGCAGATCCCCTACGTCCGGCGGGCGATCGAGGCGTTCCGCATTCCGCGTCTCGAGCTCGACAACTACGAGGCCGACGACGTCATGGGCACCCTGGCGAAGAAAGCGGCGGCAGCGGGCTACGACGTCGTGCTGGTGTCGGCCGACAAGGACCTGATGCAGCTCGTCGGGCCGCACGTCACGCTCCTCCACACCGGGCGCAACAAGCGCTACGACGCGGCCGGCGTGACCGAGGACTTCGGCGTGCCGCCCGAGCAGGTCGCGGACGTTCTCGCGCTCATGGGCGACGCGGTGGACAACGTCCCCGGCGTGCCGGGGATCGGCGAGAAAGGGGCGCGCCAGCTGGTCGCCGAGTTCGGCTCGGTCGAGGCGTTGCTCGAGCGCGCCGCCGAAGTGCCGCGCAAGGCCTATCGCGAGGGGCTCGAGCAGCACCGCGAGCAGGCGCTGCTGTCGAAAGAGCTGGTCACCATCCACACCGACCTGCCGATCGAGCTTCATCCCGAATCGCTCCAACTCGATCCGCCGGATGCCGCCATGTTGCGCGAGCTCTACTCGGAGCTCGAGTTTTTCACCCTGCTCGCCGAGCTCGACGCGGCGGATGCTGCGGGCGCGCAGGCGCCCGCCTCCGGCGGGGGTGAAGTTCCCGCGATCCCGGGCGTTCTTTCGGTAAAGGAGTGGGAGGAATTTGCGGCGGCGCTGGGGAAGAGCATTGCGGTCGCACTGGTCGAGGCCTCGGCTCCCGTGGCTCCGGTTGCCCTCGCGGTGGCCTCCTCGTCGGGTGGCGGTCGCGCCTTTGTGGACCTGCGTTCGCCGGAGCTGCGGGCGGCGGTCGTCGCGACGCTCTCGGAGTGGTTCGCCGATCCGCAGCGGGAGATGGCCGGCTGCGACCTGAAGGAGTTGCTGCGACTGGCGCCGGCAGCGGGCGAGATCGCGGTCGCGCAGCTCTTCGACCTCATGCTCGTCTCGTATCTCTCGCGGGCATCGGTGCACGGGCATGGGCTCGACGATCTCGCGCTCGAGCGCCTCGGCACGAAGCTCCGCACGGCGAAGGAGGCCGGCTTCGACAAGGGGATCGAGCCGGCGATCGGCGACGAGCGCATCGGAACCTGGGTGGGCGAGCGTCTGGCCGCCGTCGAGCGGCTGGCGCCCGCGCTGCGCCAGGAGCTGGGTTCGGGCAAGGTGGCCGGGCTCTACTCGCGGATCGAAGCGCCGCTCATGCCGGTCCTGGTCGGGATGGAGGAGGCCGGCATCCGGCTCGACGTCGACTTCCTGGCGCGGATGTCGGAGGAGCTCGGCGGCGAGATCGCCGGGCTCGAAGCGGAGATCTACCGCCTCGCCGGCGAGCGCTTCAACATCCAGTCGCCGCAGCAGCTCGGGACGATCCTGTTCGACAAGCTCCAACTCCCGGCGGGCAAGAAGACGAAGAAAACCAAGAGCTACTCGACCGGCGCCGACATCCTCGAGGAGCTGGCGGCGGCGGGGCACGAGCTGCCGCAGTACTTGCTGCGCTATCGCGAGCTCGCGAAGTTGAAGTCGACCTACGTCGATGCCCTGCCGCAGATCGTCGCCGCCGACGGCAGGGTGCATACGCGCTTCCAGCAGGCGGTCGCGGCGACCGGCAGGCTGTCGTCGGTCAACCCCAACCTGCAGAACATCCCGGTTCGCACCGAAGTCGGAATGAGGATCCGCAAGGCGTTCTGCGCCGCGCCGGGGGCGCTCCTCGTCGCCGCGGACTACAGCCAGATCGAGCTCCGCGTGCTGGCGCACATCGCCGGCGAGAAGGCGATGATCGAGGCGTTCGCGAGCGGTGAGGACATCCACCGTTCGACCGCCGCGACGGTACTCGGAGTTTCGGTCGACTTCGTCACCGCCGAGCAGCGGCGAGCGGCCAAGACGATCAATTTCGGCCTGATCTATGGCATGAGCGCCTACGGCCTGGCCCAGGCGCTGGGCATCTCGACCAAGGAGGCGGAGCAGTTCATCGCGGTCTACTTCGCGCGCTATGCCGGCGTCCAGGCGTACATGCAGGAGACGCTGGCGGCGGCCGAGCGCGACGGCAGGGTCGAGACGCTTTACGGCCGGGTGCGCTACCTGCCCGACATCCAGAGCAGAAATTGGAATCTGCGCGAGAACGCCCGCCGCATGGCGATCAACGCCCGCATCCAGGGGACCGCCGCCGATCTGCTCAAGCTGGCGATGATCGCCGTCGACCGCCGCCTGCGCGCCGATCATCCGCAGGCGCGACTCCTGCTCACGGTGCACGACGAACTGGTGCTCGAGGCGCCGGCGGGGGAGGCCCCCGCCGTGGCGGCGATGGTTCGCCAGGAGATGGCCGGTGTCGCGGAGCTCGCGGTGCCGCTGGTGGTCGACGCCGGCATCGGTCCGACCTGGTTCGACGCCAAGGCCTAGAGCGGCCTCGTCGGGGCTCTCCGCAACAAAGGCGCGCTTCGACCTCGAGCCGGGCATGGGTTAGGATGCGCGGCGGATCGCCGCCATGAGACGCCTCCTCCAGAACCTCGCCCTCGCTGCCCTCGCCGCCGTTGCCGCGGCGGTTCCGGCAGGGGCGCAGGCCGCCTACTCGTTCTACGGCACGACGGCGGGGGGGGCGATGTTCAACCGCCCGAACACGACGCTCGAGCCCGTACCCAGCCTGTCCGGCAAGGTCGTCCGCTACTCGAGCCAGGCGCTGTTCACCAACTCGAACGCGGTTTGCAGCTTCTCGAGCGTGCAGGAGGCCGGATTCGATGGCGTGCTCTACCTCTATCGCGACGCCTTCGACCCGGCGAATCCGCTGAATCATCTGGTCGCCGCGAGCGACAACGGTGCCCAGGGCGTGCACTTCTCGTCGTTCTCGAACCAGGTTCTCACCGGGAACCAGAGCTACTACCTGGTGACGGCAGGGAGCGAGGCTGCGGCGCAGGGGAACTTCACCTCCTTCGTCTCGTGTACCGGCGCGACGCGGATCCTGGCCGGGGACGGCTCGATGCCCGCTTACGACGGGCGCTACGGCGAGCTGCGCAAGGGGCGCTTCCGCATCAGTGCCACCTGGAAGAATTTCGCCGAGGTCACCGGCAACGGCACCTTCGTGCCGCTGGGCTCGGAGGACTCCGGCATCGTCTGGTTCTTCACCCCGGCCTCCTTCGAGCTGATGATCAAGATCGTCGACGGCTGCTCGCTCAACAACCGCTACTGGGTCTTTCTCGCCGCGCTCACCAACGTCGAGTTCCACGTTACCGTCTACGACACCTGGACGGAGACGACGAAGGTTTACGACAACACCCTCGGCGTCTCGGCGGCCGCGACGACCGACATCAACGCCTTCCAGACCTGTCCCTGACCCCGCTTGAGCGCGGATAGGGCAGCGTCTCCGCCTCCGGTCACCCGTCGCGAGATCTTCTCGTGGGCGATGTTCGACTTCGCCAACTCGAGCTACACCACGGTGGTGGTGACGGTAGCGTTCAGCGTCTACTTCACCCGCCTGGTCGCGGCGGGACCCGACGCCGACGCCTGGTGGGGGGGCGGGATCTTCGTCGCCAACCTCCTCGTCCTTCTGCTGTCGCCGATCGTCGGCGCGATGGCCGACGAGTCGGGACGCAAGAAGGTCTTCCTGTTCGTCACTTATCTGATGTGCGTGGGCGGCACGGCGGCGCTCTGGTTCGTGACTCCCGGTCAGGTGCAGCTCGCGCTCGTCCTGTTCGTGATCTCGAACATCGCCTTCTCGTTCGGCGAGAATCTGACCGCGGCCTTCCTGCCCGAGATCTCGACTCCGGCGACCGTCGGGCGCATCTCCGGCTTCGGCTGGGGGCTGGGGTACTTCGGCGGGCTGGCCTCGCTGCTGCTCATCAAGCCGATGATCGATGGCGGCTTCACGCTCGAGAACCTGTCGCGCCTGCGCCTCGTCTGGCCGCTCACCGCGCTCTTCTTCCTGGTCGCGGCCTTGCCGACCTTTCTTTTCCTCCGCGAGCGCGCGCCGCGGCGCAGCGAACCGCTGCTCTACTACGCACGCCAGGGC
Organism: Acidobacteriota bacterium; assembly: GCA_052035735.1. Lineage (GTDB taxonomy): Bacteria > Acidobacteriota > Thermoanaerobaculia > Multivoradales > JAGPDF01 > JAGPDF01. Next base: position 4,910 of record JBPOHI010000046.1, read on the forward strand.
TTCGGCCGGCTGGCGACCACGGTGCGCTCGATCGGCCACTTCCGCGAGCTGGCCAAGTTCCTCTGCGTCTTCTTCGTCTACTCCTCGGGGCTGATGAGCATCATCGCCTTCGTCGGGGTCTACGCCGAGCGCACCGTCGGCTTCACCTCGAGTGAGCTGATCTTCCTCTTTCTCGTCGTGCAGATCTCTTCCGCGGGTGGCGCGTTCGCGTTCGGCGCCATCCAGGACCGGCTGGGGGCGCGCCAGACGATCCAGGTGTCGCTGCTGCTGTGGATCGGCACCTGTCTCGCCACCTACCTCACCGCGAGCAAGCTCGCCTTCTGGGTGATCGCGGTGACCGCGGGCTTGGGCATCGGCTCGCTGCAGTCGGCCTCGCGTGCCCTCGTCGGCATGTTCGCCCCGGTCGGCAAGAGCGGCGAGTTCTTCGGGCTCTGGGGACTCTTCGGCAAGGCCGCTTACGCCTTCGGCCCGCCGGTCTTCGGTCTCGTCTCGTCGGCGACGCAGTCGCAGCGCACGGCGATCCTGTGCACCGGGATCTTCTTCGTGGCGGGACTTGCCGGCATGTTCCTGATCGACGAGCGCCGCGGCGTGGCCGCTGCCGCGGCCTGGCGCGAGCCGGCCTGAGCTTGGGCCCCCCGGGCCCCGCAGCCTCCCGCGGTCCGAGCTGGCTGCGCACCGCGACCGACCGGGCGATCGGCATCCTCTGCCGTCTGATCCTCGCGGTCTTCTTCCGCCGGATCGAAGTGGTCGGCGGCGAGCGCGTGCCGCGCGCCGAGGGCGGCCTGCGGCAGGTGCCGCTCATCGCCGTCGCCAATCACGTCAACGGACTGGTCGATCCACTGTTCCTGCTCGGCCCCCTTCGCCTGCCGGCGAGAATGCTCGGCAAGAGCACGCTGTGGAAGATCCCGGTGCTCGCGCAACTGTGCGATCTCGCTGGCGTCCTGCCGGTCTACCGCCGGCAGGACGAGGGCGTCGATACCTCGAAGAACCTCGAGACTTTCGCACGCTGTCACGAGGAGCTCGCCCGTGGCGGCATCCTGGCGATCTTCCCCGAAGGCATCAGCCACGATCAGCCGCAGCTGCAGCCGCTGAAGACCGGGGCGGCGCGCATCCTGCTCGAAGCGGAGCGCCGGTTGGGTCCGCTCGGCAGCCGGATCCTGCCGGTCGGACTGCTGTTCGAAGACCGCGGCCGCTTCCGTTCCCGTGCCCTGGTGGTCGTCGGCCCGCCGATCGATCCGGCGGAGGAGATCGAGCTCGCGGCGCGCGACGAGCCGACCGCGGTCCGCCTGCTGACCGCGCGGGTGAGCGAAGCGCTCGAGCGCGTCACGCTCAACTACCGGTCGTGGGAGGAGTCGCGGCTGGTCGAGCGCGGCGCGCGAATCCTCGAGTTGGACGCCCTCGACCTGCCGCGCGAGCGCCGGCTCGCCGCCGAGTTCGACGCCCGCCGCTCGCTGCTCGACGGTCTCGATGCTCTCCGCCAGAGCCACCCGCGCGAGGTCGCGGCGGCGGTTGCGGCGGCGCGCGAGTACGACCGCCTGCTGCGCCTCTCGGGTCTGCGCGACGAACAGGTGATCGCCAGCTATCCGCTCGACAAGCTCGCGGCGGCGCTCGCCCGGATCGCCTTCAACACCGTCGTCGCCCTGCCGGTGGCGCTTCTCGGTGCGATATTGAATTTCGTGCCGTTCAGCCTCGTCGAGCTGGTGTCGCGCCGCTTCGAAGACGAGGAGAATCAGATCGCCACCTACAAGGTCTTTCCCGGGATCGTCGCTTATCCGCTGACCTGGAGCATCGAGGCGGCCGTCGCGTGGGGACTCTGGGGCGCGGCCTCGGGGCTCGCGTTGCTCGTGGTGGCGCCGCTGGCGGGCTATATCGCCGTGCGCCTGCTCGAACGCCAGGAGTCGCTGTGGAAGGAGAGCCGCGCCTTTCTCCTCCTGCGCCGCCGGCGGCGCATCGCCGAGGAGCTGCGCGCGCGGCGGGCCGAGGCGGGGCGGCGGATCGAGACCCTGGTCGAGCTCTGGGTCGAGTCTCAGGCCTTCGCGCCGGACAGCAGGCGCTCGTAGGCTTCCGGGTCGTCGACGTCCAGCGCTGCGCCGGGAAAGTGCACCAGCTCGAGTCGGGCGCGCTCCGCGCGCAGGATCTTCTTCGCGCCTTCGTCGCCGCGGAGGCCCTTCAAGGAAGAAAAAAAAGACCGGTAAAGGAAGGCTGGGGGGCCGAACGCTTCCGGCCAGGACGTGGCGGCGAGGCCGGTCGCAGCGCCCGCCTGAAGGATCGCTTCGAGGTGGTCGGAAGTGATCAGCGGTTGATCGACCAGGGCGATCAGGATGCCCTCCACGAGGGCGCCGGCTTCGGCTTGGTGGACTTCGATGGCGTCGAGCGCGATCTGGATCGAGCTCGACAGCCCCCGGTCCGGATCCGGATTCACCACCACCGCGACATCGACCTCATCCCTGGACCAGCAGCTTTTTTCTACCTCTGGACCGACGACGACGATCCGGGGACGGCACGCTGTCTCGCAGAGGGTGCGAGCGGCGTGCTGCAGGAGCGTCGTGCCGCGATAGGGAAGCAGAGCCTTCGGGCGCCCCATCCGCTGCGAGTTTCCCGCCGCGAGCAGGACGCCGGCGACGGTCACGGCGCCTCTTCGATCTGGACGGTCGGCACGGCCGCGCTCGCGGGCCGGCGCGAGAGCGGCGAGCCGCCGGCGCCGGACATCACCGCCTGGATCTCGGCGACGATGGCGAGCGCCACCAGCTCGGGAGCTCTGCCGCCGAGGTCGAGACCGGCGGGGCCGTACAGGCGTGCGCGCAGGCGCTCGTCGAGTAGGAGTCCCTGCTCGGCGAGGTCGGCGAGCAGGCGGTCGCGTCGCGCCGGCGGGCCGAGGAGTCCGACGTACGGCGCCGACGTCGGCAGCAGCGCGGCGAGCCAGGCCAGGTCGTCGAGGTAGTTGTGGGTGAGCACGACGGCGGCCGTCCAGAGATCGACCGGAATCGTCGAGGCGAACGCGCGCGGCGCGACGGCGACGAAGCGCGCCAGCTCGGTGAAGCGTGCCGCGGCGGCCGCGGTCGGGCGGGCGTCGAGGACGGTCACCTCCCAGCCGAGCTCGCCGGCGAGGCGGGCGAGCGGCACGGCGTCGCGGCCGGCACCGGCGAGCAGGAGACGTCGGGACGGAACGAGGCGTTCCTGGAGCACGATCTCGCCGGCGTGACGGGTGACCAGGTCGCGCGGCCTGCGCTCGCGCTCGACCTGCTCGAACGGCGCGAGCGGCGAGGTCGCCTCGGCGTCTGGCGCCAGCGGCTCGAGCAGCAGCGTGACCTTGCCGCCGCAGCCCAGCCCGAGGCCCCAGAGAACCTCGTCAGGGGCGCGCAGGTCGTAGGTGGCGAGCGCCGGCGCTCCGCAGCGCAGCACCTCACCGGCGCGAGTCGCGAGGTCGAGCTCTAGGCAGCCGCCGGAGAGGACGCCGGTGAGCTGGCCGTCGCGCTCGATGAGCATGCGCGCCCCCTCGCGGCGGTAGGCCGAGCCTTCGACCGCGACGACCGTCGCCAGCACGGCGGGCGTGCCGGCGGCGCGCAGCTCGCGCGCCCGGGCGAGAATCTGTCGCAGCTCCTTCATGCCCTTGGTGGCGGCCGCCGGCAGCTCAGGGAAACTCGGACGGCGACAGGCCGAGGTCGACGATGCTGCAGCCGTCGATGGCCGGCACTCCCAGGCGGCGGGCCTCGTCGAGCAGCGCGGCGTCGGCGGCACCGGGATTGAACCAGACCTCCCTGGCGCCGGCGCGCGCGATCTCCGGCAGGAGAGCTCTACCGACCGCCGGTGCGAGGTAGACGCTGATGCGCTCCACCGCCTGCGGCAGGGAGGCGAGGGAGCCGTAGGCGGCGAGGCCTTCGATCTCGGTCTCCTTCGGATGGATCGGGAAGACCGCGTAGCCCGCCGCGACGTGGGCGCGCAGCGACTTGTTGCCGAACTTGGCGCGGTCCTTCGAGGCTCCCAGGATGGCGACGCTCTTCATGCGGCGATTATCCACCGCCGGCGCCGCCCGGCGAAAGGCGGGCGAGCGCGGCCTGCGCTTCGGCGCGCCGCGGGTCGTCGGCCGGGGCGCGCGCCAGGTAGCGACGCAGGTGCTCGGCTGCCTCGGCGCGGCCGCCCGGTCGCGCGGCGAGCAGCACCGCCAGATTGAACTCACTGCGGAAGAGCGACGGATCGAGCGCCAGCGCGGCGCGATAGGCCGCCTCGGCTTCGGCGAGGCGGTCGCGGCCGTCGAGAGCGAGGGCGAGCGTGTTGAGTGCCAGAGCACTCGCCGGCTCGAGGGCGAGGGCTTCGCGCGCCCGGCTCTCGGCCTCGTCGAAGCGGCGCTCGCCGAGCGCGAGCGTCGCGAGGAAGGTCTGCGCGCGCGCTCGCTGGGCGGATGGGGCGGTGGGATCGGTGACGAGGACCTGCAACTGGCTCTCGACGACCCTGCGCAGCAGGAGGTTTTGCGGCTCTTCCGCGAAGAGCTCGGCCACCGCCAGTTCGGCGCCGCGAAAATCACCCTGCCGCCACTGCACCTCGACGGTTCGCAGGCGTTCGTGGGCCGCGATCCGGTCCCGCGGATCGACGGTCGCCTCGGTCGCCGTTCCGGCCGGCGCGGCGGACAGGTAACCCAGACTCCGCAGCTCGGCAGCGAGCGTGGCGTCGACCGTAGCGGCGCTCGCCCCCGTTGCCGTCTCGCGGCCGAGGACTTCGGCCAGGGCGCGCTGCAGCGCGCCGGCCGCGGCCGGTTGCGCCGCCCGCAGGTCGCGTGTCTCGCCGGGATCGGCGGCGGTGTCGAAGAGCTCGGTGCGCAGGCCGGCGATCGCCTTGTAGTCGCCGCGCCGCGTCGAGTAGAGCGGCGACCAGCCGTAGAGGGCGTGGGCGTAGAGCGATTCGGCGTAGAGCGTGCGCGCCCGGGCGCCGCCCGCGGCGCGGAGATCGGGCACGAGGTCGACGCCGTCGAGGTCCGCCGCGGCGGCGAGCGGGGGCTGTCCAGCGAGCGCCAGCAGGGTCGGCGCGAGATCGACCTGTCCCACCGCCGCCGCCACGCGCCGCGGCGCGAGGTCCGGCGCGGCCACCAGCCAGGGGATGCGCAGCGCGGCCTCCTGGAGCAGGATGCCGTGCGTCGCCTCGCCGTGCTCGCCGAGGGCCTCGCCGTGATCGCCGAGGACCGCGATGACGGCGCGCGCCCCCGGCTGGAAACGCGGGCTCGCGAGCAGGGCTCCGAGCGCGTCGTCGGCGGCGGCGATCTCGCCGCTGTACGAATCGGCCGCGAATCGGGTGGCGAACGGTTCGGGTGGCTCGTACGGGTCGTGGGGTTCGAAGAGATGCACCCAGAGGAAGACGGGCCGACCGGCCGGCTGGGCGGCGAGCCAGGCCAGGGCGCGGTCGACGGTCTCGCGGCCCGGGCGCTCGGCCTGCCAGGGATTCCCCGCAGCTCCGGCGCGGCCGGCGATCGCATCATCGTAGAGCTCGAAACCGCGGTCGAGACCGAAGGCGCGGTGGAGGACCGCGGCGGAGACGAAGGCCGCGGTGGCGTAGCCGCCGGCCCGGAAGCGCTCCGCCAGGGTCGGCGGTCCGCCCGGGGACGGAGCGAGGCGCTGCGCGCCGTTCCAGCGCACGCCGGTACGGGTGGGCAGGAGTCCGGTGAACATCGCGGTGTGCGCCGGCAGAGTCATCGGGGCCACGGCGTAGGCGCGCTCGAA
>JBPOHI010000139.1:0-3466 GCA_052035735.1 Acidobacteriota bacterium
GGGCAGGCCGGATGAGGGCGGGCGGAGAAGCCGCCCTGCGCTGGCGTCGGACCCTGCCGGCGGCGTTCGTCACGCTCGCACTGGGTGTGGGTCCAGGCGTCTCGGGGAGTGCGGTTGCGGGCGAAGAGCCTGTACCCGCCCTGAAGGGAGCCCCGGCGGAGGTGCCGGCTGCGGCGCTCGAACGGGCGCGCGGCGCGGCGGACGACCTCGGCGCCCGGCTGCGGTCGCTGCTCGCGGCAGAGGTCTCCCGCGGCGGCCCGGTGGGGGCCGTGGAGGCCTGCGCCGCCCAGGCCCAGGATGCCACCCGGGAGGAGGCCGCCCGCCACGGAGTCTCGCTGCGCCGGGTGTCGCTGCAGCAGCGCAATCCTGCCGACGCTCCGGACGCGTTCGAGCGCGCCGCGCTCGAACGGTTCGCGGCGCAGGTGCAGCGAGGCAGTCCGCCAGCGGAGCTGGCGGAGGTCGCGAGCGACGCCACGGGCGCCTCCGAGCTGCGCTACCTGCGTCCGATTCTGCTCACGCCGAACTGTCTCGGCTGCCACGGCAAGGTCGCGGAGCTCGCCCCGGGCGTCGCCGCGGTCCTCGCGCAGCGGTATCCCGGCGACCTCGCCGTCGGCTATGCCAGCGGCGACCTGCGCGGAGCCTTCAGCGTGCGCGTGCCGCTGCAGTCGGATCGGCCGGCCGTTGCTGCCCCGAAGGTGCCCTGAGGTGAAGGGCTCGGGTGTTGTCGGGCTCTCTCCGGAGGGTTTGGAAAAGTTGCTGGCGAGCGAAGATGTCGTCCTGGTCGACGTGCGGGAGCGGGTCGAGCATTGGCTCGGGAGTATCGCGGGCTCGCGGCTGGCCCCGCTCTCGGCGTTGCCCGTCGAGGAGCTCGCGAAGGAAGCCGGGCGGCTCGTCCTCTATTGCCAGTCCGGCGCCAGATCCGCTCAGGCGGCGGCCCGGATCTCGGCCTGCGCCGGAGCTCCCGTGCGCCACCTCGAGGGCGGCATGCATGCCTGGAGTGCCTCGGGCCGCACGGTCGCGCGCTTCGGTTCGGGCGGTTCGGGCAAGGCTTGATCGCGGCGGCGCTAGGCGCCCTGGCAATCGGATTGGCTCTCGGGTTTCTCGGCTCGGGGGGCTCGATTCTCGCCGTCCCGGTGCTCATTTACCTGCTGCACCAGGAGGAGAAGGTGGCGATTGCCGGCTCCCTCGCCGTAGTCGGTGCCGTCGCGGCCGCGGGCGCCGTCGATGCCGCCCGGCGCGGGGCGGTGGCCTGGCGCGCGGTGGCGTTGTTCGGCGGCGCGGGCTTCGTCGGCAGCGCCATCGGTGCGTTGCTGGGGGCGCGTTCCTCCGGCGCGACCCAGCTCACCCTGTTCGGTCTCGTGTTGCTGGCGGCAGCGGCAGCGATGGCCTTCCGCCGCATGCCCCAGCCGCTCGACGCCCTCGCGCCGCAGACCCACCGCCGCTCCGCCGGCATGATGTTGCTGGATGGACTCCTCGTCGGCGCGCTGACCGGCTATGTCGGGGTCGGCGGCGGATTCCTGATCGTCCCGGCGCTCACGCTGCTGGGCGGGCTGCCGATGCTCCTCGCTACCGGCACCAGTCTGGTCGTGATCGCGGCCAACGCCGGCAGCGGCTTCGTCTGGAATCTGCTGCTGCACCCAGACCTCGTCGGCAAGCTCGAATGGCCGGTTCTCGCCGGGATCGCGCTGGTGGGCATGATCGGCAGCCTCGCCGGGCGCCGGCTGGCCCGCCGGTTCGACGATCGCGCGCTGCGCCGCGCGTTCGCGGCAGCGCTGGTTCTGCTGGCGGCCTTCGTCCTTCGCGACGCGCTGCCCAGGGCTGTTGCAGCCCTCCTGACACTGAAGGCGCCGGGCTCCTAACCCGCCACCGAGACCTCCGGCGCGAGCTCGACGATGGTGCGCATCGAGCGCGCGACGAGACAGACGTCCTCGGCTTTCTGGATCAGGCGGAGCGCCTTTTCGCGGTCCTCTTCGCGGCGGACCGTGACGCGGGGAGAGAGCACGATCCGAGTGATGGAGAACCGGCGATCGTCGCCCTTCTCCAGGAACCCCTTCGCGCCGATGGAAATGGTGGAGGAGTCCAGTTTGGAGAGCTCGGCGACGGCAAGGAACGTCGTCAACCAGCAGGCTGCGGCGGAGCCGACGAAGAGATGCTCCGGCGTCCACTTCCCGCCAGGGCCGCCGAATTGGGGCGGTGAGGCAATCGCGAGGTCCGGAATCTCCTCCGAGGCGCGAACCGCGCCCTGCTTACCGGTCGTCCAGTCGATCGAAAGCGAGTAGGTGCTATGCACTTCGGGCATCGGACCAGGCCTCCTCCATGGCAGCGCAAGGGAGAGATTCCCCTGGCGTGCCGACAGCGCGCGAGCGCCTTTCGGGTAGAGCCATCTTCGGGTCGGGAAGTTCCGGCCCGAGATCGGAATGCGCTGCGTTCGAGACAAGTAGAATGGCGGGGATGCCGGGAGAGAAGCCGGAGGGGTCGCCGGGCGCGGCGGCGGTGGCTGCGCTCTTCGAGAGCGAAGGAGGGCGAATCCACGCCCTGGCGCGCCGGCTCTGCGGTGACCTCGACGCCGACGACCTGGTCCAGGACACTTTCCTCAACGCGTTCCGGGCGATCGATCAGCTGAAAGACCCTGCCAATCCGCGACCGTGGCTCTATGCCATCGCCCATCGCGCCTGTTTCCGCATGCGGCGGCGTCGATCGGGAGAGCCGCAGCACCTCGAGGAGTTCGATGAGTTGCTGCCGCAGCCCGGACCGACCGTGCCCGACCTCTCGCTCGAGCCGTCGGATCCACTGGCTGACAGTCTGCGCAGCGAGGCCCGCGATCTGGTGGAGAGAGGGATCGCCGCGTTGCCTGAACCGTTCCGCGTCCCTCTGCTCCTGGCGGACATCGCCGGCCTGCGTCTGTTCGAGATCGCAGCGATCCTCGACATCCCCGAGGCGACAGTCAAGACTCGCGTGCACCGCGCGCGGCTCAAGCTGCGCGCAGTGCTCGCGCAGGGATTGCCGCATCGCGCGGCTGGCCCACCCTCCCAGTCGCAGGCGATCTGTTTCGATCTGCTGCGGGCACGCCTCGCCGCCTACGATCACGGCGTCCCGTTCTCTTACTCCGACGCCGCGATGTGCGAGCGCTGCCAGACCGTTTTCGCGACGCTGGATCTGTCGGCCTCGGTTTGCGGTGATTTCGCCAGCGAACAGCTACCCGCGGGCCTGCGCGAGCGGGTCCTCGCGACGACGGTCGCCTGATCCCGCTGGCCGGCGGAGCGTCGGGACCCCGCCTGAGGAACTTTGCCGGGTGCCGCTCGGCTGCCGGCTCTACCGCCGCGCCACGTGCCAACCTTGCGTGCGGCGGTTGCCGGCGCCGTCGGTGACCTCGGCCTCGAGCAGCATTCGGCCTGCGCTGTAGGGCGAGGGGACGATCCGCAGGGCGATCCGGTTCACGCCGCAGCCGACGTCCCAGGCGGCGACG
>JBPOHI010000131.1:0-19282 GCA_052035735.1 Acidobacteriota bacterium
CGCCTCACGGCGCAACGCGCGGCGGGCGACGGCGAGGGAGACAGCGCGGCGGGCTGGATCGAGCTCGATTTTCCCGAGCGCCGCGAGCGTCCGCACGCCGACCTGCCGGAGCTCTTCAGCGCTCTCGGAGTGAAACCCGTCTACTTCGGCAAGAACGCCTACGACTACGTCGTCGAAGTCGCCACCGCGAGCGAGGTGCGCGAGCTCGCGCCCGACTTCGCAGCGCTGACGAAACTACCTGTAAGGGGCGTCATTGTCACGGCCGCAGCCGACCCGGGCTCGGACCACGATTTCGTTTCGCGCTTCTTCGCCCCGGGCGTGGGCGTTTCCGAAGATCCCGTCACCGGGTCGGCGCACTGCTGCCTCGCTCCCTATTGGGGTGAGAAGCTCGGTAAAGGGGTGATGTTGGGATACCAGGCATCGCCTCGCGGCGGGACGGTCCAGGTGCGGCGCGAAGGCGACCGCGTGATTCTCGCCGGTCGCGCCGTCACGATCGTCGCCGGATCGCTCGCCGCCGCAGCGACATGAACCTGACGCTTGCGAGTCCCCCTCGGCGGCGGCGCCTCGCGCTCGCCATCGCCGCGGCGCTCACACTCCCTTTACTGGTCCTTTTCTTTTTCGAATGGGCCACCTGGCCCGATGTGGCACGCCTTGCGCGCGAGAGCCCGAAGAGCACCGCTTTCATCGAGCGCTATCGCGCGCGGGCCGGTGGCGCGGGCAAGCCCGCGCGCGTGTCGTGGCAGCCGGTGGCCTACGGGCGGATCTCGCCCGAGCTCAAGCTGGCGGTGCTGGTCGCCGAGGACATCGACTTCTTCTCCCATCACGGCTTTGCTGTCGCCGAGCTCAAGAAGGCGGTCGCCGAGGCCTGGGAGGAGGGGGAGATGCCGCGCGGCGCCTCGACGCTCACCCAGCAGCTGGCGAAGAATCTCTGGCTCTCGCCGTCGCGGAACCCGCTGCGCAAGGTCAAAGAGGCGATCCTCACCCGCCAGCTCGAGAAGCACCTCGCAAAGCGGCGGATTCTCGAGCTCTACCTGAATGTCGTCGAGTTCGCCCCCGGCGTCTACGGCGCCGAAGCCGCCGCGCAACGCTTCTTCGGCAAGCCGGCGTCGAGCCTCTCGCGCCACGAGGCGGCGGCGCTCGCCGGCGGCCTACCCAAGCCCTCGAGCTGGCATCCCGGTGCGACCAGCAAGGTCTATCTGCGCCGCGTCGAGAGGATTTCCGGTCGCATCGAGCGCGCCGCCTGGCTGCGCGGCGAGATCTGAGAGTGACTTGACAGCCGGGCTGGGCAGTGTTCGAATCGCCGCCTCATGTTCGGTCCGAGTCCCGCCTGCGCCACCGCTTCTGCACTCAGCTGCTGGCGCAGCTCTGCTCATCATCACGCGCATTAGGTAGGCCGGGGCTTTGTCCCGGCCCATCGGGCCCGGGACGACCAGCCGAGAACCTGCATCTCCTCCGCTGACCTCCTTCCGGGAACCCGGGAGGAGGTTTTTGCTTTATGACACGAGCGGAACGAGAGGGTCGCGCGATCGTCGTTGCCTCGCTGACCGAGCCGCCGGCGGCAGATGGCGCCGGTCTTCGCGCGCTCGCCGGCGCCGCCGACTGGCTCGAGGTGCGCGCCGACCTGGTGGGCGACCTCGACCCGGACTGGTTGCGGTCGCATTTCCCCGGTGAGCTGCTGTACACGTTGCGCAGTGCGTTCGAAGGGGGGAGCTTCGAGGGGCCACGCGAGGCCCGTCTGCGCCGCATCGGCGAGGCTGCGCCGCGCTTCGATCGGGTCGACCTCGAGGGCGACCGCGACCTGGTGCCGGAGCTGCTGACGAGGATCCCTGCCGCCCGCCGCGTCGTCTCCTGGCACGGTGCGCCGATCGACCTCGCGGCATTGCGCGCACGCCTCGGCCATCTCGGCTCGGTTCCGGCAGGGCTCTACAAGCTGGTGCCGAGTGCCGCCAACGCCGGGGAGGAGCTCGCTCCGCTCCGGCTGCTCGCCGGCTCTCCGCGCCGCGATGTCCTTGCCTTCGCGAGCGGGAACGCCGGCTTCTGGACGCGCATTCTGGCTCCGCGCCTCGGCGCTCCGGTGGTCTACGGCTCGGCGAGCGCGCGCGCCGCCGCGCCCGGCCAGCCGACGGTCGCGCAGCTGGTTCGCGACTACGGCTTTCCGGCGCTGCCGCCGATACGCCACCTCTTCGGCCTGGTCGGCTGGCCCGCGCTGCACTCTCTCTCGCCGCGTCTGCACAATGCGGCCTATCGCGGTCTCGGCTTGCCGGCGGTCTACGTTCCGTTCGATGTCGAGCAGTTCGGCGACTTCTGGCTCGAGCTCGTGGAGAGCGACGCCATCGCCGAGCTCGGTCTGGCGCTCGCGGGCCTGTCGATCACCACGCCGCACAAGGAGGTCGCCTTCGCTGTCGCTGGCGCGACCAGTCCGCTGTCCGAACGCCTGCAGGCGGTCAACACGCTGACGCCGCGGCGCGGCGTCTGGGAGGGCGAATCGACCGACGCGGAGGGGGTGGTCGAGGCGCTGCGTTCTCGCGGCGTCGAGCCGCGCGGGCGCCGGATCGCAGTCATCGGCTGTGGAGGTGCCGGCAGGGCGGCGGCGCTCGGACTCGCCGCCGCCGGTGCGCAGGTGGTCGTGGCCAACCGCGGTCCCGAGCGCGGCATGGCGGCGGCGCGGTCGCTCGGCCTGCCGTTCGTGCCGCTCGCCGAGCTCGTGCCGGAGCGCGTCGCCGGCGCTCCCGCTCCGGACGACTTCGCGGTCTACGTGCACGCCACGCCGCTCGGCCGGCGCAACTCCGACGAGCTGCCGCTACCGGTAGCGCGGCTCGCGCCCGGTGCGGTGGTGGTGGATCTGGTCTACGGTGAGGCGCCGACGCCGCTGGTCAGCGAGGCCCGGCGGCGCGGACTCACCGCGATCGACGGCCGTGAAGTCCTGCTCTGTCAGGCCATCCCGCAGTTCCGCTCGATGACCGGGAGGGAGCTGCCGCTCGAGGTCGCGCGCGAGGCGCTGGGCCTCGCGGCGGAGGAGGCGTGAGGCTGTCGACCACTCTGCCGGCGGGCGTTTCGGCGCTCTTCTTCGAGTCGGCGGCCCGCCTCCGCCGGCTCGAAGGGCTGCTCGCCAATGAGCTCGAAGCGCGCAACTACCGCGAGGCGGTCCTGCCGATGGTCGACTACTTTGAACCGTATGAGCCGCTGCTCGCGCCTGCCGCTCGTGCCGAGCTCTACCGCTTCGCCGATCGCGACGGCGAGCTCCTCGCGCTGCGCTCGGACTTCACCCCGATGCTGGCGCGGTTGCTGGCGCCGCACCTCGATGGCCTCGCCCTGCCGCTGCGGCTCTTCTACCGCGGCGACGTCGTGCGCTGCCCGGAGCGCGGCGCCGCGGGCGAGGTCGAGCAGCACCAGATCGGCGGCGAGCTGCTCGGCGCAGCCGCCGACGGGACCACGCTCGAACGTGAAGCCGCCATCGTCTGTGCGCGGCTGCTCGCCCTGGCGACGAACGGCCGCGCCCATCTCGTGCTGGGGCTGGCCGGGGCCCTCGACGAGCTTCTGGTCGCGGCGGTCGGCCGCGAGCGGGCGCCGGAGCTCGGGCGGGCGATCGCGCGCCGCGAACGCGGCGCGGCGCGGATCGGCAGCGTCGCGACGGAGGCCGTTGCGGCGGCGATCGCGGCGATCGTCGACCGCGGCGCACCGGCCGACGCCAGCCTGTTGGGCGACTGCGGGGGCCAGGCTCTGGCCCGGTTGGAGAGACTGCGGGACGAGCTGGCCGAGCTCGATCCGGCGGTGGCCGTGACGATCGACCTCGCGGAGTTCGCCGACTTCGCCGGAGGCTTGCCTGCGGCGAGCACCGGCGAGGCCGTGGCGCGCGACTTCCGTTCGTACTACGACGGCCTGGTGATGCGCGCCTACTTGCCTGGTCGCGCGCGGCCGGTGGCCTCCGGCGGGCGCTACGACGCCCTCTTCCGCACGCTCGGCGCGGAGGTCGCCGCGGTCGGCTTCTCGATCCGTCTCGACGCCCTGGCCGAACGGCCGTGGCCGGAGCTCCAGTCGTGATTCGCCTGGCGCTGCCCAAGGGGCGGAATCTCGAGACGGCACTCACCGCCTTCGCCGCTGGCGGCCTCGACCTTTCCGGTCTCGACAGCGCCGAGGCGCGCGATTCGCGCCGTCTCTGGCACTGCTTCCCAGAGCAGGGCTGCGAGGTCCTGCTGCTCAAGGACCGCGATCTGCCGCTCTATGTCGGGCGCGGCGTTGCCGACTGCGGCATCGTCGGGCGCGACGTGCTCGAGGAAGTCGACGGCGACCTGCTCGTGCCGCTCGAGCTCGCCGGCGGCCGCAGCCGCCTGTCACTCATCGGCCGCAGCGGCCGCGCGCTGCCGGGCGCCGGCGAGCAGGTGAGGCTCGCCACCAAGTATCCGCGCACCGCGGAGCGTTTCCTCGCACGCCAGCCATGGAGCGCCGAGATCCTCGAGCTCTCGGGCTCGATCGAGCTCGCACCCTTGGTCGGCCTCGCCGACTTCATCCTCGACATCGTGCAGAGCGGGGGGACGTTGCGGGCGCACGGTCTCGCCGAGCTCGCGGCGGTGCGCGAGATCGCTCCGTGCTTCGTCGTCCACCGCGCCGCCTGGCAGATGCGGCGCGCCGAGCTCGCACAGCTGCTCTCCCGTCTCGAGCACGCCGGAGTCGCGGCATGAGCGGGCTGCGGATCGTGGGAGCCGAGAGCCCGGGCGGTCGCCGTCTGCGCCGGCGGATCGCCGAGAGGCTGGCGACGGTGCTCGACCGAAAGGTAGAGAAGGCGGTGCAGCGCATCGTCGCCGCCATCCGCAAGGGCGGCGACGCCGCGCTGGTCGAAGCGGCGCGGCTGCATGACGGTTCGACGGCCGAAGCCGTGGCGGACCTGCGTCTCGCTCCACTGCCCGAGGACCGCGGCTGGCCGAACCTGCCGCCGCGGGTGCGCGAAGCGGTGGAGCTTTCGATCGGCAACGTCGAGCGGTTCCACCGCGCGCAGCTCGCAGCAGGGGGCGAGGGTTTCGTCGTCGAGGAGCCGGGCCTCACCCTCGCGGAGACCGTGCTCCCGCTTGCCCGCGCCGGCCTCTACGTGCCCGGCGGGCGGGCGAGCTACCCGTCGACCGCGATCATGACGGTCGTACCGGCGCGCGTCGCCGGGGTCGCGAGCATCGCCGTCGCGACGCCGGCCCGCACCTACCTCACGCAGCCGGTGCTGCGCTACACCCTGGCGCGTCTGGGAGTCGAGGAGATCTGGGGGGTCGGCGGGGCGCATGCCATCGCGGCCTTCGCCTTCGGCACGGAATCGGTGCGGCGGGTCGACATCATCGCCGGCCCGGGCAACGCCTGGGTGACCGCGGCGAAGCGGCTGGTCGCCGGGACGGTGGCCATCGACGGCCTCATGGGTCCGAGCGAGGTCGTCATCGTCGCCGGAGAAGAAGCGGATGCGGAGTGGGTCGCGGCCGACCTCCTGGCTCAGGCCGAGCACGATCCGCGCGCCGCGGCGCTGCTGGTCACGAGCTCGCGGAAGTTGGCGAAGGGCGTCGCGGCGGCGATCGAACGCCAGCTCTCGGCGCTCGCCACGGGCGAAACCGCCCGCGCCGCGCTCGCCGTCTACGGCGGCGCGCTCCTCGTCGACGACCTCGCCGCGGCCATCGCGCTCGCCGACGAGATCGCGCCCGAGCACCTGCAGCTCGTCGGCAGCGAGATCGAGGCCCGGGCGGCGAGTTTCCGCAACGCCGGGGCGGTGTTCGTCGGTGCGCACATGCCGGAGGTCTTCGGCGACTATGTCGCCGGCCCGAGTCACGTCTTGCCGACCTGCGGAACGGCGCGTTTCGCTTCGGGACTCTCGGTCGAGAACTTCCGCCGCCGGACGCATCGCCTCGAAGTGCGCGACACGGCCATCGCCTCTCGCTTCGCCGCCGCTTCGGCAGCGCTCGCCCGCGCCGAAGGGTTGCCCGGGCACGCGGCTTCGGCCGCCGCGCGCGAGCAGCGAGGTGGGTCATGAGCCGCTTCGCGCGAGCGGAGGTGCGGGCGCTCCACGCCTACTCGCTGGATCTCTCCCCATCTCGCTTCAAGCTCGACCAGAACGAGGTGCCGTGGGAGTTGCCGAAACGCGTCAAGGAGGAGGTCGCCCGCCGCCTGATCGATCGCGAGTGGGCGCGCTATCCGGACTTCCATGCCGAGCGCCTGCGCAAGCGCCTCGCGGAGGCGCACGCTTGGACGCCCGACGGCGTGCTGGTCGGCAACGGCTCGAACGAGCTGCTGGCCGCGACGCTCGCGGCGGTAGGCGGCCCGGGCCGGGAGATCCTCGGTCTGGCGCCAAGCTTCGGGCTCTATCCGGTCTTCGCGCTGCAGTCCGGCGCGAGCTACCGGGCCATCGGGCCGCGTGCCGATCTCGCACTGCCGACGGAGGATCTCGAGCGCGAGATCGACCGCGACCCGCGCCGTCCGGTGCTCGTCGCCTCGCCCAACAATCCGACGGGCGAAGCGCTCGAGCCCGCGACGATCGAGCGCTGGGCGGCGAAGCTCGCCGCCGCCGACGCTCCGCTGCTCCTCGACAACGCCTACGGCGAGTTCTGTCGCCACGACTATCGGCCGCTCCTCGCGAGATGTCCGAATCTGGTGATCTTCCGCACCTTCTCAAAAGCCTGGTCGCTCGCCGGCCTCCGCCTCGGGTACCTGCTCGCCGCGCCGGAGCTCACCGCCGAGATCCTGAAGGTGAAACTGCCCTACAACCTCGGCCAGGCCGCCGCGATCGCCGGCGAGCTGGCCATCGACAACGCCGAGCTCGTCGAACGCCGCGTCCGTTTGCTGGTCGCGCGCCGCGCGCAATGGCGCGCGCTGCTCGCCCAGAGTCAGGACGAAGTGTTCGCCTCGGAAGCGAATTTTCTTCTGACTCGCAACGAAAAGCAGAAAAGCCTGCTGGTAAAGGGGCTGCTGGCGGAGCGCGGGATTCGAGTGCGGGATGTCTCCGCCGGCCCCGGCCTCGAAGGCTGTTTGAGGTTCTCCGTCGGGACCGGCCAAGCGCTGCGCGCCGTCCAGCAGGTGCTCGGGGGGCCGCGTTCCTTTACTGAAAGCCTTTCGCTCCAGGAGCCGAGATGAGACGAGCTAGCCTCCAGCGCCAGACGAAGGAAACCAGAATCGAAGTCGAGCTCGATCTCGAAGCGAGCGCGGCGAGCTCGATCGCCGTGCCGAACGGCTTCTTCGGACACATGCTGGAGGCACTGGCCGTCCATTCGGGCGTGAGCTTGCGCCTTTCGGCGCAGGGAGACACCGGCGTCGATCTGCATCACACGGTGGAGGACAGCGGCATCGTCGTCGGCGAGGCGCTTGCCGCGGCGCTCGGGGATCGCCGCGGCGTGGTGCGCTTCGCGCACGCCTATGCGCCGCTCGACGAGGCGCTGGCGCGGGCCGTGATCGATCTCTCCGGCCGTGGCTACTTCGTCTGGACTGTGCCGCCGGAGCTCGAGCAGGTCTGGGTGACGCGGGAATTTCCGCTCACCCTGGTGGCCGATTTCTTTCAGGCGTTCGCGGATCGCGCGCGCCTGACGCTGCACTTGACCGTCGTCGCCGGACGCAATCCGCACCATGTCGCCGAGGCCTGCTTCAAGGCGGTCGCGGTCGCCCTGCGGCAGGCGGTCGCCCTCCGGGAGGGCGCCGCGTCGCAGGCGCCGGTGCCGAGCACCAAGGGGACGCTGGTCGAATGAGCGACCTCACGACCGTCGTCGACCTCGGCGTCGGCAATCTCGGCAACGTGGTGCGTGCCCTCGCCGCGGCGGGCGGCCGGCCGCAGCTCTCGGCGGACCCCGCAGCCGTGCGCACCGCGCGCCGCATCGTCCTTCCCGGCGTCGGCGCCTTCCGGCCGCCGCGCGAGCGGCTGCGCGGCGACCTCGAGACCGCGCTGCGCAGCGCGCTCGCTGACGGCGCCCATCTGCTCGGCATCTGTGTCGGCTACCAACTGCTCTTCGAAGGCAGCGACGAGTTCGGCGCCACGTCCGGCCTCGGTCTCCTGCGCGGCCGGGTGACCGAGCTGCCGGCGGAGGTCGCCCGGCCGCACATCGGCTGGAATCGGCTGGAAGCGCCTCTGCCGCACCCTTTGCTCGAAGGGCTGGAGGAGAGCGCTTTCGTCTACTTCGTCCACAGCTTCGCGCCTGATGCCGGCGTCGGCGGAGAGACCGTCGCGACGGCGCTCCACGGCCGCCGCTTCGCTGCCGTCTCGGCGAAGGGGCGCATCTGCGGCACGCAGTTCCACCCGGAGAAGAGCGGGGAGGCCGGCTTGCGGTTGTTGCGCAACTTCCTCGCCGTGTCGTCGGAGAGCGCGCCGTGCAGCTGATCCCCTCGATCGATCTGCGACACGGCAAGGTCGTCCGTCTGGCACAGGGGCGCGATGAGCGCGCCACGGTCTACGGCGACGATCCGCTCGAAGTGCTGGCGCAGTTTCAGGACGACGGCGCGGCGCGGGTTCACATCGTCGATCTCGACGCCGCGTTCGGCGAGGCGCGCCAGACCGCGCTTCTGGCGCGCGTGGTCGCTGCGGCGAAAGGCGAGAAGCTCCAGTTAGGGGGTGGCTTGCGCAGCGGCGACTTGCTGCGTGCCGCTCTCGAGAGCGGGTTCGAGTGGGCTGTCGTGGGATCGATGACCGTCGAGAACCCCGAGGCGTTCGGGACTTGCGCGGCGGCCTTCCCGGGGCGGCTGATTCCGGCGCTCGAGGTCGAGAACGGCGAATTGCGAAGCGCTGGATGGCGAACAGGCGCGGGCCTCGGACTGGAAGAGATGCTGCGCAGGCTGACTCCCTTTACCGGTCTTTTTTTCGAAACACTGGTCACGGACATTGCCCGTGACGGCATGCTGAGTGGACCGAACCTCGACCTCGCGGTGAACGTGGCGCGCGCCCTGGGGGTGCAGGCGATCGTCTCGGGAGGTGTTTCCGGGACGGCCGATCTCGCCGCCGCTGCGGCGCATCCTGAACTGTCGGGAGTGATCGTCGGCCGCGCCTTCTACGAGGGCAGAATCGACCTGCCCTCCGCCTTTCAGGAGTTGCGCTCGGCGCGCGGCGGGGTGCCGGCGTGAGTGTTACGACACTGCCGCGCGGCGGGGCGACGAATCTCGCTTGCCGGGTGATCCCATGCCTCGATGTTGCGGACGGCAGAGTGGTCAAGGGCGTCCGGTTCGAAGATCTCGAGAGCTTCGGATCGCCCGCCGCTGCGGCGCGACGGTATTGTGCCGACGGTGCCGCCGGCGCCGACGAGCTCGTCTTCCTCGACATCGCCGCCTCGCACGAGCGCCGGGGTCCGGCGCTGGCCTGGATCGAAGCGGTGGCCGAAAGCGTCTTCATCCCGCTCACGGTTGGCGGCGGAGTGCGGACCCTCGAGGACGCCCGCGATCTCCTCGCCGCCGGCGCCGACAAGGTCGCCGTCAACTCGGCAGCGGTGGCGCGGCCGGAGCTGCTCACCGAGCTCGCGGAGCGCTACGGCAGCCAGTGCGTCGTGTTGTCCGTCGATGCGCGCCGGCGCGGCGCCAAAGGAGCGACGGTTGGCTGGGAGGTCGTCGTTCAGGGAGGCCGGCAGGGAACCGGCCGAGACGTTCTGTCCTGGATCGAAGAAGGGGTCGCGCGCGGCGCCGGCGAGCTCCTGCTCACCAGCATCGACCGCGACGGCACCGGCGAAGGCTTCGATGTCGAGTCTCTCGCCGCGGCGGCGGCGCGGGTGAACGTTCCGATCATCGCTTCGGGTGGCGCCGGGCAGGCGAGCGATTTCGCCGCGGCGCTCTCGGCCGGCGCCGCAGCGGTGCTCGCGGCCGGCCTGTTTCATCGCCGGGAGCTTTCGGTTCCCGACCTGAAGCGCTATCTGGCCGCACGAGGATTTCCGGTAAGGGGGGTGTCGTGAGCTTCGACTCGCAACTGGGGAATCTCGATCCATCGGCGCTGCGCTTCGACGCGGCGGGCCTGCTGCCGGTGGTGGCGCAGGACGCCTGGACCGGCCGGGTCCTGATGCTCGCCTGGGCGAACGCCGAGGCGGTCGCCCGGACGCTCGCGACCGGCGAGGCGCACTTCTGGAGCCGCAGCCGGCAGTCGCTCTGGCGCAAGGGCGAGAGCTCGGGGAATCTCCTGCGCGTCCTCTCGATCGCAAAGGACTGCGACGGCGACAGCCTCCTCCTGCGCGTCGAGCCCGCCGGCCCTGCCTGCCACACCGGTGCGGCCAGCTGCTTCGATGGCGAAGGGGACGCCATCCGTGGGCTCGATCTGGGCGCCATCGAGCGCATCGTCGCTGCGCGCGCGGAGGCGGATCCCGAGACGAGCTACACGGCGCGCCTTCTTGCCGAGGGCATCGAACGCATGGCCCAGAAAGTCGGCGAAGAGGCAACCGAAGTGGTCATCGCCGCCCTCGCTGCGCACCACGTGCGAGATTCGGCAGTCGAAAATACCGGTAAGGGAAAGGGAGGGGTCTCGACAGGTCCGGGCGAGCTCCGGACGCCGGTCCCCGCGCCGAAGGCGCAACTCGAGCGCCAGGTGAAACAGAGGCTGGTGGAGGAAGCGAGCGACCTGCTGTTTCATTTCACCGTCCTGCTCCGGGCAAGTGGCGTGACGACGACCGACCTGGCGAAGGAGCTCGCCGCGCGCCATCGTCGCCGGACGGAGGTCGAGGCATGAAGAGAGTCACGCCGCACCTGCGCGAGCTGCTGGCGGAGACGGTGACGCCGCTCGCGGTCTACCAGCGGCTCCAGGCCCTGTCGCCCGTGCGCTTCCTGTTCGAGAGCGTCACCGGCGGCGAGCAGGTGGCGCGCTTCAGCTTTCTCGGTGCCGCGCCGCGCGAGATCTACCGTCTCTTTCCCGATCGTCTGGAGGTCGAGCGCGACGGCCGGCGGAGCGACCTGCCTGGTCCGCCGCTCGCCGCGCTGCGCGCGCTGGTCGAGGGCTACTCGACGTCCGAGCTGCCGGTGCCGTTTGCCGGCGGCTTCGTCGGCACGTTCGGCTTCGACCTCGTGCGTCTCGTCGAGCGAATTCCGTCGCGACCACCCGACCCGTGGGGCTTGCCGGTCGCGATCCTCGGGCGCTTCGACGAGGTCATCGCCTTCGACCACGCGCAGCAGCGGCTGCTGCTCATCGCCAACGAGATCGAGGGCGAGACCACGGCAGCGGAAGCCGAACGGGCGCTAGACCGGCTCGAGGGTGCCCTGGCGCGCGACGTCCGTGTGCGCGCGATCCGGCTGCCCGAAGAGCGCCCGGTGCTCGATCGAGCTCCGGCCGCGAGCCTCTCCGGCGCGGAGTTTCGGCGCGCGGTCCTCGAGGCGAAACAGCACATCCTGGCGGGCGACATCTTCCAGGTCGTACTGGCGCGGCACTTCCGGCTCGCTTCGAAGGCGACACCCGAGGCGCTCTACCGCGCGCTCAGACGGGTGAATCCGAGCCCCTACATGGTGCTCCTGGAGCTCCCGGAGGCGGCGCTCATCGGCGCCTCGCCCGAAATGCTCGTCAAGAAGACCGGCGACCGGCTGGTCACCCGCCCGATCGCCGGCACCCGGCGCCGAGGCGTCGACGAGGAGGCCGACCGGGCACTCGCGGCCGAGCTCCTGGCCGATCCGAAGGAGCGCGCCGAGCACGTCATGCTGGTCGATCTCGGGCGGAACGATCTCGGCCGGGTCGCCCGTCCGGGGACAGTTGCGGTGTCGAGCTTCCTCGAAGTCGAGCGCTACTCGCACGTGCTGCATCTGGTGTCGAGCGTCGAGGCGGAGCTCGCGCCGGGCAGGACGGCGCTCGATGCGCTGCTCGCCGCCTTTCCCGCCGGGACGGTCTCCGGCGCTCCCAAGATCCGCGCCATCGAGATCCTCGACCGGCTGGAACCCGAGTCGCGCGGTCTCTACGCCGGCGCCACCGGGTATCTCTCCTTTTCCGGAGATCTCGACACTTGCATTACCATTCGCACTCTCGTCGCGAGGCAACTCCACGATGGCTCCGGTACCTCGGAGGTCTCCGTGACCGCCGGCGCCGGAATCGTCGCCGACTCCGACCCGGGGCGCGAAGAGCAGGAGACCGAGAACAAGGCCGCGGCGCTCCTCGCCGCGGTCGCCCTCGCCGAGGAGCTCACGCGATGATCCTGGTGATCGACAACTACGACTCGTTCACCTACAACCTGGTGCAGCTCCTGGCCGTCGCCGGCGCCGATCCGGTCGTGGTGCGCAACGACGCGGCGACGGTGGACGAGCTTCTGGCGATGGATCCGGCGGGGATCCTGCTGTCGCCGGGGCCCGGGCGGCCCAGCGAGTCCGGAGTCTGCGTGCCGCTGCTCGCTCGCCGTCCGCAGCTGCCGATCTTCGGGGTCTGCCTCGGACACCAGGCGATGGGGGAGGCGTTCGGCGCCACCGTCGACCGCGCGCCGGTACTCATGCACGGCAAGACTTCGGCGGTGCGCCATACCGGCGAAGGGATCTTCGCCGGCGTGCCCAATCCGTTCGAAGCGACGCGCTATCACTCGCTCGAGGTGCGCGAAGAGACCCTTCCCGGGGAGCTCGAGGCGATCGCCTGGAGCGACGACGGCATCGTCATGGCGCTGCGTCACCGCGAGCTGCCGTACTGGGGGGTGCAGTTTCACCCTGAATCGGTGCTGACCCTGGCCGGCCCGCAGATCGTCGGCAACTTCCTCGCCGGGTGCGCTCTGCCGGCTCTCGCGAAATGAGCGAGCCGGCGCGCCTTCTGCAGCGGTTGATCGATCGCGAGGACCTGCGGCGCGACGAGGTCGCGGCGCTCTTCGGCCGGATCATGGACGGCGAGCTCGCCGAGAGTCAGATCGCAGCGCTGCTGGTGGCGTTGGCGATGAAAGGGGAGACGCCGGACGAGATCGCCGGTGCCGTCGAGGCGATGCGAGCGCGGGTCCGCGGCGTGCCGCACGAAGTCGAGAGCGTCATCGACACCTGCGGCACCGGCGGCGACGGCCGTGGGACCTTCAACATCTCGACCGCGGCGGCGTTCGTGGCGGCGGCGGCGGGCGCCTCGGTCGCCAAGCACGGCAACCGCGCCGTCTCGTCGCGCTCCGGCAGCGCGGATCTTCTCGTCGCGCTGGGCCTGCCGGTCGAGGTGGAGCCCACAACCTCCGGCCGCCAGCTGGCGGAGATCGGTATCGCTTTTCTCTTCGCTCCCGCGCATCATCCTGCGACCCGGGCGGTCGTGCCGGTGCGTCGGGCGCTCGGCGTGCGGACGATCTTCAACCTGCTCGGGCCGCTCACCAATCCTGCCGCCGCGCGCCGCCAGCTCGTCGGGGTCTACGCCCGCGATCGCGTCGAGCCGGTGGCGCGCGTCCTCGCGGCGCTGGGGTGCGAGCATGCCCTGGTTGTCCACGGTGCCGACGGCCTCGACGAGATCACCACCACCACCTTCACCTACGTCGCCGAGGTACAACGGGGTACGGTGGCCACCTACGAGCTCACGCCGGAATCGGCCGGAGTCCGGTGCACCGCCCCCGAGTCCCTGGCCGGAGGCTCGCCGCAAGAGAACGCGACCCGTCTGCTGGAGCTTCTGGAAGGAGCGGCAGGGCCGCTGGCCGACATCGTCGCGCTGAACGCCGGCGCAGCCCTCTACGTTTCGGGCCGGGCCACGACGATCGCCGAGGGTGTAGAGATGGCCAGGGTCGTGCTTGGCTCCGGCGCGGCGCATGCGAAACTCCAGGCGTTGAAGAGCTTCCAGTAAAGGAAAGACTGCCCCGTGCCGCCCGCCGACATCCTGACGAGCATCGTCGCCACCCGCCGCCAGCGGCTCGGAGTCTCACCGGCGCAGCAGTCGCCGCCTTCCTTTACCGGAAGCTTCTCGCTTTCTGCTTCGAGCAACAATCCGTTCGTGGCCGCGCTCGGCGCTCGGCGGGGGAGGGCGGCCATCGCGGAGGTGAAGATGGGCTCGCCGCGGCTGGGCTCGCTCGCGGGCCGGTTCGATCCCGGAAAGCAGGCGGCGGCGTACGCTGCGGCGGGGGCGGCGGCGCTCTCGGTGGTGGTCGAACCCGACTACTTCTTCGGCAGCTACGAGCTGCTCGCCGCCTGCAAGGCGGCCTGTGGACTGCCGGCGATCGCCAAGGAGTTCGTCGTCGATCTGCGGCAGCTGGACTGGGCGGTCGCGGCGGGCGCCGACGCGATCCTGCTCGTCGCGGCACTCTATTCGGCCGAGGAGCTCGCCGGCTGGGCGGCTGCGGCGCGTGAGCGCGGCCTGGCGCCACTCGTCGAGACCCACGACCGCGCCGATCTCGAGCTCCTCGCCGGTGGAGAGTGGGAGATGGTGGGCGTCAACAACCGGGACTTGAGGACCTTCGCCGTCGACCTCGGGCATTCGATCTCGATGCGGCCGGCGCTGCCGGCGGGCGCTCTCGCGGTTGCCGAGAGCGGCATCGGCTCGCGCGCCGATGTCGCGCGCCTGCAGGCAGCCGGGTTCGACGCCTTCCTCGTCGGCGAGAGCCTGCTCCTCTGCGAGAATCCGGGAGCCAAGCTCGTGGAGCTCTTCGAATGAGACCGCTGGTCAAGATCTGTGGCATCACCCGCATTCAGGACGCGATGATGGCGGCCGCGCTCGGCGCGGATTTCATCGGACTGAACCTCTTCCCGCGCAGCCCGCGGTCGCTGTCGCTCGGCAAGGCGAGGGAGATCGCCGACGCGGTGCGCGGTCAGGTGCGGACGGTGGGGGTGTTCGTCAACACCCCGACCCGCGAGCTGCTGGCGATCCTCGACACCATCGGGCTCGACTTCGCCCAGCTCCACGGCGACGAGTGGCCGGACGAGGTCGCAGCGCTCGGCAAGCGCGCGATCAAGGTCTTCCGCAGTCTGCCGGTAACGCCGGTGCAGATCGCGCAGCATCCGCAGGTGTGGGGCTTTCTGGTCGATACGCCGAGCGCCAAGCTGTTCGGCGGCACCGGCATCACCTGGGACTGGCGGGGACTTCGCGACGTGCGTTCGCCGAAGCCGATGGTGATCGCCGGGGGGATCTCGCCGGAGAACGTCCGCCGCGCGCTCACCGAGAGCGCCGCGGACGGCGTCGATGTGAATTCGGGCGTCGAGTCGAGCCCGGGAGTCAAGGATCCACGAAGACTCAAGATGCTGTTCGAGGAGCTGAAACGTGGCCGGACCTAGGAAGAGATTGTCGACGGGACCCGACGCACGCGGCCGATTCGGCCCGTTCGGCGGTCGCTTCGCCCCCGAAACCCTGATGGCGCCGCTCGAAGAGCTGGCCCGGGCCTACGACCGCCTGTCGCGCGACCGGCGATTTCGCGACGAGCTGGGCGAGCTGCTCAAGAACTACGTCGGCCGGCCGACGCCGCTCACCTTCGCCGACCGGCTGTCGCAGGAGATCGGCGGGGCGCGCATCTTTCTCAAGCGCGAGGACCTCCTGCACACTGGCGCGCACAAGATCAACAACGCCCTCGGGCAGGCGCTGCTGGCGCGGGCGATGAAGAAGAAGCGGGTGATCGCCGAGACCGGCGCCGGCCAGCACGGTGTCGCCACCGCCACTGCGGCGGCCCTTCTCGGGCTCGACTGCGTCGTCTACATGGGCGAGGAGGACATGCGCCGGCAGCACCCGAACGTCGAACGGATGCGACTTCTCGGCACCGAGGTCGTGCCGGTCGCTTCCGGCTCGAAGACGCTCAAGGACGCGATCAACGAGGCGATGCGCGATTGGGTGACGAACGTGCGCACGACGCATTACATCCTCGGCTCGGTGCTGGGGCCGGATCCGTTCCCGCGCATGGTGCGCGATTTTCACCGCGTCATCGGCGAAGAAGCGAAGCGCCAGATCCTGCAGCGCACCGGGCGCAAGGGCCCTGACGCCGCGATCGCCTGCGTCGGCGGCGGCTCGAACGCCATCGGCCTGTTCTCGGCCTTTCTCGACGACCCGAGCGTGCGTCTCATCGGCGTCGAGGCGGGCGGCCGCGGCCGCGGACTCGGCGAGCACGCCGCCCGCTTCGCCCGTGAGGGCGGCTCGCTCGGGGTGCTCCACGGCACGCGCACGATGGTGCTGCAAGACGCCTTCGGCCAGGTGGCGGCGACGCACTCCGTCTCCGCCGGGCTCGATTATCCGGCCGTCGGGCCCGAGCATGCGCTTCTCCGCCAGCTCGGCCGGGTCGAGTACACGACGGCGACCGACGTCGAGGCGATCGCGGCGTTCCATCGCCTCGCCGAAACCGAGGGGATCCTGCCGGCGCTCGAGAGCGCGCACGCGGTCGCCGAGGCGATGAAGCGGGCGGCGGCACTCTCCCGCCGCCACGTGCTGCTGGTCAACCTCTCCGGGCGCGGCGACAAGGACCTCGAGTCGGTGATCGCCTGGGACGCGGCGCACCCCCCGCGGGCTGCCGCCAGGCCGGTACGGAGGGGAGCATGAAGATCCTGAGCGCTCTGGCTATCCGCCGCGCTGCCGCCGCGGCCAGTCCGCTGTCGCGGGCTTTCGCGCGCGCGCAGGGGGAAGGCAGGGCGGCATTCATCCCGTACATCACCGCGGGCGATCCGGATCTGGCGGCGACCGAACAGCTCGCCGTCGCCCTGGCGGCCGCGGGTGCCGATATCCTCGAGCTCGGCGTCCCGTTCAGTGATCCGATCGCCGACGGGCCGGTCAATCAGGCGGCAGCAGCGCGCGCGCTCGCCTCCGGCACGACGCTGGCCGGTATCCTCGCGCTGGTCGCACGCCTGCAGCCGAAGCTCGGCATTCCGATCGTCCTGTTCACCTACTTCAATCCGCTGCACGCCTACGGCATCGCGCGCTTCGCCGAGCATGCGGCAGCTTCCGGCGTGGACGGCATCCTTTGCGTCGACCTGCCGCCGGAGGAGGCCGAAGGCGAGTATCTGGAGGCTCTGCGCGCTCACGGTCTCGCCGCGATCTTCCTGCTCGCGCCGACTTCGACGCGCGAGCGGGTGCGCGCGGTGGCGCGTCTGGGCAGCGGCTTCGTCTACTACGTCTCGCGCACCGGAGTCACCGGCGAGCAGGGCGAGCTGCCGGAGGCGCTGGCGCGCGAAGCCAAGGCGCTCGGCAAAGCGCTCCAGTTGCCGCTCGCGGTCGGTTTCGGCATCTCGAGCCGACCGCAGGTGGCGGCGGTGGCGAAGGTCGCCGACGGTGTCGTCGTCGGCAGCGCCCTGGTCCGGCTGATCGGCGAGGCCGGCGCGGCGCCGGATCTCGCCGATCGGATCTTCGAGCGGGCCCAGGATCTCGCTGCCGGCACGAGGCGTCGGCGGTGAGCGCGGAGAGTCTCCCCGCCGCCGACTTGCGGACGATCGCCACGCCGACCCATGGACGCTACTTCCTGCGGCGGCCGGCCGGGCCGGCGAAGCTCCTGCTGGTCGGCTTTCACGGCTACCGGGAGAACGCCACCCGGCATCTGGCCGAGCTCGAGCGGATCCCGGGCGCCGCTGACTGGGCGCTCCTCGCCGTGGACGCGCTGCACGCCTTCTACGCCGGTTCGACCGGCGAGGTGCTGCGCGGCTGGATGACTCGCGAGCTGCGCGAGGAGGCGATCGCGGACAACGTCGGCTACGTCCGCCGCATCCTCGACGTCGTGCGGCCGGAGGTCGGCTGGACGGTCCCGCTCGCCTTCCTCGGGTTCTCCCAGGGAGCCTCGATGGCCTGGCGGGCAGCCGTCCTGGGGGGGCACGGCGGGGCACCCGCACCCCGGGTCGTCGCCCTGGCCGGCGACATCCCGCCGGAGCTCGCGAGGCACGAAGGTCCCTTCCCGGAGAAGGTCCTGCTTGCCCACGGCGACCGGGACGAGTGGTACACCCGCGAGAAGCTGCATCAGGACGTTCAATTGCTGCAAACAAAGGGTATAAGTCCGCAAGTCCTGCCCTTCCAGGGTGGCCACACCTGGACCGACGACTTCCGCCAGGCGGCCGGAGCGTTCCTGCGGCCCGGCGTGGGCTGATCAGCCCAGCCTCTTGCCAGCAGGCCTTTCCGAGCCAGCCTGCACCGCGCGTCGGTTCTCTCCTCCGACGCCCTGCCCGAGGCACCTTCTCTACCAGGGGTTTCTTTCGCTTTTTCTCGGCTTCTTGTCACATTTCGAGGGGGGTCCGGCAACTAGATAGGTAGAGGAGGAAATTCCGATGGCCTATCGACGCTCCTGGCAGAGGGACTTCGAACGCTCGATCCGCGAGCATCCGGACTGGCCGGTCGTGGTCAGCCAGGGCGACTCCTGGTTCTCCTATCCGCACGAGAAGAACGTCATCGACTTTCTGGACGAGCCCGTCGAAGGGCGGGATCAGCCGAACAAGAAGGGGCATCCGGCGCTGCAGCGCGACTGGTCGCTGTTGCGCCTCGAGCGCACCCAGGACGAGATCTTGGGCGTCATGACCGGCGGCGAGCGCGCCTTTCTGAACGAGATCCTGCATCGTTACGAGGTGGACGCGCTGCTGTTCTCGGCCGGCGGCAACGACCTCCTCGGGCCCGATTTCGGCGCGCTCCTGCTGCCCTACCAGAACGGCATGGGGGCGGCCGAGGCGATGGTGGAGAAGCGGCTCGACCGTCGCTTGCGGCAGATCGAGGACTGCTATCGCGAGCTCATCGATATGGTGCTCGACGACGGCGCCGACCTCAAGGTGCTGGTGAACTCGTACGACCTGCCGGTGCCGTCGTGCGAAGAGGCTCGCCTGCTCGGCGGGCGCAGCCCGGGGCCCTGGCTGCGCCCGGCGCTCGCGGCCAAGGGCTACCCGGCAGGGAGCCCACTCGAGCGCGAGATTCCGAAGCTCCTCCTCGACCGCTTCTGCCAGCAGCTCGACCGCCTGGCGAGCGAGGTGCCGACGCGATTCCATCGCGTCGAGACCCGCGGCGCGGTGGGCAGCGAATGGGCCGACGAGATCCACCCCAACGCCCGCGGCGCGCAGGCGGTCGCCGAGCGCTTCGAGAAGATCCTGCAGCGCTTCGCGATCGTTCCGGCCGGGCCGAAGGCCGCGGTCGCAGCTCCCTTGGCGGCCCCTCTGCGACAGGTGAGAAAGGCCAGCTGAGCCGCGGAGCGCAACTTTCTCGCGTAGTAGATCGGGTAGGCACTCGATCGGACTCCGGAGGATTCGATGCGATTCAGGTTCGCTTGCCGCTTCACCTTGCTGTCGTTCCTGGCCGCGGCTGGTGCGCCAGCCGCGACTTACACCATCACCACGCTCGCGGAAGATACGGCGACGAACGGCAACTGCACGCTGCGCGAGGCGCTGCTCGCGGCCACGACCACATTCACGAACGACCTGTGCCTCGGCGACGTCGGTCCCGACACGATCGTGCTCGAGGCGCTCGGAACCTACACGCTGCACGCTGGCGGAATCGCCGGCTCGAACCTCGACCTGACGATTC
>JBPOHI010000253.1:0-3635 GCA_052035735.1 Acidobacteriota bacterium
CAGGCAGCGCTTCGCCGCGAACGCGTCATAGAGCGCCGCGAGCGTCGCCCGCCGCTCGGCCTGCACCGCTTCGGCGTAGGCCACCTCGGTGCGGAAGCTCGCGAGCCGCTTGTTGAGCTCGGTGAGGTCGCTGCCGGAAGCGCCCGGAAGCTCCGCCGCCATCCCGTCGCGCGCGATGCGCATCGCCTCGACCTTCGCCGTCGCCTCGCGATGCGCGAGAAACGCCGCACACCCGGCCGGCTCGAGGCTGACGAACGCCTGCATCTCGACCGGCACGCCTTCGACTTCGAGCTGGTCGATCGGCGGACAGAGCTTCGGCGCGGGGAACCCCGGAATCGAGGGCGTGTGCGCCATCGCGTGCGCCTGCCCGCCCTGCGTCGCGAAGGAGAGCCCCGCGAACGGATTCCCCGTAAAGACCCCCGCCGCGACGCCGGCGAACTTCGCCACCGCGAGCAGCAGATCGTCGCCTCTTCCAGCAGCGGAGGTGTTGATCGCCGCGAGGAGCCCGCTCTCGGTGAGCTCGACCGTCGCCTTCACATCGGAGAGGCTCGCCCTGGGAACCCGGAACTCCCGCCGCGCCAGCGGATCCGCCACGGTCTTCAACGCCAACGCCCCCGTCCGCTCGAGCGTTACCGAGCGCGTGAACGTCCACGTCACCGGCTCGTACTCATCCGCCGGCAGCGAGCGACTGACCGACCCGACCTCCGTCGTCTCGATCGCGATGTCGAGCTGCGAGAGATCGACCGGCAGGTAGTAGGGGATGTCGAGGGGGGACTTGGCGGCGAGCGGGATGGCGAGGAAGAGACTCAGGGCAGCACCCGCAGCGCCGGCGCAGGAACGACGGCCGAAGCCACCCTGCCTTCGGC
The DNA here is from genome assembly GCA_052035735.1 of Acidobacteriota bacterium. Classification (GTDB taxonomy): domain Bacteria; phylum Acidobacteriota; class Thermoanaerobaculia; order Multivoradales; family JAGPDF01; genus JAGPDF01. Next base: position 867 of record JBPOHI010000253.1, read on the forward strand.
GCAACTCGAAAAGACACGGCGCGGCTGGCCTCATCGTTCGACCCTCCCCCGCGGCGAAGGCCACTGGAGCCACGCGCCGCCTGCCGGCAAGTTCATCAAGACGTTTGACTCCGGAAAGGTAACACAGGGGCGGGGGGCCGGGGCAAGAGGGGTGGCAGAGGTCGTGCGTGAGGCCCGCGCGACCTCTGCAAGAATAGCCGCCAATGTTCGAACAGGCGTTCCGCAACATCGACGACGTCCTCCGCAAGGAGGCGGGCTGCACGACGGATCGACTGAGGCGACTGGTTCCCGCGATCGCGCTGATCTGCCTCGCTCTGCCGATTGCGGGGCGTGCGACCGCACAGGTCGTCGCGAAGCAGGGAGTCGAGGATCCGAACAGGATTCAGTCCTTCCACTCTCCGATGATCCTCGAGTTTCCTGCATCCGAGTTCATCAAGCCGACGACTGGGAGTGCTTGGCGGTTCAAGGGCGTAGAGCGGTTCGATTGCGAAGGCGTTCACTTTCAGTACATCAGCCTCTCGCGCTCCGGAAGAGCGAAGAGTGGACTCGTCATTCTGATCGAGGGGGTCTTGGCGGTCGGACCTTCCTTCGATCGAGAGGCGAAGGTCATCGTTGAGCTCTTGGTCGACGGAAAGTCGATCGGTCAGGGATACAAGGACAAGATCGACGCCGAGGAGCGGAAGACGAAGCCGTTCCGCTTCTCCTTCCGACTCACTCCCGAGGCGTCGGCTTTTCTTGAAGGGTCGAAGAACACCGTGGTGCGCGTCACCCTCTTCGCTTGGGAGGCTTAGGGCGCGTTTACCCAGCGAGCGCAGGTCGCCGAGAGCGATTTCTTCTCATGTGGAGCTTTCCTAGCGCGGTCTGGCGTCGCCGGAGCCACTCCAGCCGAGTCGGCGCCTCCATCCTTGTGCAACGAGTCGCTACCACCCGAGCCCATGCCAGACTCGCGCCGATGAGCGGTAGCTCCAGCTTTCCTCGCATTCCGGTGCGCTCCTTTCTCTTAGCACTACTCACAGCCCTCTCGGTTGCACCGGCCTCCGAGGCCTCCTGCCTCCTCTCGCGCCCACTGCGCTATCTCTGGCTCGAGGTCGTCTCCTGCTCCGACCAGGTGTTGCGCGAGGTTTCGGAGGAGTCGTTTCGCCAGGCTCTGGAACGGACCGACATCGACCTCACTCGCATCGCGGCGGGCGAAGCGGCGGCGCTCGTGCGCGAGACTCCCGGCCTGCTGATCGTCGGCCGGGTGATCGCTTTCGCGGATACCGACGAGCCGTACTCAATTCGCAAGCCGTCGGGGACGTACAGGGCCGCGGTGTCGGACCCGCCCTTCCAATGGCGGCCGCCCGAGAGCGAGGGCGAGCGGCGTTACTTTCTCGGTGCGACCCATACGACCTGCGAGGCGTTGCAGGCGGCGATGAGGATCGTCGTTCATGAGCGCTTCACCTGCTGCGACACTGGCCGATCGGGGGAGATCGGCTGCGTCCTCGCGGTGCCCGAGCTCCGCCCGAGCAGCAAGGCGCCGCCGACGGCATCCGAGCTCTCCGCCGCGGGCATCTCGCTGGCCCCGTTCCCCGACACGCCCTAGGCCGAGGGCGAAGATCGCGACCGACCTGCACCCGCTCGAAGCGGAGGGCGGCCGGCGAATTCACCCGCTCCTGGGATAGGGTGCACCGAGCCCCTCCCCGACCTCACTCCACCCGACCGCCTCCGGAGAACGCGCGATGCGAAGGACCTCGATGGCCCTCATGGGCTTCCTCTGCTCCGCGACCCTCTGCGCGCAGAACGCCGTGCCCAATGCCGACTTCACCACCGGCATCGCCGGCTGGTCGTTGCTGCAGGTCACCAGCACCGGCTGGTCGGCGACCGAGGGCGACCCGGATCCCGGCGCGCTCGAGATCACCAACACCGGCGGGTTCGACGGCTACTCGTGGGGCCGCCTCTGCGTCCCCGTGCCGGAGCTCGTCGAGTTCGACTTCTCCTACCACGTGAAGAAGGACGGCAACTCCGTCCAGTATCCGATCCTCATCAGCTGGATCGACTGGTACGAGCTGGCGGATTGCGTCGGCCCCGCTTCGGTGCGCTCGCTCTATGAGTTCGTGACCTTCCCCAATGTCCCCCCCGACGTCTGGGAGACGCACCAGCGCGGGGCGGCCACGTCGCCGGCGGGAGCGGTCTCGGCGATGGTCGTCCTCGGCATGGACCATCCCGCCGCCGGCCTCGCCACCCTGCATTTCGACCACGTCCTGCTCAGCCGCGACCCGACGATGTTCGTCGACGGCTTCGAGGGCGGCGACGAATCGCAGTGGAGCGCGAGCGTTCCCTGAGGCGAGGCCGGAAGCGCAGACCCAGTTCTCGTTTGGGTCGTCGCCGGGGGCGGACCGTTTCCGTGCGTCCCGAGCCGCTGGAGCGCGCGGCGGTATCATCAAGGAGCATCGAAAGGAGTCCGACCGATGCGCCGAGGCTTCCTGTTCCTTCTATTCCTTCTCGCAGCCCCCTCTCGAATGTGGGGCGAGACCATCTACGCCCTTTCGGGCGGCTGGCGGCTCATCTGGTTCGATAGTGAGACGCCCGGGACGCTGATCGGGTCGCTGCCCATCACCGGAGACCTTGGGGGCTACCTGGGAATGACGATCGAATTCGATCCTCAGACGCGTGAGCTCTACGCTTTCGCGTATCCCAACTGCGAGATCCTCTGTCCGACTTCGCCGGTCCACCCGGGACGCATCGATCTCGCCACCGGCGAATCGTCGCTGCTCGACTGGCCGGGCTTTC
>JBPOHI010000245.1:0-3105 GCA_052035735.1 Acidobacteriota bacterium
ACCGGGCTCTTGAAGGACATCTACCCGGGCGACTACCCCTCGACACCGCGGCAGTTCACGCGTCTCGGCGACCGCATCGTCTTCTCCGCCGAGGACGAGGAGCACGGGCTCGAGCTCTGGGTGACCGACGGCACCTACCCAGGCACGACGCTGCTCAAGGATGTCGCGCCCGGGTTGGCGTCGTCCGTGCCCGACGATCTCGTCGTCCGCGACGGCGTGCTCTATTTCTCCGCCTGGTCCCCCAGCTACGGACGCGAGGCGTGGAAGAGCGACGGCACCGCCGCCGGGACCGTGCGCATCTCCGATGTCGCCCCCGGCCCGCTCTCCTCCTCGCCGCAGCGCTTCGCCCGCGCCGGCAATCGCCTCTACTTCTCCGCCACCGATCACATCCACGGCTACGAGCTCTGGGCGATCTCCGACGACGGCAGCCTGCCACTCTTCCTCGATGGCTTCGAGGACCAAACGACCGGACGTTGGTCGGGGGTGCTGCCATGAAGGGACGACGGACTCTGGTGGGCGCTTGCCTTGCCGTCCTCGTGCCCCTTTCGCTCGCTGCCACGGACGTGCAGGCTCAACAGGCCTACATGGTTGCGGATCTTCAAGAGAGCAACCGGCCTCACTTCTATGGCGAGTTCGGACTGCCCGAGTCGCTCGTGGTCGGCGGCCTGGCCTATTTCCGGATCGACGATGCGCTTCATGGGCATGAGCTTTGGCGGTCGGACGGAACAGCGCTGGGTACCTACCTGGTGCGAGATCTCTGCCCCGGCTCTTGCGGCTCGAGGGACTCGGCGAGCGGGCTCATGGCCGCGCTCGGCGATGAGCTGCTCTTCGTGGCCAACGACGGAACGCATGGGCTGGAACTCTGGCGGACGGACGGCTCGGCGCTCGGAACCTCACTCGTCCTGGACCTCGAGCCCGGCTATCTCTCGTCGACACCCTACATGCTGACGAGCGCCTCCGGTCTGGTCTTCTTCCTTGCCAGAACGCAGGCCGAGGGAGCCGGACTCTGGCGTACCGACGGCACTCCGAAGGGAACCTTCAAGATCTCGCCGAACCCTCCGACCGAGAATTTTGCGCCGACTGCCCTACATGCGACACCCGATGTTCTCTACCTCTGCAACGTGAGCGCAGCTGCTGGCAACGGGCTTTGGCGCAGCGACGGCACCCTTTCGGGGACGCAGTTCGTCGCTCCGGCCTCATGCATCCAGAACGCCTTCGGCAAGCAGAGGAGTCTCGCTACGCTGCCGGGGGGCGACCTTCTGTTCGCCGGAGGCAACGGAGCCTCGGGCGTCGAGCTCTGGCGGAGTGACGGAACCCCGGCGGGTACGGTTCAGGTCGCCGACCTCGCCCCAGGCGCGCAGAGTTCGTGGCCGGCGGGATTCGCTCGTGTGGGCAACGATGTCGTCTTTTCGACGGCAACCGGTCTCCAGGGTCAAGAGCTCTGGCGGAGCGACGGAACGCCCCTGGGCACCGCTCCGATCGCGCTGGCTGACGGCGCCGTACCCGCCACCTCCCAAGGAGTCTGGGAGGTCGTGGGCGACCGCTACTACTTCGGGGCTTCCGACAATGCGCACGGAGCCGAGCCGTGGGTTCTGGACGGATCGACCGCTGAGCGCATCGTCGATCTTCGCCCCGGGCCGAGCTCTTCGCTCACGTACCCGGACCCGAACGGCGGCGCGCTCTTCGCCGCCGCGAACGGCGGCCTGGTGTTCTCGGCCGATGACGGCGTCTCCGGCCTCGAGTTCTGGAAGAGCGACGGCTCGGCGGCCGGCACGCAGCGCATTTCGGACATCGCGCCAGGAAGCCAGCCGTTCCTCTTTCCTGCCTACTGGACCTTTGCTCCGCAACCGGTGCTGGCCGATCGCCTCTTGACGATCGAGTATCAGGCTTCGACGGGAACACGGCTGTGGCGGCTCGACGCCAGTGGCACGGCGATGGAGCCGGTGCGCACGCTCGATTCCCAGAGCTCAGCCTTCGTGCCCGCCGGGCGCGACCGCAACTCGCCGATCGAACCGGGTCTCGGCAGGTACTGTTTCGCGGCACTCGGCGAGGGACTGTTCTTCGAGCTCGGCGCCGATCCGTTTCCGCTCTACAACTTTCCACAACGGTTCGACCTCTGGCGAAGCGACGGATCCGCGTCCGGCACACTTCTCCGCCTCACCGGATGGGCGCAAACCCGCGCCTACATCTGCGCGGCGTTGAACGGGCGGCTGCTCTTCCCGGGCGGCGAAGAAGCGTCCCGCGTACTGCTCGCGGTCGAGCCCTACTCTGGCGAGGAGACCATCGCCCCCTCCGCTCCGGACAGCTTCGACGCCGACGACTTCCTGGTCGGCGACGGGCAAGCTCACTTCTCGATCGGTTCGGGCATCTGGCAGACAGCGGGTACGGCCGCGACCACGAGTCTCGTCGCCGAGGGCGTGAGCAGCGCCAGCCTGCGGGCAGACCCTTGGACCGGCGAGGTTCTCCTGGTCTCCTCGGATGTCTGGCTGACGGATCCCGAGGCTCCCTCGGGCGCGATCCGGCTGACCAACTTCGAGACTGCTGTGAACTACGTCCTCGAAGCCGCAAGCCTGCCCGGCGGCATCGTGTTCTTCGGTTACGACCTCGCACATGGCCAGGAGCTCTGGTTCTCGGACCGCACGGAGGGATCCGGTACCCTGCTGGCCGACATTCGCCCGGGTCCTGCGAGCGGGATCGTTTTCCCTTACATCTTCGATCTCTACGTCGAGCGACTGCGACGCAAGTTCGGCGACGCCGACGCCTTCGCCGTCTTCGCCGCCAACAACGGTCTGCAGGGCACCGAGCTCTGGATCACCGACGGCACCGAGCTCGGCACCGGGCTCTTGAAAGACATCTATCCCGGCGACTACCCCTCGACGCCGCGGCAGTTCACTCGCCTCGGCAACCGCATCGTCTTCTCCGCCGAGGACGAGGAGCACGGGCTCGAGCTCTGGGTAACCGACGGGACGTATCCCGGGACGACGCTGCTCAAGGATGTCGCGCCCGGTGTCGCCTCGTCCGTGCCCGACGACCTCGTCGTCCGCGACGGGGTGCTCTACTTCTCCGCCTGGTCGCCCAGCTACGGCAGGGAAGCGTGGAAGAGCG
>JBPOHI010000241.1:0-4033 GCA_052035735.1 Acidobacteriota bacterium
CGCGTCGACGGCTTTCGCATCGCCGATTCGAAGGCCGATCTGCTCGCGAACGGCAGCGACAACACGTTGCATGTCGACGAGCGCGGGCGCTACCTCACCGAAGCCCTGCGCTTTCGCACCGCGACCTTCGGCGACGGAACGCGGGATGTGAACACCACCTGCCTCGACTGGACCTCCGCCAGCGCGTCGGCGGATGCCATGGGCGGCACCGCCAACGTCGCCTACAACGAGCAGTGGACCTACGACTTCCTCAGTTCCTGCGAGCCCGAAACCCGCCTGCTCTGCTTCTCCAACCGCGAAGTCCTCTTCTGGGACGGCTTCGAGCTCTCCCAGAACACCGAGCGCTGGTCGGCCGCGGTGCCCTGAAGGCGTTCGGCCCGTCCCCGTCCCCCTCCCCCTCCCCCTCCCCCTCCAAATACCGGCCAGCCGAGCCGAACGAGCGGAGGCGTCCGGGCTGCTCCTGTCCCCTCCTCGCCTGTCCCCATTTCGCCTGCAACGGCGGCTAAGGTGCAGGGGGAACCATGATCCGTCCGAGAACACCCGCTGCCGCTTTCGCCTTTGCCGTGGTCCTTGCCGCACTGCAACAGCTCGCCACCGGGCCCGCGGAGGCGGTGAAGCGCCGCGCCTTCGTCACCTCGGAGGTCGGCAACGGCAACCTCAACTCCTGGCCCGAGTCGGGCGGGCTTTTCGGTTTGCCGGCGGGCGACAACATCTGCCGCGAGCTCGCCGGCAATGCCGGGCTGCCCAACGCGACCACCTACAAGGCCTGGCTCTCGACGGCGTCGACCGACGCCTACTGCCATGTCCAGGGGCAGACCGGCAAGAAAGCGACCGGCTGCGTCGGCACGGCTGCCCCCGCCGGGCCCTGGTATCGCTACGACGGCGTCGGCCGCTTCGCCGGCACGGTGGGCGAGCTCGTCGGCGCTGAGCCGCGGATCTACCAGCCGATCCGCTACGACGAGAACGGCGGCGATCTCTCCGCGAACGCCTTCGGCTACTGGACCGGAACCAACGCATCGGGGGAAGCCACCTCCGACAACTGTGTCGGCTGGGTCGTCGGTGAGGAAGGGCTCGACGGGCGAACCGGCTCCCAGTCGCGCACCACCGGCGACTGGACGCGCCTTTACAGTTCGTCGTGCGACTCGGGTCGGCGACTTCTCTGCCTCGAGCCGGGGGCGAGCGAGGTCGCGCCGGTTCCCTGGGTGCCGGCGGCGCTCGCCTTCACCACCTCGATCGACGGCACCGGCGATCTCGGAAGCTGGCCCGCAGCGAGCGGGCAGACGGGCCTCGCCGCCGGCGACGCGATCTGTCGCAACCTCGCCGCCGCGGCCCACCTGCCTTCGCCGGACTCGTTCCTCGCCTGGATCTCCAGCGACACGATCGACGCCCGCGATCGGTGGACACTCGAAGGCGTGCCGCTTCGCCGGGTCGACGGCTTTCGCATCGCCGATTCGAAGGCCGATCTGCTCGCGAACGGAAACGACAACACCTTCCATGTCGACGAATGGGGGCGCTATCTCGCCGCGGGACTCTACGTCCGCACCTCGACTTTCAGCAGCGGAGCGGGTCTCCCGGGATCGACCTGCCTGGATTGGACCTCTTCGAGCTCGGGCGAGGTGACCTGGCACGGCGTGGTCAACATCGCCTACAACGTCGACTGGACGTACAACATCCCCGGCGTTTGCGGACCGGACGCCCGCCTGCTCTGCTTCTCGAACCGCGAGGTCCTCTTCTGGGACGGCTTCGACCTCTCCCAGAACACCGAGCGCTGGTCGGACGCGGTGCCCTGAGCTGCTGAGCGACTGAGGTCCGGCAAGACGTCTTCCCGCAGGATCGCTCCCGGGCGCGTCGGGCGTCAGCGGCTGTGGGGAAGAAGAGAGCGACTCATCGACGCAGCCTCAAGCGGCGGTAAGGCGCACCTTGGTAACACCTCGGAGCTTCACCTTCACACGCGCCTGCCAGAGGTCGTGGTTTCCCTGCATCGCGATCCAGCTCTCCGCAGAGCGGCCGAGGGCCTTCTCGAGCCGCAACGCCATTTCCGGACTCACGGCGCTCGAACCGCGCAGAACCCGACTCAGGGTAGAGGCCGAGACGCCTAGCTTCGCCGCCAGTTCGCGGCCACTCAGGCCGTTGGGCTCGAGATAAACCTCGTTCAGGAACTCTCCGGGATGGGGCGGCCGGCGCATGCTCATTCTTGGATCGTACGCTCCTTGTCGATCGCCGTCACGACCCTCTCGCCAGCCATGCTTCGCGTCTCACGGCACGTCCGGCCAGGCCGCCGTCGTTCCCTCCTCGAACCCATCGCCGAACACGCGGCTGTCGGCGACGTAGAGGCGGAAGCGGCCGTCGACGCTCTCGTCCGAGTAGTAGATCGTGCCGGCGCTGTCGGGGAAGACTTCGAAGTCGGTGACCTGCCCGCCGGCGACCGGCGCCTGGTTGAGGCGGGCGTCCTGGACGTAGCTGCCGACGAGCTTCTGCTCCCCCAGACCGCGGCGATCGAACGGCGCGCCCTCGTCGTAGATGTAGACCACGCGCTGGCCGTCCGGATGGAGGCGGAAGACGGTGTCCGCCGAGCGGCCGGAGGCGAACGGGCCGTCGTTGGTGAGCAGCTCCTCCGCCTCCGAGCCGTCGGCCGGAACCCGATAGAGATCCCAGCGCTCGTCCTCTTCGAAGTCGGCGCGGAAGACCACACTGCCGCTGTCGGGGGTGAACTCGAGCGTCGTCACGTCGCGCCCCGCGGAAGAGGTCGTCGTCAGCGGCACCGTCCCGGTCGAAGGCCCGACGACCGGCACCGACCAGGCGAGGAAGCGCTCGTTGATCGTCGAATCGGCGAGGTAGGCGACGCGCGCGCCGTCGGGCGAGATTTCGAACTGCGTGACGTCGGTCTCGGAGCTGCCGCTCTCGCTCAGGCGCACCAGCGAACCCGCCGGGCCAGCGAACGGCACGCTCCAGAGCTCGTCCTTGCCGAGCGTGACCTTGTCGGCGATGAAGACGATGTGCGCTCCGTCCGCCGAATTGCTGATCGACGCGATGCCGCCGCCATCGACGAAGGCGCCGCCGAGCGAAACCGCCGACGCCGCCGGTCCGGCGAGCGGGACGCTCCAGAGCTGGTTGTACTGCGCGCCGCTCGAGGTCGGGCACTGATGCAAGTAGGCGACCCTGCCGGCCGCCTCGCTCACCGCCGCAGGCAGCGTCTGGCAGCCCGCCGGCGTCGCGTTCAGGAGGTAGAGGCCGGCCCCCGCTGGTCCCTCCCCCGGCACGCTCCAGATCCGCATCGTCGCCTCCGAGGCATCCTGGAAGACGAGCACCGCGCGCTCCGGCGAGCCGAGGAGAAACAGCGCCGTCGGCAGGTCCCCGCTCGCGAAGCCGGGATCGACCCGGACGCTCGCAGCGGCGGGCCCGGCCGAGGGCACCGTCCAGGCGCCGAGCCCTCCCGCGGTCTCGGCGAGATAGAGCACCCGCCCGGAGGATGGGCTCGAGTAGAAGAACTGGACGCCCGCTCCCGTGACCGGCAGGTTGAGCTTCACGGCCGAAGCCGGCGTACCCGAGAACGGCGCGCTCCAGACCTCCACCAGGCCGTCGGTCTCGAGGTCGCCCGAGTAGACGACGCCGCGACCGTCGGCGGTCAGCTCGAGCCGGTCGACCGTGCCGATCGGCGCGTAGGGGGAGAGGCGATGGAGCTCGGCGCCGTTCCGCCGCATCGCGTAGACCGCCTCCGCCGCGGCGTTCTCGACATCGCCGACGAACGCCACCCACTCGCCGCGCCGGTCGACGAGCCAGCGGAAGCTGACGCTCGACGCCGCCTCGCCGCTCGGCGTGAGCTGGCGGCGGAGATAGTCGGGCGGGGTGGAGATCGAGATCCCCGCAAAGGCCGCGGTGCCGGTGACAGAGGCCAGAGCGACACCGACGGCGAGAAGCTGCCGGTAAAGGAAGGGCTTGCGGCGGAGGGTCCGGGGGGGCGAAGTCGAGGAGCTCATCGAAGGAAAGAACGCAAGACGCGCCGCCTCGGCGACAAGGTCCGGGAGGCCCCCGG
>JBPOHI010000111.1:0-2103 GCA_052035735.1 Acidobacteriota bacterium
GTAGAGACCGTCGCGGCCGCGATCAAGGAGTGATCCGGTGACGCTCTCCCTGCCTGCACTGCTCATACTGCTGGTCATCGCCGCGGTTTGCGGCGCACTGGGCAAGGCCCTCGCCGGCGAGGTGCGCGGCGGCTTGCTGGTGTCGATCGTGCTGGGCTTCGTCGGCGCGCTGCTCGGTCCGTGGGTGGCCGGGAAGCTCGAGCTCCCCGAGCCGTTCATGGTGTCGATCGGCGGTCACCCGTTTCCGGTGCTCTGGTCGATCATCGGCGCCGCCCTCTTCGTGGCGCTGATCCACCTCGTCTCGCGCCGTCGCTGGTGAACGGCCTCCTTCACGCATGATCAAAAAGGAAACGGGGCGCGTGAGCGCCCCGTTTCCTTTTCTGCGGCAGGGCGGCTCAGTCCGCCGAGACAGCCCGCCGCCGCAGCAACCCGAGCGCCACCAGCAGAAGCGCCCCGACCGACAGCGCCATACCCCACCCGGAGAGCGTCGGAACCTCGACTACGGCGAGGAGCGTGTTGGTGATCGTACAGGCCCCTCCCAGCGGCACGCTCAGGCACCCGGTCTCGTCCGCGGAGTAGCCCGCCGGCACCGACTCCGTCGCCGTGCACACCGTCCCCACCGTGGCGCCGTTCACCACGAAGATCCCCGGCGACGCTTCGGCGACCGCGAGCGGGCTGTTGGCGACCGTGCCCGAAGTGCAGATCAGCTCGACCTGGACGCTTCCCAGGCTGTCCGGCGAGAAGTCCTTGTTGACCGTCACCGTGTCGGCGCCGAGCGCGTTCACGAGCGTGCAGCTTCCCCCCAGCGGCACACCGACGCAATCCGTCTGATCCGCTAGGTAGCCGACCGGCACCGTCTCGGTGGCCGTGCAGGTCGCTCCCAGCGTGGCACCGCCGACCGCGAACACCGCCGGCGAGATCTCCGAGGCGCTGAGCGGCGTCGCCGTCACCAGGCCAGAGGTGCAGCTCAGGCTGACCGGCACCGAGGCCGGGCTGTCGGGGAGAAAGTCCTTGTTGACGGAGATCGTCGCCGGCGCTGCACAGCCCGCGAAGGTCATCGGCGCCGCGTCGGTCACCGTCGCGTCGGTGGCTGCCAGAGCCCGGCCGAGAAAGTCGCCGCGCGTGATCGAGACTGCGCTGCCAGCGAGAATGCCTCCGATGAAACTGGAGTCGGTCAGGGTCGCAGCTTCCGCAGTCCACCAGAAAACGTTGCAGGGTAGCGCCGCGCCGCCCATGACCATCTGGAAGCTGTTGGTGGTGAGCGCACCCAGCCCGGAAGTTCCGACCTTGAAGACCCAGACGTCGGTTGCGCTGCCGCTCAGGGTGAAGGTGACGCCAGCGCCGAGGGTCGTCCCGGCGGTGGAGCAGTAGACCCCCGGTGGCAGGCTCGTGCTGGTGGTCGGAATGACTCCGTCGCAGGTCGGATTGAGGCTGTCGAGCGCGCTCAACGCGGCGCCGAAGTCCGCCGCGACCGCCGCACCGACCGGCGCATCGATCGTCCCGGTGATCGCGCATCCGGTGTTGGTGATGGAGGTGAAGGTGGTGCCGATGTTGCCATCGAGGGTTCCACCCGGTCCGGTATCGGTGCAGGTGACCGTGCCGGAGGTCGGGATCGGGTTGGCGCCGAGCACCATGTAGCCGGCCGCCGCGCCGAGCGGCGGAGAGATTCCTTCGGCTCCGGCCGGGATCGGGAGCGGACAGGCGAGAAGCGCGGCCCAGCCCGCGACTGCCGAAAGAAGCGAGTGCTTTGCGTTCATGAGGAGCTCCGATTCCAGGATCAGCCACTCGGAGCCGTCCGAAAAGCCGCCCCACGTTTGGGCGACGGTCCGGACTGCTGCTCGACAGCTGCGACCACGCGCAGGCTAGCCTGCTCGGTGGTCGAGTCGATCCGTGCTTTCCACCTGCGGACCCGCCGCAAACCAGGTGGAAACTACCCGGTCCGCCGCGCGAGAACGGCCGGGAGTGGGCTTCAGATCAGGTCGTGCTCTTCGGCGTAGTTGACCAGCTCGACGCGGCTCGCGACACCCAGCTTGCCCATCAGGTTGGCGCGGTGATTCTCCACTGTGCGCATCGACAGGCCGAGGTGAAGGGCGATCTGCCGGT
>JBPOHI010000181.1:0-2985 GCA_052035735.1 Acidobacteriota bacterium
CGCCGTCGATACGGACGTTCTTCACGGGCTCGTGGGGGTAAAGTCGTCGCGCAGGACGGAGCCGAAGAGGGCGAGCTTCCGAACGCGATGCCGGCGGCAGAAGTCGACGATCTCGTCGCGCGGAATCTCGATCGCTGGTCGCGTCTCGGCCCTCATGGCGACTCTCTCCCGCTGACTGCGAACGCGATTCTACCGCTGCTCGCCGCCGGTCTGGTCGATCCGGCCGCGGCTGCCGCGACGGCCCCTTCCCACGATCCGAACAGGAGCTTGGCCGCCTTCGCAAGCTCCAGATCCGCCAGTTTCCCCGTCTTGACGTGGCGGGCGATCGGTTCGATCCCCGCTCGTCCCCGGCGCTTCAGCTCGCGCAGCACGTCCGCGCCGCTCGGATACCTCGAGTCCGGGAGAATCGCCATCGCGAGCGCGCGCCGGCGGCTCGCACCCGCATCCTCGAGCGCCTCGAGGACCGAGTCCCTGAGCCGGTGCGCTGCGAGGAAGAGCGCTTGGCGCTTCGCCGCGCCGCCGCGGAAGCTGCCGTCTACCAGGCGGGCGAGATCCGCATCGACCGTCACCGGATCGGTATAGCGCACGCGGTCGAGCCGGTCTCGGGCCGCGCCTCGAAGCGCCCGCCGGAGACCCTCGTCCCAGGAGCCGAAGTGCAGCCGCGAGAGCCAGGCGAGCTTGGTGTAGCGCAGCATGTCCGTACCGGTGACGACGCCGGCTGCCGGCGCTCGCTCGTACGCCACGCGGATCGCCGCGAGCAGCACCACCGGATCGCGCAGCAACGCGAGGTGGACCCCGCCGACCGCGGGAGCGGGACGGCCGAGACGCTCGAAACACTCCTCGAACGTCCCGAAATAGCGCACCACCGCGAGATAGAGCGGCTTGTTCTCCGTGTGGAGACGGCCCGGGCTGACGCTCTCGCCACGGCGATGTCGCTGCCGCAGCTCGTGGGCGACGGCGGCCCGGTTCCACCCTCCCCCCTTCATCAACCGCCAGGCCGGGACACCGAGCCGCAGGGCGAGCTCCCGGAAGCCGCCGTACTTCTGGCGGACGAACGATCCGCATTCGCGATGCAACTCTGCAAGCTCTCGGGCGTGTTGGGATCCGCGGCTTTCCGCCACCCGCCGCACGCGAGCGAGGAACTGGCGCGTCTCCTCCCGGCCGTAACGCTTTTGAAGGCACAGCGCGTCAGGGTCGAGGCCAGCCGCGGCGAGCGCCTTCGGGTAGCTCGTGAACAGCTTTCGCGAGGCGGTCCAGATCGGATTGCTCTCGCGAAAGACCGCGGCCGCGTTCATCGGCGCGCCGGAGGAGTATCGGGCGCGAATCGCCGCCAGGAGCTCGGCGCGCGAGTAGTGCTTCTGGCGCTCGACGAGCCGGACCTCGTCTGGATCGAGACCCAGCCTCCGCAACACCTCGTCCCAGCTGCCGAAGCGGAGATTCGCCATCGCGACGAGCGCCGCGTCATCTCGCGTCACGCTCTTCACGTTCAGCGAGGCGCCGTTCTCGCCGTAGCAGCTCACGCGGTCGAGGAGGTACTCGTCGCTCCACAGCGGCTCCCAGTGCGGAGCGAAACCGACGGACGAGAGCAGCTGCGCCCGCAACGTCTCGGCCTGAACCTCCGCCCCCGGGTAATCCCGAAGATAGTCGCCGGCCTCGAAACCGTGCTGCTTCCAAAGGTGCAGGATGAGCGATCGACGCGTCCAGCCGCACGCCTCGCAGCGCACGAAGTCGCAGAGCTCGATCGCGATGCGGCCGTAGGAAAGCCCGGCCGCCTCGATCGCGCGGCGCCAGCCCCAGAACGGGCGGACCGCGAAGGCGGCGGTGAGGATCTCCGGCGCGCTGCGCCGGACCGCGGTGATGTTGAGCGGCATCCCCGCCGCGTGCGCTGCGCGGATCCACGCGACGACCGCGCGCCTCTCGTCGCCCCGGCCCACCGGCGAGGCTGCCTTTCCGCGACGACGTTTCATGGCGTCTCGAGCGCTCCGACTTCGCAGCTCGTCCGAGGAATCGAAGTCGCCACGCTCATCGGCCAGATTCCATCATGAACCGTCGCTGATGAATGGACCCGCCTACGCCGCCCACTCCCCGCTCAGCACCTCCGCCTGCTCGAGGACGGTCTGGGTCGCCTTCTCCTGCTTGTCCGGCGGGTAGCCGTACTTCCTGAGAATCCGCTTCACCAGCACGCGGAGCTGCGCACGGACGTTCTCGCGCAGGGTCCAGTCGATGGTGACGTTCTTCTTGACGGTCTCGACGAGCTCTCGCGCGATCTTCTGCAGGGTGGTGTCGCCGAGGACCTTTACGGCGCTGTCGTTCGCTTCGAGGGCGTCGTAGAAGGCGAGCTCGTCTTCGTTCAAGCCGAGCGCTTCTCCCCTGGCGTTGGCCTCGCGCATCTCCTTGGCGAGGCGGATGAGCTCTTCGATCACCTGGGCGGTTTCGATGGCGCGGTTCTGGTACTTCCGCAGGGACTGGTCGAGGAGCTCGCTGAAAAGTTTGGACTGGACGACGTTGCGCTTCGCCCGGGAGCGGATCTCCCCATTGAGGAGCTTCTGCAGCAACTCGACGGCGAGGTTCCGCTGCGGCATTTCGCGCACTTCGGCGAGGAACTCGTCGGAGAGGATCGAGATGTCGGGCTTCTTGAGGCCGGCGGCTGCGAAGATGTCGACGACCCCTTCGGCGACGACCGCTCTGGAGATGATCTGGCGGATGGCGTGGTCGAGCTCCTCGTCGCTCTTCTGCTCGCCGGCGGTGTTCTTGGCGAGCACTGCCCGCACCGCCTGGAAGAAGCCGACGTCGTCGCGGATGCGCATCGCCTCTTCGTGCGGCACGGCCAACGCGAACGCCTGCGAGAGGGTGGTGACCGACTTCATCAGGCGGGCCTTGCCGTCCTCCTGCGCGAGGATGTGCTCTTGGGCGGCGGTCAGGAGGGTCAGGCGGACCTGTGGGGTGCCGGTCGTCCAGAGCCTCCACTCGAAACCGAGGAACATG
>JBPOHI010000169.1:0-2208 GCA_052035735.1 Acidobacteriota bacterium
CGGGCAACGACTCCGAGATGATGTCCGGGCTCGGACGCGAGGACACCGACATCGTCAAACAGGCGCCGGGTGTCGCGCGCGACGCCCAGGGTCCGGTGGCCTCGGCCGAGCTCTTCGTGGTGATCAACATCCCGAAGCGTTCGACCGGCACCGACGCCAACGTGCCGCTGCGTGGGGTGCAGGCCAAGGCCCTGGAAGTGCGCGGCACGGTGAAGATCGTCGAGGGCAGGATGTTCGAGCCCGGGCGCAACGAGGTGATCGTCGGGCGCGCCGCGGCGCGCGAGTTCCGCGGCCTCGACCTCGGCGCCACCCCCCGTTGGGGGCAGAGCGACTGGACCGTCGTCGGCATCTTCGAAGACGGCGGCTCGGTGGTCGAATCGGAGATCTGGAGCGACGCGGCGGTCCTGCAGCCGGCCTACAACCGCGGCAACTTCTTCCAGTCGGTGCGCGCCAAGCTGGCGTCGAAGGACGACTTCCAGACCTTCAAGGACGCGATCACCAAGGACCCGCGCCTCGACGTGCAGGTGGATCGCGAGAGCGACTACTTCGCCGGCCAGTCGAAAGGTCTGACCCAGATCATCAACGGCCTGGGCACGATCATCGCGCTGCTGATGGGCTTCGGGGCGGTCTTCGGAGCGCTCAACACGATGTACTCGGCGGTGCAGGCGCGCACGCGCGAGATCGCCACGCTGCGCGCCCTGGGCTTCCGCAGCACGCCGGTGGTGATCTCGGTGCTCGCCGAATCGCTGGTGCTGACGCTCATCGGCGGCGTGCTCGGCGCGATCGCGGCCTACTTCGGCTTCGACGGCTTCCAGGCCGCGACGCTCAACTGGCAGAGCTTCTCGCAGGTCGCCTTCAAGTTCGCGGTGACGCCGAAGCTGCTGCTCGTGGGCATCGCCTACGCGCTCATCATGGGTCTCATCGGCGGCCTCTTCCCGGCGATCCGCGCCGCGCGGCTGCCGGTCACCGCGGCGCTGCGCGAGGCGTAGAGGCGTGAGGGTTGGCGGCAGCCGCTACGGCGCGGCCGCCGACCAACGCGCCGTCGTGCCGCCCTCGAAGCCGTCCCAGAAGAGCGTGATGACGTTCGAGAAGCAGTAGAGCCGATTCTCCCAATCGCAGGTGTAGCCGGTGTGGTCGGTCCACTGCGCGACCGCTCCGACGCTCGCGAGGCCGCCCCGCCCGGCGGCAGCGGCGGTGCCTTCGGTCCAGTTGTCGCACACCGTGGCGGCCGCCGTGCCGTCGACGAGCGTGCCGGTCCAGACTTCGTTCTCGTGGAGGGCGAGGTAGGTCGCGTCCTCGAACTGGTGCAGGCTGTTGCGGGGCAAGGCGACGCCGACCAGCTCGGCGGCGTCGATGGCGACGATGTGCCCGTCGGGTCGCCGGAAGGGCCCGTCGATCGTCAGGCGGTCGATCGCGTCGACCGCCGTCGTCGAGAGCCAGGGAACGAACGACGACGGCTCGGGCAGGTGAGCCGCGGCTGCCAGGTTGCGGCAGATGCGGTAGCCAGCACTGACCCCGATCTGCCCGTCAGCCTCGGGCCAACTGCCGAGATCGCCGCTTCCCCGCGCGGAAGTGACGAAAGCGAGCGCTCCCGGGCCCCACCGCGGAACGACGGTTTCGCTCGGCCCTGGCTCGAGGCAGAGCAGGTGGTTCTGGCTGCCGCAGAGCGTGGGCATCGCGACGGAGAGATCCCCTCCGACACCGTAAGCGTCGCCCGCGATACCCGACGGCGTACTCGTGCCGTCGGTCCAATCCTCGCAACTCAGGAAGTAGCTGTGCACGCCCTGCTGATCGGTGCCGGTCCAGATCAGGCGATCGTAGAGGTAGGTCGACACCGGATCGAGATGCTCGTCGAGCATCAATGGCCGGTAGAGGAGGGCCTCCGGACCGGTCATCTGGTCGAGGGTGCCGCCCCAGGCCGTGATGCCGTTCGGGAGGTACCAGGGGCCACCGCCGGGGAGAGGCGCGCCGTTGCAGGAGGAGGCGCGGGTTCCAGCGAGCCCCTGCAGGTGGCAGTAGGCGTCGGTGCCTTCGACCGAGATCCAGGCGCGGTAGGTCTCCCAATTGGGCAGCTGTCCGCCGGCTGCGTGGTATCGACAGATCGAGTCGGCGCGCTCGAGCGCCGTGGCACCGGATGCACCCGCCCAGCTCGCCAGGTCGCCGGTGCCGGTGGCCGAAGTGACGAAGGCGCGGCGTTTGACAGCGGAC
>JBPOHI010000154.1:0-1522 GCA_052035735.1 Acidobacteriota bacterium
CTCGGACCCGACCTCGCGACGCGTGACTTCGTGTCTGGTGAGGAGATCGCCAGCGGCGAATGGGATTCCCTACCCATCGACGACGTCTGTCGCGAGACGATCCTTCTGACCATCCAGAACAAATCCATCCTCTCGAGCGCAAGCGAGCCCGTAGTTCCGAGGGTGGCGCCGGAAGGCCGGGAAGCCTCGATCTCGACCTTGCAGGCGATCGAACCCGCGAGCGAGGTCCTGGTAGGGACGATTGTGCAGGTGGCGCCTGGCTACTCCTGTCACAGACGGAGGATCTCGCGCCGAATCGACATCGAGATCGAAGAGGTTCTGCGGGGGACGTATTCGGCTGGCGAGCAGATCTCCATCCTGGAGGAGGGCGGCTGGTTCGACGCCGGGGGAACGAGGTTTCTACAAGCGGAATCCAGCTACTACCCGGCCGCCGCAGTCGGTGACCGCATGTTGGTCGCTGGTTTCGGCCGCCACCCTGGAGCGCTCACGGCCTTTCCGGAGCTCATCCGTTTTCGCCTGCAGGGTGACGTCGTCGAACCCGCAGGAGCACCCATCGTGGCGGATCGGGAGCCACAATCGCTGGCGCGGCTGCGGGCGCTCCTCGAGCCCGAAGAGTGAAGCGCTCCCGGTCAGAGCTAGGTCCGCGAACGCCGGAGTGGAAACGGAGACTCACCCGCTCGGGCGGGGCCTTCGCCCGGAGGTGGAGGCCGCTCCTGGCGCTGCTGCTGGCACTCTCCATCGCGCAATCCTTGGAAGGCTCCTGCATATACACGCGTCCGCCGGAGCGAGAGCTCTGGATCGAGGTCGTCTCCTGCTCCGATCAGGTCCTGCGGGAAGTTTCGACTGAGCTCTTCGTTCAAGCCGCCGGCCGTACGAACGAGGACTGGACAGGCAATGCGCTCCCCCGCGCGACGCAGCTGCTGCGTGAAAAGCCGGGCGTGCTGATCGTCGCGCGCGAGATCGCCTTCGCGGACTCGGCCTTGCCCTTCTACTCTTTGAAAGGGGGCGTACCGTCCGAAGCCTTGTACTCCGATCGGCCAGGCATTTGGCAGAGTTCTGGCGCCCGACCCGATCGTCGCTTTTTCCTGGGGTCGGCCATCGCGACCTGCGAGACGCTCGTCGCATCCGGAAGACTGGTCGTGCGCGAGGTCTCCAACTGCTGCGACACCGGGCGGGGGCCGGGGCTGGCCTGCATTCTTCAGGTGTCCGAGCTCGTGCTGAGCGCGAAGAAGCCGCCGACGCCCGAGCAGCTCACCGCCACCGATCTGCCGTGAGCCCGCCGGGCGGCGGCGACGGCTTCGCAGCCGTAGTCGCTCTCGAGACTCCGTCACTGTTCGGCGGAATGGAGCAGCAGTCCCGCCGCGTCGGCGGTGTCGGCCTGCTCAGCTCGCCTTCGCGAGCGAGATCTTTGCCAGCTCGCCGGCCATGGCGCGTTCCGCGTCCCACAGGTCTACCTGCTGCTGCAGGCGGAGCCAGAGGCCCGGGCCGTTGCCGCAGAACTTGCCGAGGCGCAGGGCCATCT
>JBPOHI010000234.1:0-24275 GCA_052035735.1 Acidobacteriota bacterium
CTCGCGCGGCCGCGAAGCACGACTGGGGCACGGCGGTCGCTGCGGCGCACGGGCTCGCCGCCGCCCGGCCCGACTCGGCGCTCGACGCCTATAACCTGGCCTGCATGCTGTCGCGTGCCGGCCAGAGTGCGGCGGCGGTCGCGACGCTCGCGCGCAGCGCCGAGCTCGGATTCGCCTTCACCTCCACCCTGCTGCGCGACGAGGACCTCGATGCCATCCGCGGCGCGAGCGGCTTCGCCGCCGCCCTCGATCAGGTGCGGGCGAACAACGCCGCCGAGCTCGAGCGCGCGAAGCCGCTCCTTTCCAACGCACCGCTCCTCACCTTCGAGCCGCGGCAGAAGAAGGCGACTGGGACCGTCGCCCGTCCGCTGATCGTCGCCTTGCACGGCTACGGCGGCACGCCGGCGCCGCTCGCCGAGCTCTATCGTGCGGCCGCCACCCGGCTGGGGGCGATCCTCGTCGTGCCGCGCGGGCAGGAGGCGGTCGGCAAAGGGTTCGGCTGGGGGATCGTCGAACAGGCCGAGTACCTGGTCGAACAGGCCATCGCGAGAACTGCCGCCGAACGGCCGGTGGGGCCAGTCGTGCTCACTGGCTTTTCGCAGGGAGCCGGCGTCGCGCTGACGATCGCGGCGCGCCGTCCCGAGAGGTATGCCGGCGTGGTCGCGGTTGCCGGCTGGTTCGAGGAGCGCCTGACGCCAATCCCGGAGCGTCTCCCCGCTTCGTTCCCTCGATGGTTCTTCATGAACGGCGAGTTCGACGAAGCCGCGGTCAACAACCGCCGCGCGGCCGAGCTGCTGCATCGCGCGGGCGCCACGGCCCGCGTGCGTATCTATCCCGGCCTGGGTCACGAGTATCCGCCGGCCGAGGAGCGCGACCGCGAGCTCGATCAGGCGTTGCGCTTCGCTTTCGGTCTCTAGATCGCCGGTCGAGCCTGTGCCGGGCCAGGGCTCGAGCTTCCGGAGTCGCCGGACCTCACGACCCCAGTGCGGGGCGAGATCGACCTAGACGGCTGTCTGCTGGAGGTCGCAGCGCGGGTGCGCGGCGAAGCGCTCGCCGCCGGTGGAAGCTCGTCGCCTTTGCCGAGCTTGACCGTGAGCTCATGGGGGCCTAGCTTCTCTCCGCTCATCGGGTGCCGATCATCGGCTGCCGCTCCGTTCGAGACGCGCCGGCCAGCCGAGGACGACCGAGACGGGCACGCGATCCTCGATCAGGGTGCGGTTGAGCAGGAAGCGCTGGCCATCGGGGGACACGTCGTACTGGGTGTCAGCGGCCTCTTCGAGGAGCGCCGGGAAGAGTGCTGTCGGCACGCCGATCGTCGGCCGGGCGCCGAGATCTACCGGCACCGCCATCATCCGGCCGTTGTCGTCGACATAAAACAGCTCGCGCCCGTCGCCGCGCCAGCGCGGGAAGTTGCCGCCGTCGGCCGAGACCCGCAGCGCGCTCGCGCCCGTCGAGTCGTCGAGGCGGCGCAGATAGACCTCGAGATGGCGCGTCGCGTCGGAGCCGAAAGCTACCCAACGGCTGTCGGGCGAGAGGGCCGGGTTGGTTTCTCTGACCTTCTCCGGGCTCAGGCGCCGCGCCGGGCCGCGCGCCTCGAGGTCGATCGTCCAGAGGCTGAAGCCGCCGGATGCGTCGTTCTCCTGGTAGAGGAGTCCCGCGTCGCCGGGCAACCAGGCGAACGGGATCCTGAACCGCTCGCTGGGAATCCAGAGGCGGGCGCCCCCCGCCTGACGGGCATCCGTCCGGTAGATGCCGGACGACTGGGCTCCACCGACGGCGGTGTAGGCGATCTCCTCGCCGTCCGGCGACCAGGTGGCGAGGGTGTCGTCGCTCGCGTCGCCGGAAGTCAGCGGGTGGGCCATCCCGCGTCCGAGGTCGTGGACCCAGATGCCGCCGCTCGTCGAGCCCGGCTCGTACTGCGAGACCGCGAGCCGGCGCCCGTCGGGAGAGAGCCGCGGCCCGTAGTACCAGATGTCGCGCTGCGAGCTGACGTCGCCGAGCTCCTCTCCGCGACGATCCACCCAGACCAGCCGCGACGCGCTCCGCTTGTCGGCGCGATAGACGAGCGTCCCCTGGCTCGACACGGCGAGCGAGCGCTGCCCGGAGACGCTGATGCTGCCGGAGAGCGTGATCCCCAGAGGCTCCGGATGGCCGACCAGCTCTTCTTTCTGATCGTCGAATCGTTGGGCGACGAGAGCGTCGCCTTGCACGAAGAGAAGAAGGCCTGGCGGAGCGTAGAGCGCCGCGGACGAGGCCGCGCCGAGCCGCTTCGAGTCGAGCGATCCGAGTCGGCCGAGGTGGATCTCTCCAGGCTCGACGCCGGTGCCTGTCGAGGCAAAGAACAGAAAGCGCCGGCCGTCGGCGAGAAAGCAGGGGAAGCGCTGGGTGCCGAGGTCGCTCCCCTCCGGAATGCGCGCTGCGGGCTCCGGCTGGCCGCCGTCAGCAGGAATCGCGAAGAGGCCGCCGAGAAACGTCGGCGCGTAGACGATGCGGTCATCGACTCCCCAGGTGGCGCCGCGGACGTCCGTGTTCGGTCCCGTCTCCGCGAGCGTGCGGGGACTGCCGCCCAGGAGGTCGGTCACCTTGAGCCGGTTCTGGGCGAAGAAGCCGAGCTGCCGGCCGTCGGGCGACCAGAAGGGGTAGCGCGCGTCCGTCGAGCCCGCGACCTGGGTCATCTCGGGAGCGTCGAGCGAGCGAACCCAGAGCGCCGTCCGGCCGTCCTCGCCGCGCGCCACGAGCGCCAGCCTCTGGCCGTCGGCCGAGAGAGCGAGCCCGCTGACGAAGACCTGGCCCGCAGGCGCCGCGACCTCGAGCTCGGCGTGAGGAGGCGTACCCGCATCCGCCCCGCCGGGCGCCCTCGCGAGCCGGGCGCCGATCGCCCCCAGCGCGAGACCCGCGACGAGCGCCGCCGCGACGAATGGCCGGACCGCCCGCTTCACCGAACCTTCGCTGCCCGGTGCCGCGCTCTCCTCGCTACGGCCGCTGGCGACTTCCTCGATCACGATGCGCGCATCGGCGATGTCGTGCAGGCGGTTCTTCGGATTGCGTTCGAGGCAGCGGCGGAGGAGGCGCCGGATCGCCGGGGGCGTCGCGTTGGGCAGTTCCGCGAAATCGATCGCCGTCTTGAGGACGTCGGCAAGCGTGTCGGAGACCGTCGGGCCGGCGAAGAGCGACCTGCCGGTGAGCATCTCGTAGAACACGACGCCGAACGCCCAGATGTCGGCCCGCTTGTCGACGGTGCCGCCGCGCGCTTGCTCCGGCGCCATGTAGGCCGCTGTCCCGAGGATGACGCCGAGCTGCGTGCCGTGCACGGCCGTAAGAGTCGGCGAGTTCATGATCGTCGGCGAGCGCGCGAGCTCGGCCGCGGAGGAAGCGCCGCCGGCAGAATCCATCGCCTTCGCCAACCCAAAATCGAGGACTTTGGCTTTTCCTTCACTGGGAGCTTTGATGTTCTGGGGCTTCAAGTCACGATGGACGATCCCCTTTTCGTGAGCCTCTTCGAGCGCCTCGGCGATCTGCAATGCGAAAGAGAGGATTTCAGTAAAGGGAAGAGGCCCCGACTCGAGGCGTTCGGCGAGCGTCGGACCAGGGACGAGCTCCATGACGAGGGCATGGGTGGCGCCGCTCGTCTCGATGCCGTAGATCTGGGCGATGTTGGTGTGATTGAGCTGGGCGAGGAGCTGCGCTTCGCGCTCGAAGCGCGCGAGCCGCTCCTTGTCCTCGGTGAACGCGGCGGGCAGAACCTTGATCGCCACCTCGCGCTTCAAGCGCGAGTCGGTGGCGCGATAGACCTCACCCATGCCGCCCTCGCCGAGCTTGGCGGTGATCTCGTACGGACCGAGGCGTTGGCCGATCATCGGCCGATCATTGGATATCCGGCACGGGCGTCAGGGTCACGGAGCGCCCGACTATACAGGCCGCCGACCGGGTCGCCACACCTTGGCCCCGCAACCTGCTGCGGGACGTCTCTTCTTGCAGGCCGGCGCAGGTTTTGCAAATTCGCTGAAGGTAGAAGGTTCTGCCCCGGGGAGAGGTGACTCATGAAGCGCATCCGATCGCTGTTTCGCGGCATCCTGCTGTCGCTCGCCCTCGCCAGCCTGGGGCTTGCCGGCTGCACGAGCATGATGGTCCACTTCGGCGGCGGAGTGTCCAAGGAGCTGCAGCAGAACGGCGTCGTGGCCCGGGCCAGCATCGCAGAGGTCTGGGACACCGGATGGACGATCAACGACAACCCGGTGATCGGCATGAAAGTGCGGGTGCAGCCGAGCGATCGCCCGGCGTTCGAGGCGACGATCGAGAAGACGACGGTCTCGCGCATCGCCACCTGGCAGTTCCAGCCGGGCAACACCGTGCCGGTGCGCTTCGATCCAGCGAACCCGGCGATCGTGGCGGTCGACTTCGGTGCCGAGCTGCCGGAAGCCGCCGCGCCCCGGGAGGAGAGCCGGCCGGCGATCTTGGGCATCGTCGCGCGGCCGCTGACCGCGGGCGAGCAGGCCGATCTCGAGCGGCAGCAGGGCATTGTGGTCGAGAGCGTGCTCCGCGACTCGCCCGCCGCCGTTGCAGGCATCGCGGTCGGCGACGTTCTGGTCGCGATCGACGGTCAGCCGCTCGACGATGTCGCCGCCGTGCCGAATCTCGTGAGCTCGCTCGCCGGGCGCCGCGTGGCGATCGATCTGCTGCGCAACCGCCTGCCGTTCTCGGTGATCGCGCAGCTCAACCCCGCGGAGCCCTGACGGCCGGTCATCAGTCGCTGGCGGACTCGACGAGCGGATTGCGGACCGCCAGATCTCCGAATCGATTGAAGTCGCGGTCGGCGCTCCACAACTCACTGATCCCGTGGGAAAGACAGAGGGCGGCGATGCGGGCGTCGTGGACCTGCGGGCCGGCGATCTTGCCTCGAGAAAGCAGCGCGCCGAGGACCGGCCAGTGATCGTGCCCTTCGTGGAGGAGTACTAGCGTCGGGGCCTCCAGCCAGGCGCTCACCTGTTCGATCGCCTTGGCGAGAGGAGTCGGCGGGTCGTAGATGCGCGGGTGGGTCACGATGGCGAGGAACTCGTGCACGCAGGGCCACGGTATGGCCCAGGCGCCGCGTCCGGTGGCGAGCCCGCGGACGCGGTCCGCCGCCGCCCGGTGCCAGGGCGAATCGGCGCGATGGGCGTAGACCAGCAGATTGGTGTCGAGCGCGATCACTCGCCGCCTCCGCCGCGACCGCCGTAGGCCAGCTCGCGCAATCGATCCCAGGATGCGCTCTCGACTTCGGGCCGCAGGCCGCGCCCGCCGAAGCTCTCGTCGCGCAGCTCGAAAGGAGCGCTGCGGGCCCGTTCGCGCAGCTCGCGGCGCAGGCCGGCCTCAACCAGCGCCTTGACCGTCGTCGCGCGTGCCGCGGCAACCCGCCTCGCTTCCTCCAGGAGTGCGTCTGGAAGGTCGAAGGTCGTCTTCATATTGCTAGCAATATAGCAAAATATGGCTAAACGGTCAGCGCTGCGGCGCGAGCTGCGGCCAGTTCGTGACCAGGGTCAGCGGGCGATTGCCGTCGGTGTCGGCGGAGCGCAGGGCGACGAAGTGCTGGCCGTCGGGGGCGGCGTCGAAGCTCTCGATCGGCTCACGGAAGAGTTCCCGTGGGGCCGAAAAGTGCGGTACCGGGCCGGACTCGACGGAAACGACCATCAGACGGTCCGGGCGCGAGAAGTAGTAGAGCTCGCCGCCGTCGGCGCGCCAGCGCGGGCGCTGCCCGCCCTCGTTCGAGACTTGCCAGCGGCCACGCTCTCCGCCGAGCGCCTGGACGTAGATCTCCCAGCGGCCCGACTGTTCGGAGGCGTAGGCGAGGAAACGATCGCCGGGCGAGATCGCCGCTCCCGCATCCTGGAAGGGCGTCGCGACGAGCGGCGTGATCGCCCGGGTCGCGAGGTCGAAACGCAGAATGTCCTGATTCGTCGAAGCGCCGACGCTGCCGACCGCGAGCCAGCGGCCGTCCCGCGAGGCAGCAAGCGGCCAGATGCCCTGCGGCGTCGTACCGAGCTCCTCGGCGGCACCGGAGCCGTCCGAAGTGCGCCGGAAAATCGCGCCGTCGTTGCGCCGGTCGCTGTCGTAGTAGAGAAAGCGGTCGTCCGGCGACCAGACCGGCCGGCTCTCGTTGCCCTCTTCGAAGGTCAGCCGGCTCGCCGTATCGCGCACCAGGTCGTAGACCCAGAGGTCGGATGATCCCTGCACACCGGTGTTGACCGAGTAGGCGAGGCGCTCGCCGTCGTGCGAGATCGCGAAGCTGGCGAAGAGCTCTTTCTCCCGTAGCGGCTTGACTCCGAGGCCGGCGCGATCGAGCCAGACCAGCGACGAAAAGCTGCCACGAGCTCCGGCGCGGTAGAGCAGCGTTCCCTCGTTCGAGATCGAGGCGAGCACCTGTTCGTTGCCGGTGAAAGCGACCGGCGAGGCAATCGCCGCTGGCTCGCCGCGGAGCTTCAGCGCCGCAGCATCGAACGCCTGCGCGAAGAGCGTGCCTTCGCGCCAGAAGAGCAGCTGGCCGGCGGCGGAATAGAGTGGCGACGAGTTCGCGCTGAGGATCCGGGTGCGTTGGCCGCTCGCGAGGTCGAGGACTTCGATGGCGCTCGCGTCGTTGCGCGCGCCGCCCTCCGCCGTCTGGGCGAGGAAGAGGATCTGCTTGCCGCCGGGAAGGAAGACCGGAAAGCGGTGGCTCTTCTCGTCGCGGGTCGCGTCGAGGGCGGTGAGCGGCTGCGGCGCGCCGCCGGTCGCGGCAACGATAGAGAGACCGGCGCGGAAAGCGGGCGAGAAGACGATGCGCCCGTCGGGACCCCAGGCGCCGCCGCGCGGCGTCGGCGCGTCGCAGATCGTCTGCGCCGGTCCGCCTCTGAGATCGAGGCGCTTCAACTTGCCGTCGGCGAAAAAGGCGATCTGGGCTCCGTCGGGGGACCAGAACGGCGTGTCTCCGCCGGTGGTGGACTCGAGCTTCGTGGCCTCGCCGCGATCGAGCGCGCGCACCCAGAGTGCGCGCGCGCCGATCTCCCTGTCGAAGGCTTCGAAGACGACGCGGCGGCCGTCCGGCGAGAGCGCGAAGTAGTCGGTGAAACTCGTGCCCCCCGGAGCGATCAGCGCGGCTTGGACGACGCGGCCTGCCGAACCGGTCTCCCCGACACGCAGCCAGAGCACCGCGAAGAGCGCCGCGGCGGCGAGCCCGGCCGCGGCGAGGATCCAGGGCAGCGGCGAACGCGGGGTGGAGGACGCGGCCACCGCCGGAGCGCCCGCTGCGGGCAGCTCCCCGAGATGCGGATCGGCGAGCGCCTCTTCGAGCGCCAGGCGGGCGTCACCGATCGACTGCAGGCGTTCGCGCGGCTTCTTGCGCAGGCAGCGCTGCACCAGCTCGACGATGCGCGGCGGCGTCGCGGCGGGCAGAGCGGCGAAATCGGGCGTGTCCTTGAGCACGCCGGCGAGGACGTGCGACACCGTTTCGCCGTCGAAGAGGCGCCGGCCGGTGAGCATCTCGTAGAGCACGACGCCGAACGACCAGATATCGGCACGGCGGTCGACCGCGCTGCCGGCGGCCTGCTCGGGCGCCATGTACGCGGCGGTACCCAGAATGACGCCCATCTGCGTGCCGTGGGCTGCGGTCAGCGTCGGGGAGTTCACCAGCGTCGGCGAGCGCGCGAGATCGGCGGCGGCCGAGGACGCGCCGGACGAGTCCATGGCCTTCGCCAGCCCGAAATCGAGGACTTTCGTCTTTCCTTCACTGGAGGCTTTTACGTTCTGGGGCTTGAGGTCGCGGTGGACGATCCCCTTGTCGTGGGCCTCCTCGAGCGCCTGGGCGATCTGCAGTGCGGTCGAAAGACTCTCAGCAATGGAGAAAGCTCCTGATTCGAGGCGCTCTGCGAGAGTCGGTCCTTCGACGAGCTCCATGACGAGCGCCTTGGCGCCGCCGCTCTCTTCGAGGCCGAAGATCGAAGCGATGTTGGGGTGGTGGAGCTGCGCGAGGAGTTGCGCTTCGCGTTCGAATCTCGCCAGGCGCTCCTTGTCCTCGGTGAACGCTGCCGGCAGGACCTTGATCGCCACCTCGCGCTTCAGGCGCGAGTCGGTGGCGCGATAGACCTCGCCCATGCCGCCTTCTCCGAGTTTGGCGGTGATCTCGTAGGGGCCCAGCCGAGACCCGATCATCCGGATGAAGGGATCATCTGCGCGTCTTCGCCTTGGGCGGAGCCGGCACGAGGGTCAGGTCGAACGCACGGGCGAGCGGCTCGAAATGTCGCCGGTCGGCGGTGGCGATGCGTTTCACTCCGGTCGTCTCGGCGAGCACCACCAGCGCGCTATCGACGAAGCCGAGATCGAGCTCCGGGAACTGCTCGTCGATCTCGCGCAGGCGGGCCACCCGCTCCTGCGGTAGGTCGATGAGCAGAAAACTCGCCTCGACGAGCCCGCGATAGAACTGCTGCCGGGCGGCTCTGCCCAGCCGGGTTCCGAGCAGGTGGTCGACCTCGGGCACGACCGGCGAAGGCAGGAGGAGACGACCCGACTCGGCGGAAATGAGCTCGACGGCCGCCGGGTGCCAGCGATCGCTGCGATCGTAGTAGGCGTAGAGAATCCCGCTGTCGAGGAGGATCGCCACTCAGCGGCTCGTGCCGAAACCGGTTTCGGTGAGAATCTCCTCGCATCGGTCGGCCGTGTCGGCGCGCCCGCTGGCAAACTCGCCCGCGCCTGGCGGCGAACCGGGCCGGCTGCGGACGATGTACTCGCGAACGGCTTCGCGAACGAGCTCCGCCATCGGCTGATTCCGACGCAACGTCTCGGCCTTGAGCAGGGCTTCGAGCTCGGGATCGAAGTAGATCGTCGTCCGCTTCACGGGCGCGATGCTAACATAAGCATTCCCGCCGGTTTGCCTTGGCAAGAGGGACTTGCCAGACCCTGTTCCACCCTCGCTCTGCCCGTCGGGAGAAGTGCCTGCGCTAGCATGCGGGCACACTCTGGAGATACCGATGCTCGACCGATTTCGCCGCCATTCGCTCGTCGCCGCCGCACTCTTCCTGGCATCGACCTGCGCCCTCCAGGCGCAGGGGGCGCGCTGGGATTGGCCGGAGAAGTCGAAGAACCTGAAGGTTCTGCCGGCGGACACCCGGCCCGACGCCCTGCGCGCGGCGATGCGCGGCTTTACCGGCGCGCTCGGCGTGCGCTGCAACTACTGCCACGTCGGCGAAGAGGGCAAGCCTCTGGGCACCTACGACTTCGCCTCCGACGCCAATCCGAACAAGGAGCGGGCGCGCGAGATGATGCGCATGACGGGCGCGATCGCCGGGCATCTGCAGAAGATCGAGCCCAGCGGCGAGCGCCTCACTGTCCGTTGCCAGACTTGTCACCAGGGCCGCCCGCGTCCGACGACGCTCGCGGAGGAGCTCCTCGCGGCCTATCGCAAGGACGGCAGCAAGGCCATCGCGCCGCGCTATGCCGAGCTGCGCGAGCGCTTCTACGGCGGCGGCGGCCTCGACTTTGGCGAGCGCAGCCTCAACAACCTGGGCTACGAGCTGCTCGTGTCGACTTCGGCCGGCGACCTCGAAGCGGCGATCGCGGTGTTGCGGTTGAACACCGAGCAGTACCCGAAATCGGGCAACGCCTGGGACAGCCTCGCCGAGGCCTACGCCAAGGCCGGCCAGAGTGAGCTCGCGGCGATCTACTACCGCAAGTCGCTCGAGGTCGACCCGGCAAACGAGCACGCGCTCGCCGAGCTGCGCGCGCTCGCCGCCGCGGGGGGCCAGTCCGGCGGTGAGTGAGGCGGTAGAGAGGGGCATCATCGACTGCGCCGCCTATCGCGACGGCGTGCGTGTCGCGACGCTGGGCATCGACGGCATCCCCGCGGCGCTCGCCGATCCGACGCTCTTCGTCTGGCTGGGACTCTACGAGCCGGACGAGGCGCTGCTCGACCAGGTCCAGGTCGCCTTCGACTTCCACGACCTGGCGGTCGAGGATGCGCACCGCGCCCACCAGCGCCCGAAGCTCGATCGCTACGGCAACTCGCTGTTCGTCGTGCTGCGCACGGCGCACTTTGCCGGCCCGGAGGACGAGCTCGAGCTGGGCGAGACGCACCTGTTCGTCGGGCCGCGCTACGTCGTCACCGTGCGCCACGGTTCGCTCAAGTCGCACGTCGGCCTGCGCGGCCGTTGCGAGTCCGACAGCGAGCTCCTGGCGCGTGGCCCGGGCTACGTCCTCTATGCCCTGCTCGACTTCGTCGTCGATCAGTATTTCCCCGTCGTCGAGGCGCTCGAGGAGCAGTTCGACCTCATCGAGACCGACGTCTTCGACGGCGACAGCAGCCGCGAGACGACCGCCGACCTCTACGACTTCAGCCGCAAGTTGCAGTCGCTGCGCCGCGCGGTCGCGCCGCTGGTCGACGTCGTGCAGCGTCTCGAGCGCTTCGAGGGGCCGTTGATCCCGGAGAGCATGCAGGTCTACTTCCGCGACGTGCACGACCATCTCCTGCGCATTCAAGAGATGGTCGAGAACCTCGCCGAAGCGAACCGGTCGGCGCTCGCGGCTCACCTCTCGCTGCTCTCCGTCGCGCAGAGCGACGAGACCAAGCGCCTCGCCGCCTGGGCGGCGATCATCGCCGTACCGACGATGGTCGCCGGGATCTACGGCATGAACTTCCAGTTCATGCCCGAGCTCGGCTGGCGCTTCGGCTATCCGCTGGTCGTCGGCAGCATGGTGCTCCTCTGCCTGGTGCTCTACCGCCAGTTCAAGAAGAGCGGCTGGCTCTAGCTCGAAGGCGCGGCGCAAGCCAGCCCCCCCTCGTTCCCAGATCAGGCCCGTCCGTAGGGGCGGGCCGGCCGCCGCCGCCCGCCTGCGAAGATGCAGCAGCGGCGCTGCACTGTTCCACTCCGGTCGGTGAATTGTCTGAACAGGAGTCGATCCGCGGTGGCCGCGCGTTCGAGTCCGCACCGAAAGGGGAAGCCCGATGTGCGCCCGCTCCGGAAGGCTGCTTGCCTGTCTGCTGCTCCTCTCTTCGGTCGTCGTTGCGCAGGCGATCCCAGGCTCTTCCTGGCGCTACTACCGTCCGGGTAACACCGGCATTCAGGGCGACTTCAACCAGGCGATTCACATCGGACCGGACGGCGATCCCTGGATTGGCGGCTATGACCCAGGCGTGGAAGAGGGCGGCGTCTCGAAGTTCCTGCAAGCGGAGAACCGCTGGCTCAACGTCTCGAATGTCGACTATCCCATTCTCGGGCACCCTGACCTGACCGGCACGACGCGGGTGAGCGACATCGCCGCCGACGCGCAGGGCGATCTCTGGTTCGCGACCTGGCGCGGGGTTTGGAAGATGGATCCCGACGTCGGCCCCACTTCATTGGTGAACTACGCGGACGCGAGCCCGGCGCTCGCGAGCGGCGGCGCACGCAACGTTGCGATCGCTCCCGACGGCACGGTCTGGTTCGCCTTGATCGGCTTCGGTGGCGCGCTCGGGGGGGTGATCCGGCATACGCCGGCGACCTCCGACTGGCACTACTGGAGCGGCGGGCTCGAGTCACAAGGAGGGAACAACTGGCCGCAGCTCGTTTGGCTGGTTCGCCGGCTGTCGATCCAGCCGAAGCCGGGTGGCGGTTACATCGTCTGGGCGGACAGCGAGAACAGCTCGGCGCTGGTTTCCTTCGACAGTACGACGGAGCTCTGGACGCACCATGAGTTCTCCTTCACGCCAGGCGCCCTGCTCGACATGCCCGGCAAGGACTGCGTCGACGCCGGCGGGAACTTCTGGGCGCGCCGCTTCGTCGGCTTCTCCGGCGCGACGCCGATCTACTCCCTCGACTACCGGACGCCGGCCGGCGAATGGGTGGTGCCGGCCCAGCCGGCCCTGCCGGCTCTCGACCCGCCGATCTGGGCGTTTCGCGCCTACGGCGACGGCGAGGCGCTGCTCGCCGACGGCCTGAGCAGGGTATGGCATTTCGACGGCGCCATTTGGGAGGACTTCGGCGTCTGGGGCTCCGGGACCTCGAGCGACGATCTCGCCATCGACGGCGCCGGCAACGTCTGGGCGACTGGCACCGGTGGCGCCGCGAAACGCGACGCCGTGACCGGCCTCTGGCAGCGCTATCGCGTCACCAACACCAGTCAGTACGACCTGTTCAACCAGGACCTCGCCCTCGATCCGGCGACCGGCGACCTCTACGCCTGCGCCAACGCCGGCCCTGGCGCCGGCGGCGCCACCCATTTCGACGGCAGTCGCTGGACGGGATGGAACGCCGTGACCTACGGCCTGGGCGTGGGCTGGCCCTTTCCGACCGACAATTGCGAGGCCATCACCGTCCGGGCCGCGCCCGGAGCGGTGGCGCTGAACCCGATGTACAACGGCATTCAGCAGTGGGATGGCGCAGACTGGAGCGATCTCGCAGGCATGAGTGAGAGCCGCGGCCTGGTCGAGGACTCGGCGGGGCGACTCTGGTCGCTGGGGCTGGCCTACTCTCTCTCCTACCTCGACGGTGGGAGCTGGACTGCCGTCGCGAGCAACGGCGCCAGCGGCAACACCTTGAGGAGGGACCCGACGCGACCAGGGACGGTGTGGGCAGCCAACGTGGCCGAGATCACGCGCACCGACGGCACCTACCGCTACTCGCGCGACTACACCCAGTTTCCGGAGCTCGACACCCAGAGCGACCTGTTCAGTACCGTGGCTCCCGCACCCGACGGCATCGCCTGGCTCGGTTCGACGCAGGGCCTGTTCCGGCTCGACGCCAATGCCGGCACCTATCAGTACTTCACCGCGCTCGGCGGAATTGCGACCCTCGGCGCGATTCCGCTCGCAGTCACTCCGGATGGCAGGCTCTGGTTCAACCTGTTCGATCCCAACGGAACGGGCCCGCATGGCCTCGCGTGGTTCGACGGCCACTCAGCCGGGATCTACTCTGCGCCGCGCGACGGTGGCCCGCGGTGGGGTGGTCTGCCGCACGCCCAGATTGCCGACCTCGAAGTGCGACTCGTCGCCGGCGGCTATGAGCTCTGGATGAGCTGCCTGTCGCGCGGCATCGCGGTGCTCTTCGTACCCACGAGCTTCTTCGCCGACGGTTTCGAGAGCGGCGCTACAGGCGCCTGGTCGGCGGTCGTCCCCTAGACCTCGAGACGGTGGCCGCGCTGCGCGCTGCGCGCGGCGTAGAGGGCGAGCAGCGCGATGCCGCCGAGCACGAGCCACGAGCTCGCGGCATACGGTGCAGCGGCATCCGAGGTGACCGGCGACAACTGGATCGTGCCGCTGATGAAGTTCGCCGTCGCACCGGCGACCAGGCCGAGCCGGACGATCGTCCAGAGGATCAGGGCGTTGACCACGAGCAGCGCCGCGATCGACGGCCAGCTGCGCAGGGCGACGAGAATCGGCACCAGCGACCAGATCGCCCAGAGCACGACGGCGGCGACGCTTTCTCGGCGGAGCGCCCGGCGCGCCACGACGAGGAGGAGCAGCAGCGCGAAGACCACCACCAGACTGAACACCAGGCGGCTGAGGACGAGTCCGGCGGTGAAGCGCAGGCCGTCGAGGCTGTTCGGCACGAGGTAGAAGTTCGGCCGGTACGGACTGTTCGTCCAGAACTTGGCCCAGCCGGAGAGCTGGAAGGTCGCCGCCATGACGAGTCCGACGAGGACGCCCGCCAGGAGGTCGCGCCCGACGAGGGCATCCCTCCACCCCCCGTCGAGCAGTCGCGTCCAGGCGATCAGTCCGCGCGGCCAGTGGCGGCGCACGTAAGGCTCGAGCGCGAGGTAGGCGAGCCAGACCAGGGCGCCGGAGATGAGTCCCACGATGGCCATGCGCAGGAGGAGGGAGAAGACGCCGGCGAGGGTGAGCGGCAGTCGCTGCGCGAGCAGTTGTGCGCACGCCATCACGATCGCGGCGGCGCTCGCCAGACGGCGGGCACCGGCGCGATCGCCGCGGCCGCCGCGCAGATTGCGCCGGGCCGCGCCGACAGCAGTGACCAGAACGAGCAGCGCGACCGCCGCGGCGAGGAGCGCGGCCGCGAGGCGCGGGCGGTCGAGCCCGCCGAGAGGTGCCGTCGGCGGAGCGTCCCAGGGCGCGACGACCTGGAACCAGAGAGCGGTGCCGGCGAACGCCGCGGCCTCGACGCGCAGCGGAATGTCTGGATGATCCGGGTGGACCCCACGCCAGGCGACGCGGCGGTCCGCGTAGCGCGGCGGCACCCACTGCGGTTCAACAGGGGCGAAGGCCGCGGGGTCGAGGCCCGCCGCAGCGAAGAGACGCGGCCACGGCTCCGCGCGGAGGTCGTTTTCGGATGCCTGCTCGCGGCTCGCCGGCGGGATGCCCTCGAAGCGCACCAGCCGGCCGCGTGGGTCGAGGATCATCTCGACCGCGCCGGCGTAGCGCAGCGGCGGGTCGCCGCGATGGATGGCCTCTGGCCAGCCGCCGCCGAAGGTCAGCGGCTCGAGGGGGAGCGGATCCTGCCGGTACCAGAAGGCATAGACCAGCGGCTGGCCTTTCTCCATCCGCCGCCAGCGCAGCGGTGGCGGAAGTGGATCTGCCTCCCAACCGAGAAACGCCCCGTCCCGTTCGAACCCGAAGGCCTGGCCCGCCGGCGCGGCGCCGTAGCCCAACTCCTCGGCGAGCCCGGCGGCGCGATCGGCGAGCACCTCGGGCGAGCGCTCGATCGGCACCCAGCGATACTCGTTGACGCGGCTGGCGAAGGCGAGCAACACGAGCAGCATCGCGGCGGCGGCGAAGCCCGTCCAGGCGAGGCCTGGCCGCAGCGCCTCGCCGGCCTCCGCCGCCGCGACCATCTCGGGCGACGGCGTTTCGCCGGCGGCGAGCGCGGCGGCGAGTGGATCGCCGCCCGGCAACGCGAGGGCGATCTGGGTTGCGGAGCCCGGGCGGCGCGCCGGGTCCTTCTCGAGGCAGCGCAGGATGAGGCGTTCGACGATCGGATCGAGATCCCGGACATGTCGCGCCGGGCTCTCGGGGGCGGTGCTCTCGTGGGTACGTTTCCACTCGAGCAGGGTGGACGACTCGAACGGCCGCCGGCCGGTGAACACCTCGTAGAGCAGGAGGCCGAGGGCGTAAAGGTCGCTGCGCGAGGTGGCTGCACCGCCGGCGAAGAGCTCCGGGGCCATGTAAGGCGGTGTTCCGGCGAGCTCCCCGACTCCCTCCGCCGCGGTCACCGCCAGGCCGAAGTCGGTGATCTTCGCCCGGCCGTGTCCGTCGATCATGACGTTGGCCGGCTTGAGGTCGCGATGCACGACGCCGCGCTCGTGCGCGGCCGCGAGGCCCGCCGCGATCTGTCGTCCGACCTCGATCGCCTTGGCCTCGGGCAGCCGGCCGATGCGATGCAGGAGCGAAGCGAGATCCTCGCCGTCGACGTACTCCATGGTGAGAAAGTGACGGCCGCCGACCTCGTCGATGTCGTGCACCCGGCAGACGTGCGGGTGCGAGACCTGGCGGGCGTTGCGCACCTCGGCGTGCAGGCGCGCGAGCGCCGCCGGATCGCGCTCGAGCTCCGGTGAGAGGAACTTGAGCGCCACCGGCTGGCCGAGCGTGAGATCGTCGGCGCGATAGACCGCCCCCATGCCGCCGCGGCCGAGCAGTCCGACGATGCGATAGCGCCGTCCGAGAATCTCGCCGGGAGCGAAGTCCTCTCCCGAAGCCGCGCTGCGTGTCGCCGGCGAGGGTCGTGGCTCTCCGCCCCGGTCGACCTCGGTGAACGAGGCGTCCGGCAGGACCGTCGCCGCCGCCGGATCGGGTCGCACGGTCGTGGCGCCGCAGGTCGGGCAGAAGGCGGCCGCGGTCGGCACGGCGGCGTGACAGGTAGAGCAGGTCGGCACGGAACTGGCCGCGAGTATAGACGAGCCGGGAGGTCCCCCGCGGCCGGCAGGGTTCGCCGGGTCTACGGGCTCAGGCGGTCGAAACCCAGGATGGCGTTCCACACCAGCGGGTGACTGCCGATGGTCGAGCCGCGCCAGACCGGATTGATCGCGAAGAGCAGGATGTGCCCCTTGCCGAGCGGCGCATCGACGACCGCGGCGCGCTCTGCGAGCTCGCTGCCGTGGTCGAGAAGACCCGAGACGAGCAGCGTCTTGGAGTCGCCGAAGCGCAGCAGGGCACGCGGCAGGAGGGCCTGGGGGATGACGTTCGGATTGCGCCGCAGCTGCTCGCTGGTGAGCGGCGGGCTCTCCCAGCGTTCGACCGCCGGCGCGGAAGCCGCTGCCGGGAAGGCGCGGCCCTGCGGCGTGTCGGTCTCGTCCTTGCCACCGCGACCGGTGGGGCGCCCCGGCTCCTCCTCGCTCGCGAAGCCGCCGGCGGCAAGGCGCGAGAGCTCGAAGCTCATCCCCTCGGCGCTGTAGACCGAGAGGCGTGTCGCGAAGCCTTCGGTGACCGGCGAAGCGGTCGCGCCCTCGGTGGTCTCGGTCGGGAAGCGGGCGTCGAGAATACTGCCCACGACCTTGAGACTGCCGGCCTCCGCGACGCGGACCCCGGGAGTCAGTCCGTTGGCGATGAGCAGGCTCGCCGTGTCGTCGACCGCCACGAGCAGGCCTCCCTGCTCCACGAACTGGCGCAGGTGCTCGAGACCTGCGAAGCCCAGGCCGGGGCGCTGATCGTCGGTGGCGTCGGGAGTCCCGAGGTTCGGGGTCTCGGCGGTCGCCTTCCAGGGCAGCGGCTCGCCCCACATCGGAAGCCCGGTGACGATGCGCTGCGGGTCGCCCATGCCGACGGGCGGAAAGAGGATGACGTCGTAGAGCGCGCCGAGCGCGGGGGTGGCCGCGACGTCCTGGGTGCTGATGTAGGCGTAGGGAACGCCCAGCAAGTCGAGACGCTGCCGCCACCAGCCTTCGGTCTGGGTGCTGAGCCAGCTGTGCAGCAACGCGATGCGCGGCGCCGGAACGGCGCGCGTGGCGACCTGCGGCTGCACGGTGGCGGCGACGACTGCGACACCGAGGCGCTTCGCGATGGCGTCGAGGCGCTCGCGGTCGATGCCGGTGACGATCCAGCTGCCGCGGGCGAACTCCCGCGCCAAGGCGCGGAACGGTACGGTCGCCGCCTCGACCCGCACGCTCTCCAGCGCTCCCGCCTGCGGCGCGAGCGCATAGCGCAGCGGCAGCATGGCATCGGCGCCGCGGTGCGCCACGAGGAAGACCGTGCCCGTGCCGGAGACGCCCGCGGGGGCGAATACGGGTGCGTCGACCCGGGTCATCGCGGCGTCGAGGATCCTGTTCTCGGTGACGCGCAGCGCCTCGACATCGAAGAGCTCCCCGAAGCTCCAGCCGGTGTCGTCGTAAGGGTGCTGCTGCGGATCGTCGGGGCTCCAGTACTGGCGGTCGAGCAGGGCATCGGCGATCCGGCTGAACGGCTGGTCCATGCGCACGACGTAGCTGCCCGAAGGCAGGAGGCGCGGAGCCGTTGCGGTCCCGGAGCCCGTTGCGCTCGTGGCGGGCGCGGTCTCTGCCCCGGTGGCCTTCTCCGCCGCCTCGGCCAGCGAAAACGGCGCCGTCAGGCGGTGGATCTCGACATGCTGGCGGCCGAGCACCCGGAGCAGCTCCGCCTGCGCCTCCGGGCGGCGGTCGTCGGCCGGCAGCACCCAGGCCGACGGGCCTTCGCGCTGCGGCTTCTCGATCGATCTCCGGCTCTTGGTGTAGAAGTTCGTCAGCAGCTGCATCCGGTTCTCGGCGGCGAAGGCGAGCGAGACGAGCAGACCCGTCTGCTGATAGTTGTTGTTGTTGCGCTGCGACCATTCGACGCGCGGCCACGGCGGGTCCTGACGGTACCAGGTGCGCGAGTACTGATCGGGCGAGAGCTCGCGCGTCTCGGTGTCGGCGCCGCCGTTGCCGAAGGTCTCGTAGAGGCGGCTCACCGAGTTGTGCATCGCCGCCATGAACATGAGATACCCGGGGCTCCAGGTGTCGAACTCGCCGTGCGTGAAGACCCCGGGCATGCCGAGCTTGGTCATCTCGGCGACGTTCGTCCAGCCGAACTGCTGCCACTCGTTGGTGAGCAGCGGATCGACCCAGGCGTTGTAGGGGCCGTCGCCGACCGTGTTGTCGTAGAGGAACGGCACCGACTCGTGCAGGTCGTGCAGCACCTGCCCGTGCCAGGCGAGGTGGGTGTCGAGAACGTTGCGCGACAGGGAAAGGGTGAGTCCCATCGCGTCGCGATTGTTGTCGTGCGCGACGTAGTGGCCCCAGTACGAGAGCCGCGGCCAGACGGAGCCGGGGTGGGCGAGGTGCCAGCGGTAGACGTCGACCATGCGGTCGCGGCCGTCCACCTCGACCACCGGTGTGATGAGCGTGATCAGGTTGGCGCGGATCTTCTGCACGTAAGGGCTTTCGTCGACCGCCAGCCGATAGGCGAGCTCCATCAACGCCGTGGGCGAGCCGGTCTCCGGCGAGTGGATGGCACCGGTGATGTAGTAGACCGGCACCGAGGCCGCCACGATCGCGGTGGCGCGGGCGTCGTCGAAGCCGATCGTGCGCGGATCGGC
This sequence comes from Acidobacteriota bacterium, assembly GCA_052035735.1. Lineage (GTDB taxonomy): Bacteria > Acidobacteriota > Thermoanaerobaculia > Multivoradales > JAGPDF01 > JAGPDF01. Next base: position 18,453 of record JBPOHI010000234.1, read on the forward strand.
GAGCTGGCCGAGGCGGGCGCGGTTCTCCTCCGCCTGCGCCAGATTCTCCTCCGACGAGATCGCGACGACGATGCGCTCCCTGCCCTCCTCGCTGGTGCCGATGGTGAAGACCTGCACCCGCTGCGTCGCCGCCGCGAGCAGGCGGAAGTAGCGATGCACGTCGGCCGAGTAGGGCAGGATGCCGGGGGCGCCGGCGACGTCGCCCAGCACTACCTGCGGCGCCGGCACGATGGCCGAAGCCGGCAGGTAGTCGGTGAGCGGCGAGTTGAAATCGGGCGCAGTGGTGTACTTGCGGATGCGCGCCGTGGCTTCGGCGTCGATCGGCTGGGTCAGATCGGGCGCGAGACCCGCGGGCAAGCGCGTCGCGACCGGGGCGTCGGCGGCGAGCGCGACGGTAGAAAAGGCTCCAGTAAAGAAAAGGATGACGACCAAACTGCGCATCGAGAACGCTCCAGGGCGCGGAGGAGAAGAGCCGCGAGAGGCAAGACTATCGAAACCTGCTGCTGCTCTCCGTCTCCCGAGGCGAAGAGTTGCGAAAGGCGCCCCGAGCCTGCCGGCTCGTGGCGCAAGGGACTCGAGCATCGCAGGGCGCGAGATGGGAGGAGAGGGGCCCACGAGCGCCCGAGAAGCGCAGGGTCCCTTGCGCCGCGAGACGGCGGGCCGCAGCACCGCCCCAGAGTTCTTCGCGCCAGGAGCCGCGGGCTGGGGCATTCGCTGGAGCCGTTTTCCGGGCTACGATTCGAATCGGAAGAATTGGAGGCCTCATGCGCGTTGTCGAGTGTGTTCCGAACATCTCCGAGGGGCGGCGCCCCGAGGTCTACGAGGCGGTGGCCAAGGCGGCGGGGGCGGTACCCGGCGTGACCGTGCTCGACGTCGATCCCGGCGCCGAAACCAACCGGACGGTGATCACCTTCGTCGGCGAGCCGGAGGCGGTGCTCGAGGGGGCTTTTCAGCTGATCGTCGCGGCGCTCGAGCGCATCGACATGACGACCCATAAGGGGGCGCACTCGCGCATCGGCGCGGTGGACGTCGTGCCGTTCGTCCCGGTCGCAGGCGTGACGATGGCCGAGTGCGTCGAGCTCGCGCGCCGCCTCGGGGAGCGGGTCGGGCGCGAGCTCGGGATTCCGGTCTACCTCTACGAGCACGCCGCCACCTCCCCCGAACGGCGCAACCTCGCCGATATCCGCGCCGGCGAGTACGAAGGCCTGGCGGCGAAGCTCGCCGATCCGGCATGGCGCCCCGACTTCGGCCCGGCGACGATGGTGCCGCGCGCCGGAGCCTCGGTCATCGGTGCGCGCGCCTTCCTCGTCGCCTACAACGTCAACCTGAACACGGTCGACAAGCGATTGGCGACCCGGATCGCCTTCGACATCCGCGAAAAGGGCCGGCGGCGCCTCGACGCCGCGGGCCAGCCGGTGAAGGACGCAGCCGGCGACGAGATCTGGGATCCAGGCCTCCTCGCCGGCATCAAGGCGGTCGGCTGGACGATCCCCGAGTTCGGCTGCGCGCAGATCTCGATCAACGTCACCGATCTCGAAGCGACGCCGCTCCATGTCGTCTTCGACACCTGCGAGGAGCGCGCTCGCGCGCACGGCCTCCGGGTCACCGGCTCGGAGCTCGTCGGTCTCGTGCCGCGGCAGGCGCTGCTCGACGCCGGCCGGCACTACCTCGCGCGCATGGGGCGCTCGACCGGGGTGCCGGAGAGCGCCCTGATCCATGTCGCCGTGCGGACGCTCGGGCTTTCCGAGGTCAAGCCGTTCGATGCCCGGGCGGCGATCATCGAGGCGCGGCTGGCTTCGCCAGCGCCGCTCGTCCGCATGACGCTCGCAGGCTTCGCCGACGAGCTCTCCTCCGACTCGCCGGCGCCGGGCGGCGGCTCGGTCGCGGCTTACGGCGGAGCCCTCGCCGCCGGTCTCGCGGCGATGGTGGCGAACCTCTCGCACCCCAAGCGCGGCTTCGAGGCCAAGCAGCCGGCGCTCGAGCGCATCGCAGTGCGCGGCCAGGAGATCAAGGCGCGACTGCTCGCCGCAGTCGATGCCGACACCTCGGCGTTCGACGCCTACCTCGCCGCCATGCGGATGCCGAAAGAGACCGCGGAGGAGCGCGCCGCCCGCGATGCGGCGATGATCGTCGCCACCGTCGCGACGATCGAGATCCCCCTGGGCACGCTCGAAGCCTGTCCGGAGATCGTCGAGCTCTGTCTCGAGATCGGCGCCATCGGTTTGCAGGCCTCGCTCTCCGACGCCGGCACCGGCGCGGCGATGGCGCGGGCGGCGGCCTCCGGCGCCTTCCAGAACGTCTGCATCAACCTGCCGGGGCTTGCCGACCGGCAGGCGGCCGCGAAGCTCTGCGCCCGCGCCGACGCCGCGTGGGCGCGCACGAAGGAGCTCGCTCAGCGCGCCGAGACGCTGTTCGTCGACGGGCTGCGCGAGAAGGCGGAGTCGATCGGCTAGGGCACGCGCCGTGGCGCGCAGGTCGTGCCGGGCATCACGCGATCGAGAAAGCGCTCCCACAGGCGCTGCCATACCGGCCAGTCGTGCCCGCCGGGATCGGTGGCGACGCGCTCCGGCGGCAGGAGCCCGGCGAGCAGACGGTTCGCGCGGTCGAAGCTATCGGCAGTTCCCCACGCGAGGTGGAGCGGTATCTCCGGCGCAGCGCTCGCCCACGGGCCGAGCCAGCTCCACAGCTCGCGCCCGACGTCGGCGGAGGCGAGCGTCGCCGGTGGGCGCCAGCTCTCCGGTCCGCCGGCTTCCTCGATCTCCGCGATCACCGCCGGCGAGCCGAGGTAGGGGGCGATGGCGAAGACGCCGTCGAGGTCGCTCGGGTGGTCGCGCAGGTAGAGCAGCCCTCCCAGCCCGCCGAGCGACGTGCCGACGATCCAGATCGTGCCGTAGCCGGCGGCGCGCGCCGGGGCGATGACGTCGGTGCGCAGCCGCTCGACGATCGTGCGCTCGCGGAAGTAGCCGAGGTGCGAATCGACCGCGACGAGATCGAGCTCGAGGCCCCTCGCGGTCACCGCCTCCACGAAACCGGCCTGGCGAAACTTCTCGGGCCGGTCGAGGCGGCCAGGCAAGAGCACCGCGAGGCATCGCCCCGTGCCCGCGCCGGGCGGAGGGGTGGCGTCCGTGAGCGTCACCGTGCGCAGCGGCGCCGTCGCCGGCCGCAACGCGGCGCAACCCGAGGTCGTCATCGCCAGCGCGAGCAGCAGGAGCCCCCTCAGGAGGCTCCTCCGGCGTCCAGGTCCAGGTGGTAGTCGATGTCGTCGTCGGTGGCCGTCTCGCCGTCCGGGCCGGCCGAGTAGAGCAGGCCCGACGGTCCGTCGGTCAGGACGTAGTTGTAGCCCTCGCCGGTGAACGGGTCGTTCGGGAAGTCGAGGTCGCTGCGATAGCGCGCCCAGAGAGCGTCGATCTCCGATTCGTACTGCGGCAGCTTGCCGGTGGCGGCGTGGTGCTCGCGCAACACTCCGGCCAGCGCCTCGAGATCGGCCGCCACCTGCTGGCGCGCGGCCACGACCGCCGCGGGTTCGACCACGCGCGGCGCGGGTGGCGGCTCGTTCAGCGACTCGCGCAGGGCCGCGAGATCGCTGCCGCCGCCGAGCTTGGCCATCGCCATCACCCAGATGGCGCCGGCGGCGGCGAAGGCGATCGTCGGCAGCACGATGAGCAGGGCCAGGATGCCGGCGGCGCGCTGCGGTCCGCGGCTGTTGGCCGGCAGCCCGGTGGCGAGCGCCGGTGCCAGCAGCTCGACGCGTTCGGAAAGGGGCGGATAGGCGGAGAGCCAGCTGCCGAGGGTCATCCAGCCGGTGTCGAGGTCGCGCCGCTGGGCGACGTAGGCCTCGAGGTTCATCCGCTTCGCATGGCTGCCGCCGGCAGCGAGAATCGCCAGACCGCGCACGGCGCCGGCAGGTTCGCCGCAAAGCGCCGCCCCCCATCGATCGCAGGTGCGCTCGCAGGCGCGCGAGTAGGCGGAGCCGAGGAACGGCATCAGGCGGCCCGGCCCGGTGAGCAGAAGATGGTCGAGGTGGCCGGCCTTCAAGTGGCCGATCTCGTGCCCGATCACCATGTCGCGCGCCGCGTGATCGTCGCCGCAGGCGTCGAGTAGATCCGAGAACAGGACGATCATCCGGCCGCGGAAGAACTTCGTCGCCAGGGCGTTGAGGTTGCCGCCGGACTCGAGCAGATAGGCCTCGGGCTCGCGCGCGAGCCCGGCGGTGCGGGCGAGCTCCAGCACGCGCGCATGGAGCTCGGGGAACTGCGCCGGACCGAGCCGCACCGCGCTGCCGCGCAGGTGAGTGACGAAGGCGAGGTGGACGAAGAAGAGAAAGAGCCCGATCAGCGCCACGTAGGCGAGGCCGATGATCGAGATCGCGAGCACCGCCCAGAGCCCCAGCGAGAGCAGGAGGATGAGGACGAAGAGCGGCTTCTCTGTTGGCCAGGAGGCGACCTGGACGGTGCCGCCTGGAGGTGCGGGCGCGGTGAAGGAGGGCTGCGGCGTGGCGACGGTGGCGTTGAGGTCGGCGGAGGTCATATGTATCTCGGTACGTGCTCCTGTGGCAAACCGGGACAGAACGATCGCGAGCGGCGCGCCGGTGGCGCACGATAGCACCGCCCGGCTGCGGCCTGCCGCGGCCGGACGCGCTACGCGTCTTTCGGTAAGCTCTGCCTATCGGGCGCCCGCCAAGGGCGCCTCCGGCCGCGCCCGCTCCGGGTGCGCGCGAACAGGAGGCAACTGGGATGCGCAGCAAGACGATGGTCTGTGGAATGGTGCTCGGTCTGTTCGCCCTGGCGGCGGCGAGCTGGGCGGCGCGCGGCGACGACAAGGAGCGCAAGAGCAAGAACGGCAAGGCGGAGGGGAAGGCGGGCGGCGTCCAGGTGGTCATCGAGTACGGGCGCCCGAGTGCCGCCGGCCGGAAGATCTTCGGCGCGCTGGTCCCTTACGGCGAGCTCTGGCGGGCCGGGGCCGACGAGGCGACGACGATCGCCTTCGACAAGAACGTCGTCCTCGAGGGGCAGTCGCTCCCTGCCGGCCGCTACGCGCTCTTCCTCGTCCCCGGCGAGAGCGAGTGGACGGTGGTGCTCAACAAGGTCGCCGATCAGTGGGGTGCCTACAAGCACGAGCCGGCGAGCGACGTGCTGCGCTTCGGCGTCAAGCCGGCCGCCCACGACATGGTCGAGACGTTGGAGTTCGCGGTCGAGGGCGACCGCGTCGAGATGCGCTGGGAGACGGTCGCCGTCGGCTTCGCGGTCAAGGTGGCCGGCTGATGTCCGAGCGCCGGGATCGACCGACCGTCCTCGCTGTGCTGGCGCTGCTCGCGGCTGGCGCGAACCTTCCCGCATTCGGCCAGGCACCGGCTTCGCCGGTTGAGCCCGTCCTCCCGACCGCGCTCGGCGCGGTGGCCTCGTCGGCCGCGCCGCTCGCCGGAAGTGAGGCGACCGGCGGCCCGCGCCCGTTGGCCGCGCTGCCCTACACCCCGAGCCTCGAGCCCTCCTTCATGGACCGGTCGATCGATCCCTGCGTCGATTTCTACGCCTACTCCTGCAACGGCTGGCGGGCGCAGAATCCGCTTCCTGCCGACCAGTCGCGGTGGAGCGTCTACGGCAAGCTCTACAACGAGAACCAGCAGTACCTCTGGGGCCTGCTCGAAGAGGCGGCGCAGAATCCGCAGACCGGGGACGCCGGGTTGCGCCAGCTCGGCGACTACTTCGGCGCCTGCATGAACCTGGCGGCGATCGACAAGGCCGCCCTCGATCCAATTCGCGCCGATCTGACGACGATCGCCCGCCTCAAGGACGTGCAGGGGCTCGCTCCGCTCCTCGGCCGCCT
>JBPOHI010000130.1:0-6914 GCA_052035735.1 Acidobacteriota bacterium
TCGACGTCGCGGTCAACATCCACAGCTTCTCCGAATGCTCTCTCGCCGCAATCGACGCCTGGATCGCCCTCCTCGCTGGAGCCCGGGTCGAACACCTGATGATCGTCCCCAACGCCGTCGGCGCCGAAGGCATCACGATGCTGACCAATCAGGGGGCCGACTTCTCCCGCATCGTCTCCGCGCACGGCTATCGCTGCATCGCGGCCGAGCCCAAGTATCCGGATCCGCTGGTGCAGGAGTACGGCGTGAGTCCGGCCGCCCACCTGCTCTTTCGTCTCGAAACCTGATCGTTACCGCCGAGGGGTACACTAGCCGGGAAAGGAGATCCCCATGGGTCTTTTCGATTTCGTGAAGAACGCCGGAGCCTCCGTATTCGGCAAGGACGATAGCCCGGCGAAGGGCGCGCCGGCGCAGCCGCAAACGCATACCGTCTCCCCCGCCGAGCTCGACGCGATGAAGCGCCGCAAGGCGCTCGAAAAGCTCCTCGCCGAGCTTTCGCTCCAGGTCGAGGAGCTCAAGATCGACGTGACGGGGGATACTGCGGTCGTTCACGGCCTGGTCGACGACCAGGCGGAGCGCGAGAAGGTGGTGCTGGCGTTGGGTAACGTGATCGGCATCGCTCGCGTCGACGACAGGATGGAGACCAAGAAGAAGGAGCCGGAGTCGCAGATGTACACGGTGGTCGCCGGCGACTCGCTGTCGAAGATCGCCAAGAAGTTCTACGGCAACGCCGGCAAGTACACCGTGATCTTCGAAGCCAACAAGCCGATTCTCAAGGACCCGGACAAGATCTAGCCCGGCCAGGTCCTGCGCATCCCGCCGGCGGGCTGAGCAGCCGCCTCACCCCGAACTTCTCGGCTCGCTGGGCTAGCGCTCAGCGGGCTTTTTTTTGCTTCGCGGCCCGGGCGCGCCCTGGCCCGGCCCGGCGCGGCACCTGCCGGCGGACGGGATCCTGCGCTGCTCGGGCGCTCGTGGGCCCCTCTCCTCCCATCTCGCGCCCTGCGCTGCTCGAATCCCGTCCGCCGGCAGGCGCCACGCCTTCGTCACCGAAGCCCGGAATGCGGTCCTTCCTTTACTGGTCTTTTGTCTTTCCTCTTATTGTGGTAGTTTTTAGCTTAAGTGGAGCGCTTTTAAAGCTAAAACTACACAACGCAAGGAGATCGACATGACCACCGCCCTCCGCGACTTCCTCGAAATCCCCTACGACAAGCTCGAAGAGATGAACCTCCAGGCGAAGGCCGACCGCCTGGCGCGCAAGGACGCGGGCAAGATCCAGGAAGCGCGCATGAAGTACTTGACCGACGAGCGCCGGATCAAGGCGGTGACGGTCTGCTTCACCGACCTCGAAGGCCGGCTGCATATGCTCGACTACGACAAGAAGTTCCTGCTCGGGTCGGCCGACAACCTGACCTTCGACGGTTCCTCGATCCGCGGTTTCTCGCAGCAGGCCGAGTCGGACCTGCGGCTGGCGATCGACTGGGCGGCGTTCTACTGGCTGCCGTCGGACATCTTCGGCGCCGGCAAGATCCTGGTCTTCGGCGAGGTGCAGGAGCGCGACGGCAGCCCCTACCGCGGCGACATGCGGGCCAAGCTCAAGGCTTTCGGCGAGCAGCTGTGGAAGAAGGACCAGACGGTGGCCTACGCTTCGAACGAGATCGAGGGCTTCCTGTTCAAGGGTCGCGACGCCGAGCGCCACTACCATGAGACGGGCGTGTTCGACTTCATCTCTACCGGCGGTTACTACCATTCGCTGCCCGGCGACGCGCTGCGCCAGTTCATCGACACGGCCGCCGAAGTCCAGCGCGCGATGGGCTTCGCCAACGAGAAGGATCATCCGGAGGTCGCCCCTTCGCAGTTCGAGATGAACTACAGCTACACCGAGGCGACGATCGCCGCCGACCAGGTGCAGCTCTACAAGCTCCTCTCCCGCCAGGTCGCGGCGCGGATGGACATGACCGCCTGCTTCCTGCCCAAGCCGGTCACCGGCGTGAACGGCAACGGCATGCACACCAACGTCTCGCTGGCGCGCAAGGGCAAGAACCTCTTCTACGACAAGAAGGGGCAGGACGGCCTGACACCTCTGGGCTGGAACTTCATCGACCGCATCCTCGCCAACGCCAACGACATCTGCCTGTTCCTCAACCCGAGCGTCAACTCCTACCGCCGCCTCGATCCGCATTTCGAGGCCCCGAACCAGATCAAGGCCTCGGCGATCGATCGTGGCTCGATGGTGCGCATTCCGCTCGGCAACGAGAAGTCGGCGCGCGTCGAGGTGCGCTCGATCGCTCCGGACGCCAACCCCTACCTCGCGATCTACTCGGTGATTCGCACCGGCATCGAGGGCCCCCTCGCGGCGGAAGAGAACGACGGCAAGCGGCAGCGCACGCGTTTTCTGCCCGACAACATCTACGACGGGCTACGCCTGTTCAAGGGCAGCCGCTGGGCGATGGAGCTCATCGGCGAAGAGGTGCACGGCAAGTACGCCGATCTGAAGCTCGCCTCGGCCGAGCGCTGCCCGAAGGCCCTGGGCACCCGCGTCAAGCGCAGCGAGATCCAGTTCCATCACGAAGTGACCAACCAGTATCTTTGGAGCCAGTTCTAGAGCCGCCCCGCAGCCGGGTCACCATGGAGGGACACGAAGAGGTCTGTGTCCCTTCATCGTTTCCCGCTTCCGTGCCCCTTCGGAGTCAGGGGACGTAGGACCAGAAGCCGCTGTCGCCGACGTCGAAGCCGTCGTTGAAGATGCCGGGATCGAGCTGGAACTCGATGCCGTTCTGGCCCCAGGCGACCTGCAGCGGAATCGAGCCGGGCGCGACGAGCGCGCTCTCGTTCGGGCCGGTCAGAAACGCGAGCGGAGAGACGGTGCCGACGGGCACGCTCGCGGGCGTCCCGAAATGCAGGATCAGCAGGTCGCCCGGTACGCGGTTCCAGTCTTCGAGCGCCGAAGCGAAGTCGATCTGTACCCTGCCCGCCTGCGGGTACGAGACGGTGAGGGCGACGTCGCCGTGGCGCGGATCGGCCGAGACCGCGGGGAGTTCGGTGGCGATCGCCGGGTCGTAGGAGATCAGCAGTCGGCCCTGCTTCAGGTCGAACGGCTCGGCAGTGCCCACTTCGATCTCCGCCCCCGAGCCGGGCTGGACCTTGCCGCCGTCCACCGAGAAGCTCACCGGATCGGTCGGCGCTCGGATCGACAGGGTTCCGGCGCGCGTCTCGAGCAGCACCGGGTCGTCCTCGGGATCGTCGAGAAAGGAGCCACCCAGGTCGAGGGAGATCGTGTACTCGTCGCCCGGCACGACGTCCGGAGCGAGGGTGACATAGAGCACTCCGAAGACGCCGTCCCGCGCGTTGATCGTCGCCGAAAGCGATTCGAAGTTCACGTCGAACGTCTGCGTCGGGACATCGAAGCCGCAGACGGGAGCGCTGACGTCCCCGTTGACGCTGAAGACCATCGCCGCGTCGCAGCTCAGGATCGGAGTGGCGGTGGCGCCGAGCCTTGCCGCCTCGCCGGGGACCCCCGTCGCCGCCGCGACGACCGATGCCAGCCGCCCGCGGCGGACCGGGCGCGAAGCATAGGTGCGGATGACGATCGCAGTCTGCTCGCCGGGTGCACCGACGGCGTCCTGAACGCGGAGCATCAGCGGCTCGATCTCGAGCGCTCTCGCCGGCGGACCCGCGGCCAGCGCCTCCCAGGCGAGCGCCGCCGCGAGCCAAAAAGCCCGGCTCCGGTGGCGCCCTTCCGGGCGATCGTCGTCCCATCTCCGCTGCCGCATCGCTCCGCTCCCTGTGGGCAAGCCCACCGCTGAACTCTAGGGGATCGCGCCCCCCCCTGCAATGAAGCCGGCCGCAGCCCACTCACCGACTTGGACAGCCGAGGCCCGCGACCGGAACACTCGCCTTCGAGAAAGACGGATTCCGGTGCTCGACCAGCTGTTCCACCGCTCTCCAGCGACTGTCCCTGCTGGTGCGGCCCGGAGACTCCGGCGTCGCCGAATCTACGACTACAATCTTCGGGAGCCGAATCTCGTGTTGACGCCGCCCTTTCGCCGCCGCCGTGCGCTCGCGCTCCCCTTGGCCCTGGCGTTCTGCCTGGCGGGCACTCCCCCCCTCCGGGCACGTACCGAAGCGCAGCCCACCGGCGCCCTGCCTTGCCCGCCGACCTCGCTGCTCGCCGGTCTTCGGCCGACCGCCACCGGCGCAGTCGAAGGCGACCCCGTCCGTTTGACCGACGGCCGGGTCGCGCCCGAGGGCGGCGCCTGGAATTCGGCACTGGCCGTCCGCATGCTCTCCGAGGCGAGCGGAGTGACCTTCGATCTCGGCAGGGACCGTGTGCTGCGTTCCCTGCTCGTCCAGGCGGACTCCAACGACACCTACCTCGTCGAGGGCTCGATCGACGGTGTCGGATTCGCTGCGCTCGGCGAAGTTCCGCGCTTGGCCGGGCAACACGGTCTGCGCTCTCGCGCCCTGCGCACGCCGCCAGCGACGGTGCGCTACCTGCGCGTCGGCAGCTCCAGCGGCGACGGAAGGGCGTCGATCTCCGAAGTGCAGGCGTTCTGCACCGAGCCCGCCGGCTGGGAGCCACGCCTGCAGGTGATCGACTCGCCGGTCGCAGGCTCGCCCCAAGGCGCGGGAGTCATGTGGGACGACACGACCAGCCGCTGGTGGGAGCTCTCGCTCGCCCTGGCCGGACTGACCCTTCTGCTCCTCGACCTCCGTCGGCGCCGCTCCGCTCCCGTTCGCGCAGGGCGGAGAGGACTCTTTGCGATTCTCGGCCTGGTGGCGGCGCTCACCTACTTCAACTTCGGCGCCTTCCACTTCGGCTCGTTCCTGCACGGCTGGGACACCTTCCACTACTACCTCGGCGCGAAGTACTTTCGCGAGCTCTCGTACGACCGGCTGTACGACTGCGCGACCATCGCCGACGCCACGCCGGAAGAGGGCGAAAGTGCGGCGGCCTGGGCTGTCCGGCGCGCTCATGCCGAGCAGCGGAGCATCCGCAACCTGCGCACCAACCGCCTCGAATCGACGGCCGACCTGTTGGCACATCCAGCACGCTGCACCGACCACTTCACGCCGGAGCGCTGGCGGACCTTTCGACAGGACGTCGCCTGGTTCCGCGGCCGTGAGAGCGCCGGCCGATGGGACCAGATTTTCGGCGACCACGGCTTCAACGCAACTCCGGTCTGGAACGTCGCCGGCTCCCTGCTCGCCAACCTCGGGCCGGCGAGCGACCGCCAGATCCTCCTCCTCGCCCTGATCGACCCGCTCTACTTCGCGGCGATGATCGCTGTCCTGCTCTGGGCGTTCGGAGTGCCCGGTGCGGCTGTCGGCCTCCTCGTGCTGGCCACCGAGTTCCCGGCGCGCTTCTTCTGGACCGGCGGCGCTTTCCTGCGCTGGGACTGGCTCTTCTTCACCGTCGCCGCGGTCTGTTGCCTGCGCCGCGGGCGGCCGTTTCTGGGTGGCGCGGCACTCGCTTACGCAGCCCTGCTGCGCGTCTTCCCGATCTTCCTTGCCGCTGGGCCGGCGGCCCTGCTCTGCGCCGAGCTCGTCCGCGGCTTCGTCGCAGCGCGCGGCCCGCTCGGAGGCCGGATTCGCAGCGCGCTCTCGGCGCAGGCGCTCCGCCCCCATCTGCGCTTCGTCGCCGGCGGCGTGGCGGCTGCCGCGCTTCTCGTTCCCGTCAGTCTGGCGGTCGGCGGCGGTCCCGCGGCCTATCGCGAGTTCTTCGCCAACACCGTGAAGCATCAGGCGACGCCGCTCACCAACCACATGGGACTGCGGACCGTGGTGAGTTTTCGGCCTGACGAGATCGGCCGCAGGCTGCACGCCGAGACTGCGCCCGAGCCCTGGGCACGGTGGAAAAAGGCCCGTCTCGCAGCCTGGAGTCGCTCGCGCGGCTGGGCGGCGGCGATCGCCCTGATCGCCCTGGCGCTCGTCGCCAGGGCCGCCATCCGCCACCGGGAGCCGTGGATCGCTGCCGCCCTCGGCGCGGCCTTCATCCCGTTCGCCGTCGAGCTCACCTCCTACTACTTCGCCTTCCTCATCGTCCCGGCGCTGCTGTGGACCGTGCGCCGGGAGTCCGGGATCGCCCTCTTGCTGCTCGGTGCCTGCGGCCTCTTCGTCTCGCTCGCGCCGTTCGCCGGGATGCCGACCTGGCGCGACGAGCAGTACACCCTGGTCGCGCTCGCGACCCTGCTCGTGCTGCTCTTCATCCTCCTCCGCTTCGCCTTTGGCCGCCCCCTGTTCCACTCCTCCGAGCGGCCTGTCTAAGCAGGGGAACAGGAAAGTCGCGAAGTCCGAGGAACTCGGCCCGGGACGATCCGCTACAGAGAGGAGCAACGATCATGAATCTCGCCAAACGCCTCACCGGCGGCCATCTGGCACTGGGCTTCGCAGCTCTCGGTCTCGCGGCACTCACCGGCGCGGCCGCACCCGCCCTGGCTTCCGGCCCGGGAACGGTCAAGTTCGATGAGAGCAGCATTTCGGTGCTCGAGGAGGCGGGCGTCGCTCTCGTCCTCGTCGAACGCTCGCAGGGCGAGGACGGCGCGATCACCGTCGATTATTCGTCGGCTGACGTCTCCGCATCGGCTGGCGCGGACTACGAGGCGGTCGCCGGAACGCTCACCTGGGCCGATGGTGACGGCTCGAGCCGCACGATCACCGTGCCGATTCTGGACGATGCCGCGGGCGAACCGGGGGAGAGCCTCGTGCTGGCGCTTTCCAACGTCACCGGCGGCGCCACCATCGATCCGACGCGCAGCACCGCCAGCGTCATCATTCTCGCCAGCGATGGCGGCAGTGGCGGCAGTGGCGGCTCGGGCGGTTCGGGTGGCAGCGGCGGCTCGGGTGGCAGCGGTGGCTCCGGCGGCAGCGGTGGCTCCGGCGGCAGCGGTGGCTCGGGTGGCAGCGGCGGCTCCGGC
>JBPOHI010000034.1:0-2618 GCA_052035735.1 Acidobacteriota bacterium
GAGCTCGCCGGGCGTCTGCACGAGCATGCGCTCGTGCCGGGCCGGCTGGTCGGCCTGGTGGCGCCGAACGGCCCCGGCTATCTCGTCGGCTATCTGGCCCTGCGGCGCTGCGGCCTGGTGCCGGTGCTCTGCGACCTGTCCATCCCGACCCATGCGCTCGAGGGGATCCTGGCGCGCTTCGACGTCGCGGGCTGCCTCTCGCTCGCCGACGCCTGGCCGCGTGGCGGCGAGCACTGGACGTTCGTGACCCGGCTCGGCGCCGTCGTGCGACACCTGCCCGAGACCATCGGGGCGGTGAAGCTGACCTCCGGTTCGACCGGGTTGCCGCGCGGCGTGGTGGTCTCCGCCGCGGCGCTGGTCGCCGACGAGGCGCAGCTCGCGGCCTCGATGGGGCTCACCGGCGAAGACCGCCATGTCGGGGCGATTCCGTTTTCGCACTCGTACGGCTTCTCGAGTGTGGTCCTGCCGGCGCTGGTGCGCGGTGCGCTGGCCATCGTTCCGGACGAGCGTTCGGTGATGGCGCCGCTCGCCGCCGCGCGTGACCTCGAGGCGACCTTCTTTCCCGCGGTGCCGGCCTGGCTCTCGGCCTGGGTGCGCCTGGCCTCACCGCCGCCGCTGCCGGCGAGCATCCGGCTGCTCACCAGCGCCGGCGCGCCGCTCGCTCCCGAGACGGCGCGCGCGGTGCGCGAGCGCTTCGGCCATCCGGTGCAGGTCTTCTACGGCGCCAGCGAGAGCGGGGGCATCGCCTTCGACCGCGACGGGACGGCGGCGGAGAACGGCACGGTCGGCAGCCTGGTGGACGGTGTGACCGTCGAGCTCGATGCCGAATCGGGGCGCGCGCGGGTGTCGAGTGCGGCCGTCGCCGAGGGGTACCTGCCCGACAGCGCTCCGGAGCTCGGCGGCGGGAGCTTTCTCACCGGCGATCTGGCGGCATGGGACGCGCGCCGTCCGGGCGAGCTGCGCCTGCTCGGGCGGGCGGACGATTTGGTAATCGTCAAGGGCAAGAACGTGCAGCCGCGCGAGGTCGAGACCCTGTTGCGGGAGATTCCCGGCGTCGACGACGTCTGCGTGCTCGGGATCGACGGCCCGGAGGGGCCGCGGACCGTGCTGCGCGCGGTGTTCGGCGCTGCGGCACATGCGCTCTCCTTCGAGACCGTCGTCGAGCACTGCCGCGGCCGGCTCGCCGAACACAAGATCCCGCGCAGTGTCGTCGTGCTGCCGGAGCTGCCGCGCGACGGGCGCGGCAAGCTCGACCGGAAGCGACTGGCGGATCCGGAGCTCTCCGCAGCGACGGTCTTCGCCGCGGGCGGCCTGCGCCGGGCGGGTGCATGAGCCGGGCGCGCCAGGAGCGCTACGACGTCGTCGTCCTCGGCGGCGCCTTCAGCGGCGCTGCGACGGCGATACTGCTCAAGCGCGACCATCCCGAAACCTCGGTCCTCGTCGTCGAGAAGTCGAAGCAGTTCGACGCCAAGGTGGGCGAGGCGACCACCGAGATGTCGGCGATGTTCCTCACCCGGCGCCTGGCGCAGTGGCGGCATCTCGAGCTCGATCAGTTGCCGAAGGAGGGCCTGCGCTACTGGTTCGCCAACGCCGACGTCGAGCACCACTGGCAGGCGACCGAGGCCGGCGGCTTCGTGCGCAGCGCGGTGCCGTCGTTCCAGTTGCGGCGCGACGCGCTAGACGAGCAGCTGCTCGCCGAGGCGGTCGCCGCCGGCGCCGAGCTCGTGCGGCCGGCGCGGGTGCGCGAGGTCGAGCTCGGGAAGTTCGATCACCGGGTGACGATCGACCAGGGAAGCGACACCTTCTCGGTCGGCTGCCGCTGGGTCGTCGACGCCACCGGCCGCGCCAACTTCCTCGGCCGCAAGCTCGGCTTGATCGCGAAGAACGAACAGCATCCGACAGCTGCCTTCTGGGGACGTTTCCGGAATCTCGGGCACATCGACGACCTCGCGGCGCGCGGCCCGGTCGAGTTCGCGCGCCGCAACCTCGCGTCGCGCCGTCTGGGCACCAACCACTACACCGGGCGCGGTTACTGGGTCTGGGTGATTCCGCTCGGACACGGCGAGACTTCGGTCGGCGTGGTCTGGGACCGCCGCCTCCTCGACCTGCACACGCGGACCGACCGCGAGCAGGCGTTCCGCGACTTTCTCGCTGCGCTGGTGCCGTTCAACGAGCTCCTGCCCGGCTCCGAGCTGCGTACGGAAGACTTCCGCTACTACTCGAATCTGGCCTACGCCACGACGCAGTACATGGGCGAGGGTTGGGCTCTGGTCGGCGACGCGGCGGTCTTTCTCGACCCTTACTACTCGCCCGGTCTCGACCACTGCTCGTTCTCGGTCGAGGCGACGGCGGAGATCGTCGGCCTCGACCTCGCGGGAAAGCCGATCGCGGCACGCACGAAGGAGCACAACGAGACTTTCGTCCGCTCCTACTGGCGCTTCTTCGAGGCGATCTACAAGGGCAAGTACCTCTACATGGGGGAGGCGGACCTCCTGTCAGCGGCCTTCCTGCTCGACACCGCGCAGTACTACATCTTCGTCGTCATTCCTGCCTATCGCGTCTACGGCCGCTTCTTCTGGATGCCGGTGCTGGGGCCGAAGGAGGCCTTCTTCAACTAC
>JBPOHI010000058.1:0-4683 GCA_052035735.1 Acidobacteriota bacterium
GTACACCCTGCCGAACGGTCTGCAGGTGATCCTGCACGTCGATCGCAAGCTCCCGATCGTGCACGTCAACCAGTGGTACCACGTCGGATCGAAGAACGAGAAGCCAGGGCGGACCGGCTTCGCCCACCTCTTCGAGCACATGATGTTCCAGGGTTCGAAGAACGTGCCGGGCGAGTACTTCTCGGTGGTCGAGGAGCTGGGCGCCAACCTCCAGGAAGGGGGCGTCAACGGCACCACCGACAACGACCGCACGAACTACTTTGCGACCGTCCCTTCCGGCAATCTCGAGAAGCTCCTCTGGCTCGAGAGCGACCGCCTCGCGACCCTGATCGACGGCGTCGACCTGGCGAAGCTCGACAACCAGCGCGACGTGGTGAAGAACGAGCGCCGCCAGGGCGTCGAGAACCAGCCCTACGGGCGCTGGATCGAGCTCCTGGCGAGCGAGCTCTTCCCGTTCGGTCACCCCTACTCCTGGCCGGTCATCGGCAGCATGGCGGATCTCTCCGCGGCGTCGCTCGACGACGTGAAGGAGTTCTTCCGCACCTACTACACGCCGAACAACCTGTCGCTGGTCATCGCCGGCGATTTCGACCCGGCGGTCGCCAAGCCGCTGATCGAGAAGTACTTCGGTGGGATCCCGCCGGGACCGGCGCTCGCCCGGCCGAAGGTGTCGCCGGTCACGCTCGCTGCCGGCAAGACGCTGGAGATCGCCGACCGTGTACCGCAGCAGCGCGTCTACATGGTCTGGCCGACGCCGGCGCTCTACGGCGCGGGCGACGCCGAGCTCGACCTCGCGGCGCGCGTGCTCACCGACGGCCTGTCGTCGCGGCTCACCAAGGCTCTGGTCTACGACGCCCAGAAGGCGACGACGGTCAACGCCTTTCAGTTCGGTACCGAGATCGCCAACTGCTTCGTGGTGATTGCCAACGCCCGACCGGGCGTCGACGTCGCGGAGCTCGAGACGCTCATCGCCAAGGAGATCGCGCGCCTCGCCGCCTCGGGCCCGACCACGGCGGAGCTCGACCGGGCCAAGAACAAGCTCGAGACGCAGTACATCTCCGGCCTCGAGCGGATCGGCGGCTTCGGCGGCAAAGCCGACCTGTTGAACCAGTACAACACCTACCTCGGCGATCCGGGCCGCTTCGCCTGGGATCTCGCGCGCTGGCGCGGCGTGACGCCGGCGGCGCTGCAGGAGGCGACGCGCCGGTACCTCGACACCGACAAGCGGCTCACCCTGCGCTTCCGCCCGGAAGGCTCGGCCCGCCCGGCGGGAAATGACCTGGACCGCTCGGTGGTGCCGGGCATCGGCGCCGAGAAGCGCTTCGTGGCCCCCACGGTCGCGACGCAGAAGCTCGCCAACGGGCTCGAGGTTTTCGTGGTCGAGCGCCGCGACCTGCCCAAGGTAGCGGTGCAGTTCACCACCCGCGCCGGTGTCGTCGCCGATCCGGCCGGCAAGGAGGGTACCGCCTTCCTCGCGGCGCAGAACGTCGATCTCGGCACGGCGAAGCGCTCGGCGCTCGAGATCGAGTCGGCTCTGGGCGACCTCGGCACGGTGCTCACCGGCGGCGCCGCGCGCGAAGGAGCGAACCTCCAGCTCGAGGTGCTCACCCGCAACGTGGACGCGGCGCTCGGCATCTTCGCCGAGGTGATCCGCACGCCCTCGTTCCCGCAGGCCGAGTTCGACCGCGAGAAGCAGAACCTGCTGGCCAACCTGCAGCAGCAGAACAACAACCCGAACGCGGTCGCCGGGCGGGTGCGCAACTTCCTCGCCTTCGGCCGTGAGCATCCCTACGGCCGGCCGGCGCAGGGGCTGCCGTCGACGGTCGAGAAGATCGGTCGCGACGACATCGCCCGCTTCTGGCAGGAGCGGGTGAAACCGGGCTCTTCGGCGTTGGTCTTCGTCGGCGGCCTCGGTCTGGGCGAGGCGGTGAAGCTCGCCGAGAAGCACTTCGGCTCGTGGTCCGGCGGCAGCGCTCCGGAGGTTGCCATCGGCCCGGCGCAAGCGGCTCCGGCGGGGAAGATCTACCTCGTCGACCGCCAGGATGCGGCGCAGACGGTGGTGTCGCAGTTCCTGCCGGCGCCCGCGGTCGGCAACCCCGACGACGACGCGCTGACGCTCGCCGATTCGATCTGGGGCGGCGGCGGCTTCGGCACCCGGCTGAACCTCAACTTGCGTGAAGACAAGGGCTACTCCTACGGCGTCTTCTCGAACCTGCTGCAGTACACCGACGGCGGTATCTGGTACGGCGGTGGCGGCGTGCAGACCGACAAGACGGCGGAGTCGGTCGCCGAGTTCGTAGGTGAGCTCAGGGACTTGGCGGGCAGCAAGCCGATCGCTTCCGACGAGCTCGAGAGCTCGCGGCTCCGCCGGCTGCGCGGTACGTCGCAGGAGTACGAGGCCTACGCCAACGTCGGCGGCAAGATCGCGGCCCTCTGGCTGCAGAAGCGCCCGCTCGGAGAGCTTCAGGCCGAGCCCGACCGCATCGCCCAGGTCCCGCTCGCCGCGACCAACGCCGCGGCGGCGAAGTGGGCCCGCCCGGAGAAGGCCTCGATCGTCGTCGTCGGCGACCGCGCCAAGATCGAAGAGAAGCTCCGCGCTCTGGGCGCTGGCGAGATCGTCCTGCTCGACGTCGAAGGCAGGCCGGTCACGAAGTAGGCATCTCGATCCAGCCGCTTGAAGACCAGGGGGGTTCGCCGCGGCGGCCCCCCCCATTTTCTCTGCCCTCCGGGGCCCCGAAAGGGCTTGCGGGAAACGAGCCGGGGCTCTGCTACACTCCCTCCAAATTTTCGGATGCAGGATTTCGCCCCGCCGGATTCCCCGGCTGCGGCGTGCCTCTTGAAGGGGAGATGTTTCATGTCCAGACGACTGGAGAGAGCCGGGATTGTGTCGTGCCTTGCCCTGGGGATGCTGGTCGGCGCCCAGGGTGCCTTCGCTGCGTTGAGCTCGAGCGCTCTCGAGCGCGAGCTCGTCAAGCTCTACCAGGTGGCCAAGTCGCGGCCCGACGTCCTCGCCATGGATCCGGACCTCGCCGGCAACAAGAACGACGAAGCGGCGCTCGACGCTTTCCTTTCGGCGATGCCCCTCTCGCCGCTCGAGTACCTCAAGGTCGACATGAAGCTCAATCGCTACGAGATCGCCGTGCCGCAGTTCCTGCAGCGCTCGCACGAGCGCTGGGTGGAGCTCCACGAGGAGACCGCGCGCGCCCTCTACGGTGACGAGCGCGTGGATCAGGTGCTCTCGCGCTGGCCGGCCGACACCGGAGCCGATGCGATCGGCGGGACCACCGACGCCTCGGTCGGGACCAATCGCAACTCTGCCGCGACGGACGTACCGGCGCCCGACGAGTACGACGGCGAGATCCAGATCGCGGTCAACCACAACAACCCGAACCAGATGGTCGCCTCGGCCAACACCTGGGGCAGCGCCGGCGCGGCCTGCAACAACGACGCTACGCTGTCGATCTTCTACTCGAACGACGGCGGCGTGACCTGGAACTACACCTGCGCGCCGTCGAACAACGTCATGGCGCTCGGCACCTGCACTGCGACCGTCTTCGGTTCCGACCCGGCGCTCTATTGGAACGACAACAACGAGGTGTTCCTCAACTACATGCTGCTCTGCGCTTCGCAGACGACGACCAAGTACTCCATGGTCGTGGCGCGCTCGGCGGACGGTGGCGCCACCTGGGTCAAGCAGGGTGTGATCAAGAACTCCTGGGCGACGACGAATCTCGAGGACAAGAACTTCTACGCCATCGACAACACCCCGAGCTCGGCGTTCTACGGTCGGCACTACACCTGCTGGGATCGCGGCAACAACGAGAAGTTCGCCTACTCGTCGAACAACGGCGCGACCTGGACCGAAGTCGACCTCCCGACGGCGCTCTCCGGCGGTCTCGACCTCGGCTGCGAGATCGCGGTGCAGAAGAACGGCACCGTCCATGTCGTCTTCGACACGCTGACCTGCGGCGTCTCCACCTGCTCGAACGAGCAGATGTACTACACCCGCTCCACCAACGGCGGCGTCTCCTGGTCGACGCCGCTGCTCGTGAAGGACTTCAATCTGGTCAGTTTCTCGAACAACAGTGTGCCGCAGGTTCAGGCCGACCGCGGCATCAACCCGTTCGGCGCGGTCGCGGTCGACAACTCGGGCGGCGCCTGCGACGGAACGCTCTACGCGACCTACAGCGACTTCGCCTCCGGCTCGGCGGCCGACAACGACGTCTGGCTGACGCGTTCGACCAACGGCGGCACGACCTGGGCGACGGCGGTCAAGGTGAACGACGACGGCCTCGCCGGCCGCACCCAGTTCCACCCCTTCGTGCAGGTCGACCAGTCGAACGGTCACGTCATCGTCGCCTGGCACGACGCCCGCAACGACGCCAACAACCGCAAGGTCGACATCTACGCGGCGCGTTCGACGAACTGCGGCGTCTCGTTCGAGGCCAACGTCAAGGCGAGCCAGCCGTCCAGCGAGTTCAACAACAGCGGCATCTCTTACACCGACGAGAACACCACCGACAATCCCAACGGCAACCCGAACCAGTTCGGCGAATACATGGGTCTCGACGTCATCGGCGGGAAGGCCTACATCGCCTGGACCGATACGCGGCACTTCTACCCGGGCTCCTCGACCAATGCCCAGAAGGAGAACGTCGGTTTCGCTTCGATCGACTTCGGAGC
>JBPOHI010000048.1:0-4334 GCA_052035735.1 Acidobacteriota bacterium
AAGAGACCTCGCTGCGGATTCGCTTCGCCCATCATCGGCTAGCCCTCCAGTTGAACTCTCTTCTTCAACAACTCAACCCACCTCGAGATTCCCGCTGGAACTCGAGTTTGTCAGCAGCCTGCTAACGATTCGTTCGAGTGGCCAAACGGGCTTCGCCCGTTTGCCGCTCAACTCTTGATCCGTCAGCCCGCATAGCGACGCCCATGACGCCGGCACAGTTCTTTTCCAGCGTTTGCGCTCACTCACCAGCGTTTGCTGACGTTCAAGAAGCGCATCTTCGCGCGAACGGAGAAGTGCTCCCGCATGTACTGATGTTCGACCTCCTTCGATTCGTAGGCATGGGTGTCGGCGGCGAACAGTGGCTTGGCGTGAGGCCGCCCTCCTCGGGCGAAACGCGCGACCTCGTCGCTTTGCTCGAGTTGGGCCTCTCGCTCGGAGATCCCGACCTGCTGAATGCTCTCTGCGTCTCCTTTGTCGAAGGCCTGGATGGCGAGCCATTCTTCGCAGGTCTGTTACCCATGCTCGGTCCTCACGTGCTTGCCGAGCTTGCGCGACAGCAACAGTGGCGGAATGCGCGCCAACCAGTAGCTCGAGCGGACGCGCTGGGCGAGCTCGATCCGCTTCGCGGGTCAACAGTTCTGGCGCGCCGCTCGGCTCCAGCTCCGTTAGCCAGACAGAGTGAAAACGCGAGGAGAATGGTGATGCCCAAACCCGCAGTGGGAAAGGCGCCCGAGATCGATCTGGTTCTTGAGACGTTGGCCGGAACGCCGAAGAAGATTGGCCTGATTGCTCGTGGGCATGACGACCAGGAGCTTCACGACCCACCCGCGGCGGAGGCCTGGTCGGCTCGAGACATCGTGGCTCACTTACGAGCCTGCGCGGAAGTCTGGGGGCGCAGCATCGACCGAATGATCCAGGAAGATCACCCGACAATCCGATATGTGTCACCCCGCAGCTGGATCAAGAAGACGGACTATCTCGACCAGAGCTTTCGGCTCTCTTTGGTGGCATTCTCTGAGGCGCGAAGCGCGCTGCTCGACACCTTGCGCACCCTTGATTCGGTCGGCTGGTCTCGTCGCGCGAGGTTTACAGGCACTACATTGGGGCGCGACGCAACCGTGCTCATCTACGCGCGACGCATCGCCGACCATGAGGTGCGTCATCTCGACCAACTGCAGCGGACGCTCCCGCGATGAGGCGTTCCACGCGGATGGCTAACAACAGCAGGCAGCGTCTGGCGCTGTGCTCCGCCGCTGATGCTGAGCGTTAGGCCTAGGTGAGACGCGCGTGGGCTGGCCGGAGAAACGCGACTACTACGGCGACCTGCAGCTCCCGTTCGGCGCGAGCGAGGAGGTTGTGCGTCAGCGCTTCAAACGCCTGGCTCGCCGCCTCCATCCCGACGTCAATCACGCCTCGAACGCGTCAGAAGCCTTTCGCCGTGTCCGGGAAGCCTATGAAGTGCTCACGGACCCACAACGCCGGCGCGAGGTCGACGCGTGGTACTCAGTGGCGAGACAGGGCGTGCGTCGAAGGTATCGCGTTGAGCCTGCGCCCCAAGGTCCGCCACCGCCGATTCGTACTCAGCGCGTTCAGCGGCAGGGAAGCGATCGAGCTTGGTCCTTCGGGTGCTTTGGCCTGGCCGCGTTCGTGCTCTCTCTCCTCGGCGCACTCTCGGAGGTCACTTCCACGTGGAGCAACTCATTGCTCACCGCGGCCATCTTCGGTCTCGTGGTTGGCTGCATCGCAGCAGTGGGCGGTGCGCGAGTGCGTGAGTGGCTCCTCTGGCTCTTGTACTGGGCTTGGCCATAGCGACCCGCCGCCCAACCAGTTGCGCGATCGGACGCGATGGGCGGCGGCGGCCGAGTTCGGCGGGCAACAGCTCGGGCGCCGCTCAGCTCCAGGTTCGTCAGCCGCCGATGATTTCGTCTAGGCCTTCCAGAACTCGAATCAGCTCCTCGGGAGAGAGCTTGCCGAGGCGCTTGCCCAGTCTCTCGGTAGAGAGTGTTCGAATCTGTCCCATCTTCACCCAGGAGCGCTTGGGTAGCCGGGCAGACAGGATTTCGAGAGTCAGTGGAAAGCCGGCTGTCGGTTCGCGGCTCGTCAGTGCGAGAGCGATCACGGTTCCGGATCTCTGGTTGAACACATCCTGGCTAAGGACCAGCACCGGTCTTTGGCCCGATTGCTCATGTCCGCGTGTCGGTTCGAGGTCGGCCCAGACGACATCACCTCTCAATACCCGGGCCACGATGTCTCCGAGACGAGCCAGTTTTCCGCCTCGGCACGCTCCGCTTCCGGATCGAGCTTGGCGCACTCCTCCGCCAGACGAGTCCGACTCAGGCGAGCCAGCCGATCGTGAACAGCTTCTTGTATCAGCTGGCTCCGACTTGCGGCGACTCCCCGGCGAACGAGCTCGTCCACCTGGCTCAGGGCTTCCGGGTCGATCGAAATGGCAATCTTGGCAGCTGGCATGTCGATAGGGTACCACCAATGGTCATACCAGCGACAGGGGTGATTCCTTGAGCGTCTCTCACCTCTGGAGGATGGGAGAGACGATGGCACTGGACGTGGAGCGATTCGAGCTCCTCTGCCGCCTTGCACTGGCGGAGGAGCAGATCCAGGACCTGCTTACCGGCCTCGGGGCGCTCTCCATGGAGGTCGAGTTGGGCGACGGCCAAACCATCGACGTCTCCGCCTTCGAGATCGAGCCCTCCCTGACTGTGGTGAAGCTGCGCCGCTTCTCCTCTGCTGTCGTGGACGGCGAGAGGTATGGCAGCCATGAAGTCGTCCTGAGCTAACGTGGCACGTCGTCCAACAACTCGAGCGACAAGACTCGATTGCCGAAAGGATCCATCTTGAACCCTGCCCCCTGGACGTCGTTTCTCATCTGTCGTGAGCTGCGCGGTTTCGCGCGCGAGATCGAGCTTTTTGCCGACGAGGCCCGGATCTGGGAGACCCTGCCCGGCGTCGCCAACTCCGTCGGTACCCTGGCGCTCCACGTCTGCGGCAACCTGCAGCACTTCGTCGGCGCGGTCCTCGGCGGGTCCGGCTACGTGCGCGATCGCCCGTTCGAGTTCGCCGCCCGCGGCCTGCCGCGCGAGCGGCTGCTCGCCGAGATCGCCCAGACCCTCGCGGAGGTCGAGCGCGTCCTGCCGGGGCTCTCCGAGGCGGCGCTCTCGGCGCCGTATCCGGATGTCCTCGGTGGGCTACGCCCGCCGACCGGGCTCTTCCTGCACCATCTCGCCTGCCACCTCTCCCACCACCTCGGCCAGGCCGGCTACCTTCGCCGGACGCTCACCGGCGACAGTCGCTCGAGCGGAACGATCTCGATGGAGTCGCTCGCCGCGGCGATGTAGACAACGCCAGACCCGTCAGGGGGGAGCTCGTGGACACCTGCCCGATGCGACTTGCCTCGGCACGGCCTTCGCAGGAGAGAGCGCCCATGCGCTTGGGCGAGGCCGGTGCACGGTCTATGCTCCAGGGGCTGGAGGTTCCGAAATGAACGTGTCGCGCAGTGACTTTCGCCGCCGCGGATCTCGACTCACCCTCACCCTGGCGCTCGGCAGCGCGGCGATCGTCTCTCCGGCGCTCGCCGCCCTCGCGGACGTACCGATGGTCGTCCTGGCGATCGATGCCAGCCGGTCCCTGTCGGCCGCCGAGAGCCGCGCCACCGCCGATCTCACGAAGGCTGTCCTGGCAGGGCTCTCCGGCCCGGCCGCAGGAGTGCTGACGTTCGACGACGACGTGCGCTGGCTCGCGCGACCGGCTGAGGGGGGTACCGGCGCCCGGAACGCCAGCTCCGCGCTCGACGCCCTCGCTCCCTCCGGCCGCTTCACCGTCCTCCACGACGGCCTCATCGCCGGAGTCCGCGCGCTCCCCGAGGGGGGCGTGCTGGTGCTGCTGTCCGACGGCATGGACGAGAACTCCGCGACCACGCTCGAGGACGCTGCGCGACTCGCCAGCGAGCGCGGAGTGCGGCTGGTGACGGTCGGCGCCGGCCGCGCCGACGAGCGCACGCTCCGCCGCCTGGCTCTCCTCACGGGCGGTCAGTTCGCCGGGCGCGTCGCAACGGTCGACGCGCCCGCCCTGCTCGCCGCCGTTGCCGCCCTCACCCGCGAGGTCGAGGCCGAGCGGACCGCCAGAAAGCCGGCGGCATCGGTGCCGGATCCTGCGGAGAGCGCGCGGGCGGCGCTGGCGGCTCAGGCGGCGCAGGCCGGCACCGCGTCGCGACCGGAACCGGTCTCCGCCTGGCCTTCGGTGAAGTGGCTGCTCGGTGTCGGTGCCGGCGTCGCGACGCTCGGCATCGTGCTCGGCTTCCTGCTGGCGCGGCGGCGCTC
>JBPOHI010000005.1:0-26189 GCA_052035735.1 Acidobacteriota bacterium
CGCTCGGCGTCGGCAAGGACGGCCGCTGCCTGTCGTTCAAGCTCTACGGACCGCCGCTCGAGCGCCGTGAGCTCTTCGACCTCACCGCCGATCCGCTGGCCGCTCACGACCTGTCGATCGAGCGCTCTGACCTGCTGCGCGATCTGCTCGCGCGCCTGGCGAACGGCTACGCGCACCAGCTGCGCACCGCCCCCGCCGACCAGGCGCTCACCGACGAGCAGATCAAGAACCTGCGCGCGCTGGGCTACCTGCAGTAGCTCGCGTCTTACTCAGCCTCGCAAGTCTTGACCGTCGCTGGTTGGGTCACTCCGGCACTCGGGATTCAAAGTTGGCTCCTATTTGAGGCGTGGTCGCCCACTTTGAATCCCGAGTGCCGGAGCGCCCCCTTCCAACGTGACCACAGCGCTTTTCTCAGCTCTATTCCGACGAGGGGTGGCTGGACCGAGGGCTCCCATGGGGCCCGGAGCTCGCTTCATCAGAGCGAGGACCCCATGGGATACGGGCCAGACAGGACCCCGAGCACGGGCCTCAGCGACCAGAACCGCTAGGGCGAGAGCGCCGTCAGCTATTCGGCAACATCCCCAGCTGCCACATGAAGAAGATCCGCTGATCAGCGGCATCGCGGATCTTGAGGTTCAAGGGCTTGCCCTGCCCGTGCCCGGCCTCGCGGTCGACCCACAGGAGGACCGGCTTCGCTCCCGGGACCTCCGCCGTCGCCGCCTGCAGCGCCGCCGCCATCTTGCGCGCGTGCAGCGCATGGACGCGCATGTCGTTCTCTCCGGCGGTGAGCAGCACGGCCGGATAGGCGGTGCCGCTCTTCACCTTCTGGTAGGGCGAATAGGCATTCAGAAACGCGAACTGCGCCGCGTCTTCGGCCGACCCGTACTCCGGCACCCAGTAGCGTGCCATGAGGAAGTTCTGGTAGCGCAGCATGTCCAGCAGCGGCACCGCGACGAGCGCCGCGCCGAAGAGCTCGGGCCGCTGCACGACTGCCGCGCCGGTGAGCAGCCCACCGTTCGAGCCGCCGGCGATTCCGAGCCTGGCGGGACGGGTGTAGCGCTCGGCGATCAGCCACTCGGCGGCGGCGTAGAAGTCGTCGAAGACGTTCTGCTTCTTGGCCAGCATGCCTGCCTCGTGCCAGGCGTCGCCGTACTCGCCGCCGCCACGCAGGTTGGGCAGCGCCATCACCCCGCCGGCTTCGAACCACTGGAACATCGTGGCCGAGAAGGCGGGCGTCTCGGAGACGCTGAAGCCGCCGTAGCCGGTGAGCATCGTCGGGTTGTCGCCGTCGAGCGTCAGGCCTTTGCGGTGGACGACGAACATGCTCACCCTGGTGCCGTCCTTCGACGAGTACCAGACCTGCTTGACCTCGACGCTCGCCGGATCGACCGGCACCGGCGGGCGCTCCCAGAGCTCCGGCTCGGCTGCGGGCCGGGCGAGGTCGACGCGAAAGATGGTCGTCGGGTAGTTGAAGCTGGTGAACTTCAGGTAGGCCTCGGTGCGGTCGGGCTCGGTCGCGAGTCCCGCCGAGCCGATGCCGGGGAGCTTGAGCACGCCCACCGGCTTGCCGGCGGCGTCGAAGATCTCGAGCACGCTCGCGGCGTTCTGGAGGTAGTCGACGGCAAGCAGGCCGCGGGCGACGCTGACGCTCTGGATCGCCATCCCGGCGCGTTCGGCGATGACCGTGCGCGGCTTCGAGAGCTCGCCGGTCGCCCGCAGATCGTAGGCATCGACGCGGCCGTTCGGCGCTCCGAGATTGGTCTGGACGTACAGGGTGTCGCCGTCGACGAACCCGAACGAATTGGCCTCCTCGCCGACCGCCACGACACGCTTCTCGAGCTTGCCGGTGGCCAAGAACTGCTGGAAGTCCGCGACCCAGAGGTCGTTCGAGCGGGTGCCCGTCCAATAGACCAGCGTCAGCCAGCGGCCATCGCGCGACAGCGACCCGCCGGGGCCCCAGGTGGTCGCGAGCTTCTCGTTCTCCTCTTTGGTGAACTGCCGGAAGAGCACCGGATCGGACGCGACCTCCGCGCCCAAGCGATGAAAGAGCACCTGCCCGCTGTAGGGATTCTTCGGGTCCTTGAGGTTCTGGTAGAGGAAACCGGAGCCGTCCGGCAACCAGTCCGGCGCCTGGGTCTTGTTCGGAATCTCGAGGGGCAATCGTTTGCCGGAATCGACCTCCAGCAGGTGCAACGTCGTGTTCTCGTCGCCCGCCGTGTAGGTGCCGTAGGCGACGAGCTTGCCGTCGTGCGAGGGCGAGATCCAGGTGATCGTCGTAAGTCCCGACGGATCGAGCTGGGCCGGATCGAGCAGGAGCCTGGTCTCGCCCTTGTAGCCCTCGCGCCAGTAGTAGCTCGGCTGGTTCTGCGTCCCCTCGCGCCGGGAGAAGAAGTAGCGCGAGCCCCGCACGGTCGGCGTGGAGACCGAACCGACCTCCATCAGCGGCCGGAGCTTCGCTTCGAGCTCCTTGCGTCCCGGGAGGTTGTCGAGCACCGATCGCGTGTAGGCGTTCTGCGAGTCGGTCCACGCGCCGACCTCGGGCGTCACTTGACCCATGCGCTCGGGGTTCGAGTTGTCCCCTTCCAGCCAGCGGTAGTTGTCGACCACGGCAACTCCGTGCAGGCTCTCGGTCACCGGTTCGATGCGGCTGGACGGCGGCTTGGGGAGCGCCTGGGCGACCCCCTCGGCCGCTAGCGGGCCGAGCAACGCGGCCGCGGCGAGCGGAGCGAAATACAGGAGTGTGAACCTCATGTGGACCTCCGAAACGTTGGGATTCCGCCGCGGAAGCGGCGCCTCGAGACTCTACCGCAGGCGCCCGTACTGGCCGTCGAAAGGGGTCGACCCCGACGCCGATCGGGAAGGAAGTAAGATGAGTTGTTCATGAGCTCCTCCGACCGGACCGAGGCGATCACCACCCGAGAGATCGATGCCGTCGTCATCCCGCACGGCTCGCCGACGCGGATCCCCTTCGGCACCAAGGTCATGATCATGCAGAAGCTCGGCGGCACGGTTACGGTGACGACCGAGTACGGCGGGCTCTACCGCATCGACCCCGAGAATCTGGACGCCATCGGCATGGAGGCTCCCCCCCCCCCGGAGGAGGCCGCCGCGGGCGACGTGAAGTCGCTCGACGACCGGGTCTGGGACGTGCTGCGCAGCTGTTACGACCCGGAGATCCCGGTCAACATCGTCGAGCTCGGCCTGGTCTACAGCTGCCTGCTCGACCCGCCGGCCGAGGATGGCCGCCGGGTCGCCAATATCCAGATGACTCTCACCGCCCCCGGCTGCGGCATGGGCGACATCCTCGCCCAGGACATCCAGAAGCGGCTCGAGAAGCTGCCCGAGATCTCCCGTGCCAAGGTCGAAGTGGTCTTCGATCCGCCGTGGAACCAGGGGATGATGAGCGAAGCCGCCCGGCTGCAGTTGGGCTTCTACTGACCCCGGCGGGGCGGCGGGCCGGCTTCACGTCTTTTTACACCGCTGCACGTAACATTTTCCCGCCCCCGCAGTAGTCTGAGATGAGAGGTTCCCTCATCTTGACGCCGCCTTCGCCGCGATTCCCCGAAGTCCAGGTCACGTTGCGCACCCGCAACCGCTGGGCGGTCGCGTCCGCCGTGCGCCAGGCCCTGCGCCAGGCGGGCAAAGACCGCCGGGAGATCGACCTCTTCCTCGCCGAAGCGATGGCCACCGACGATCCCCAGACGCTGCAGGAGACCTGCAACCGCTGGGTGAACCTCAAGCCGCTGGCCTCCAACTAAGAAGAGGAAAAAAGAGGGACCAAAAAAGAGGGACAGTCCCTGTTTTTCCTGTTCGTCCCGCTTTTCGGCGAAAAACAGGGACAGTCCCTGTTTTTCCTGTTTTTCTGTGGCGGCGGAATTGGTGGCGGCCGGCGGCTCGATTTCCGGGCCGGAAAGCCGGTACGATCCAAGCTGTCATGCGAAAAATCCTCGTCACCGGAGCCCTCGGTCAGATCGGCTCCGAGCTCGTCATGGAACTGCGCCGGCTGAAGGGGAACGACAACGTCGTCGCCTCGGACATCCGGGTGCCTGCCGGCGCTCCGGACGCCGACGGCCCGTTCGAGGTCCTCGATGCGACCAACGCCCGTCAGGCGCACGATCTCGTCCGGCGCTACGACATCGGCACGATCTACCACCTTGCGGCGCTGCTTTCGGCGACTTCCGAGGAGAAGCCGCACGTCGCCTGGGAGCTCAACATGGGCGGGCTCTACAAGATCCTCGAGATCGCCCGCCAGGAGCGCTGCGCCGTCTTCTTCCCGAGCTCGATTGCGGCCTTCGGCCCTTCGACCCCGCGGCAGCACACGCCGCAGGACACGCTGCAGCGGCCGACGACGATGTACGGCGTCACCAAGGTCGCCGGCGAGTTGCTGACCGACTACTACGCCTCGCGCTTCGGCGTCGACGTCAGGGGCCTGCGCTTCCCCGGCCTCATTTCGCACAGCGCGCCCCCCGGCGGCGGCACCACCGACTACGCCGTCACCATCTTCTACGAGGCGCTGCGCCATGGCCGCTACACCTGCTTCCTCGGACCCGACACCCGGCTCGACATGATGTACATGCCGGATGCGATCCGCGCCACGATCGAGCTCATGGAGGCCGATGCGTCGCGGCTCACACACCGCAACGCCTTCAACATCGCGGCGGTCAACTTCACGCCGGTCGAGCTCGCGGCGGAGATCCAGAAGCACGTTCCCGGCTTCACCCTCGACTACGACATCGACCCGGTGCGCCAGCGCATCGCCAACTCCTGGCCGGAGTCGCTCGACGATTCGGCCGCCCGCGCCGAGTGGGGTTGGGCGCCGCGCTACGACCTCGCGGCGATGGTGGCCGAGATGTTGCGCGAGTTGCGTATCAAGCTCCGCATCGCCTGACACGCGCCGCTCGCGGCGCGCACGCATCGAGACAGAGAGGTTCCCATGCCCCACGATCGCTTTCTCTCCGCCCTGGCCTCCGACCTCGCCGTGCTCGACGCGCGCGGCAACCCGAAGCGGCATGAACTGGTCATCGAAGGCGTCGTGCCCGCCGCCGCAGGCTACGGCCCGCGGTACCGCATCGCCGGGCGCGGCGGCGAGCTCTTCCTGAAGATGAACTCGAACAACTACCTCGGCATGAACCTGCGCCGCGAGGTGATCGAGGCCGAGGAGGAGGCGTCCCGGAAGTATGGCGCGGGCCCCGGCGCGGTGCGCTTCATCAGCGGCACCTACGCCCCGCATGTCGAGCTCGAAGCGACCCTCGCCCGCTTCCACGGCCGCGAGGCGGCGATGATCTTCTCGTCGGCCTACGCCTCGATGCTCGGCGTCTTCACGCCGCTGGTGACGGAGGAGACGGCGCTGGTCTCCGACGCTCTCAACCACAATTGCATCATCAACGCGATCAAGCTGGCGCGTCCGAAGGAGAAGCGCGTCTACCGCCACAATGATGTCGCCGAGCTCGACGCCCGGCTGACCGAGGTGGAAGGCTGCAAGCGCGCCCTGGTCGTCACCGACGGCATCTTCTCGATGCGCGGCGACGAAGCGCCGCTGCCGAAGATCTTCGAAGTGGCGAAGAAGCACGACGCCGCCTTCCCGGAGAACGTCGTGGTCATCGTCGACGACAGCCACGGGGTGGGCGCCTTCGGCGCGTCGGGCAGAGGCACGGAAGAAGCAAGCGCCTCTGGACCGGCCGACGTCCTCATCGGCACCCTCGGCAAGGCGTTCGGAGTCAACGGCGGCTACGTCACCGGCGCCGCCGGCCTGATCGACTTCCTGCGCGAGTCGGCGCCGACCTACATCTACTCCAACCCGATCACCCCCGCCGAGGCGGCAGCGGCCAAGAATGCGGTCGAGATCCTCGACGGCCCCGACGGCAAGGGAATCCTTCAACACCTCGCCGCCCGAACAAGGCAGTTCCGCGACGGGCTGATCCGGCTCGGCTTCGAGACCCTGCAAGGCACCCACCCGGTGGTTCCGCTCTTCGTCCGCGACACCTCGAAGACCACCGCCCTGGTGCGCCATCTGCTGAAGCACGGCGTTCTCGCCACCGGCCTCAACTTCCCCGTCGTCCCCAAGGGAGATGAAACCATCCGCTTCCAGATCTCCGCCGACCACACCGAGAAGGACATCGACTTCGTCCTCGACGTGTTGTCAGGGTTCGCGGGGCAGGGATAGGCCGGGTGCAGCCTCCGTTTCCCCGCCTCGGATACAATTCGCGGGAACGACGCAGTGCGGCATAGGCCGCCGGTCCCTTATCAAGGAGTTTCGCGATGCCGAATTCGAATCGAGTCAGCCTGATCTCCGGCGGCCACCGTGGGGCCGAGGCCGAATTCGGCCGCTGCGCGAAGCGCTGGGGGATCGATCAGACCACCCTCTCTTTCGAGGGACATGCCATGGAGTGGCCGGTGGGCGTGAAGGTCCTCGGCGAAGTCGAGCTCGCCCAGGGCGACATCTCGATGGAGATCGTCTCCAGGCGCATGGGCCGCACGTACCACGAGGCCGACCTCATCCGGCGCGTGATCCAGTCGCTGTACCACATGGTCAACGGCAGCTGGCAGGTCTTCGCGCTCGGCTGGATCCAGCCCGATGACACCGTCAAGGGGGGCACCGGCTGGGGGGTCGAGCTTGCCAAGATGTTCAACCGCGAGATCTGGGTCTTCGATCAGGGACGCCACCAGTGGTTTACCTGGACCGACGGCCGCTGGAACCCCGCCGAGCCGAAGATCGGCAGCCGCGCCTTCGCCGGCACCGGGACGCGCAACCTCACCGACGAGGGGCGAGGGGCGATCCACAGCCTCTTCGAGCGCTCGTTCGGCCCCGCGAAGTCCTAGGCGGCGAGGCCGGGGAGGCCGGCGGAATCGCGGACGGGGGACAGCCCTACGCCGCGGCGCGTCATTTTCTTGCCGCAGCTTGACGTAAAGCCCGGCGGGTGAGAATCTGGGGCCACCATGGCCCCCGCCGCCAAGCCGTCGAAGTCCGCCGGACGCAAGAGCCCCGCTTCGCCTCAGGACTCCCCGCAGACGGCGGTGCGAAGGCCAGCCGTCCTCGACCGCTTGCCGTCGTTCGCCCCGCGCGTCGTGGCCTCGGCCGCCAACGCGCGAGTGGGTGCTCCGATCGAGGTCCGGTCGCCGTTCGACCATTCGCTGATCGGCACGCTGCCGCGCTCGACACCAGCGGACGTCGTGCTCGCCCAGGCGCGCCTGCGCATCGCGCAGGAGGAGTGGGCGCAGCGGCCGTTCGCCGACCGCGCGAAGATCTTCCTGCGTTTCCACGACCGCATCCTCGACCGCCAGGAGGAGATCCTCGACCTCATCCAGCTCGAGGCGGGGAAGGCTCGCAAGCACGCTCTCGAAGAGGTCCTGGACGCCGCCATCATCGCGCGCTACTACGCGGTTCATGCCGCCGGTGTCCTCGCCCCCCAGAGCCGCAAGGGTGCCCTGCCGGGGCTCACCCAGACCTGGCAGTACCAGCACCCGAAGGGGATCATCGGCATCATCTCGCCGTGGAACTACCCGCTTTCGATGGGGATCACCGACGCCATTCCGGCCCTGCTCGCCGGAAACGCCGTCCTCGCCAAGCCCGACCTCCAGACGCCGTTCTCGCAGCTCTGGGCGCTCGACCTGCTCATCGAATGCGGCCTGCCGGAGGAGATCATGCTGGTGGTGGCCGGCGAAGGCAAAGAGCTGGGACCGGCGATCCTCGAAGCCTCCGACTACCTGCAGTTCACCGGCTCCACCCCTACCGGTCGGCTGCTGGCGAGCGAGGCCGGCTCCCAGCTGATGGGCTGCTCGCTCGAGCTCGGCGGCAAGAACCCGATGCTGGTCCTGGCCGACGCCGACCTCACCGCTGCGGTCGCCGGCGCGGTGCGCGGGTCGTTCTCCTCCGCTGGCCAGTTGTGCGTCTCGATCGAGCGCCTCTACGTCCACGAGTCGCTCTTCGACCGCTTCGTCGCCGAGTTCGTTCGCGCGACGCGTAGCCTCAAACTCGGATCGGCGCTCGACTGGAGCTGCGACGTCGGCACGCTCGCCTCGCCCAAGCAACTCGCGACGGTGACGCGCCACGTCGCGGACGCCGTCGCCAAGGGCGTGCGGGTCGAGGTGGGCGGCCAGGCGCGGCCTGACCTCGGACCTCTCTTCTTCGAGCCGACGATTCTCACCGGGGTGACCCCCGACATGCTGCTCTTCGCCGACGAGACCTTCGGCCCGGTGGTCGCGGTCTACCCGTTCGTCACCAACCAGCAGGCGATCGAGCTCGCCAACGCCACCGAGTACGGCCTGAACGCCAGCATCTGGTCGCGCGACACCGAGCTCGCCCGCCGCATGGCGACGCGCATCCACGCCGGCACGGTGAACATCAACGAGGCCTACGCTGCAGCCTGGGGATCGGTCGAGGCGCCGATGGGCGGCTTCAAGAGCTCCGGGCTCGGGCGGCGCCACGGCAGCGAAGGAATTCTGAAGTACACCGAAGCCCAGACCGTGGCGGTGCAGCGCGGCATGCAGATCGCCGCTCCGACCGGCGTACCCGACGAGGTCTTCGGCCGCTGGATGACGCAGGCGCTGCGCGCGCTGCGCAGGATGCCCGGCCTGCGGTAACCCGTCTCTCCTCGAGGTAGACACCCATGACCAAGGTTCTGCTGACCGGCTTCCCCGGCTTTCTCGGCTCCGAGCTGGTGCGCCGCATCCTCGCCCGCAAGGGCAGGCCCGCCGTCGTCTGTCTGGTGCAACCGAAGTTCATGAGCCTGGCGAAGAAGCGCATGGCGGAGATCGAAGCGGAGCTCGCTCCGGCGGGCGGAAGGAGGTCGAAAGCCGGCCTCGCCGGCCGCCTCGAGCTCGTGACCGGCGACATCACGCAGGCGGACCTCGGGCTCGAGAATCCCGCGACGCTCGCCCGCGAAGTCAGCGAGATCTTCCATCTCGCGGCGGTCTACGACCTCTCCGTCCAACGCGAGAGCGCGATGCGGATCAACGTCCTCGGCACCAGGAACGTCCTCGACTTCGCCGCGCGTTGCACCAAGCTCCGCCGCCTGCAGTACATTTCGACCTGCTACGTCTCAGGGCGCTACGCCGGCATCTTCCGCGAGGACGACCTGGTGCGCGGTCAGGAGTTCAACAACTTCTACGAAGAGACCAAGTACCTCGCCGAGTCGGAAGTCCGCGAGAGCATGAAGGCAGGCATGCCGGTGTCGATCTACCGCCCGGCGGTCGTCACCGGCGACAGCCGCACCGGCGAGACGCAGAAATACGACGGTCCCTACTACGTCATCCGCTGGCTGCTCAAGCAGCCGACGGTCGCGGTGCTGCCGGTGCCCGGCGACCCGAAGCGCACGCGCATCAACCTCGTGCCGCGCGATTTCGTCATCGACGCCATCGCCGCGCTGTCGGAGGCGAAGAGCGCCGCCGGCAAGTGCTACCAGCTCGCCGATCCCGATCCGCCGACGATCGACGACGCCATCACGCTGATGGGCAAGGCCACCGGCCGGGTGATCGTGCGCGTACCGATGCCGCTCCACGTCGCCAAGTCGGCGATCGAGTACGTGCCCGGCGTCTACCAGCTGCTGGGGATTCCGGCCTCGGCGGTCGACTACTTCATTCACCCGACCTTCTACGACACCGCCCACGCCGACCGCGACCTCGCGGCCCTGGGCATCCGCTGCCCCAAGCTCGCCGACTACATGCCCCACCTCGTCGAGTTCATGCGCGCCCACCCCGACATCGAGTCGGGGGCGATGGTGTAACCCCCTTGACCCCATAGAACCGCCGGGTCGGATCGAGCGCCTTGGGCCGACTTGACATCCGGCATCGGGCGCGAGACGATTCAGCGTTCATCCAATTTTCTGGAAGGGGGCTCTTACAGTGAACTTCTCGTATCGCGCAGCTGTCGGCGTCTGTGTCGCGCTTCTTCTTGGCGCGCCTCTCGCTGCCGCCACCATGTCCAAGGACGCGGGCCGTTCCGGCGAGCTTCCGGCCGGTGGAGAGGGTGGAGCGGCGGCTCTCTACTCTCAGCTCGACAATCCCGCCGGGAACGGCGTCCCCGACCAGGATTTCGAGGCGTCTTTCAACGCCTACGACTCCCAGGCCGCGGATGACTTCGTGGTCACCGACGCCGCGGGTTGGACGGTCGAGCAGATCCGCACCGTCGGTACCACGGGCACGCCCGGCGGGTCGACCGTGACGGTCAACATCCTCACCAACTCGCCCGGCGGCGGCGACCCCGATCTTCCGGGCGGAGCGGTCGCCGGTTGCACTTATCCCGGCGTCGTGCCGACCGATACCCTCGGCTCCTTCGTGATCGACCTGCCGGCGCCTTGCATCCTGGCACCCGGAACCTACTGGGTGGAGATCCAGACCGCGCAGAACTTTGGCTCGTTTGGCCAACACTTCTGGAGCAATCGCACCACGCAGACCAACAGCGAGTCGGCATGGCGCAATCCGGGCGACGGTTTCGCCTCCGGTTGCACGTCCTACGCCCC
Source organism: Acidobacteriota bacterium (assembly GCA_052035735.1). GTDB lineage: Bacteria > Acidobacteriota > Thermoanaerobaculia > Multivoradales > JAGPDF01 > JAGPDF01. The sequence continues at coordinate 10,458 of JBPOHI010000005.1, forward strand.
GGCGACCGTCTGCGGCGTCGGCGGCGGAGCGGCCCCCGACCTGTTGTTCGAAGTCTGGGGCGTGATCGGCGGCCTGGGCACCGACGTCTCGATCACCAAGACCGGCGTGGCCTCGCCCGGCTTCGTCGACTACACGATCACCGTCACGAACAACGGCGGGACGACGGCGAACGGTGTGGTGGTGACCGACACCCTGCCGGCGGAAGTCTCCTTCATCTCGGACGACTGCGGCGGTGCCAACACGCCGCCGTGGACCTGGAACATCGGCTCGCTCGGCGCGGCCGGTTCGGCGACTTGCCACATCCATACGGCCGTCGTCACCCCCGGCGCGATTCTCAACACGGCGGGTGTGGCCGCGAGCAACGACTCGACGCCGAACAACAACAGCTCGAGCGCCACGGTCACCGGCACGCCGCAGGTGGCGATCGTCGAGGTCCCGACGCTGGATTCGCTCGGCTTGGCCCTGCTGCTCATCGCGCTCGGCGCCAGCGCCGTCGTGATGCTCCGGCGTCGCGCCCGCGCCTGAGACGAAGCGTCGTCCGCAGTCCCCGGAAGGCCCCTCATTCGTGCGCGAATGAGGGGCTTTTCGCGTTCAGGGCGACCAGAAGCTCGCGGTCTCCGACTCGAAGCCGTCGAGGAAAATGGCTCGTGGGCGAGTGAGCCGGACGGCGCGCACGAAGCGGGCCTCGAGGTCCGCAGGGCCTGTCGCCATGAGGCGCAGGTCGTTGCCGCCGGCGAGGGAGTCGTTCCAGAGGGCGTTGGGCAGACTGAACGTCGCGGTGCGCCACCCGCCAGTGTTCGTGTAGGCCTGCGACGCCGTCGAGGTCACGCCGCCTGCCGCCGGGTAGTCGATGCGGAACGAGCCCGTCCCACTGTCGCGATAGGTGACCTTGACCTCCGCCGGTACAACGCCGCCGGCGAAGAAGCGTTCGTCGAGGTCGAGGTAGATCGCGTTTCTGCCGAGAGAGAGCTGGGTGCGCAGGCCTTCGTAGGCCGTGCCGTTCTCCGGCGTCGGCTCGTTCGAACGGACATCCGTGCCGCGGCGCACGAGACCATCCGGCGCGACGTCGTTCTGCCTCAGCCAGCGCTCGAGGTTCTTGACCCACGGTGCCCCGCTCCAGGTGTGACTGGGGTCGTCGATCCAGTAGGTGTCTTCGGCCTCGCGTAGCGCCGCCCAGGCGTCGGCGGCTTCGTAGACCCGCTTGCCGAGCTCGAGGCGGGTCCAGTTCCAGAGCTCGGGATACGAGGACATGTAGCTGGGCCCGGGCACGACGTAGATCCAGTTCATGCGCAGCTGCAGTGCCTTCAGGTTCGCCATCTTCACCGCGTAGGCCGTGTCGGCGACGGCGAAGCCGCAGTCGTTGAAGCACTCGTTCTCGGTGGCGACGACACGCCGGCCGTCGAGGCCGCGCCAGGTTTCGTCGGTCGTCATGTGGCCGTCGGCGGCGATCGTCGTGCCGTAGGCCGGGACGTGGTTGAGATGGAAGTTGAACACTTCGGTGATGCCGGTGCGGATCCCCATGCCCTTCGCCACCGCGTCGCGGGCGTGGAGATCGTCGAGCGTCTCCCAGGGGCCGAACGGATAGTCCTCGCCGGTGAAGACCAGCTTCCAGGCGAAATCGTCCGCCGGATCGGAGTTCTCACCATTCAGGATATCGACCAGATCCTGCATCGCCGGCTGGAACCAGCCGTCGAAAGTCACGAAGGTGAGGCCGAAGTTCTCCGCCGCCTGGGTGGGGATGTCGTAGTCGAACTCGCACCAGGTGAAGCCGCCGGGGACGTAGAGGAACTGGAGACGCGGGTCGGCGCGCAGGCCGTGCACGAGGAGCACCTGGCGGAAGAGCTCGCGCGCCTGCTGCCAGAGGCAGGTATTCCATATCGGCAGGTGATCGTCCCCCTCGTAGCCCGTGCCGACCGGAGAGACGCCGCAGAGCGTCTTCACCCACTGCGGCGCCCAGTCGGCGCCGGAGACCCAGAGGCGGAGCCAGATGGGATCGCTGCCGGCGAGCTGCGCGTTCCAGGACGGGAAGGTCATGCCGTAGACGGAATCGCTCGTCGTGAGCGAGAACGACCCCTGCGTCGGCTGAAGCTGCCGCCAGGTGAAGTCGGCGACGCGGACGTTGACGTTGAATCCCGGCGCCGCCGTCTCGGAGAAGAAGCCGCTGTTCGGGCTCGGAGCGACCCAAGCAGGGAGGCTCCAGTCGTCGCCGGGGACGTCGGCGACGATGCTTTTCGGGACCGCCCTGGCCTGCGTTCCGGAAAGAAGCAAGAGCGCACACAATGAAAAAACGACTCCGGGGCGGGTGCGAGACACTGCGGCATCCTACGTCCAGGGAGCGCCGCTCCCTGTGGCCGGCTTCACCGCGGGCTTGCGGCCTTACAATCGGTGCATGCGTGCCATCCGGTTTCACAGCAAAGGCGGTCCCGAGGTCTTGCAGCTCGACGAGATTCCTCTCCCTGTTCCGGGCCCGGGGGAGATTCGCATCGCGCTGCGGTTTGCCGGAGTGAACTTCATCGACACCTACTTCCGTAGCGGGCTCTACGATCCCGGGCCGCTGCCGGCGCGGGTCGGCAAGGAGGGGGCGGGGGTCGTGACGGCGGTGGGCGACGGCGTTTCGTCGCCCCTCGTCGGCGACCGGGTGGCGTTCTGGAGCGCGACCGGAAGCTATGCCGACGAGGTCCTGCTGCCGGCGACGCAGGCGCTGCCGCTGCCCGCTGCGTTGTCGTTCGAGCTCGGGGCGGCGCTGCCGCTGCAGGGGATGACGGCGCACTATCTGGTGCACGGCATCCGGCCGGTGGCTGCTGGCGACACGGTGCTGATCCACGCCGCCGCGGGCGGCGTCGGGTTGTTGGCTTGCCAACTCGCCAAGCGCGCCGGGGCGCGGGTTTTCGGCACCTGCTCGACGCCGGCGAAGGCCGAGCTCGCGCGCGCCGCCGGCTGCGACGAGGTGATCCTCTACACCGAAACCCGTTTCGTCCCGATCGTGCTCGCGGCGACCAGCGGACACGGCGTCGACTTGACGATCGACGGCGTCGGCCAGACGACCTTTGAGGACAGTGTGCGCGCGACGCGAGTGCGCGGCACGATCATCGTCTTCGGCCAGTCGAGCGGCATGATCGCGCCGTTCTCGCCGCGGGCGTTGCTGGGCAGCCGCACGCTGGTTTCGGCCTCGCTCTTCGACTATGCCCGCACGCCGGAGGAACTGGCGCTGCGCAGCCGCTTCGTCTTCGACCTGGCGGCGGAGGGCTCCCTCGACGTGCGCATCGACAGCCGGACCCCGCTCCCCCAGGCCGCCGACGCCCACCGCCGCCTCGAAAGCCGGGCTACTGCCGGAAAGCTCCTGATCGAGATCGCCTGAGGCGGACTCCAGCCGAGCCGACTCCCGAGGCGCGAACTGTTCCGCCGGGGCACTGCCGCTGTCTCATCCGGTAGGTGCACCCCAGGAGGCCTGACCATGGTACCGATCCGGCGACGACGTCGCGCCGTCAAGCTCTTCACCCTGCTCGCGCTTGCGGGCGCCACGGTCGTGACCGCCGAAGCGAGCCCGTCCGAGCCGATGCGCCTCGATGCCCGGGTTCGCTGTCTCGAGACCATCGAACGCGTCTACTGGAAGCACCGCACCAGCGACCCGCACGCGACGTTCGCGCGGGCGCTCCCGCAGCAGATGTTGCAGCGGCGAGCCGAGGACCTTGGATTGAAGATGGCTGCCCTGCGCGAACTCTGGCAGATCGACGTCTCGCCGCAACGCGTGCAGGCCGAGCTCGACCGGATGGCGGCGCACTCGCAGTCGCCAGCGCGGCTGCGTGAACTCTTCGCCGCCCTTGGCGACGATCCGACGCTGGCAGCCGAGTGCCTCGCCCGGCCGGTGCTGGTCGATCGACTGCTGCGCGCCGAGTATGACCGTGACGAGCGGCTGGCCGGAGCGAGGCCGGACGCCGCGACTCAAGAGCTCGACGGCGGGGAGAGGCGCTCGTTCGAGACCTGGTGGCACGAGACCCGTGGGCAGCTAATTCCGGAGACGGAGGGGAGGAGCTTCGCCTACCGGCTCCCCGTGGTTTCCGGCACGGCCTGCGTCGACGACAGCTGGCGGCCGACGAAGCAGCTGCTCGACCCACGCTACTGGCACACCGCAGTATGGACCGGCAGCGAGATGATCGTCTTTGGCGGCATGAGCAACGTAGGCACGACCTACGCTGACGGCAGCCGCTACGATCCGGCGACCGACACCTGGCAGCTCCTGCCGACGGCAGGGTCGCCCGGGGCGCGGCAGTCGCACGTCGCGGTGTGGACCGGCACGGAGATGGTCGTGTGGGGCGGCCGCGCCGACGCCTCCGGCGGGCGCTACAACCCGGCGACCAACAGCTGGGCCCCGACCGCGCTCGCCAACGCGCCGCAGCCGCGGGCGAATCCGAGTGTCGTGTGGACCGGATCCGAGATGCTCGTCTGGGGAGGCGAAGGGCAAACGGGCCTCCTCAACAGCGGCGGCCGCTACGATCCTTCGAGCAACACCTGGACCGCGATGACCATTGCACCGCTCACTCCGCGGGCCTATCACTCGGCCGTCTGGACAGGCACCGAGATGATCATCTGGAACGGCTACAACGTCCATCTGGGGGAGCTCTATGGCGACGGCGCGCGCTACGACCCGCTGACCGACTCGTGGGCGCCGGTCGCAGGCTCTGGCGCCCCGAACGCGCGCACCTATCATTCGGCGGTCTGGACAGGGACCGAGATGGTCGTCTGGGGCGGCGCCAACCCACCGGACTACGACGGCAGCGGAGGACGCTACAACCCGGCGACCGACTCCTGGGCGCCCACTAGTCTCGTCGATGCGCCGTCGTACCGCGTGTTCCACGCCGCGGTCTGGACCGGCAGCGAGATGATCGTCCAGGGCGGCAGTTTCGGGGTCGTCGCGGGGGGCCGCTCCGACCCCGCGACCGACACCTGGACGCCCACCAATCCGGTCAACTCGGCCAACAACGGCCAGGGCATCACCGCCGTCTGGACGGGCACGGAGATGATCGTCTGGGGCGGCCTCGACGACGACGGCCTCTTTCACTTCGATGGCGGCCGCTACGATCCCGCGCTCGACACCTGGCACCCGACCGGTACGATGAACGTTCCCGAGGCGCGCGGCCTGCACACCGCCGTCTGGACCGGTAGCGAGATGGTCGTCTGGGGCGGCAGCGGCTGGGGCGCGCTCTTCCCTGGTGCGAGCTACGATCCGGCCGTCGACAGCTGGCGAGCGGTGAGCTCCGTCGGGGCGCCCATCGACGCCGCGACGGCGCTGTGGACAGGGACCGAAGCGATTTTCTGGGGAAACGGTGTGGGCGGCGGGCGCTACAACCCGACCACCGACCAATGGCTCCCCGTCTCCACGACGAATGCCGCGCCAGGGGCCATCGGCGAGTCCGCCGTCTGGACCGGCAGCGAGATGATCGTCTTCGGCGGCATCGGCACGGACACGGTCGCCCGACGCTACCGCCCGGCGACCGACAGCTGGACCGACGCGACTACCGTCGACGCGCCCGGCGCCCGCGATCACCACGCCGCCGTCTGGACCGGTACCGAGATGATCATCTGGGGAGGCTTCATCAACGACGGCATCACGCCCACAGGTGGCCGCTACAACCCGCTCACCGACCACTGGACACCGACCAACGTCGCCGCCTCTCCGATCACTCGCATGTCGCCCATCGGAGTCTGGACAGGCACCGAGATGCTCGTCTGGGGCGGCAACGAGTGGCTATTCCTCGGCGATCTCGGTGACGGGGCGCGCTACAATCCGGTGACCGACAGTTGGACGCCAATCACGCTCGCCGGCGCACCGACGCCGCGCATCGCCCAGGGCGTCTGGACCGGTCGCGAGCTTCTGCTCTGGGGCGGCACGTTTGACAGAAGCGGCGGACGCTACGACCCGGTCCTCGACAGTTGGCGGCCGACGACGCTGGAGGAGGCGCCCGACCAGCGCATCGGCGGCCGCTGGTCGACGGTCTGGACCGGCACCGAGATGATCCTCTGGGGCGGCATCGTCGAGACCCAGCGCGGCGCCCGCTACTGCGCCGCCGGGCTGAACGGGATCTTCGCCGACGGCTTCGCCAGCGGCAACGCTTCGACTTGGTCGTCCGTTCTACCCTGATCGCGGCGCTTCCGGGCGACCGCTCGACACTGTTGCCTCAGCCCGGACCGGGGGACTTTGCTAGGCTGCCTGCCCACCTGGAGGAGTCCACCGATGAGAGCTCCCAAAGTCGTGTTGCTTCCGATTGTCTGTGCACTTCTGCTGTCCGCCGCTTCGCACGGCGCTACCGGGAGGAAGACCGCAACGGCGGCTCCGGGCGGCGTCGCTCCGCTCGCTCCCGCTGGAGTCTTCAGCCTGGTCGCTGTAGCGCCTGGAGCGATGAACCACACCAACGCGGCGACCGTCGTCCACTGCACCAATCTCGGCAACGCTCTTGCCGCTGTGATGGTCCGGTTCGACAACTTCGACGGCTCGCCGGCGTGCACCCTCTTCTCGGTTCCTGTGCTCTCGAACGAAACATGGACGGCATCGACTCGGGCAACCGCCGTCTTCACCGAGAATGAGATCTGCGATGGCGGCACGCCCACGATCAACCAGGGTGTGGTGCGCGTTCTCCTCGACCCGGCGCAGGAGATGGATGTGGTCTGCTCGATTCAGGTGGTCGACCCCGTCGCGGCCTCGCCGGTCTATGCGAGCGCGCTGGAGGTTCACCCGCGATGAGCCCGGACTCGAGGCCCTCGGACAGGCAAACTCCCTCCCCTTTCCGGATCGCAAAGCAGGTCGTTGCCGCGGGCGCAGCGGTCCTGATGCTGGGCGGGTCGGCTCTCTTCGCGGAGGAAGAGCCGGAGCGGGTCCCGGAAGGACTCGTGCGGATCCTAGCCGCTTCAGGGGCGCTGGACGCTCCGGATCGCGCGACGGCAGTCTTCTGCACCAACTTCGGTACCGAAGACGGTGACGCCGCCGTGATCTTCGTCCAGTCGGACGGGACGGCCGCTTGCACGATTTCGGGGACCATCCCGGTCGGCGTGACCGGAATCCTCGCCAGTCGGGCCACGGCGGCGTTCTCGGAGACGGGCATCTGTTCGTCACCACCTGGAATGGCGCGCGGCAGCGTGCAGGTCTTCGCCGACCAGACGCAGGCGCGCGTGATCTGCAGCGCACACGTCGTGGACGCTACGAACGCTGCGCCGACGTTCGTCCTGGCCCTGCGGACGGAGGCGCGATGAGCGTCCCGAGGGCTGGCCGGCCGGCAGCGATCGTCATGGCATGCCTCGCGTTCGCAGGGTCGGGTAGGGCCCTTACCGCTGCGCTCCCGGAGACCGGGAGCTTCGGTGGTCCGGGCACTGTGATCCTCTACCATCTCACTGGCGTGATCGATGTCGGCGACGTGGCGACCACCGTGCATTGCACCAACCTCGAGGCCGTCGCCGCCGTCGGCCTGCGGCTGGTGGTCCTCGACCAAGCGGGAGCGGTGTCGTGCAATACGACGCCGGCCGACCTCGCCGCGGGTCGTACCTGGACCATGTCGACCACGGCGACCGCGGTCTTTTTCGAGGACGCGAACTGCGGCCCGACGGGTGGAAGCGTGAGCGGGTCGGCACGAATCGTCGCCGAGAGCAGCGGCGCGCTCGACATCCTCTGCACGGCTCAGCTCGTCGACGGGACGCAAAACCCGCCGCGGTTTCTCGAGAAGCTCGAGCTCTACGATGGCCAAGCCAGGCCGGTCGGATCCCAGGGGATCTTCCGGGACGGTTTCGAGAGCTCGACTACATTGCGCTGGAGCGCCCAATCTCCGCCGTAGCCTTCGGAGTCTCCATCCTCGGGACTCGTGGCAATTCCGTGCAGGCTCTGGCTGAACCAGCCCCATGCCCGACCCCGCCAGCTCTGACCAGGGGATTCCGGAAACTCCCAGTCCAAGGCTGAGGACCGCCGCACAGGTCGACAGGGCTTCCGGCGCGGCGGGAAAAAAGGGGAAGATGAGCCCCTGATGCCCAACGTTCTCAAAGTCGTTCTCGCGCTGCTGCCGGCGGTGGGGCTGTTCTTCGTGATCCGGACGGTCGTCGGGCGGCGGATTGCGCAGGCGGTGGCGCTGGCGAAGGCCGAGGCGGCGGCTTCGCGCGCCGGCGTCGAGGAGCGGCTGCGCGGACGGGAGGAGCAGATCGAGGATCTGCGCTCTACTCTTGCCGTCCGCGACCGCCGCGAATCGGAGCTCGAAGCCGAGAGCTCGAGCCTCCGGGCCCAGCTCGCCGCCTGCGACGAGAGGCTGAAGGCCTTCGACACGTTCGAAAGCCACCTCGCCGGCGCCTTCCAGAACCTGGCTGGCCGCGCGCTCAGCCAAAACAATCAGGAGTTCCTCGTTCTCGCGAAACAGAAGTTCGAATTGCTTCAGTCGGAGGCCAAGGGCGACCTCGAGCAGCGCCAGCAGGCGATCGCGGCGCTTCTCGAACCGATGCGAGCCTCACTCGCCAAAGTCGGCGAGGAAGTGCAACGAATCGAGGGGACCAGAGAGCAGGCCTACGGCATGCTCAGCGAGCAGGTGCGGTCACTGCTCTCGACACAGGAGAAGCTGCAGACGGAAACTGGCCGCCTGGTGAGCGCCCTCCGACGACCGGAGGTTCGCGGCAGCTGGGGCGAAGTGCAGCTCAAGAGAACCGTCGAGTTCGCCGGCATGGTGGACTTCGTGGACTTTCAGACGCAGGAGACCGTCGATGGCGAGGAGGGCAAGCTCAGACCCGATCTCGTCGTCAAGCTGCCCGGCGGCAAGCAGGTCGTCGTTGATTCCAAGGCGCCGCTCGACGCCTACCTCGCGGCCGTCGAGGCACCGAACGAGGAACTACGCGGCGTGGCTTTGAAGAGGCACGCATCGCAAGTCCGCACCCACCTCAAGAAGCTCGCGGCGAAGAGCTACTGGGACCAATTCGACAACGCGCCGGAGTTCGTGGTCCTGTTTCTCCCCAGCGAGGCTATTTTCTCTGCCGCCCTCGAGAACGATCCGCAACTCATCGAAGAGGGCTTCCAGCAGAGCGTACTGATCGTCACTCCTGCCACGCTGGTTGCACTTCTCAAGACGGTCTACTACGGATGGCGCCAAGAGGCCCTCGCGGCGAACGCTCGGGAGATCAGTAACGCTGCCGGGCTGCTCTACGATCGGCTGAGAGTCTTTGCAGGACACCTCGCGGGTATCGGGAAGGGACTCAACTCGGCCCTTGGCAAGTACAACGAGGCGGTCGCCTCCTTCGAGACACGGGTGCTGCCGCAGGGCAGGAAACTCGAGGAGCTCGGCGCGACGACTGGCGAGGCCCTTACGGCACCTCCGGCGTTGGACATCGCTCCGCGGCCGATTGCTGCTTTGCCCGATGGCCCGAGATCCGGCGACGACGACGGCCGCGGCCGTCAGGTCGGTCGCGCGAACGATCGCGACGGCGCCGACCGCGACGAAGGCGCCTAGCCGATCTCTGCCCTTTGCTGGTCCTTTTCCTCTTTCTGTGGGCGACTTCGGAGATTGACGATGGCGTATCCATGTGGATACACTGATCGCGATGTTCACGGTCCGGCTGACCCAGGAGTTGCAGGACTGGCTGGATTCAGTACGAGACCGTCGAGCGCAGATTCGTATTGTCGCGAGGCTACGACTCGTCGAGGCCGGCAGCCTCGGCGACTGGAAAAGCGTCGGCGGAGCGCTCTCCGAGATGCGGGTCGACTACGGTCCGGGCTACCGGCTCTACTTCACTCGCCGGGACCGCCTGCTCATCATCGTACTCGCGGGGGGAGACAAGTCATCTCAGGCCCGGGATATTCAACGCGCCAAGCGACTTCTTGGCGAACTGGAGCTGGACTCATGAGCAGGAAGCCTGGGAAGTCCAAGTTGGTGTCCTTCGACGCCGCGCGATATCTGACCGACGATGCCGCGGTGGCTGAGTACATGACCGCGGTTCTCGAAACGGGCGATTCGGACCTGCTCCTGCTGGCGCTCAACGACGTGGCTCGGGCGCGAGGCATGGCCGCCGTGGCGAAAGAGGCTGGCCTGGGGAGAGAAAGCCTCTACAAGGCGCTGACCCCCGGAGCCAAGCCGAGGTTCGATACCGTGCTGAAGGTTGCCCGCGCGCTCGGCGTTCGCCTGGAGGCACATCCGCTCTGAGGCTTCGGCGCCCGGCGGATCGAATGCCTGACTCGATCGATCGCATGCATTCCATCTCCCACCTGGACGATAGACTCGCGGCGTTTTCGGGAGGCGCCACGTGATTCGTCGCCAGCTCACGCTCTTTCTCGCGGGCGAGCCCGCCGCTGCCGTCGAGGCCGTTCGGCGGGTGGTCGATCCGGAGCAGTATCGCCTCATCCCGGCGCACGTCACCCTTTGTCGCGAGGAGGAAGTGGCGACGATCCCGTTAGAAGAGATCGAAGACCGGCTCGCGGCCGGCCCCGCCCGCCGGATCACCCTCGCCTTCGGCCGCGCCGAGCCCTTCTCGGGCCACGGCATTGAGCTGCGCTGCGTCGCCGGCGGCGCGGAGTTCCAGACGTTGCGGGAGCTCCTGCTGGCGAGTCGGGAGATCGCGCGTCCGCGCCCCCACATCACGCTCGCCCATCCGCGCAACCCGCGCGCCGCGGGCAACTCGCTCGACGCCGCCGGGGCCCTCCCACCGCGCTGGCAGATCCGGCTGTCGTGGATCCACCTGATCGAGCAGGACGGCCATCAACCCTGGCGCCGCCTCGCGATGTTCGAGCTCGCGCCCTGACGCCGGACCGCGGGGACCGCGTCCGCGCCCTCGCGCACACTCAGCGCCGCAGGCGCGCGCGCAGGTCGAAGTAGGCGCCGAGACCGAAATAGAGGAAACCGAAAGCGAGAACGCTCTGCGGCTTCTCGACCCAGGTGCCGGAGCCGGGCAGATGGAAGGCGGCGACCACCTCGGAGGTCAGACCGAGCGCCGGCATCGGCACGGCCGCGGTGAGGGTAGCGAGGAAGATGTAGAGCAACAGGTGGCGCAGCCAGGAAAGGATGCGCCCTGCGCCGGCCGACGCGGAGTCGCCGGCCACGGCGACTTCGAAGATCCGCCCGCCGAGCAGCCAGACGATCGTCCACACCGGCGTCGCCGAGTGCGTCGCCCAGCCGAGCGCCCCCGCCATGAGGAGATAGAAGCTCCCGAAGCCGAGCACCGACAGCGATCCGCGCAGGCGCTCGCCGAAGCTCGCCCCTCTGTCGACTCCGGTCGCGAGATTCAGGAAAGCGTAGGAGTGCAGGAGCAGGAACTCGAGCACCATGCCGAGGAAGAGCCCCTGGACCAGACCTGGCGGGATCCGCTGCGGCGCCACCCAGACCGCGAGGTAGAGCAGGGCCGTTACGAACCGGGGTCCGAGCGCAGCGATCGAAGGCAGCGCGGCGCTCGCTGCGGCGAGCCTGGAGCGCTCGCGATCGGGAGCGGATGGAGCCGACGCGGGGGTCATCGAGGAGAGGAACGAGATTCGGACGCAGATTGTGTCACCCCACGCCACGGAACCGATTCCGCAACCTCGCTTGCAACCTTTCTCGCCCCCCCCCTGTCTCAAGACCGATGAACACCTCCGACCGCCTTCACTCGATCGACGGCTTGCGCGCGCTGGCTTTGCTGCTCGGCATCGTGCTGCACGCCACGATGTCGTTCTTTCTGGGACTCCCGGCGCGGGACAGCTCGCAGAGCGTGACGCTCGCGATCGCCTTCTACGTCATCCACATCTTCCGCATGAGCCTGTTCTTCGTCATCGCAGGGTTCTTCGGCCACCTCGTCTACCACCGACGCGGCCTGCGCGGTTTCGTTGCCGACCGCGCGAAGCGCGTCTTCGTGCCGCTCGCCGCCGGCTGGGTGATCCTCGCGCCGCTGACCCTCGCGGCGATCTTCTGGGGCCTTCAGCGCACCTACCCCGGCGCCGGCGCGGGCGGCGCCACGGCGGAGCCCGCACCGCACGGCCTGCCGCTCGTCCACCTCTGGTTTCTCTACTATCTCTGCCTGCTCTACGCGCTCGTCCTCGCGCTGCGCGCCGGCTTCGTCGGGGCGCTCGACCGGAGTGGGCGCCTGCGCGCCCGGATCGACACCTGGATCCGACGCGCGCTCACCCACCGGCTGGCCGTCGCGGCCCTCGCCGCACCGACGGCCGCCGTTCTCGCACTCACTGGCTCGTGGGCGGTCTGGTTCGGCATTCCCACCCCCGACCACGGTCTCGCGCCGCAGCTGGCGCCACTCGTCGCCTACGGCACGGCCTTCTCGTTCGGCTGGCTGCTCCATCGCCAGACCGGTCTCCTGGCCCTCCTCGCGCGCCAGTGGCGTTCGAATCTCGCGCTCGCGTTGACGCTCAGCGGCGCCTGCCTCGCAATGGTCGGCGCGACGCCCGTCCTCGACACCCCGGCGGCGCTCGAAGACGGCGGAATGCGCTGGGCCTACGCCAGCGCCTACGCACTCGCCATCTGGACCTGGACCTTTACCCTGCTCGGCGCTGCCGTGCGCTACGGCTCCGCGGAGAGCGCCGTCCGCCGCTACCTCGCCGACGCCTCCTACTGGCTCTACCTCGCCCACCCACCGCTCGTCTTCGGCCTTCAGGTCGTCGTCATGGAGCTGCCGCTCTCCTGGCTCGTCAAGTTCCCGGCGATCCTCGTCGTCACCCTGGGGCTCCTGCTCGCGAGCTACCACTTCCTGGTGCGGCCGACCTTCCTCGGAGAGCTGCTCAACGGCCGCCGCGTGCCGCGTCGTCGAGCTGTGCAGGCATCGCATCCTGCGATGCCACAAGACCCGCTGAGCGGGCCCACCGTCGTCCGCGCCAGCGAGCCGGAGCGACTCCCGGTGGCCGAACTGGTTGCGATCCGCAAGTCCTACGGCACGCGCCTGGCGCTCGACGATCTCTCGCTCGCCGTGCAGCCCGGCGAGCTCCTCGCCGTGCTCGGTCCGAACGGCGCCGGCAAGTCGACCGCGATCGGCCTCTGGCTGGGACTTCTCGAGCCCGACTCCGGAAGCGTCTCGCTCTTCGGCGGCTCGCCGTTCGACGGCGCGAGCCGCCTCGGTGTCGGCGTCATGATGCAGGAGGTGACCCTGACGCCGATGCTCACCGGGCGGGAGCAGATCGCGCTCGCCGCGAGCGCGTATCGCGAGCCCCTCTCGGTCGACGAGACCGTGGAGCTCACCGCCACCGCCGCGATCGCCGATCGCCGCTACGGCAAGCTCTCCGCCGGGCAGAAGCGCCAGCTGCAGTTCGCGCTCGCAGTCTGCGGCCGGCCGCGGCTGCTCTTCCTCGACGAGCCGACCGTCGGCCTCGACGTGCAGGCGCGCGAAGCGATGTGGCGCACCGTTCGGCGCCTGCGCGACGACGGCTGCGCCATCGTCCTCACCACCCACTACCTCGAAGAGGCCGAGGCGCTCGCCGACCGTGTCGTCGTCCTCACGCAGGGGAGGCAGCTCGCCGAGGGCACGGTCGACGAGATGCGCGCCCTGGTCGAGCGCAAGCGCGTGCGCTGCGTTTCGACGGTGGCGCTCGACGAGATCCGCCGTTGGCCCGGCGTCGTCGAGGTCGCGAGCTCAGCAAGCGTCGCAAATTTCGTCGAGGTGACGACCAGCGACGCCGAGTCGTTGGTGCGCCGATGGCTCGCCGCCGACCCGAATCTCAGCCGGCTCGAAGTCGCGCGGGCGACTCTCGCCGAGGCTTTCACCGAGCTCACCCAGGAGGCCGCATGAACGCTTACCCTTTCGCGCGCGACCGCCAGCCGCTGCCGTTCGGACGTGTGCTCCGGTCCTATCTTCTCGCCGCCAAGCTCGAGACCCTGGCGGCGCTCCGCACGACCGGCTTCGCGCTGCCGTTCCTGGTGGTGCCGGTGGCGATCTACTGGATCTTCGGAGTCGTGATCGGCGGCGGTCCCGGTGACGCTGGGGCGGCGGAGTTCGCCGACTACGTCTTCGCCGGCTTCGGCGTGCTCGCTGCGGCGATGCCGGGCATCTTCAGCGGCGTGATCCTCGCCACCGAGCGCGAGGGCCGCCTCCTGCAGCTTCAGCGCGCCCTGCCGCTGCCGCCGGGAGCGACGATCGTCGCCAAGATCGCGATGGCGATGGGCGTCGCCACCGTCGCCGTCACCCTGGTCGCGGTGGCGGGGCTCGCCGGCGGCAAGATCCACCTCTCCTTCGGTCAGGTGGCGATCGTCTGGGCGGTGCTCATCGCCGGCTCGATTCCGTTCTGCGCCATCGGACTTCTCCTCGGCGCGCGCGTCTCGGCCTCGGCGGCGCCGGCCTGGGGAAATCTGCTCTTTCTCCCGATGGTCCTTCTCTCCGGTCTCTTTCTGCCGCTGCCGGAGGGGCTCAAGCCGTGGGTGCTCCTCTGGCCGACCTTTCATCTCGACCAGCTCGCCCTCGGTCTCGCCGGGGTCGAGAAGTTCACCTATATTCCGCCGGCGATGGCAGCGGCGGCACTCGCCGGCGTGACCGTCGTCTGCGGCGGCCTGGCGATCCGGCGCCTGGCGCGGGTAGGGTAGAGACTCCGGCGCCAGCGCCGGAATTCCAGGAGCCTGCGAATCATGCACTCGTATCCCGAAGCCCTGATCGTCTTCGCCCTCGTCGCCGCCTTCCTGGGCTACCAGTTTCTCAAGCGGCGCGAACGCCTTCGCCGGATGGAGCTCCTCCACGCCGAACGCCTGGCGGCGATGGACAAAGGGATCCCCCTGCCGGAGCTGCCGTTCGATCCGCCGGCGGAGGCCTGGAGGCGGCCGCCGGACAAGACCGTGCCGCTCGCCATCGGCCTCGTCCTCGCGGCGTTCGGATGCGGCGCCATGCTGATGCTCGCGATCCTCTCCCCGGACAAGCCCTACTGGGCGGTCCCGCTGCCCATCGCCCTGATGGGCCTGGGTCTGGTGCTCTACTACCGGCTGTCCGTCGCCGCGGACGCGTCCGACACGACGACGCGCCATGGAGGCTGACAGCGACCTCGTCGCGCGCGCCGCGGCGGGAGACGAACAGGCGTTCACCGAGCTGGTCGACCGCCATCGCGATCGCGTCTTCCGCCTCGCCGTGTCGATCCTCGGCCAGGAGTTCGTCGGCGAGGCCGAAGAGGTGACGCAGGAGGTCTTCATGCGCGTGCACTCGGCGCTCCGGAGCTACCGCGGCGAGGCGAAGTTCGGAACCTGGCTCTACCGGGTGACGTTCAACCAGACGATCAACCTCAAGTCGCGCGTCCGCTTCACCGCGCCGCACGTCGGAGAGGAGGTGCTGGAGCAGCACGCCTCCAGCGACCCGGACGCCCTCGTTCGCCTCGAGCGGGCGCGCCGCGACGCGGCCGTGGCGGCGGCGATCGCCCGGCTCCCCGAGGTCTACCAGTCCGCGCTGCGGCTGCACTACTGGATGGGCCAGAGCGTCGCCGAGATCGCGACGCTCCTCGGCGTGGCGGAGAACACGGTGAAGTCGTACCTCTTCCGCGCCCGCCAGCTCCTGCAATCGATACTCTCGGAACGAGGAGTCGATCATGTCTGAACCAGAAAAGCGCGTCGGAGAGGACGGCCTCGAGGCGCTGCTCCAGCGGGCGCTCGCCTCGACCCCGCCGCCCGCGCTGCCACCGAGCTTCACCGGCAAGGTGCTCGACCGGCTGCGTCCGCGCCGCCTCGCGCCGCGCGCCCGCAGGATGCTGCAGCTCTATTTCGCTGCGGCAGCGCTGCTCTCCGCCGGGGTGATGGCGTCCCTGGGCGTCGACGGCGTCGTCATCGCAGCGGCGCTCG
>JBPOHI010000209.1:0-11360 GCA_052035735.1 Acidobacteriota bacterium
CCAGGTCCTGGAAGAGGAAGGCACGCGCGGCGCGCCAGCGGCGCTTGACCGTGCGGTCGGAGACGTCGAGAAGGCCGGCGATCTCCTCGACCGACAGGCCGCCGAAGAACCGCCACTCGACGAGCTGGGCGAGCTCGGGGTCGGCGCTCTCGAGGCGCGACAGGGCTTCGTCCACCGCCAGAAGGTCGGCGGCGCGCTCGGGGGAAGCAATCTGTTGCTCGTCGAACTCGACCGCGACCCGCGCCCCGCCGCGCTTGACCCGGCCGCGCCGGCGCGCATGATCGATCACCACGCTGCGCATCGCGCGGGCGGCCAGGGCGTAGAAGTGACGGCGATTCTCCACCGACCAGGAGGCCTGCTTCGAGAACTTGAGATAGGCCTCGTGCACCAGGGCCGTGGTGTTCAACGTGTCGGCCGGCGACGCGCCACGCAGCTGCCGGCGCGCGATGGTGCGCAACTCCGTGTAGACCGCCTCGAACAGACGGTCGAAGGCGCCGCGGTCCCCGTTCTCGACGGCGACCAAGAGCGCCGTGATTTCGGGGCCACCCGGCTCGGGCACGGGGGGCATGGGGGGATTCTAATCCCGCAGGGTCACGACTGTCGCGCCGTTGCCGCCCTCGTTGGGGGCGCCGGGGCGGGAGGCGACGACGGCGGGGTGTTTGCGCAGGCGATCGCGTACGGCGTCGCGCAGGCGGCCGGAGCCGTGGCCGTGGACGATGCGCACCTCGCCGCGGCCGGAGAGCATCGCCTGGTCGAGGAAGGCGTCCATCTCCTCGAGCGCCGGTTCGACCCGCTGCCCGATGAGGTGGAGCTCCGGCGGCGACGGGGCGCGATCGACATCGCCGCCGCCTCGGCGCACCACCGCCGCCTTCGCGGCGGCGCGCGGGGCCGCGACGACCACGAGGTCGTCGGCCGTGAGGCGCAGCCGCTTGCCGTTCGACAGCACCTCGACCCGGCCGGCGGAGAGCTTCTCGACCACGCCGCGCCAGCCGAGCGCCGCATGGCGGACCTCGGCGCCGACGACGAGCGGCAGATCGGAGGGCTCGGCCGCTTCGCCGCCGACCTGCGGCGCCTCGGCGAAGAGCGCCGCAACCGCCTGTTGGGCGACGCTCTTCCTGCGCCCGGCCTCGAGCTCGGCGCGGATCTTCTCCGCCGCGCCGGCGAGCTCGCGGGTCACCCGTTCGCGGAACTCGGCGAGCTCGCGCTTGACGCGCGCTCCGAGCGTCCGGCGTTCGGCTTCGAGCGTCGCGCGTTCGCGTTCGAGGCGTTCGCCCACCAGCTCGGCCTTGGCGCGCTCGGCGCGCGCCGCCTCGGCTGCCCGGCCGAGCTCTTCGCGCGTCGCCTCGAGCTCGGCAAGCAGGCGCCTGAGGTCGCGGTGTTCGTCGCCGAGCAGCGCCTCGGCGCGCGCGATCCAGGCCGCCGGCAGGTCCATCCGCCGGGCCAGGGCGAGAGCCTCACTGCCGCCGGGCGAGCCCGGCAGCAGGCGAAAAGTCGGTCGCCCGGTCGAAGGCTCGAACTCCATCGCCGCGCAGGCGGCGCCGGGCAGCTCCATCGCCGCCGCCGCGAGGCCGGTGAGATGGGTCGTAATGAGCGCCAGACCGCCGCGTTCGACAAGGGTCTCGAGCAGGGCCACCGCGAGGGCGGTGCCCTCCTCCGGGTCGGTCCCCGAACCGAGCTCGTCGAGGAGGGCCAGGCTGTCGGGTCCCGCGGCGCGATAGGCCTCGGCCAGCCGCGCCAGGCGCCCGGAGAAGGTGGAGCGGTCGGCCAGCAGGTCCTGCTCGTCGCCCACCGTCGCCACCAGGCTGGCGAGAAACGGCACCTCGCTCGCTGGCGCGGCCGGAATCGGCAGACCGGATTGCGCGGCGAGCGCCAGCAGTCCCAGCGTTTTCAAGGCCACCGTCTTGCCGCCGGCGTTGGGTCCGGTGATCACCAGCGCTCGGCGCTCTGGTGTCAGCGCCACGCCCAACGGCTCGACCGCGCCCTCATGGCCGCGGGCGCCGAGCACCCGTTCGCGGCGCCGGGCGAGTCGCGGGTCGAGCAGGGGATGGCGGGCGGCGATCAGCCGGAGGGTTCCGGGCGCTGCGAGCACCGGCAGGTGGGCATCGATCTCGCGCGCCAGCCGGCGCGAGGCCTCGAGCGCATCGAGGTCGCCGACCAGGCCGGCGATCGAGCGCACCAGCGGGGCCTCGGCGGCGAGGTCGCGCAACAGCTCGTAGAGCAGGCGCTGGCGCTCGCCTTCGAGCTCGTCGACGGCGCTCTGCAGCGTGTTGTTCTCCTCGACGACTTCGAGCGGCTCGAAATAGAGGCTCTTGCCGGTGGCCGACCGGCCGTGCACGAGCCCGGCGAGCTTGCCGCGATTGCCGGCCTGCACCATCAGCATCAGGCGCCCGCCGCGCATCGGCACGGTCTCTTCGCCAAGGAGCTCGCGGTGCGCGCCGCCGATCTCCTCGAGGCGGCCGTAGATGCGCTCGCGCGCCCCCTGCACCTGGCGCCGCAGCGCCGCGAGCCGGGGGCTGGCGTCGTCGCGTACCTCGCCCTTGCGATCGAGGATGCTGCCGATCCGGCGCACCAGCGGCTGCGGGTCGGCGAGCTCGGCCACCGCGCGGGCGAGCTCCGCGCAAGGCGGGTCGATGCGCGCGATCCTCGCCGCCGCTTCGCCGCCGGCAGCGAGGAGTCCTGCGAGGCGCAGGATCTCGCTGCCGGCGAGCGGCGGGTCGCCGCTTTCGAGGCGCGCAACGAGCTCGCCAAGACCCTCGCCGAGCCCGGGAACCAGTGGCGCCTCGAGCGTCAGGCGTTCGAGCTCCTCGTAACGCGCACGCCGCCGGCGGAGCTCCGCCTCGTCCGCAGCGGGTTCCAAGCCGCGGAGAACCGATGCGCCGAGGTCGGTCCGCGCTTCGGACGCAAAAAGCGCGAGCAGCGAGTCGAACTCGAGCGCGAGACGGGTCGCGGGGGCGGCGACGGGAGCGGGAGCGGTGGGCGTGGTCTTCATCGCAGAAAAAACAGAAGCGGGGCCCGGGTCACCCCGGCCCCGCTCGGTAGAGCGCCTGCGGACTGCCTCGGATTTCGAGCGCGCGGGGCTCAGAGCCCCATTCGGCGCTCTTCCTGGACCTTGCGCAGCATCTTCTTCTTGGCCTGGATGGCCTTGCGCTTGCGCTTCACCGAGGGCTTCTCGAAGTGCTGACGCTTCTTCAGCTCGGTCAACACACCGGCCTTCTCGCACTTGCGCTTGAAACGTCGCAGCGCGTTCTCGAAACTCTCTTCCTCACGTACGTGCACGATCGGCACTGCTCGCTCACCTCACTTTGGCTGCCGACTTCACGGCCTAAGGACCGCAGGCAGAAGGACTTGTGATTCTAGACCCGGCGGCCGGCGCGGTCAACAAGCCCGACTGCGAGCGCTGCATGGCCGCCTAAACCCTTTCCGAAGTTCACTTTGCAGCATCTCTTCAGCTTGACGGGAGGGGCGTCTCTCTCGATAATGTCAGTTTTCGAGCGGTTCTGGCTTAAGAACGAGAGGTTGGAGGACTTGAGCATGGCCCTTCCGGATCAGTTGGCGGATCTCGAGCGCAAAGTCTCGGAGCGTTTCAGCGAGGCTCTCGCGGGACTCCGTCAGGAGATGCGCCGCGCAGTGGAAGCCCAGGCGCAACGCGCGAGCTCCGCCATGCTTCAAGACCTCGAGGCGATCCGGCCGCCCGCCGACGACCGGCTCCTGCGCGAAGAGGACCTGCTCGGAATGGCCCGCTCCGCCGCCGGCGAGGCGCGACGCGACCTTGCGCGCGAGCTCTCGCGGGCCGTCGTCGCTTTCGACGGTGCGCGATCGCAGAGCGAGGTTCTCGAGGCCCTGCTCGCCGCCGCTCAGCCGTTCGGCGACCACGTCGCGATCTGGCTCCTGCGCCCTTCCGAGCTCGTCGGCTGGGCGAGCCGCGGCTTCGCGGGCGACCCGCCGCGCGACCCGATCTCAGGCTGCGTCCTCTCCCATCAGGCCTCGCCGGCACTCGTCCGGTTCGCGACGGGCCGAGGCTGCGTCCTCGTCGATGCCAGCGAAGCCGCCGGGATCGCCAGCGCCCTCGAAGTCGCCGCTCCGGCGCGGGCCCTGCTGCTGCCCTTGGTGCTGCGCGACCGCGTCGCCGCGGCGCTCTATGTGGATGCGGCAGCCCCCGGCGAGTTCGAGATCGAAGCGCTGCAACTGCTGGCGCTCGCCGCGGCGCAGCGCCTGGAGCTCCAGGCGCTGTCGGCGCGCAGCTACACGCCGACGCTGTTTCTCGACGCCTCCGCGCCGGCCGAAGAGGCCGGCCTCGCGCTCTGGGATCCAGCCGCGCCGGTGGCAGCTCCGGCAGCGGAGGCCGCGGCCGCCTTCGAGACTGCGGCGCCCGCCGATACCGCCGGTGAAGAAAGCGCCGACGCGCTCTGGTCTGGCCCAGCGATCGCCGTGGCCGAGGAGCTTCCCGAGGCCGAGTTCGAGCTCGCCGAGCCGCCGGCCGAGAGCGCCGCAGCGGCGACGAGCCCGCTCAAGACGTCGACCGAGCCGTTTGCCTGGCAGCTTGCCGAAGCGGAGGACACGGCGCGGATCAGTGCCGAGACGGCCGCCGCAGCGATCGAGCTCCCGGCCTTCACCTCACCGGAGGAGTCGCTCTGGGCCGAAGCGCCGGTCGTCGACGAGAGCCCGATCGCCCCGCTGGCTGCGGAGCCCGACAGCGAGTGGCACGAAGTCGAGGATGCGACGGCGCCGCACGCTGCCTACTCTCCGGCCGCGACACAGCGTTTCGCAGCGCCGGCGGCGACCAACGAGTTCCCGCAGCCGCCGGTTGCTTCGCCAGCGCCGCCGACCCCGACCCCGGCGAGCACCGCCAGCACCATCGCCTTCGTCCCGCCGGCGGCGGTTCCGGACAGCGACATCGCCGACGACGCCACCATCCGCATTCAGCGCTCCGCGCTCTACCCAGCCACCGCCCCGGCGGCACCCGCGCCGCCGGCAGCTCCGGCAGTCGAGCCGCCCGCCGCCGCGGCGCACCCGGGCGCGCCGCTCCCGCCGCTCGCCCCGCCCGCCGCGCCTGTCGCGCCGGCAGACGACGAGCCGACCATATCGCGCGGACCACGGACCACCGAAGTTGCGCCGCCCGCCGACCTGCAAGGTCCCGGCTGGGCCTTCTCGAGCACGCGCGCCGCACGCTCGAGCGGCGACAATGCGCTGCACGAAGAGGCCCGCCGGCTCGCCCGGTTGCTGGTCTCCGAAATCAAGCTCTACAACGAGGACCAGGTCGAAGAGGGACGGCACAACCGCGACATCTACCACCGGCTGAAGGACGACATCGATCGCTCGCGTCAGATCTACGAGGAGCGCGTGCACGAGAGCGTCCGCAGCACCACCGACTACTTCCAGCAGGAGCTGATCCGCAGCCTCGCGGGCGGCGACCCGCGCGCCCTGGGGATCTGAGCCCGCCGTGCAGGGGAAGCTCTTCCGCCGGGCCGTGTGGACACTGGCGTGCGGCGCAACGCTGGTGGCGGCGGAAAAGATCCTCGTCTCGCCGGCGGCAAGCTCCGCGGCGACGATCGTGACGACCGCTGCACCTGAAGTGGGCTCGGCGCACTTCGGTCCGGGGCTGCCTCCCGCCGCAGAGTACGCGGCGGCCGCCGAGGCGGCGCGCCACGGCGGTTTCGCCGCCGCCTCGGGGGCGCTCGCGGCGCAGCTCTCCGCCGGCGAGCCGGGAGCCAGTCGGGCGCGGGTCGTGCTCGGCCTGCTGGCCTGGGAGAGCGGCCGCGCCGAGGAGTCCCGCCGCCTGCTCGCTTCAGGAGCGGGCCCGCAGGAGCTCGAGGACTTGCGGCTGCGGGCGCTCGCCGAGGAGAGCACGGCGCGCGGTGCCCGTCCGGCGGCTCGGGCGGCACTCGAAGAGCTTCTGCGCAGCACTCCCGAATCCCCCCTGCGCCAGACGACGCTGCTCGACCTCGCGGAGCTCGCCTGGGCACAGGGCAAGGCCACCGACGCTCTGGCCTTCATCGAGCGCGGACGGCGCGAAGCGCTTTCCGGCCCGCAGTGCGAGCGTATCGACAGCCTGGCCTGGACGATCGGGCGCGCCACTGCGGACGAAGCGGTGCAGCGCGAGGCGGCGCGCCGGCTGCTCGTGCGCTCGCCACTCGCCGCCGCCAGACTCGATGTCGCCGGGGTTCTCGTCACTCGCCCGAACGGCGACTGGCGGACCTTCCTCTCGCCCGCCGACCTGCTGGCTCGGGCAGCCTCCCTGTTGCAGGTGGAGGTCCCCCAGGGGGCGCTCGCGACGCTCGACGCCGTGCCACCCGCGGCGCGGAACTTCGAGTGGAGCCTGCTGCGGGCGCGCGCCCTCACCGCCGCTCAGCGCGGCAACGAGGCCGCAGCCGAGCTCGCGCTCGCCCGTCCGGCCGTCGGCGCCGATGGCGACGAGCTGGCTTCGCTCGAGCTCGAGCGTGCCCACGCCGTCGCCGAGGCCGCCACCGTCCGGCGCGGCCGGCCACCGCTGCCGGCCGCGGACCGCGCGCGCCTGCGCGCCGACGGCTTGCAGGCGCTGCGCCGCGCCGTCGCCGTCGCGGTCTCCGCCGAGCTCAAGGCGACGGCGCTGCGCGAGCTCTACGCCGAGTCCGACGCGGCGGGAGACTTCGATACCGCGATCGCCATCCTGCACGACCTGGCCAAAGTCGCGCCCGCCGACACGCTCGGTGCGCGACCGCTGTGGGAACGCGGCTGGCGCGAGTATCAGGCCGGCAACTGGAGCGGCGCGATCGGCCTGTGGAGCGAGCTGCGCGATCTCTATCCGAGAGCCTCCTATGCCCGCAGCGCCCACTACTGGACCGGCCGCGCCTTCGAGAAACTGGGCGATCGCGAGCGTTCGCGCGCCGCCTTCGTCGAGCTGGCCGACGCCGACACGGCCGACTTCTACTCCCGCCAGTCGGTGCTGCGTCTGGCTCGGCCGCCGGTCGCGGCTGCCCGCGAGCGCGACTCGGCGCGCGAGGACTGGCCGCGCGACCGCGCCCTCGATCGCGCCCGCTGGCTCTCGGACCTGGCGCTCGACAAGCACGCGGCCGCGGAGCTCGAGCGCGTCGCCGCCGCCGCCGATGTGCGGGCCGTGGCGGCGCTCCGGGGTCTCGTCCTCGCCCGCTCCGGCGCCCGTCGCGAGAGCCTCCGCGAGCTGCGCAGAGCGTTCCCGCAGCTGGCCACGGCGCATCAGGAGACCGTGCCGCGCGCCGCCCTCGAGCTGTTCTATCCCCGCGCCTTCGCCGGCGAGGTTTCCCGCTTCGCCGGCGAGAAGGGGCTCCCGGTATCGCTGGTCTTCGGCATCGTCCACCAGGAGAGCGGCTTCGACCCGGCGGCGAAGAGCCGCTCCGGAGCGCGGGGCCTGATGCAGATCATGCCCTCGACCGGCAAGGAGCTCGCGCGGCGGCTCGGCATGCCATTCTCGACGCAGCGCCTTTTCGAGCCCGAATACAGTTTGCGTCTCGGTACGACATACTTCCGTCAGATGTTGGGGATCTTCGATAATCGGGTGGAGCTCGCGCTCGCTGGCTACAATGGCGGACCGGGGCGAATTTCGCGCCTCTGGCGCGAGCAGCAGGCCTCGGGAGAGGTCGACCGTTTCCTCGAGGGTCTGTCGATCGTCGAATCGCGAAATTACGTGAAGCGCATTCTTGTCTTGGCAGAAAGTTACCGGAGCCTGTATTCCGATCTCAGCTGACCCGGGAAGGCCCCATCGTGGGGCTTCGCTATACTCGCTTCGTCGCCTGTTGGGCGGAGTTCGTCCCGGGTCCATAGCTCAGCGGTTAGAGCAACCGGCTCATAACCGGCAGGTCTCTGGTTCGAATCCAGGTGGACCCACTGCATAAACCATGACCGACACCATCTCGCAGCTCGTCCATCTCAGCCGTTCCATGCAGTCTCTGGCATCGGCCAGCGCCCTCCTCGCGGGAGTCCCGGAGAGCATGCGCGCCCTCCACGAGGAGTTCACCGCCGCCAAGGCGGAGCTCGACGCCCTCGACGCCAACGCCACCCAGGCGGCGCTCGACCGGCGGCAGGCCGAATCCGCCATCGCCGACGCGCAGGAGAAGCTCAAGCACTTCCAGCAACAGGTCTCGAAGGTGCGCAATCAGCGCGAGTACGGCGCGCTGCTCACCGAGATCGACACGGTGAAGCAGCAGTCGAAGACGCTCGAGGATGCCGCGTTGGCAGCGCTCGCGCGCTCCGAGGAGATCGCCCAGACCGTCGCCGAGCGGCGCGCGGTTTTCGCCGATCTCGATGCGCGATACCAGGCCGAGCTGGTGACCTGGGAGGCGGAGAAGCCGGTCGTCGCCCAGCGCGCCGCCGTCCTCAAGGCCGAGGTCGAGGCGCTCGAGGTCGGACTGCCGCGCCCCATCCTCGGGCATCTGAAGCGGATCTTCGAGCGCTACAAGGGCGACACCCTGGCGGTTGTCCGCAAGGTCGAGCGGCCGGGAGCGCAGGCGATCTGGCACTGCTCGAGCTGCAACTACCAGATTCGCCCGCAGGTGGCCGTCGAGATCCGCAGCCGCGGAACGATCGTGCAGTGCGAAGGCTGCAAACGCTTCCTGCGCGTCGAAGAGAACGGCTAGAGCCGCAGCCGGGCGCGCGAGGCACCCTTGGACGTCGTCCAGCGCTACTCCGACATCGAGCGCCGGATCCTCGCCGCCTGCGAGCGCGCCGGGCGCGTGCGCGCGAGCGTCCGCCTGGTCGGAGCGAGCAAGCGCCAACCGATCGAGACCATAGCCACCGCTTACGAGCAAGGTCTGCGCTGCTTCGGCGAGAACCGGGTGCAGGAGGCGGCCGCGAAGGCGCCGCAGCTGCCGCCCGATATCGAATGGCATCTGCTCGGACCGCTGCAATCGAACAAGATCCGCAAGGCGGTGGCGCTCTTTCGTGTGCTGCACGCGGTCGACCGCCTCGACATCGCGCGCGAGCTCGACGCCGAGGCGGCGCGACAGGAGCGTCGGATCGCCATCTTCGCCGAGATCAACCTGGGCGGCGAAGCCTCCAAACACGGCTTCGCGCCGGAGGGTCTGGCGGCGACCCTCGAGCCTCTCGCCGGCCTCCGGCACCTGGACATCCGCGGCCTCATGGCGATCCCCCCGCCGGGGGAGGCGCCCGCCGAGTCGCGCCCGCATTTCCGGCGCCTGGCAGACCTGCGCGACGAGCTGGCGCGGCGGCCCGAGTGGCGCGAGCGCGGCTTCGCCGGTGAGCTCTCGATGGGGATGAGCGACGATTTCGAAGTCGCCATCGAGGAGGGGGCGACGCACGTGCGGATCGGCAGCGCGCTGTTCGGCGACCGCCCGGCCTAGCGGCGCGGCTGGCGGCCGGAGAGCCCTGCCGGCGACGGCACCGCTCGCAACGGCCGAGGGTCGTGTTACCCTCAGCCGTCCGCCGGCCGCGGACCCGCGCGTCGCGCGGCTGCGGACAACGGGGACCGGCAGACGATGAACTTCGCACAGGGTTTCGGCTACAGCCTCCTGCAACTGCTGTTCGGCATCATGCAGCTCTACACCTGGATCGTCATCATCCGGGCGCTGCTGTCGTGGGTCTCTCCCGATCCGCGCAATCCGATCGTGCAGCTCCTCGTCCGCCTGACCGAGCCCGTTCAGAGGCCCTTGCGAAAGCTCGCCCCGCCGCACAAACTCGGCGGGCTCGACATCTCGCCCATGCTCGCCATCCTGCTCATCCAGTTCATCGAAAACGGCATCCGCTACTCGCTCCACCTGCCAACGCGGGTCCTCTTCTAGCCCGAAGACACGACCGCCGGCCGCCTCAAAGGAGAACCTCGTGCCCCTGCAACCACTCGACATCCAGAAGACCCGATTCGCCCACAAGATGCGCGGCTACGATCCGGTCGAGGTGGAGAACTTCCTCGCCCTGGTCGCCGAAGATCTGACGCAGCGCCTCGGCGAGATCGAGCGCCTCGAGCGCGACAACCGCTCGCTGCGCGAGCGCGTGGCGCACTCGGAGGAGCGCGAGCGCCAGTTGCACGACGCCATCCTGCGCGGCAAGAAGGTCTCCGACGAGATGATCCAGACTTCGCAGCGCGAGGCCCAGATGCTCGTTCGCGAGGCGGAGATGACCGCGGAGCGCATGGTCGGCCAGGCCACCGAGCGCGCCGCCGAGGTCGAGAGCCGGATCGCCGAGCTGCGCATGCGGCGGAAGGAGCTGCAGCTCAAGTTCAAGAGCACGCTCGAGCTCTTCGGCCAGATTCTCGACGCCGAGATGGAAGACGAGCGCACCGCAGCCACCGTGCACACCCTGCCCCGCCGGACGAAGACCGGGGCGTGAGCGTTCTCGACCGTGCCCGGGCGACCGCGCCGGAACACCGTGATCTCGTGCTGGCGGAGATCCTCGAGTCGGGCGACCGCGCCGACCTCGCCTGGCTCGCGGCTGCCGTCGGCCGCGACGCGATCGCCGCTTTCGTGACGGCGCGCGGCGGGCGCAAGCTCTCCGCCCGCAGTCGCCGCTTCTGGAGCCGGGCGCTCGCGCTGCCCGAACCGGCGCCCCACCCGCTGGCGGAGCAGCTCTGGCCACTCGCCTGATCCCCGCGCGCCTCGAGACGCTCGCGCCGGCGAGCCGCGCGCTCCTGCCGCGGCTCGGCGCCCGGTCGTGGAGCGAAGACTTCTATCTAGCCGGCGGGGCGGCTCTGGCGCTCTACCTCGGCCACCGGCCGGCGCGCGACCTCGACCTCATGTCGCCCGCCAACCGGCTGGCACCGCAGGAGCGGCGCGACCTGCTTGCCGATCTGCTCGAGATGGCGCCCGGTGCGCGCGTCGAGACGGCGCGCGACGGCTACCTCGCCCTCAGGCTGCCGGAGTCGATTGCGCTGCGCCTCTACTACTACCCCTATCCCCTGGTCGCACCACTCGAGGGCGACGAACTTGCCGTCGCCTCGGCGGTCGACCTCGGCCTGATGAAGCTCGGGGCGATCATCAGCCGCGGCAGCAAGCGCGACTTCGTCGACCTTCACCTGCTCTGCCGCGAGCTGCCGCTCGCCCTGCTGCTCGAACGCGCGGCGGAGAAGTTCGGCCATGTCGGCGACTTTCCCCTGCAGGCGATGAAGGGCCTCGCCGATACTGCCGCCGCCGCCGGTGAGCCGATGCCTTCGCTCGCCGGCGACCTCCGCTGGGAGGAGGTCGAGGCCTGGATCACGGTCGAGGTCGAGGCCGCCGGGCGGGAGCTGCTCCCACTGCGATGAGCGCCGAACTGCTGATCGAGAACCTCGCCGAGATCGCGACGCCCACGGGCTCGACGCCGCGGAGCGGCGCCGAACAGGCCCGGATTCGTCGCCGGCGCCCGGGCGCCGGCGCCCCGGGGGGGGGGGGCAACAGACCCGCCCGCCCCCGACCCCACGG
>JBPOHI010000175.1:0-15560 GCA_052035735.1 Acidobacteriota bacterium
TGCCGGGCTCGCGCAGCTCGCGGCCGCTGTTCGAGAAGATGCGCAGCGATTCGACGAGCAGGCCGTTGGTCACCATCAGCACGAGCAGCAGGACGAGCATCGAGACCAGGAGCTCGACGAGGGTGAAACCGGCGTCGGAGCGCTGCCGCTTCAAGGCAGCTCTGCGACGAAAACCACCGCCCGCAGCGAACGGCGGAACGGCTTCTCGTGGACGCGATAGGTGGCGACTATGTCGAGCGCCCGCGTGTGCGGGACGGGGCCTGCGGTGATCGCGACTGTGAGCGCCACACCGGAGCCGGTCGGGTCGGGAAGGGTGATCGAACCGAGATCCGGGACGTCCGCCCGCAGGATCTCGTAGGTGTTCTCGAGCGCTTCGTCGGCGGCGCGTTGCGCGACCAGGCGGCGGCCGATCTCCTTCTGCTGCCAGTAGAGGCCGCCGGCCGCGAGCATCAGCACGCCGGCGATCGCGAGAGCGACCAGCACCTCGATCAACGTGAAGCCGCGTTCGCTGGCGCTCATCCCATCACCAGGCCGAGTCTATGGCGTCAGCGGAAATCGTGGCTCGGAAAAAATGGGGACAGTCCCCATTTCCTTCCTTCGGCTCAACGAAAGTCGTGGCTGGGGAAAAATGGGGACTGTCCCCATTTTTCGAGCGGCCAGAACTTCTCGGCCTGGAGCGAGACGCTGCCGTCGCGCTGCTGGACGACCCCTTCGATTACCAGGCCGGGGTTGCCGACGATCGTCGCGCGGTGGGCGACGAGCAGCGCCCGCTTGACGATCGCCTGCACCATGCCGGTCTCGTCCTCGAGGGTGACGAAAAGGGTGCCGTTGGCCGTGCCCGGGCGCTGGCGGACGATCACCGCGCCGGCAATCCGCGTTCGCGTTCCCGCCGCGAGGTGCGGCACCTCGACCGCCGTCACCACCCCTCGCTGCCGCAAAGCCGGGCGCGCGTAGGCCAGGGGATGAGCGCCGACGGTGAGGCCGGTACCGGCGAAGTCGGCCACCGTCTCCTCGTAGGGCGACATCTCCGGCAGCGGGCTCTGCGGCGACTCGTCGCGCACGGTGCCGTCCCGCTCCTCGAACAGCTCCCCCTTCGGGCGGACGGCGAGCGCTGCCTGCCAGAGCGCCGCGCGCCGGGTGAGGCCGATGGAGGCGAGCGCACCGGCTTCCGAGAGGCGAGCCATCTCCTCGCCGCGCAAGCCGGCGCGTGCCTTCAGCTCCTCGACGTTCCGGAACGCCCCCTCCCGGCGCGCCGTCGCGATGCGTTCGCCGGTGTCACGCCGCAGCCCCGAGATGTAGCGCAGCCCGATCCGACAAGCGCCCGCTGCACGCACCGACGACGGCGCGGTTTCCTTGTGTGCGCTTTTGCCGTTCAGCTCCTCCCACGAGCACCGCCAGCCTGAGAAGTTCACATCGATCGGCAGCACAGCGACGCCGTGGCGTTGCGCGTCCTTGACCAGCGACGCCGGGTGGTAGAAGCCCATCGGCCAGGCGTTGAGCAGCGCGATGAGGAAGGCGGTCGGGTGATAGGCCTTGAGATAGGCCGAGGCGTAGGCGATGAGCGCGAACGAGGCGGCGTGAGACTCGGGAAAGCCGTAGAGGGCAAACGAGGTGATCGACTGCACGATCTGATCCTGGTTGGCGCCGGTGATACCGCGCGCCGCCATGCCGGAGCGCAGCCGCGCCTCGATCGCCTCCATGCGCTCGACCGAGCGTTTGAAACCCATCGCGCGTCTGAGCTCCTCGGCCTCGCCGCCGGAGAAGCCGGCGGCGGTCATGGCGATGCGCAGGAGCTGCTCCTGGAAGAGCGGAATGCCGAGCGTGCGCTCGAGGATCGGCTCGAGGCAGGGATCGAAGTAGGTCACCGGCTCGCGCCCGCGGCGGCGTTCGAAGAACGGGTGCACCATGCCGCCGGTGATCGGCCCCGGCCGGATGATGGCGACCTGGATGACGAGATCGTAGAAGCGGGTCGGGGCGTTCCTGGGCAGCGACGCCATCTGGGCGCGGCTCTCGACCTGGAAGACGCCGACCGTGTCGGCTTCGCGCAGCATGGCGTAGACCCTGGGGTCGTCGGCCGGCAGGTGGGCGAGGTCGACGTTCACCCTCTCGTGATCGCGGATGATCGGGATCGCCTCCTCGAGCGCGTTGAGCATGCCGAGCCCCAGGAGGTCGACCTTGATGATCCCCAGGTCGGCGCAGTCGTCCTTGTCCCACTGCACGATGGTGCGCCCGGGCATCGCCGCCGGCTCGAGCGGCACCACTTCGTCGAGCCGGCCAGCGGCGATCACCATGCCCCCCGAGTGCTGCCCCAAGTGGCGCGGCAGGTTCTGGATCCGGCGAAAGTAGAGACCGAACAGGCGGTTGCGCGGCTCCTCCGGATCGAAGCCGGCGGTCGCCAGCTCGCGGTCGAGGTGCTTGTCGTCGCCGCGGTCGAGGTCGTAACGGAAATGGCCGAGCTGTTTGGCGAGGCGGTCCTCCTGCTCGCGCGAGAAGCCAAGCGCCTTCGCGACCTCACGCGCCGCCGAGCGGTCGCGGTAGGTGATGACGTTGGCGGTCATCGCGGCGGCGAGCGCATGCGGGCTCCCTCCGGTCGCCTGGCTGCCCGCCACGTTGCCGCCGTAGCGCCGGTAGACATACTGGATGACCTTCTCGCGCGGGTCGCCCGAAGGCAGATCGAGATCGATATCGGGCCACTCGCCGCGCTCCTCGGAGAGGAAGCGTTCGAACAGCAGCTCCATCTTCACCGGATCGATGGCGGTGATGCCCAGGGCGTAGCAGACCGCGCTGTTGGCCGCCGAGCCGCGCCCCTGGCAGAGGATCTTCTCGCGACGGCAGAACTCGACGATGTCCCAGACGATCAGGAAGTAGCCGTCGAGGCCGAGCTTCTCGATCATCGCGAGCTCTTTGCTGAGCTGCGCCTGGGCGCGCGCCGAGAGCGGGCGGAAGCGGGCCCGGGCGTGATTCCAGGTGATCTGCCGGAGAAAGGAGGCGGGCGTTTCGCCGGGGGGCAGGGGAAAGTCGGGAAAGCGGTAGCCCAAATCGGCCAGGGTGAAGTCGAGCTGCTGCGCGAGCTCGAAGGCGTGCGTCACGGCCTGCGGCAGATCGACGAAGCGGCGCGCCATCTCGGCCGCCGGCAGGAGATGGCGTTCACGGTGCGCCGCGAGGAGCGCTCCAGCGGTGTCGAGGGTGCGGTGATGCCGGATCGAAGTCAGCACGTCGTGCAGCGGCTTGTCCTCGCTGCGGGCATAGCGCACGCCGTTGGTCGCGACGAGCGGCAGCCGGAGGCGCGCGGCGAGATCGGTGAGCGCCTGGTTGCGGCGCTCCTCCTCGCGCCGGCCGTGGCGCTGCAGCTCGACGTGCACTCGCCCGGGGAAGAGATGGCCGAGCCGCTCCAGGAGGTCGCGCGTCCGCGTCTGCCGCGCTGCCGCGGTGCCCGTCTCGAGGAGCGCCGCAGCGAGCGGACTCTCGTCGCCGCCGGTGAGTACGTGCAGCCCGGCGGAGAACTCGGCGATCTCGTCCCAGCTCGCGGCCGCACTGCCCTTGGGTTTGCCGCGGGCGGCGGCGGTGATCAGCTTGCAGAGGTTCTTGTAGCCGGTGGGCGACTCGACGAGCAGCGTGAGGCGGCTCGCGGGGAGCTCGGCGAGCACGACCTCGGCGCCGACCAGGGCGCGCAGGCCGGCGGCGCGCGCCGCCTTGTAGAACCGGGGTGCACCGGAGATCCCGTTGCGGTCGACCAGGGCGATCGCCGGCAGGCCGAGCTCGGCAGCACGCGCCACCAGGTCCTCGGGCAGCGAAGCGCCGTCGAGAAACGAGAACGCCGAGGCGGCGCGCAACTCGGCGTAGGGCAGCGGCGCGGGCTCCGCGGCGCGGCGGTAGGTGCGTTCGAGAAGCTTCTCCTTGCGCGCGCCGGGCGACAGATACGGTTTTCCTCCCCCCATGTGGAGGTTGCGCGCGATGTCGTCCTTGCTGCGTCCGGACATGGAGCGAGGATAGCGTAAAAAAGGCGTAATAACGGGAGCGTTCCGCACCGGCCAGGGGCTGTGGGAGCATCGTCGCGCTGTTCAGCGCGAAAGGCTCGGTAAAGGGATGACGACGAATCGGCTGAGGGTCTTTCTGACAGGTGTCCTGATCTCGGGCCTCGCGCTGGCAAGTCCCTCCTTGGGGAAGGACAAGGTCGCGTCCTGGAACGACCGCATTCAGGAGACGGTGCAGCAGCTGCGCGCCGGAAACGCGGCGCAGGCCTTTGCGACGATCAATCCGGTTCTCGGCGAGATGACGCAAGAGGTAAACCCTGGGACGAAGGCCGAGCACGCCATCGGCCTGGCGCTCATGCTACGCGCGCTGGCCGAAGCCGGCCGCGGAGACGAGCGCAACGCTACGTGGGACTGGCATCTCGCCCAGCAGTTGGATCCCGCCATGGAATCGTGGGATTTCCGTGAGTTCGGTTCCGCAGGAGAGCTCCTGGCCCGGCACAGATTATCGACCGACCCGGTGCCGGCGGCGCCGACGGTGAAGGAGCTCGAGAAGTCGGGAGCGCAGGGTCCGACAATCCTCAGCCGGGGCCGGAAGCCAGGCTATGTCGAGAAAGCCCGGCTACGCCGCTGGTCCGGGACGATTGTCATCGCCGTGCGAGTCGACGAGGCGGGTTTGCCGACTTACCCGCGGATCGTTGCGGGCTCCTACGAGGTCGCGACAGTGCTCGATACATGCGAGTACGTTCGCGCGCTCACCTTCACGCCAGCGAAGCGGGAGGGGCGGCCGATCACCTCGATCTGGGACCTCACGGTCAACTATCGCCTTCAGTAGGTCTCTCAGTTCGCGGCGCTCGTTGCGCCGGTCCAGGTCTCGTTCTCGAGGTCCTCGGCGAGGCGGGCGGTGCGGCCGGTGGCGGTTGCGGTTGCGGGGGCGTCGGCGCAGAGGCCGGCAGGGGTGCGCTCGAGTTGCACGGGTTGGCCGGTCACGATCTGGATCTGGCCGTCCTTTTCCGTCGCGGTCGAGAGGCGGACCCAGCGCTTGTCGCCGTCGCCCGGGAAGCAGACCCGGTCCGTCTCGGCATTCCACTGGATCGCGCCGGTCTGTGCCGCCTGGGGGGGCGTATCGCCGGCGAGCATCCTGCGCAGGCGCGCGGCAGCGACTTCGGGCGGAGTGGAGGAGCGCAGCCAGCGCGGTGCCGTCAGGGTTCGGCCGTCGCCCCCCTGCCAGCGCACTTCGAGCGAGAGCAGACGGCCGGGCTCCGGGAAGGGCGAACGATAGGCGAACAGGCGGCGGTCGAGCAGGTCTGCGAGCACGCCCCTGAGGCGTCCGCGTTCGCCGACGAGGGCGCCGGAGCTCGAGCGCGCGAGCTCCGAGTAGGGCATCAACGAAAAGTCGGTGAGCGTGTCGACGCGGGCCGCAGTCGCCGGGTCGGAAGGTTCGTCCTTGCCCGAGATCGAGACGATCGGTACGGTGGTGCGCTGATCGCCCCCGCCACCCATCGAGACCTGGGTGCGCCGCTCGGCGGCGGACGGTTCGGAGATGTCGCGCGGCGCGCGCAGCGCGAGCGGCACGGTCACCCAGCCGTAGCCGGCGAGGACGCGGGCGGCTTCGCGCAGCGGCTCGAACTCGGGCCGGTCGGAAGGCGTCGCGGTGGCGGTCCGGGTCAGTCGTGCGAGCCCCTCGGGATCGAGCGGCCAGGAGCCTACGGGCAGAACCAGCCCGCGCGCGCCGCCGCCGGCGCGCGACGCGACCTCGACCACGAGGCGGTCGAGCTGTGCCAGGCGGGCAGAGGAAGCGGCCGGGAGCGAGGACTCGACGGGCGGAGTTTCGCGCGCCGCCGCCATGGCGAGCTCGTCGAGCTGGCGGCGGAGGGCCTCGGCTGAGCCCGTGGCGAGCAGCGTATGCGGCCGCGGGTCGGCGAGGACGATCTCGGCCAGACCGCCGGCGGTCAGCCGCTCGGCCTGCCCCGCGAGCTCGATCGCGGCGCGCTGCCGCGCCTCCGGTCCGGCCAGGACGGTGTCGAAATAGAGCAGGAAGATCCACTCGTTCGTAGCCGTCCCGAGTTCGGACAGCGGGTGGTCGACTCCGTCCTCGATGACCAGGAAGTCCCCCTGTCCCTTCTTGCCGATCGACTCGAAGGTCGGCAGCGCCGAAAGATCCACCCGAAGCTCGACCTCGCGGACTTCGATGGTCTCGGTGAAAGGAGGCGTGTCCGGCTTCTGCTCGGCCGGTTTCTCGCCAGCGGAACTCTGCGCGGCGAGCGCAAGGGGCGACGAGGCGGCGACAAGCAGCGAGAGGAGAGAGAGGACAAGCGGTCGGAAACGGCGCATGGGGAGACTCCGGAGCAAGAGCGATGCCCGGCTCAGTGGGCGAGCAGTAGCGGGCAGGGGGAAAGTTGGAGGAGCTTCTCGGAGACGCTGCCGAGCAGCAGGTCGCCGAGCGGGCCGCTGCCGCGTCGCCCGGCGCAGAGCAGGTCGACCGTCGTCTCCGTCGCGAGCTCGAGCAGGGCGGCGGCCACATCACCTTCCGTGCTGTGCAGGTCGATCTGCTCCGGATCGACCCCGCCATCGCGCGCGAAGTCGGCGAGCTCGGTCGAGTCGAGACCTTCCGCCCGATCGCGCACGCTGGCAAGCAGGAAACGGGCGGCCGGGAAGAGCGTGCGGGCCGCGTGAAGAACCGCTCGGCTGCCTTCCGAGCCGTCGACGCCGACGAGGATCCGGCGCGGGGGACTGGGGCGTTGGCCGCCCCGCACGACCACCACCGGGACTCGCGCCTCGCGCGAAACCCTGCCGCTGGTCGAGCCGATGAGCATCCGTCGCGCCCGTCCTCCGTGCTGCCCGACGACGATGAGGATGGCGCCCAGTTCCTCCGCTTTTTCGAGAAGGGTGTCGGCGGGCAGCCATTGGCGGAGATGGAGGTCGGCTGAGACGCCGGCGGCAGCGAGCGCGTCCCGCGCCTCGCCGAGCTGAGCGCGGATGTCGCGCTCTGCGGTCGCCAGGATCTCCCGGGCCGAAAGGTGGAGTGCATGCAGCGGCAGGGCCGGCAGCGCGACGGCATGGGTCAGATCGAGCTTCGTCCCCGGCGAGGCGAGGGCGAACTCGCGGGCCCAGGCGAGCGCCCGGTGACCGTCCTGCCGGCCGTCGAAACCGACCACTACATGTCGAAAGGAGTCCACAGGTGTGCCTCCGATTTCATGGTAGCAGAATGCCCAGCACTGGGTTACGATCCGCGCCAGCGAAATTTTCGAATGCGGACCGCCTGAAGCGGCCCCAACCATGCACGAGGGAGGAAGACATGGATCAGAAGCGCTTGTGGTCAGCGGTCGTCGCCATGCTCATGTTGGCGGTCGCGCCGGCGATGGCCCAGCAGGAAGAAGCACCGCCGGCCGAGGAGCCGGATGAGCTCGTCGAAGAGGTGATCGTCGTCACCGCGTCGCGCACCGAGCAGTCGCTCAACGAGGCGCCGGCTGCGGTCTCCGTGCTGACCGCCAAGGACATCGAGTCGATTCCGGCCGACAACTACGGTGCACTGCTGCGCAACGTCCCCGGCCTCAACGTTTCGCAGACCAGCGCGCGCGACATCAACATGACGTCGCGCGGCTCGACGAACACCCTGTCGACTTCGCAGCTCGTCCTCGTCGACGGCCGGTCGCTCTACCTCGACTTCTTCGGCTTCGTGATGTGGGACTTCCTGCCGGTCAACACCGCCGAGATCAAGCAGATCGAAGCGGTCCGCGGCCCGGGCAGCGCGGTGTGGGGCGCCAACGCCATGACCGGCGTGGTCAACCTGATCACCAAGCGGCCGAAGGAGAT
The DNA here is from genome assembly GCA_052035735.1 of Acidobacteriota bacterium. GTDB lineage: Bacteria > Acidobacteriota > Thermoanaerobaculia > Multivoradales > JAGPDF01 > JAGPDF01. The sequence goes on from JBPOHI010000175.1 coordinate 7,788, forward strand.
GGTCGGCACCAGCCTCCTCTTCGGCGGCGGCGAGCTCGGCACGCTCTACGGCAGCCTCGCGCACGCCGGCGTGTCGGACAACTTCGGCTACAAGGTCTCGGCCGGCTACTACGAGCAGGATCCGTACGAGCGGCCGGTGATCGCCGGAGTGCAGAACTTCCCGAACTCCGGAACCGCCCAGCCCAAGGGCGAGGTGCGGCTCGACTGGGATCTCGCCGACGACAGCGTCTTCTCGGTGGGCGGCGGCTACGCCGGCACCGACGGCATCATCCACACCGGCATCGGGCCGTTCGACATCAAGAAGGGCTCCGATCTGACGTACGGCAAGCTCGACTGGAACAAGGGAGCGTTCCGCGTCGGCTTCTTCGCCAACTTCCTCCAGGCCGACTCGTCGAACCTGGTGAGCGTCGGCACCGACGGCCAGCCGCTCGGCTTCAAGTTCAACACCGACACCTACAATCTCGACGCCTCGAACACCACGGTCGTCGGCGCGCACAACATCTTCACCTACGGCGCCAACTACCGCGACAGCAAGTTCGACCTCGAGATCGCGCCCGACGGCACGAGCAAGCAGGAGTACGGCGTGTTCCTGCAGGACGAGATCCTGCTCGGCGACAAGTTGCGCTGGGTCATCGGCGGCCGCTACGACGACATCGATCCGATCGACGGCGTGTTCACTCCGCGGACGAGCCTGCTGTTCGCGCCCAACACGCACCACACCTTCCGCGTCTCCTACAACGAGGCGTTCCGCACCCCGTCGGCGATCAACAGCTACCTCGACGCCACGATTCTCGTCGGTTCCGCGCCGCTCGTGCTGCCGGCGAACGCCAACGGCAACGTCGACCTGACGGAAGAGCACCTGACCGCTTACGAGGTCGGCTACGTCGGCTCGTTCGACAACGGCATCACGATGACGATCGCGGCCTACCGCAACAAGACCGAGGACTCGATCGACTTCTACACCTCGCGCTACTACGGACCGGGCAACCTGCCGCTCGGCCTGATTCCGCCGCCGCTGCCCGCGGTCACGGCTCTGTGCTTCCTGATCCCGCCGACGCCGCGGCCGCTCGCGCCGGCCGTGCTGCAGGGCTGTCCGCCGGTGGCGTTGGTCGGCGGCGTGCCGATCATCGGCTTCGGCGGCCTCTTCCCGTCGAACTTCAGCTATCGCAACATCGGCGAGACGACCGACCAGGGCGTCGAGCTGACCTTCCAGCAGCGCCTCGGCACTTCGTGGTCGTGGTTCGCCAACGCCTCGTGGCAGGACGAGCCGGAGTTCAAGGGCATCGAGGATTCCGAAACGTCGCAGAACCGTCCGCCGGAGTATCGCGCCAACCTCGGTCTGTCGTACGACAACGGTGCGTTCTTCCTCAACACCAACATCAACTACCAGGACGAGGCCTATTGGGCCGACGTGCCGCTCGCCGTCGGATCGACCGATGCCTTCACCCAGGTGAACCTCGCGGTCGGTTTCCGCCTTCTCGACGAGCGCATGACGCTGCAGGTCATCGGCTCGAACATCTTCGACGAGGACATTCAGCAGCACTATTACGGCGACATCCTGTCGCGCAAGATCACCGGCCAGATCGGCTTCCGCTTCTGATCTGAACGGCAGGGGCGAGCTTCAGGGGCTGGAATCCTCGCGGGTTCCAGCCCTTTCGTTTTCGCCTCTTGCCGCCTTCCCCGATGAACCGGATCCCGCTCTCCGCCAAGCTGCTCTATACCGCCTGGATGGCGGTCTGGGTGCCGGTCTACTGGCTGCACAACGGCCCGGCGAATTTTCTCTGGCTGTGCGACTTCGCCAACTGGGTGCTCTTCCTGGCGATCTGGATGGAGAGCTCGCTGCTCTTCTCGGCCGAGCTCGCCGGCATCTTCCTCATTCAGCTCGTCTGGGTGGTCGACTTCTCTTCCGGCCTGCTTTTCGGGGTCCACCCGGTCGGCGGCACCGAGTACATGTTCGATACCGCGCAGCCTCTCTGGCTGCGCGGCCTGTCGCTCTTCCACCTGTGGACGGTCCCGCTGCTCGTCTGGCTGGTGCGTCAGGTCGGCTACGACCGGCGCGGCTGGCGGGTGCAGGCGGCGTTTGCCACCGTGCTCTTTCCTCTGGGTGTCGTCGCCGGTACCCCGGAGCAGAACCTGAACTGGATGCACGCGCCGTTCGGCTGGCCGCAGACCTGGCTCGACCCGCTCCTGTTCGCGTTCGTGGCGGTACCGATCGCGGTGCTGCTGCTGTTTCTTCCCGGCGACTGGATCGCGCGCCGCTTTCTCGTGCGCTAGCCTGACCTCGGCGGACTCAATCGTAGACGCCGTCGGCCGCCCAGTCGCCGGTTGCGACATCGCGGTAGATACGGAAGAGGCCGGCGGCCTCGAGCTCGACATCCCAGTACTCCCGCGTCACCGGCGCGGCGCTCCACCAACCCTCCTCCAGCCGCCATGGGCCGGCGGCGACGCGCACCGCGCCGGCGATGGCGGGACGCTTGTCGTTGGCTTCGCCGGTCAGGCTCTGCACGTGGGTCGGGGCGGGCTCGCGATCGGCCGGTCGTGGCTCGACGAGAACTTCGAGCGCGATCGGCGGCCTGAGCATGCGCACCGCGAGCAGCCCTTTGCCGGAGGGTGGAGGGGGCGCCGGCGGGCTCTGCGAGAAGTTGCGGCCGAGCAGTGGCGCAGGCGGCGGTGCGAAGGGGAGCAGGGCGAGGCGCTCCGGCCGATGGCCGTCGACCGGCCGTGGCGAGCCGACACGGTCGGGGCCGAGCAGGGCGAAGAGGCGGGCGAGCGTCGTCGCCAGGCGCTCGGGCGAGAGCGCCGGCGGGCCGAAGAGCGTCCCCTGCTCGGGGCGGGTGCGGTCGGGAGTGGCGGTGAAGAGGAAGGCCGCGACCGCCGCCCCCGGCGGGCGGGCTTCGAGCTCGAGCCGGACGAGGGTGAGGAGCGTCTTCGTGTCGCGGGTCGGAGCGGGCAGCTCCCAGGCGCGCGCGTCGTGCCCGGCCGGTTCGAGCGTGAGCTCGAGCGCGAGACGGGCGCAGCCCAGGCCGCGGATCTCGAGCCGCCGCGAGATCCGGTCGAGAGCGGCATGGGCGAGGAAGAGGAACGGTTCGAGCGCCACCAGCGGCCACTCCAGCTCACTGCCCTCGGCGAGATCGAGCGGCGGCTCGCGCGGCAGGAGGGGGCGTGGATCGACGCCCCGCGCGACGGTATGGAGCTCCGCGCCGGCCGGTCCGAGCCGGCTCACTACGGAGGCGGCGGGCAGGCGGGCGAAGTCGCCGATCGACGCCAGGCCCCAACGAGCGAGCGTCTCGGCGAGCCCGAGCTCCGGCGCGAGGCGCGCGAGGGGCAGCGGGGCGAGGAAGCGCGCCTCGCTGCCGCTCGCGACGATGTGTGGCTCGCTGTCGTCGGCGCCGGCAGGGGCGCCGGCGGAGCCCGCGGTCTGGGCGGCGACCTGAGCGGCGAGCTTGCTCGCGGCGATGCCGACCCGGGCCGGAAGCCCGGCGCGCCGCGAGGCGGCGGCGAGCGCACGGCCGAGCTCGCGCTCCGGCGTCCAGTCGGGGGCGGCGGGAGAGGCCGGACGGAAGCGTCCGGCGAGCCCGTCGGCGTCGAGGAAGAGGATTCCCGGCCCGGCGATCTCGACGCGCGGCGAGAAGCGCTCGGCGATCTCGGCAAGCGCCTCCTGGGCGGCGCGTTCGCAGGCGGGGTCGCGATTTCTCGCCGCCAGTTTCGGCACCAGAGCGCGCGCCTGAACGAGCGTCATGCCGGCGGTGACGCCGAGACGGCGAGCAGCCCGGGTGGCGGCGACGATCTGCGCCGTGGCGCCGTTGCCGGCGGTCACCGCGAGCGCCTCGCCGGCGAGCTCCGGTTCGGCCCGCAAGCGCGCGGCGAGCGGGAAGAGCGGTACCCATAGGCAGGCGAGGCGGCTCATGCCGGCAGCGCCAGGCGGAGCGGTTGCGCCTGCGGGGCGAGCAGGCGATGGCCTTTGGTCAGGGTGAGCCGGCCGTCGGCCCCCTCGAGAAGGCGTGGGGCGGAGCCGCTGCCGCTCCACAGGGCACGGCCGCGGGTGAGCTCGAGCACCGTCGAAGCGGCCGGTCCGGCAACCCGGTAGGGCGAAGCGACGAGGAGCAACGTGTCGTGCTGGCGGGCACTCCTCGCCAGGCGGAGCCACATCGCCTCGGCCCCCCGGCCGCCCGGCAACGGCGGCAGGCCGAGGTCGAGCACGACCAACGGCAACCCGGCGGTGAGCGCCGCCTCGGTGGCGGCGAGGGCTTCGCGCACGGCGCGCGGTCGCGCCCAGAGCAGCCGCGACCAGTCGATGCCGGCGGGAGCGGCCGACTGAGGGTCGAGGGCGTCTCCGAGATCGATCAGCGCGGCGTTCTCGCCGGCCGCGGTCGCCGCCGCGAGCAGCATGAGGGCGCAGGCGAAGCGGCCGCTCGAGCGGCCGGCGGTGAGCTCGACCAGCTCGCCGCGCGGCAACCCTCCAGGCAGCAGGCGGGCGAGCCCCGGCAGGGCGGTGCTCCAGGGGGCCGCCCGGGGCTCGTCATGGACCGCCCCCTCCTGGCGGGCGGCCAGCTCGCGTCCGCTCTGCAGGCGGCCGGCGAGCGGTCCCTCGAGACGTTGCAGCACCGACGAAAGGCCCGGGCGGGGCCCGGGGGGGCGGAGGGGTGGGGCGATTGCGGAGGCTTCGGCCATCGGGATCGTTGCCGACGTGAGGCGCCGGGCAACGATCATGAGGCGCAAACGAGGCGTAAGTCAAGAGCGCAAGAGCGCTCTCGGCCGCCTGCGTCGCCGGCGTTCTCAGCGGCTGCGTTTGCGCAGCTGGGCGGTGGGGCGGGGGGGGAGGTTGTGCTCGGCGGCGTGCTCGAGGAGGTACTCCTGCACGCCGTGCTTGCCCAGGTGGCTGCGCGGTGCGACCAGGCCGGGGTGGAGCTTCTCGACCTCTGCGTGCGGCAGGCGGGGAGCGGCGATCAGGGCTTCCGAGAGGATCTCCTCGGACAGTGTCCCCGCTTCGACGATCCGGTAGAGACAGGGGTGCTGGGGCATCTCCGCCCCGACCCGCACCAGCATGTGCAGGGAGCCGCCCGGTGTGAGCCGCTCGACGATCCGCCGGGCCACGGCCATCCAGCGCTCGCGACTGAAGTAGTTGAGCAGATCCCAGGCGAGGATGAGATCGAAGCGCTCGCCGGCGTGAAACGGCAGCAGGTGGGGCAGGCGGCGCTCCCAGAGCGCCGGGATGGCGTCGCGCGCCTCCTCCTCGTCGACCGTACGGTCGAAGTCGGCGATTCGCAGTCGCACGCCGAACGGCTGGAAGAAGGCGACGTTCGCCGCCAGGGCCGGCCCCAGGTCGAGCACGGAGGCGCCCGGCCGAGGCAGGCGATCGATCGCCGCCTTCAGTCCCGGAGAGGGATGCTCGGCTCTCAACTCACTTTGCTGCCGCCGTTGCCGGTCGCGGGAGAGGCCGCGGCGGAGGCCGCGCTCTTGCCGGCCGCGGCCGTCGCGTCAGGAGTCGTCTGGAGAGGACGCGGCCCGGCCGTCTGCGCCGGCTTCGCGGGATCCATGTCGATGGTGCCCTTGAAGCGGGCGCCGTCCTCGATCACGACGCGCGGTGCCACGAGGTCGCCCCGCACGCGGGCGCTCTTCTTGAGCACGATGAGCTCTTCGGCCACGAGGTTGCCGTCGACTTCGCCCTCGATCGAGATCACCCGCGCGAGCACCTGGGCCGAGACCCGCCCCTTCGCTCCGATCGAGACGGCGTTCTGCGGCAACTGAATCCGCCCCTGCACGCGGCCTTCGATCAGCAGATCCTCGTTGCCGGAAAGCTCTCCCTGGAGCTCGAGCGACGGGCCGATCACCGCGCGCGCGGCGCCTTCGGTGGCGCGGTAGGACGCGGTCTCGGGCTCGATGCGCTCGTTGCGATCGCCGCGGACGGGGGCCGCCGGTGCGGCGGCCGGAGTGGGCTGGGGGACGGGCTCGTTCTCACGCTTCCACATGTGGCGCTCCTCTGCGCAGCGTCCCGGGCAAGACCGCCGGGACAGGGAGCGATCATTGCAGAAGATTGCGCTTCGTGGAGCAATGGAGAACTCCATTGAAGGCCCGCACCTCCTCGCCGAGCCGCCGCCGTGGGGGTGGGGCGATGTGGGAGGATTCGGGTGTCATGAGCGCTTTCGATGTCACGGTCGTCGGCGGGGGAATCGTCGGTCTGGCGACGGCGCGTGCGCTGGCGGTCGAGCACCGGCTGCGTTGCCTGGTGCTCGAGGCCGAGGACCGGCTGGCTTTTCACCAGACTGGCCACAACAGCGGCGTCGTGCACTCGGGTCTCTACTACAAGCCCGGTTCGCTCAAGGCGCGGCTGTGTGCCGAAGGACGCGAGGCGCTCTTCCGCCTCGCCGAGGAGCGCGGAATCGCTCACGAGCGTTGTGGCAAGGTGGTCGTCGCGGTCGCCGAGGACGAGCTGCCGCGGCTCGACGAGCTCGAACGGCGCGGGCGCGAGAACGGTCTCACCGGCATCGCGCGCCTCGATGCCCAGGGCCTGCGGGAGCACGAGCCGCACGCCGCGGGCCTCGCCGGTCTGTTCGTGCCCGAGACCGGCATCATCGACTACCTGGCGGTGGCGGAGGCGCTCGCCAGCGAGATCCGCGCTGCCGGCAGCGAGGTGCGCACGGCGGCCGCGGTGACCGCGATCCGCCGCTGCGGCCGGACGATCGAAGTCGAGGCGCGGGGAGAGCGCATCGCCGCGCGGTTCCTCGTCGGCTGTGCCGGCCTCGCCAGCGACCGTCTCGCCCGGCTCGCCGGGCTCGAACCGCAGGTGCGCATCGTCCCGTTCCGCGGCGACTACTACGAGCTCCTGCCCGACTCGCGGCGGCTGGTGCGCCACCTCATCTATCCGGTGCCCGACCCGGAGCTGCCGTTCCTCGGCGTGCACTTCACCCGCCGCGTCGACGGTGCGATCGAGGCCGGTCCGAATGCGGTGCTGGCGTGGAAGCGCGATGGCTATTCGCGCTCGAGCTTCTCGCTGCGCGACACCGCTTCGATGCTCGCTTTCCCTGGTTTCTGGCGCATGGCGCCGCACTACGCCGGCATCGGTCTGGCCGAGTACCGGCGGGCGTGGAGCCGGGCACTCTTCGTGCGCTCGCTGCAGAAGCTCGTGCCGGCGATCACTGCCGCCGACGTCCGGCCCGCGGGCTGCGGCGTGCGGGCGCAGGCGATGGATCGCAGCGGCAAGCTCCTCGACGACTTCGCCTTCGCCGAGGGCGACAATCAGCTGCACGTGCTCAACGCTCCGTCTCCCGCTGCGACGGCATCGCTCGCGATCGGCAGGTTCATCGCCGGCAAGGTGACCGCCCGGAACTGAGGTCCGCCGAATCATGACCCTGCCGATCTTCACCGTCGACGCCTTCACCGACCGCCCCTTCGCCGGCAACCCGGCCGCCGTCTGTCTGCTGGATCACGAGCGCGACGCCGCCTGGATGCAGACGCTCGCCGGCGAGATGAATCTCTCGGAAACCGCCTTCTTGCGGCAACAGGGCGACGCCTGGAGCCTGCGCTGGTTCACGCCGAAGGCCGAGGTCGCACTCTGCGGCCACGCCACGCTCGCTGCGGCACACGTGCTGTGGGAGAGCGGGCGTCTCGCGCCCGGCGCTCCGGCGCTCTTCGACACCCTCTCCGGCCGCCTCACGGCGCAACGCGCGGCGGGCGACGGCGAGGGAGACAGCGCGGCGGGCTGGATCGAGCTCGATTTTCCCGAGCGCCGCGAGCGTCCGCACGCCGACCTGCCGGAGCTCTTCAGCGCTCTCG
>JBPOHI010000059.1:0-62766 GCA_052035735.1 Acidobacteriota bacterium
GTCGGTCGGGGCCCAGACCGACGTCACCACGACGCGCGTCTCCGGCACGGGGACCGCCGAAGATGGCTCGGCCCTGCCGGGCGTCGCCGTCACGGCGACCAACCTGGAGACCGGCCTGGTGGTCGGCGCCACGACCGATTCGCAGGGTTTCTATCGCCTCCTGAACCTGCCGACCGGCAATTACAGCATCGTCGCCGTGCTCGATGGCTTCGCGACCGCGAGCCGCGGCGACGTCCGGCTCGTGCTGGCGTCCACCCCGACGATCGATTTTTCGATGCAGGTGTCGGCGATCGTCGAGACCATCGACGTGACCTCGGAGATCCCGGTCATCGAGGTGACCAACACGTCGAACTCGACGACGATCAACACCGAGCAGATCGAGAAGATGCCGCTCGCGGCGCGCGATTTCCGCAACCTCGTCCTGTTGACGCCGCAGACGCGGTTCGACAGCGAGCGCGGCAACCTCGCGATCTCCGGCCAGCGCGGCATCAACACCAACGTCACCATCGACGGCGTCGACTTCAACAACGCCTTCTTCGGCGGCACGGTCGGCGGCGCGGAAGGCCGCGCCCCGCTGTCGGTCTCCCAGGAGTCGATCAAGGAGTTCTCGGTCATCACCAACGGCGCCTCGGTCGAGTTCGGCCGCTCGGGCGGCGGTTTCGTCAACGTGGTTACCAAGAGCGGCGGCAACAACCTGCACGGCTCGCTGTTCTATTACAACCAGCCGCAGAGCCTGATCTCCAACTTCGCCGACGGCACCGAGCCGCGCGACCAGGAGAAGGACCAGTACGGCGGATCGATCGGCGGACGGATCATCACCGACAAGCTGTTCTACTTCGTCTCCTACGACGAGCAGAACAAGAGCGAGACGGTGCCGATCGACGGCCGCGTGCTGGATGCGGGCGTGTTCGCGCGCTACCCTGAGCTCGCTTCGGCCGACACCTACGTGTTCGGTCAGGACGGTGACGTTCTCTTCGGCCGCCTCGACTGGCAGCCGACCTCGACCCAGCGCCTGATGTTGCGCGGCAACTTCACCGAGTACACCGGCGTCAACGGCACCTCGAGCGCCACCACCCGGACCGACTCCTACAACGGCATCGAGGGACTCGATACCGAGGCCTGGGTCGCGAGCTGGAGCTCGCAGTGGGGCAACAACGTCCTCAACGACCTCAACATCAACTACATCACCGAGGACACCCCGCGCGAGGACAAGGGACTCAATCTGCCGGACTTCCAGGTCTCCGGCCTCGGCGCCTACGGCGAGGTCTCCTTCCTGCCCATCGTCTCGACCACCGAGCGCAAGGGCATCGCCGACACGGTCACCTGGCTCACCGGTGACCACATCCTGAAGTTCGGCGGCGAGTACAACGACACCAGCATCGACCAGATCTTCAAGGGTAACTGGCGTGGCGTGTTCCGTTTCAACAGCAGGGCCGATTTCCTGGCCGGCAGGTGGGCCTCCTACAACCAGTTCGGCGGTCTGGGTGGACTGACGGCCGACGAGGCCGGCAACGCGAACTTCGGCCAGAAAGAGACGGCGTTCTTCATCCAGGATCAGTGGTTCTTCAAGTCGAACCTGACCCTCTCGGCCGGTGTGCGGTTCGAGAGTCAGGACAACCCGAACGACCCGATCCTGAACCCGCGTGATCGCAACGCGAACGGCTCCTTCCGCCTCACCGCGAAAGTCCCGGATGCCTCGATCACCGACCAGATCTCGCCGCGCTTCGGGCTCACCTGGGCGCCGGGAGACCAGAAGTCGGTGGTGCGCTTCTCCGCCGGACGATTCTGGTCGCGAACGCCGGCGATTCTGCTCGCGCAGCTCTACACCTCGAACGGCCTGCAGGGAACGCAGTACCAGATCAACGCTCCGACGGTGAACGGCCAGGTGCAGAAGCCGACCGATCCGCTGGCACCGGGCTGGGGGCCGACGTTCACGGTCTCGGGCACCGAGCGCATCGACTTCACCCGCGTGCCCACTCCGGCGCGTCCCGGTGTCTTCGCGATCGATCCGAACTTCGAGAACCCGTACACCGACCGCCTGACGCTCGGCTTCGAGCGTGAGGTCGCTGCCCAGACGGTGGTCGGCATCGACATCACTTACGCCGAGGCGAAGCAACTCCAGCGTCTGACCGACATCAACCTGCAGTACTCCGGCTCGAACGGCGCCAACGGTCTGCCGCGCTACAGCAGCACCCGGCCGAACAGCTACTACGGGCGCATCACGACCAGCGTCTCCGACGCCGAGTCGCAGTTCACCGGCGTGACGCTGCTCGCCAAGCGCCGGATGAGCGGCGGTTTCCAGTACTACGCCGCGATCACCTGGTCGCAGGACAAGGATCACGACTCGAACGAGCGTAACTTCGCCGGCATCCAGGCCGAGGACGTCAACAACCTCGACCTGAACTACGGCGTCTCGAACCGCGATCAGGCCTGGCGCGGTCTTCTGAGCGGTCTCTGGGACACCGGTTGGTGGGGCATCAATGTCTCGGGCTCCTTCCGCTATGCGACCGGCTCGCCGTGGACCATCACCGCCGGCTCGGACGTCAACGGCGACACCAACAACGTCGACCGTCCGACGATCCTCGGCGTCCACCAGGAGCGCAATGGCGAGCGACAGCCGGACGGCTACTCGCTCGACCTCCGGATCGGCAAGGACATCCATGTCGGTCCCGGTGTCATCGGCATCTTCGCCGAGTGCTTCAACTGCTCGGACGCCGAGAACCGCTTTGTGCCTGGGAACAACATGGTCTGGGGCAACGCTGCCGGTTCGTCGCCGAGCAACGCCAACTTCGGCAAGGAGACCGGCTTCGGAACGCCGCGCACCTTCCAGTTCGGCGTGCGCTTCGACTTCTGATCCGGCGGCAGGAGTGCAACAGAGAAGGGGAGGGGCGGCGACGCCCCTCTCTTTTTTTTGTCTAGAATGCTCTCTCCATGCGCCGTTCCGCCGCCTTGCTGCTCTTCGCCGCCGCGCTCTCGGGCACTGCGTGCTCCGTCAACGGCTTCGTCGCGACGAAGGTCGGGAACGCTCTCGCGAAAGGGGGCGCGTCATGGAGCTCGGAGGACGACCCCGAGCTGGTGCGCGAAGCGCTGCCGTTCGCCCTCAAGACCATGGAGAGCCTGGCGTCCGAAGCGCCGCGGCACAGGGGACTCCGTCTCGCGCTCTGCCGGGGCTACGTGGGATACGCGGGGGGCTTTCTCGAACCCGAAGCTGAGGCGGTCGAGAGCCAGTCCTTCGAGCGCGCGAAAGCGCTCCGCTTGCGCGCCGAGCGCCTCTATGTGCGCGCGCTCGGCTACTGCCGGCAGGCGCTCGACCTCGGCTTCAAGGGCTCCGGCGAGGAGCTCGACACCGCTCCCGACGCGGCGCTCGCGCGGGTCGGCCGGGATGGTGTCGAGACACTGTACTGGACGGGCGTCGCTTGGGGCTCAGCGGTCTCCCTCAGCCTCGACCACCCGGAGCGCATCGCCCAGCTGCCGACGGTGCGTGCCATCTTCGAGCGCGCGCTGGCGCTCGACGAGTCGTTCGACCGCGGTGCGCTGCACGAGGCGATGATCGTCTTCGATTCGATGCCGGCGATGATGGGCGGCTCGCCCGCCGGGGCGCGGCGGCATTTCGAACGCAGCCTCGAGCTCTCCGGCGGTCTGCGGGCGGGCCCCTACGTCACCTGGGCGCGCTCTTCGGCGGTGGCACGCCAGGCGCGGCGCGAGTTTCGCGAGACGCTCGAGAAGGCGCTGGCGATCGATCCGGACCGCTCGCCGCCCGACCGGCTTCTCAACCTCATCTCCCAGGCGCGCGCCCGGACGCTGCTCGCGCAGACGGAGGACTTTTTCTTTGTCGAAGAGGAACCCCATGTCGCGAACCCCTGATTCGATCGCCCGCCGGACGCTGCTCGTCGCGGCCCTGGCGGTCGTTGCCGCTTTCTCGCCCGACGCTCGCGCGACGGCGCAGACGTTCAAGATGGCGACCCTCGCTCCGCAGGGGTCGATCTGGGACCAGGCGATCCGCTCCATGGGAGACCGCTGGAACAAGGACACCGCCGGACGCGTGCAGCTGCGCATCTATGCCGGCGGCGTGGCCGGCGACGAGTCGGACGCGCTGCGCAAGACGCGCGCCGGACAGTTCCAGGGGCTGGCGATCACCGCCGCGGGCCTGACCGAGATCGACAGCGCCTTCAACGTCTTCCAGATTCCGATGTACTTCGAGAGCTTCGAGGAGCTCTACTTCGTCCTCGCCGAGCTGCGCCCGGCCCTCGAGGCTCGGCTGGCGGCGAAGGGCTTCGTGCTCCTGCACTGGGGACATGGCGGCTGGATCCATCTCTTCTCGCGCCTGCCCATCCGCACGCTGGACGACCTCAAGAAGCAGAAGCTCTTCGTCTGGGCGGGCGACGACAGTGCGGTGCAGGCGTGGAAGAAGAACGGCTTTCAGCCGGTGGCGCTCGCTGCCACCGACATCATGCTCGGCTTTCAGACCAAGATGATCGACGTCGTGCCGACGACGCCGATCGCCGCCCTGACCCTGCAGTGGTACCGCCAGACACCCAACATGACGGGGATGGGTCTGGCTCCGCTGGTGGGCGGGGTCGTTCTGACCAAGGCCGCCTGGGAGAAGGTCACTCCAGCGGATCGGGAACTCCTCCTTTCTGCGGCGCGGGAGACCGAGAAGGCGCTCGAGGTAGAGGTTCCGAAGCAGGACCAGGGCGCGATCGAAGAGATGCGCCGGCGCGGCCTCACCATCGTGGAGGTCGACTCCGAGCAGGCCAAGGGTTGGCACGAGGAGGCCAAGCGCTTCGCCCTCGCGGCGCAGGACGGTCGCGTGCCGAAGGAGATTCTGGAGGCGACCGCCGCCGCGGTGGCCCGCTTCCGCGCGGGCAAGAGCGCTGCCCCGGCGGCTCCGGGAGCCGGGCACTGAGCCTGCTGTCGCGGACCGAAGACACCGTCGCCATCCTGCCGCTCGCGGCGATGGCGTTGCTGGTGGCGAGCGAGCTCGCGGTCCGCCAGGTCGGCGGGAGCGGAGTTCCCGGCGCGCTGCCAGTGCTGCAGCACCTCACGCTCTGGCTGGGTTTTCTCGGCGCGGCCTACGCAGCGCGAGAAGGCAAGCTCCTGGCCATCGCCTCGAGCGGGCTCTTCCCGGCCGGGCGCTGGCGCACCGCCGCGACCATCTTCGCCGGCATCGTCGGTTCGGCGGTCTCCGTCCTGCTGGCGCGCGCCTCGGTCGCGATGGTGCAGCTCGACCGCGAAGCGGGCGGGGAAGTCGCCTTGGGGATTCCCATCTGGGTGGCGGAGCTCGTCTTGCCGGTCGCCTTCTCGATCCTGGCGCTGCGGCTCGCCTGGATGGCCGCGCCGCACTGGCGCGGGCGGGCGATCGCTGCGCTCGGGCTGATCGGCGGCCTCGTGCTCGGACAGTATCCGCTGTGGAGTGAGGGCGCTCCCAAGCTCGCCGGCCTCGTCGTGCTGCTGCTCGGCGCCGTTGCCGGCGCGCCGCTCTTCGTGCTCCTCGGTGGCGCTGCGGTCTGGCTCTTTCTCACCGACGGCGTGCCGATCGCGGCGGTGCCGATCGAGAGCTACCGGCTCGCGGTGCATCCCACGCTGCCGTCGATCCCGCTCTTCACCCTGACCGGCTTCCTGCTCGCCGAGAGCAAGGCGGCGTTGCGTCTGCTGGCACTTTTCCGCGCCGCGGTCGGCTGGCTCCCGGGCGGGACGGCGGTGGTCACCGCCGCGCTCTGTGCCTTCTTCACCACGTTCACCGGCGGCTCCGGCGTGACGATTCTCGCGCTCGGCGCGCTGCTCTTTCAGACCCTCTCCGCGGAGCGCTACCGCGAGCGTTTTTCGCTCGGCCTGCTGACCTCGTCGGGGGCGTTGGGGCTGCTCTATCCGCCGGCGCTGCCGCTGATCTTCTACGGCATCGTCGCCTCGGTGCCGATCCCCGATCTGTTCAAGGCGGGCATTCTTCCGGGAACGTTGCTGGTGGTCGCCGTGGCCGCCTGGGGACTGCGCGAGGGGCGCAGGTCGGGGATTTCGGGCCAGCCGTTCGCCTGGCGGGCGCTCGTACGGGCGACCTGGGAGGCGAAGTGGGAGATCGGTCTGCCGGCGGTCATCGTCGCACTCATGCTGAGCGGCCGGGCGACGGCGGTCGAGGCGGCCGGCGCGAGCGTGGTCTACGCGGCGGCCGTCGGCCTGCTCATTCATCGCGACATCTCCTGGCGCCGCCTGCCGCACGTGCTGCGCGAGTGCGTGCTCGTCATCGGCGGCGTGCTGCTCATCCTGGGCGTGGCGCTGGGACTCACCAGCTACCTGGTGGACGCGCAAGTGCCGATGCATCTGCTCGCCTGGGCGCAGGCGAACATCGCCTCGCCGTGGGTCTTTCTGCTCGCCCTGAACCTCCTGCTCCTCGTGGTCGGCTGCCTGATGGACATCTTCTCGGCGATCGCGGTCGTCGTGCCGCTCGTCGTGCCGCTGGCGCTCGCCTACGGCGTCGATCCGGTGCACCTCGGAATCATCTTCATCGCCAATCTCGAGCTCGGCTTCCTCACGCCGCCGGTGGGGGTCAATCTGTTCCTCGCCTCTTACCGCTTCGAACGCCCGATGTCGGAGATCATCCGCGCGGTCTTGCCGTTCCTGCTCATCCTGGCGCTCGGTGTGCTGGTGGTCACCTACGTCCCCTGGCTGACCCTGGCGCTCCTCGACCGGTGACGAAGCGTCCGCCCGGCAAGGTCTACGACCGCGCCTACTTCGATCACTGGTACCGGCGCGACGCGAGCCGCATCGAGGGGCCCGCTGCGCTGCGGCGGCGGGTGGCGTTCGCGGTGGCGATGGCCGAGCGCTTCCTCTCTCGCCCGATCCGCTCGGCGCTCGACATCGGCTGCGGCGAGGGGCGCTGGCGCGCCGAATTGCTGCGGCTGCGGCCGCGGCTCGAGTACCTCGGCGTGGAGCCCTCCCGTTATGCGGTGGAGCGCTTCGGAAGGCGCCGGAACTTGGTGCAGGGAGCGTTCGAGGACCTGGCGCGACTCCCTCTGTGCGGCCGTTACGATCTCGTGATCTGCGCCGACGTCCTGCACTACCTCGGCGACCCGGAGCTCGCGGCGGGACTGCCGACGCTGGTCGGCGCCACCGGCGGTCTGGCCTATCTGGAGCTCCTGACCTCCGACGAAGAGGTCGAAGGGGACCGGAGCGGGCTCATTCTGCGGCCCTCTTCGTTCTACCGCGAGCTGTTTTCGGCCGCCGGTCTCACCGGAGTCGGCTACCACGGCTGGCTCGGCCCGGATCTCGCCGACCTGCCGGCCGCGCTCGAGAGGGGATAGGGCCCCCGAGGGCCGTCCGCGCCGGCATGGCTTCGGACGCCGTCCGGAAGTCTGTCCTCCTCCGGCCGTGTTTGGCGTTAACCCGAGTAGTGCTAGGTTCACGTACCTTCAAGGAGGAAGACATGAGCAAAGTCTCACGCAGCCAGATTGTCATCGGGCTCGCCATGGCCTGGGTCGGGGGACTCTCGGTCGCCCCGCTCCTCGCAGCCGGCGCCGCCCCCCACATCGAGCTGGCCGTCGCCAGTGCCGCGGTCGACTTCAACGTCGCGGGTGAGGCCGGCGCGGTGACCCTGCGGGTCTCCATGCCCGGCGGCGATGTCGTCGAGCGGCAGTTCGCCGCCGGAGCCGTGCCGACGCTCGGGCTCTTCCGCGGCGACGGTTCGCGGCTGGCGGACGGCGACTACGTCTGGGAGATGCGGTCGGCCGCTACCTCGGCCCGCACGCGTCGCGAGGCCGAGGCCGGTGGCTCCGGCGAGGCCGCCGGCGGCTGGGCCGCGAGCGGCTCTTTCGCGATCCGCGACGGCGCCGTGGTGCCCGCCGCCGCCGCGCCGCGCGCCGCGGGCGCCCCCCCCGCCGGCCCCACGCTCGCCACCCTCGACCAGGTCATCCCCGACGACCTCATTGTTCAGGGGAGCATCTGCGCCGGCTTCGATTGCGTCAACAACGAGAGCTTCGGCTTCGACACCATCCGGATGAAAGAGAACAGCACCCGGATCAAGTTCGAAGACACCTCGGTCGGCGCCTTCCCGGCCAACGACTGGCAGTTGACCGCCAACGACTCGGCTTCCGGCGGGGCGAACAAGTTCTCGATCGAGGACATCACCGGAGCGAAGGTGCCGTTCACCCTCACCGCGGGCGCCCCGAGCAACTCGATCTTCGTCGACTCCTCGGGGCGGGTCGGGCTCCGGACCGCGACGCCGGTGCTCGACCTGCACATCAATACGTCCAACACTCCGGGCCAGCGCTTGGAGCAGAACAACTCGGGCGGATTCACCGCGCAGACCTGGGACATCGCCGGCAACGAAGCGAACTTCTTCGTCCGTGACGTGACCGGTGGCTCACGCCTGCCGCTGCGCATTCGGCCGGGCGCGCCGACCAGCTCGCTCGACATCAGCGCGAGCGGAAATGTCGGCATCGGCACCGCGAGCCCCGCCGCCGCGCTCGACATCGTGCGCAGCGCCGGCGCGGTGGCGACGATCGCGCGGTTCGCCAACAACAGCGGCGTTCAGACGCTCTTCGATCGCACCGACGCCGGGGCCAACGACTGGCAGATGTCGAACTTCAACACCACCTTCCAGATCTCGGTCCCGGGTGCCGCGACGCCGCAGATGAGCCTCAACGCCAACGGCAACATGACGATTGGCGGCACGCAGTACCTCACCGGTTCCAGCCGCTCGATCAAGGAGAACTTCGCCGAGGTGGACGGGCGCGACATCCTGCGGCGGCTCACGGCGATGCCGCTGACCTCGTGGAACGCCATCGGAGACCCGACGCAGCGCCACATCGGCCCGATCGCCGAGGACTGGTTCTCGACCTTCGGTCTCGGTCCGGACGACAAGCACGTCGGCATGACCGACCTGGGTGGCGTCGCTCTGGCTGCGATCAAGGGCTTGAGCGAAGAGGTCGAGGCGCGCGATGCACGACTCGAGGCCCAGGACGAGCGTCTGCGTAGCCTCGAGCGCCAGAACGCGGAGCTGCTCGATCGTCTGGCGCGCCTCGAGGCGGCGCGCGAAGTGACCGCTTCGCACTGAGTTCTCGCTGTACAGGAAAAAGGGCGCCGATCGGAGGATCGGCGCCCTTCTTGCTTGCTGCCCGGAGACCGGCGTCGGCTCAGAGGTCGAAAGTCACTCCCTGCGCCAGCGGGAGCTTCTCGCCGTAGTTGAGGGTGCAGGTCTGGCGGCGCATGTAGAACTTCCAGGAGTCGGAACCGGCCTCGCGGCCGCCGCCGGTCTCCTTCTCCCCGCCGAATGCGCCGCCGATCTCGGCACCCGAGGTGCCGATGTTGACGTTGGCGATCCCGCAGTCGCTGCCGTCGACCGAGAGGAACTTCTCGGCGGAGCGCATGTTCAGGGTGAAGATCGCCGACGACAGGCCCTGCGGCACGCTGTTGTGGATCGCGATCGCCTCGTCGAGGTCTTCGAACTCGAACAGGTAGAGGATGGGCGCGAAGGTCTCCTCGCAGGTGATCGGCATGTGCGCCGTCGCTTCGACCAGGGTCGGCTCGACGAAGAAGCCGGGTCGGTCGAGGACCTTCCCTCCGCAGAGGACCTTGCCGCCCTGGGCCACCGCGGTCTCGATCGCATGCCGGTAGTCGGCCACTGCTTTGGCGTGCACCAGCGGACCCATCAGCGTCGCGGGATCGCTCGGATCGCCGATGCGCACCGAGCCGTAGGCCTTCACCAGCTTGGCCTTCATCTCGGCGGCGATCGACTTGTGCAGGAAGAGCCTGCGCGTCGTGGTGCAGCGCTGCCCGGCGGTGCCGACGGCGGCAAACAGTACGGCACGCAGCGCCAGGTCGAGGTCGGCGTCGGCCGTGACGATGATGCCGTTGTTGCCGCCGAGCTCGAGGAGCGCGCGTCCGAGGCGTTCGGCGAGGACCTTGCCGATCGACTTGCCCATGCTGACCGAGCCGGTCGCCGAGATCATTGGAAAGCGGCGGTCGGCAGCCAGCGGAGCACCGACGGCGTGCCGGTCGCCGACGGCGAGGTTCCAGATCGGCGGCGCGTCGTTGGCGGCAAGGACGCGCTGCGCGATCTTGGTGACGGCGATCGCCGAGAGCGGCGCCTGCTCGGACGGCTTCCACAACGTCGAGTCGCCGCAGACGGCGGCGATCATCGCGTTCCAGGCCCAGACGGCGACCGGGAAGTTGAACGCCGAGATGACGCCCACCGGACCGAGCGGATGCCACTGCTCGTACATGCGGTGAAGCGGGCGCTCG
Source organism: Acidobacteriota bacterium (assembly GCA_052035735.1). GTDB lineage: Bacteria > Acidobacteriota > Thermoanaerobaculia > Multivoradales > JAGPDF01 > JAGPDF01. The sequence goes on from JBPOHI010000059.1 coordinate 10,234, forward strand.
GAGTGCATCGAGAGGCCGTAGAGCTGCCGCGACAGGCCGACGCAGAAGTCGGCCATGTCGATCATCTCCTGCACCTCGCCGAGGCCCTCGGTACGGACCTTGCCGACTTCGAGCGTCACCAGCTGGCCGAGGTCGTCCTTGTGCTGGCGCAGAGCTTCGCCGAGTTGGCGAACGACCTCGCCTCGCTGCGGCGCGGGCCAGCGCTTCCAGGCGTCGAAGGCGGCGGCGCTGCTCGCAGCGACCTTCTCGTAATCTGCCGTGGTGGCATCGCGGACCGCAGCGATCGGTCTCCCGGTGGCCGGATTGATCGACTCGACCCGCGGTCCGGAGGTCTCGAGCCAGCTGCCGGCGAAGGCGCCTGAGTTCTCCTCGGCGAGGCCGAGGCGGGAGAGAAGAGAGGAAACTTCGGACGAGCTGGCAACGGTCATGAGGATCTCCGCATGTTTGCGATCGGAAGCGATGAAGGAGGCGTCCGTGGGAACGAACGCCGAGCAGCGATTCTACCGTAGCCGCAGCACGGCAGCTGACGGCGCGCCCGGTCGCCTGCGCAGCCCGCTAGAATGCGGTCCTCCGATGTCCCTCCTGCCGGCGCTCCTCCTCGCATGTTTCGCCTTCTGGTGCGGGACTTTCCCCGGCTCGGCGGCCTTTCCCGCCGCCCCGGCAGGTGAGGGACTGGTGCTCGTCGCGGCGCTCGTCGGCGCCGCCCGGTGGCGCGACCCGCTCGGGCTCGGACGCGCCGGACGGTGGCTCGTGGCAGCCCTGATCGCGGCCTCAGCGCTCAGCCTCTGGGCCTCTCCGGTGGCGCGCGCCGGCCGTGTCGGTCTCTGTGTGCTGCCGGCGTACCTGCTGCTCGCACCTTTCGTGGAGCGTTGCTGGTCGACCGAGCGCCGGCGGGCGCTTGGGCTTCAGGCCTGGAGTGCCGTCGTCGCGGCGACCGCGCTCTGGGCGATCCTCGAGCAGGCGCGTCAGGGGACGTCGCGCACGGCGATGCCGTTGGGACACCACAACCTTCTGGCCGCCTTTCTCGTCGTTACCCTGCCGCTCGCGGTCCTCTCCCTCAGGCGGCGCGGGCCTGGGCGGTGGTTGGCGGCCGTCGCGGCGGTTGCGGGCGTCGTCGCCCTGGTCGAGTCCCGGTCGTTCCTTGCCGGGGGGGCGCTCGCGCTGTTGGCACTTGCCGGTGCCGCGCGGTTCGCGCGCGCCCGCCAGCTCGTGGTCGGCCTGGCACTGCTGGGGCTCGCGCTCCTCGTGCCGCGGGCGACGGCGATCGTGCGCGGGGAGGACTCCTCGGCTTCAGCGCGCCGGGTCTACCTGCGGGCGGGGTGGGAGGGCATGCTCGAGCGCCCGGTCGTCGGCTGGGGGCCGGGCTCGACTCCCTGGACCCTGGCGCTCCACCTGCGTCCCGAGCCGGGAGTCAATCCGCCGGGAGAGGTGGTGGGCGAGATGCACTCGCTGCCGGTCGCCCTGGCCTACGAGCTCGGCCTGCCCGGCTGCGCGCTCGCCTTGGGGGTCGTCTCACTCTTTCTGTTTCGCCGGTGGCGCGGGCGCCGCGCCGGCGTCGATCGCGGACTCGCCGAGGCCGGTCTCGCCGGCGTCGCCGGCTTCCTCCTCACCTCCTTGGGAGGCGCGCAGCTGTCGGTACCGGCGCTACCCCTTGCGGTCCTGCTCGCGGCAGGTGCGGCGCTCTGCGGATCTCGACCCGCGGTGGAGGAGTCGGTTTCCCAGCGGGCCGATGGCCGGCGCGGTCGAGGCGTTTTCGGCGTGCTGCCGGTCGGGCTCTACGCCGCTGCGGCGAGCCTGCTGCTGCTGCCGATCGCTCGCGCTCAGGCGTTCTACGACCGCGCGGCGACGTTGCGCGTGCGGGACCAGGCGGCGCCGCTGATGGCGCGGGCAGTGGCACTCGATCCCGGTTTGCCGCTCTATCGCGCCCGCTGGGCGTGGTCGTCCGAGGCGCCGGTCGGCGAGCGGGCGGAATCGGCGATCGCTGCGGCGAGGGCCGCGCGCGGGATCTCGGCTCTGTGGTTGCGCAGCGCGGCCCTGGCTCTCGAGAGCGGGCGTCTCGACCTCGTGCGCGAGGCTTCGGAGCGCGCCCTCGCCCTGGATCCGTTGAGCGCTTTCGCGCCGTTTCAGCTCGCCACACTCGGGGGCGCCGCCGGGTCGCCTTTCGGCGACGTCGATTGTGCGGCGCGGGCGATGCTCGCCGAGCCGCGCCTCGCGGCCGCGAGCGCCTGGCGTGGGCGAGAGCGGGTGCGCCAACGGGCACTCGCCCGCCTCGAGCACTGGCCGGGAGTCGATGCCGGTTGGCGGGCGGAGATGCTGCGCCTGGCGGGTCAGGTGGCGCCCGCCTCGCCCGCGCCCGGCGCGCCGCCGGGCGACGAGGTCGAGCTCGCCGCGCAGATCGACACCACGCCGGCTCTCTCGGTGTCGCTCCACCTGTTCCGCCGGTCGCCGTGGCCGGCCGATGTGGCGCGCATCAGAGTGGATCGCGCCGGTGTGCGAACGATGAAACTGCCGAGCGCTGCGGCGATCGCTGACTCTTCGCCCCTGGCATTCCCGCGCGACGGCTGCGCGCCGCGCTGATCGCCCCGTCAGCCGAGAATCGTCGCCAGCGCGCGCTCGACGCGGCGCAGGCCTTCGTCGGCCTCGGCGCGCGACAGCACGAGCGGCGGACGCATGCGGATCGCATGGTCGCCCGAAGCCAGGCCGAGCACGTCGCTCTCGTTGAGCGCCGTGAGGGTACGGTTTCGGGTGTCGGAATCCGGCAGGTCGAAGGCGACGAAGAAGCCGCGTCCGCGGGCGTTGGTGACCTTGCCCGGGAAGAGGCGCTCGAACTCCCGGAAGCCCTCGACGAGATGCTCGCCCACGGCGGTGGCGTTGGCGAGCAGCCCCTCCTCCTCGATCACTTCGATGATGCGCTGACAGCGCACCATGTCCACCAGGTTGCCGCCCCAGGTGGAGTTGATGCGCGACGAGATCTTGAACACCGAATCGACTTCATCGACCCGCGGGCCGGCGGCGAGACCGCAGACCTGCGTCTTCTTGGCGAAGGGGAAGACGTCGGGCTCGACGCCGAAGTGCTCGAACGACCACCACTTGCCGGTCGTTCCGAAGCCGGTCTGCACCTCGTCGAAGATGAGCAGGAACTCGTGCTCGTCGGCGAGCTCACGCAGCTTGCGCAGGAACTCGGTGCGGAAGTGGTTGTCGCCGCCCTCACCCTGGATCGGCTCGATGATCAGCGCCGCGATGTCGTGGCCGTGCGCTGACACCGCGCTCTCGATCTCGGCGACCGCCTGGCGCTCGAGCGCCATCGTCGCTTCGAGACCCTCTGGGGTGAGCGGGAAGCGCAGCATCGGGTTCACCACTCGCGGCCAGGGGAACTTGGGAAAGTACTGGGTCTTCCGCGGGTCGGCGGTGTTGGTGAGCGACAGGGTGTAGCCGCTGCGGCCGTGGAAGGCCTGGCGGAAGTGCAGGATCTGCGAGCCACCCTGTGGCCGCCCGGCGGCCAGGTTCTTGCGCACCTTCCAGTCGAAAGCCACCTTGAGAGCGTTCTCGACCGCTGCCGCGCCGCCCTCGATGAAGAACAGGTGCTTGCGGAAGGCGGCCGGCACGGTGCGCGCAAAGGTCTCGACGAACTCGGCCATGAACGTGGTGTAAATGTCGGAGTTGGCGGGCTTGTTGAGCGCCGCCGGCAGAATCCGCTGCGCGAACTCCGCAGACACCAGCTTGGGATGATTGAAACCCAGCGGTGAGGTGGAGAAGTGGCCGAAAAAATCCAGCACATCGCGCCCGCGGACGGCGTCGTGCAGGAACACACCGTGGCTCTTCTCGATGTCCTGAACCATGTGGTAGCCGTCGACGAGGATGTGCCGCGAGAGGACCTCTCGCACCTCCTGCGGAGAGAAGCGGACGGAATGGTGGACGGTCGTCGTCATCGGGGCCTCGCGTCGATCCGGCATATGGAAGTCATTGATTCGAAAGGCAGGAGGGCCTTCGCGGGAAGTCGTGCTGGGGGAGCTTATCAGCCCCGCCGAAGGGGGGTCAACGCGCCGCGGTGCGCGCCAGGCCGGAGTCGAGGTCGGTCGAGGTCTCGGCGAGCATCACCCGGTTGCGGCCCGCCTCTTTGGCGCGGTACATCGCCGAATCCGCGAGCCGCAACAACTGGCTCTTGGCCACCGCCAGGCTCTGCTGTCGCTCGACGTGACGCTGCAGCGTGGCGACTCCGATCGAGCAGGTCAGGCCGGACAGGAAGAGCGGGTCGGGCTGGATCTCGCCCGGAGCATCGCAGAAGACGGAGCGTTCGACTTCGGCCCGCAGTCGTTCTGCGATCGTCATCGCCTCTGCCGCGCCCGCCTCGGGGAGGACGATGACGAACTCGTCGCCGCCGTAGCGCGCGACCAGCGCCTGGGCCAGGCCGACGGAGCGCCGGAGGAGCTGGCCGGTCTCGCGCAGGACCTGCGACCCGGCGAGGTGACCGTGCTTGTCGTTGACCAGCTTGAAGTAATCGAGGTCGAGGAACAGCAACGCGAGGTCGTTCTCCTGCGGGCGGCAGTGGGCCAGCGTCTGCTCGAGGACGGAATGGAGATAGCGGTCGTTGAACAGGCCGGTGAGGTTGTCGCGCTTCGCCGCCTCCTGCGCCAGGCGGCCGTCGAGCACGTTCTGAATGGAGATCGAGATGTAGTCGGCGAAGATCTCCAGCAGGTCGCGCTCGTGCTCGCTGTACGACAGGGCGCCGCGCCGGTTGATCAGCTCGAGCACACCGCAGACGTCGGTGCCGATCCGGATCGGAATCGCCACCAGCGACTCCGTACGGTACTGCGTTTCGGCGTCGACCGAGGCGTCGAAGAAGCGATCGGACGCGACGTCGGTCGAGGAGTAGGCCCTGCCCGACAAGTAGACGTGGCCGGCGATACCCTGGTCGGCCGGCAGCGTCTGACCGACCAGTAGCTCGGCCTTCTCGCCGAAAGCGGCCAGGAAGGTGAGGCGGTTGCGGCTGCGATCGACCTGCTTGATGCGCGGATTGTCGAGCAGGATCGAGCCCGCCTCGGAGGGAACGAACTCGTCGGCCTTGCGCAGCACCTCGACCAGATTGTCCGCCAGGCTCATCTCCGGCTCGAAGTGCGGCAGGGACGCACGCCGTCGCTCGAGGAATTGCTCGAGTGCGTGGGGGTCGAGGCTGAAGACTTCGCTCATGACGAAGCGCTCTTTACGCTGAAGTGAAACCGCCGGAAAGATACCAGAAGTGCGGCGGGCGCCCTGTGCATCCGCCTAGCGCAGGGCGCGAGCCAGGCGGCGAGCCCGCGCCAGGGTGTCGACGCGGAGCTCCTCGGCTGCGGCGAGCTCGGGGGCATAGCGCAGATAGTGGAGCTCCTTGGTCACTTCGGCGAGCTCCGTCGCGACGGCCGGGTCGAGTCGCGCGGCGGACAGGCGGGTCGGCCATTGTGAAACCGGAGTCCCGGGCGCAATGCCGAAGCGGGCCTCGAGATGGTGGCGGAGGGCTTCTTCGAGCTGGGCGGCGGTCTCCCGGGGCGAGGCCTTCGCCGTGGCAGCTTCGATTGCCCTGATCGCCGCGGCGAGCGAGCGTCCGGTGGTCCGGCTGGAGGCGCCCTTGCGCCGCCAGAACATGCCGCCGGCAACGAGGGCGGCGACCAGGCTGGCAGCGCCGAGGATCGCCGGCCAGCGGCGAGGAGTCCCCGCCGGAGTGGCTGCGGCCTCTGCGGCGGCGGGTGCTTCGGCGCTGCTCGTGGGTCCGGGCTCCGTCTCCGTCTCGGCAGTTTCCGCGGAGGCGGCGGTGGCCGTTCCCGATACCGTGAGCTGCAGGGGACGCGTCGAGGCGCTGCGATAGGTGCGGGCGCCCGGGTCGAAAAAGGGCAGTGCCAGCGCCGGCAGCTCGAAGGTCCCTGGCCGCTGGGCGACCAGCACGTAGCTCCACTCCTGGGAAGAGACGAGACTCCCGTCGGTCAGGCGCTCGGTCGTCTCCTGGCGTGGCGGAAAGTGGCGCAGACCCTCAGGGAGGGCCAGGTCCGGAGCGCGCAGGCTCTGCAGATTGCCGTGGCCGGTGGAGCGAAGGGTCAGCGTCGCCGCTTCGCCGACGCCGAGTGCGGTGCGGTCGAGACGGGCGGAGACGGCGAGATCGCCCACCACCCCGGTGAAGCCCGGCGGCGAGGGCGGCAGCGCGAGCACTTCGAGCTGCATCGGGTCGGTCTTGAGGTGCAGCGTTTCCGAGCGTCCGAAGGGGGTGCCGAACGGTCCGATCTCGGCCATCCGTGCGACCAGATCGACCTCGGTCGGCTCGATGTCGAACTTCCCGGTCTGGAGCGGAAACAGGGCTCTGCGCAGCATGGCGACCCGCCCGAAACGCTCGCCGTTCTGCTCCAGCCACTCCGGCTTGAGCTCGGCGGGTTGCGGAATCTCGCGCACCCAGAAGCCCTTGAACGCCGGCATGTGGGTCGGTTGGAAGGCTCCCACATCGGTCTGTGTGTAGAGCCAGAGGGTGTAGGTGGTCTGCTGCCCGACGTAGACCGCGGGCGGATCGAGGACGGCGCGCAGGAAGATCTTGGGCCGTCGGAGCTCTGTCTGGGGCTGCGCGCGCCGCCGCCCGGCACCCATTCGTCCGAAGAGGTCTTCGAACGGGTCGAAAGTCCTGCCAGGGGCGGCCGCCGGGGGCTCTGCCCGCGGCGGCGCCTGCTGCTGAACCTGCAGCTCCTTGTCCGACAGCCGGAACGCCTTGCCCTGGACCGTGAGTGCGATGGAACGGACCTTCGCCGCTCCGACCCCTTTGGGGCGCAGGCGCCAGGTGAGCTGCAGGGTGCTCGAGGTGGTTCCGTTCACCCAGCGCTGGCTCTGCGACTGGAAGGGACCGGCGGCGACCTCGAGGTTGTCGAGCTCGAAGGTCGGGTGGACGTCGAGTCCACCGAATCCGCTCGAGCTGACGGTGATCGAGAAGCTCGCCAGCTCGTCGAGTCCCAGGAGGCCCGGCTCGAGCAGGGCGGTCGCTTCGGTGCGCGGCTCCTCGGCGGGAGCGGACGCGACGAGGAGGAAGGCCAGCGCGCCGAGAGCCAGCGCAGCGACTCGTCGCGCGCTCCTGGCCGTGGTCACCAGTCCTTCTCCACGCTCGTCTTGGCGCGCGCCACGGCCCGCGCCTGGTCGCGCCGCTGCTGGCGTTCGAGGTTCTCGACGGCCTGAAGGATCGCCGCGGCCTGCTCGGCGGTCATGTCCTGCTGCTCCTCAAACTGCGGCAGCGGGCTCTCGCGTGGCTGCCCTTCGCCCGGCTGCGGCTCGCCCTGCTGCGACGGGTCTTGTTGCTGCTGGTCCTTCTGCCCATCGGGCTTGCGCTCGGCGGGATCGTCTTCACCCTGGTCGCCTGGCTGCTTCTGCTGGTTCTGCTGCGACGGGTCGTTTTCACCGTCTTGCTGTTGCTGTTGCTGCTGCTGCTGCTCCTCGAGCAGCCGCACGGCGAGCTCCAGATTGCGCTTGGCACTGCCGAGATCGGGCTGTGCGCGCAGCGCCCCCTTGTAGGCGTCGATCGCTCCGCGCGCGTCCTTGGCCGACAGGCGCGCGTTACCGAGGTTGTAGAGCGCGTCGGCGGCGAGCTCCGGAGGAGCGTGCTTCGCTGCCTGCTCGAGTAGACGAGCGGCATCGGGCTGCTGGGCGCCGAGATGCGCGGTGCCGGCGTTGAATTCGACCAAGGGGTCGCCTGGGCGCAGGCGCAGCGCGCTGTCGAGGGGCGCCACGGCCTCCTCGGGGCGGCCCTTCTCCCAGGCGGCCAGGGCGCGCGCCGTTCGCTCGCGCGGGTTGAAGCGATAGGCCTCGAGCGCAGGAGCGCCCGGGGGACCGGCTGGGGCGCCGCCCGTGACGGCAGCGGCCGGTGGGCCGCCGGCCGGCTGCGCCGCAGTCAGCGTGCCGGCGCCGAGCGCTGCCAGGCCGAGGAGCACGCCCGGGAAGCCGAGCCCCGTTCGTCGCAGCGAGGGTCGGGAGGATGCGCGCCGGTTCATCCTGCGGCCTCCGGCGCCTTGTGGAGCGGCCACTTCGTATACGGCGTCAGCAGCAGCCACAGCGCCAGCGCGGCCGCAGCCAGCGCGACCGGCCACTGAAAGCGCTCCTCGAGCGTCGCCACGGTGGAGCTCGCCAGGCTGCGCTTCTGCATCGACTGGATGCGATCGAGAATCGGTCGCGGATCGGTATTGGCGTTCGCCGCTTCGAGGTAGGTGCCGCCGGTCTCTTGGGCGAGTCGCTCGAGCACCCCCGGTTGCAGACGGCTGATGACGACCTCGCCCGCCGCCGTGCGCTTGAACTCGCCCTCGCGCCCGCTGACCGGCACAGGCGCACCCTGGGTGGTTCCGACGCCGATCGTGTGCAGGACGACTCCGGCTTCGAGCAGCTCGGCGACGATCGCTCCGAGCTCCTCGTCGTGATCCTCGCCGTCCGAAAGCAGCACCATCACCCGCTGTTTGTCGTGGCCTGCCGGGAAGAGCGCGATCGCGCGCCGCAACGCCGGCGCGAATTGCGTGCCGGGCAGCGGCAGCGACCCGGGTTCGACGGCGTCGAGGAGGAGATCGAGTACCGCTACGTCGACGGTGAGCGGCGCCATGACGACGCCGACGCCCTCGGCCTGCACCAGGGCGACGCGATTCCCCGGCAGCTGCTGCGCCATGCGGCGAACCAGCGATTGGGCCAGCCAGATGCGCGACGGGAGCACGTCGTAGGTCGCCATCGAGGCGGAGGTGTCGACCACGAAGACGATGTCGACGCCACGCTGGTCGATCTGTTCGATCGACTCTCCCCAGCGCGGTCGGGCGAGCGCCAGGACGATGCCCAGAGTGGCGACGCCGAGCAGGATCGCCGCCCATAGCGGCCGCCGGGGACGGCTGCCCGAGCGCAGCCGCGGCTCGATGGCGCGCGACGCCCAGGCGGCCTCGGCCGCGGCGCGACGGCGCTGCAGCCAGAGAGCGGCGAAACCGGCGAGCGGCGCCGCGAGGGCGAGCCAGAGGAGGCGCGGTTCGGCGAAGTTCATGGCTCGGCGGTGAGCCGCATGAGGCCGGCGGCGAACGGCAGGAGGAGCAGGACGAGCGCCGTCCAGACCAGTGGCTGGAAGGCCTCGCGGTAGCGGATATAGCGCTTGACCTGCATCGGCGTCTTCTCCAGCAGGTCGATGCGATCGAAGACGGCGGCGAGCGTCCGCGGGTCGGTGGCGGTGAAGTAGCTGCCTCCGGTGCGATCGGCGATCGCGCGCAGGAGCTTCTCGTCGACCTCGACCTCCATCATGACGCGGCGCCACTCGACCCGGCCGGTGAGCGGATCGCGCGTTTGCACCGGCACCGGGACGCGTCCGTCGCGGCCCACTCCGATGGTGTAGATGCGCAGGCCCAGGCCCTTGGCCACCGCCGCCGCCGACAGCGGGTCGATCTCGCCGGCATTGTTGACCCCGTCGGTCACCAGGACGATGACTTTGGATTTGGCCGCGCTGTCCTTGAGACGGCTCGCGGCGTTGGCGAGTGCCACGCCGATCGCGGTGCCGTCCTGCACGGTGTTGAGGTCGATCGAATCCACGAGTTCGTCGAGCATGGCCCGATCGGTGGTGAGCGGCGAGCGTGTGAGCGCCGAGCCGCCGAAGATGGTGACTCCGATGCGATCGCCGGGGCGCTTGGCGATGAAGTCTCGCACCACCTGTTTGGCGACCGTCAGCCGGTTCTTGGGCTGGAAGTCCTCGGCTCCCATGCTGCCCGAGGTGTCGATGACGATCTGGATGTCGATGCCCTCGGTGGTCGCCTCTTCCCACGAGTAGCCGAGTCGCGGCCGGCCGAGGGCGAGGACGAGCGCGAGCAGTGCGAGGAGGCGGAGGTAGAACGGCAGGTGCAGGCGCCAGCGGCCGCCGGTTGCACGCGGCAGGCGGCTGGCGAGGAGGGCGCCGTGCGCGCCGGCGCGATCCCCTCCGGCGAAATGATGGCGCCAGACGAGCACCGGGAGGGCCAAGCCGGCGAGCAGCCAGAGCGGATCGGCGAACTGCGGCAGGACGTTCAAGCGGCGCCCCCGCGGCTCGACGCTGGTGCCGACGCTGCGGCCTCTTCGCGCGGCGCCAGGTGACCCTCGAGCGCGGCGGCGATCTCGCGCACCTCGGCGATGCGCGCCGCGGCCTCGGAGCTCTCCGCCGGACGGCGGGCGAACTTGATCTGGTCGGAGAGGCGCAGCAGCCGCACCGCGCGCTGGACGAAGGCAGGATCGAGGCGCAGCGCGGCGAGCCGGCGCTGGAGCTCGGTGGTGGTGCTCTCGAGAGCGCGAAAATTCAGCCGGCGACCGAGATAGCGCCGCAGGGCCTGGCTCAGGTGCGCGAACGCTCCGGCGGGCGAATCGCCGGCGAGCAGGCCCAAAGCGCGTTCGAGCTCGGCCAGAGGCGAGAGCTCGGGGGCCGCCAGCGGGTCGACTCCCGGGCGGCGTTTCCAGGCGAGTACCGCCGCGCCGGCGGCGAAGGCGGTACCGATAGCGAGAGCCCACCAGAAGCTTGGCGCGACGGCGAGCGACCGCGGCGCCGCGGGCGGTGCCGGGGTAAGTTCCTGGTCGTCGGGAGCGATCACCGATCGGACGTCGAGCGCGAGATCCGGCGGTGTGGCGGCGCGCAGCGCGGGCTCGCCGGCCAGACTCACCGCGGCGGGCGGCAAGGCGATCCTGCCGGGCTTCCAGGCGGTGATTCGCAGGCGCTGAACGAGATGGGTGCCGTCGGCTGAAGGTGTGCGCTCGATCGGGCCCGCCTGCAGCACTTCGGCTTCGCCCCAGCCCTTCGACCAGTCGGGATAGGTCGCTTCGCGGTCAGCGTCGGCGGTCGGCAGGAGGAGCGAGAGTGTCGCGGTGACCGGATCTCCCACCGCGAGCGTCGCCGGGTCGAGCGCGACCTCGATCCGCAGCTCGGGGGCCGCTGCGGAAACGGCGTCGGAGGCGAGCACTCCGCCGGTCGAGGCGAGAGCGAGCGCCAGCGCCGAGGCGGCACAGCAAGACGAACGGCGGCTCATCGCCGGAGCCTCTTCTTGCGCGACTCGAAGAAAGCCACCAGCTCCGGCATATACGGCCGATCGGTCGCGAGCGTCAGGTGGTCGAGACCGAGGGTGCGGATCGTGGCGTGCAAGGCTTCGCGCTCGCCGCGTGCCCGTGCCCCTTCGGCGGCGGCATGCCGCCGGCCGTCGTAGAAGGCCACCGCGCCGGTCTCGGCATCGCGCAGCACGAGCGGCCCGGCGTCCGGCGGTCGCAGGTCCTTGGGGTCGGCGAGCTCGACGACGATCACGTCGTGCCGCGTCGAGGCGCGCTGCAGCGCCGCGACCGGCGGCGCACCGACGAAGTCGGAGATCACGAACAGCACCGAGCGCTGGCGCAGGTTCGCGAGCACGGCGCCGAGGCCCTTCTCGAGGTCGGTGCCGCCTTCGGCCGGATGCTCCAGCACGTCGTGCACCAGCCGCAACACCTGATTGCGGCGCCGCTGCGGCGGCAGGAAGAGCTCGAGGCGGTCGGACAGCAGTGCGGCTCCGACGCGATCGTGGTTGCGCAGTGCGGCAAAAGCGAGCAAGGCCGCGATCTCGGCGGCGAGCTCGCGCTTGAGGATGGCGCGCGAACCGAAAGCGAGGCTGCCCGAGACGTCGATGGCGAGAAAGACCGTCAGGTCACGCTCTTCGACGAACTGTTTGACGAACGGCGCGCCCATGCGGGCGGTGCGGTTCCAGTCGATCGTCCGAACGTCGTCGCCTGGCTGATAGGGGCGTACTTCGGCGAACTCCATGCCGCGCCCCTTGAACACCGAATGATAGGTGCCCGCTACGCCCTGGTCGACCAGCCGGCGTGTCGAGATCTCGATCCGGCGGACCTTCGCCAGCAGGTCGGCGGGAACCCGCCTGACGGTTTTCGACGGGGCGCCGGCCGAGGCCTCACGGCGCCGCCAGCGCTCGCGCAGCGCGGAGAGCATCCGGGCGCTCCGGGGTTACGGAACCTCGACGCGGTCGAGGAGCCGTGCGACGAGGTCGTCGCTGGTGAGGTTCTGGGCTTCGGCTTCGTAGGTCGGCACGACGCGATGCCGCAGGACATCGGGAGCGATCTCCTTGACGTCCTCCGGGATCACGTAACCTCGTCCCGAGAGCAGCGCCATCGCCTTCGCGGCGCGAGCGAGGAAGAGCGTCGCGCGGGGCGAAGCGCCGAAGGCGATCAGCGGCACGAGCTCCTTCATCCCAGCGGCGGCCGGCTGGCGCGTGGCGGTTACCAGGTCGAGCAGGTAGCCGCGGAGCTTGCCGTCGAGATAGACGCCGTCGCAGGCCCGTCGCAGCTCGATCAGGCGCGCCTGATCGAGGATCGGGCGGATCTCGACCTCGTGCTCGACCATCATGCGCTCGAGAATCTCTTCCTCTTCGGCGCGAGTCGGGTAGCCGATCTTCAACTTGAGCATGAAGCGGTCGATCTGCGCTTCGGCGAGCGGGTAGGTCCCTTCCTGCTCGATCGGGTTCTGCGTCGCTAAGACCAGGAACGGCTCCGGGAGACCGTAGGTGGTGTCACCGAGGGTCACCTGACGCTCCTCCATCGCCTCGAGCAGGGCCGACTGGACCTTGGCCGGGGCGCGGTTGATCTCGTCGGCGAGCAGCGCGTTGGTGAAGATCGGCCCGCGCCGGGGCTCGAACTCGCCCTTGCGCGGTTCATAGACCAGCGTGCCGACGAGATCGGCGGGCAGCAGGTCAGGGGTGAACTGGACGCGCTTGAAGTCGATCGCCAGGGTGCGGGCGAGGGTCTTCGCGGCGAGCGTCTTGGCGAGACCGGGGACGCCCTCGATGAGCACGTGACCGCGCGCCAGAAGTCCGACCAGGAGACGCTCGACGAGGTAGTCCTGGCCGACGATGACCCGCCGAATCTCGGCTTCGACCTGCTTCAAGGCGAGCGCCTCGCGCTCGATCGCCGGGATCACCGGCGCGGAGGTTCCGGAACTGCCGACCGAATCAGGATTTGCGACGGTTTCCATGCACACACTCCCGCCGGCTGCGGCTGCAAGGGAAATGCCACGCCTGCTGTGCCAAGATGGCGGCGGAGCCTCGTCCTGAAAGCGGCAAGAACATCCCCAACCCCGGAAGCGCCAGAGCCGGCGGCCACCCCGCGCCGCAAGAAGGCGCTGGGCCAGCACCATCTGCGCGAAGGCAGCCTCTGCCGACCCCTGATCGACTTCCTGTTCGCCGGCCTGCCGCCTTCGGCAAGCCAGGTTTCCCGTGTGGTCGAGATCGGTCCGGGTGGGGGAGTCTTGACGGCCGAGTTGCTGGCTGCCGGAGCAGAGGTCCTCGCTCTGGAGCTCGATCCGGAGTGGGCCGAGACCTTGCGCTCTCGATTGCCGAGCGAAAGGCTTTCGGTCAAGGTGGGTGACGTTCTCGACTTCGACTGGTCGGCGGTGCCCCAGGGCACCCTGGTTTGCGGGAATCTGCCTTACCAGGTCGGGACGGCGATCGTCGACCGCGTTCTGCGCGCCTCTCCGCAGGTCGAACGGGCGGCCTTCCTGCTCCAGCGCGAAGTGGTCGACCGGCTGGTCGCCGGACCGGGCAGTCCGGACTACGGGTCGCTGTCGCTGTTGACGCAGTCGCGAGCGAGCGCCGCGCGGCTGGGGATCGTCCGGCCGGGTTCGTTCGTTCCTCCGCCCAAGGTCGACAGCGCTTTCGTCGGCCTGCGCCTCCATCCAGCCCCGCTCGAGGAGGCCGAGATGCCCGAATTCGAGCGCTTTCTGCGTGCTGCCTTCAGTCAGCGGCGCAAGACGATCACGAATTCCTTTGCCGGCAGCTTCTCGCGCTCCGCCGTCGAGGCTGCTCTGGCGACCCTCGGCCGCGACCTGAGGACGCGCGCCGAGTCGCTGGCGATGGCGGATTTTCTGGCGCTCTTCCGCACCCTGACCGGGCGAAATGGGAAGGTCGGGGAGCCATCGGATGGTATCCTCTGCCCGAGCGGAAACACTGGAAACCATAGAAAACCTTGAGCGAACCGCGTCGAGAGATGCCCCGGGTCGAGATCTCCCCCGACAAGGGGCGCGAGATCGTCGGCGTCCTGTTCGCCGCGCTCGCGGTGATCTGCGGCGCCAGCCTCGGGAGCTATCGGCCTGCAGATCCGAGCTTCCTGCGCCAGGTCTCCGGCGCCGCGGAGGTGCGGAACTGGATCGGCGGATTCGGCGCCGAAATCGCCGCCGCCGGCTTCGGCCTCCTCGGCGTGACCTGTCTGCTCGTTCCGGTGCTCCTGGCCGTCGCCGCCTGGCGGCGCCTGCGCCCCAAGATCCGCCCGACCGTCGTCGGTCGCGGCGCCGGAGCCGGGCTCATGCTGATCGCGCTGCCAGCGCTGCTGCAGCTCGTCCTGCCGGCCCTGCCGTGGCGCGGCGAGGCGATCGACTCCGGCGGCGCGGTGGGCGTCGTCCTGTCCAGCGCCATGGCCCGGCGGATGAACTTCGCCGGCGCACTCGTCTTGCTGCTCGCGCTGTGCATCGTCGGCGTGGCGCTCCTGGTTCAGACGAGCCTGGGAGAGCTGCTCGGCCGCTGGCGGCGGCGCCTCGCTGGCGCTCTCGATCAGTGGCGCCTGTCGCGCGCCCGGCGCGCTGAGCGCAAGGAGAAGGAGCGCTCGCGCAACCGGGTCGTGGTCAAGCATCTGCAGCGCGTCGCCGAAGAGAAGCAGGAGCGGCTCGACAAACTCGCCGGAGTTGCGGCCGGCAAGCGGCCGGATGTCGAGCCGCCCGCGGACGAAGTCGTTCCCGCGCCGCCGCCGGGCCGGCTCGACCTGCCGCTCAGGGGCGGCGAGCGTCCGGCTGACCGGCCCTTGACGGTGCGGCGCGTCGCCGCGCCCTCCGCCGTCGTCCCCGCACCGGCGACCCCGCCTCCGGCGGCCCCCGTCCCCAGCGCACCGCTGCCGGCCAGGGACGAGACGCCGGTCCGCCGCGAGAAACAGAAGGAGTTCGGCTTCGTCGAAACGCAGACCGAATCGGAGCTGCCGCCGCTGAACCTCCTGCAGCTCGAGAACGAGAAGCCGACGATCGACGAGGACGAGCTCGTCCGGCTGGGCGAGTCGATTCGCTCACGATGCGAAGAGTTCGGCGTCGAGGGCACGATCGAGGGGATCGGCCCCGGGCCAGTCATCACGGTCTTCGAATTCCAGCCGGCGCCAGGGGTCAAGGTCAGTCAGATCGTCAACCTGCAGGACGACCTGGCGCTCGCGCTCAAGGCCGAATCGGTGCGCATCGACCGCATCCCCGGGCGCTCGACGCTCGGCATGGAGGTGCCGAATCCGCGCCGCGGCATCATCCGGCTCGGCGCGATGCTCGCCAACGACGCCTTCCGCCGGTCGCCGTCGCTGCTCTCGCTCGCCGTCGGCATGACGATTCATGGCGAGCCTTACTATGCCGATCTGGCGACGATGCCCCACCTGCTGGTGGCCGGCGCGACCGGTTCGGGCAAGTCGATCGGCCTGCAGAGTCTGATCACGTCGATTCTCTACAAGGCGACCCGCGACCAGGTGCAGTTCATCTTCATCGACCCGAAACGGATCGAGCTCGGCGTCTACGCCGACATTCCGCACCTGAAGACCGAGGTCGTCGTCGAGCCGAAGAAGGCTGCGAATGCGCTGCGCTGGGCGGTGGCCGAGATGGAGCGGCGCTACAAGCTGCTCGCCGAAGTGCACGTGCGCTCGATCGATTTCTACAATCGCGCGATCAAGGACCCGGAGGTGAGGAAACGCCTCGAGCTCACCGACACCGAGGGGCCGGTGCGCGAGTCCGATCTCAAGCCGCTGCCGTACTACGTGATCATCATCGACGAGCTTGCCGACCTGATGATGGTCGCCGCGGCCGAGGTCGAGACCTCGATCGCCCGCCTCGCCCAGATGGCGCGCGCGGTCGGCATTCACCTCATCGTCGCGACGCAGCGGCCGTCGGTCGACATTCTCACCGGCACGATCAAGGCGAACTTCCCCTGCCGCCTGTCGTTCGCCACCGCGAGCCGCCACGACTCGCGCACCATCCTCGACGGTGTCGGCGCCGAGAAACTCCTCGGCAAGGGCGACATGCTCTTCCTGCCGCCGGGCAGCAGCCGGCCGATCCGCCTCCACGGCCCCTACATCACCGAGCAGGAGACCGCCGCGCTGGTGCGCTGGCTCAAGAAGCAGGGGAAACCGGTGCTCGATCCGGCGGTGCTCGCCGGGCCGGAAGAGAACGGCAACGAAGGCGGTGCCGGACCGATCGACGACGACCTCTTCGATCAGGCGGCGCGTCTCGTCGTGCAGGAGCGCCAGGCCTCGGCGAGCTTCCTGCAGCGCCGCATGCGGGTCGGCTTCTCCCGGGCGGCGCGGCTCATCGACATGATGGAGCGCGAAGGCCTCCTCGGCCCGCAGCAGGGTTCGAAGCCGCGCGACGTGCTGGTGCCGCCGAACTACTTCACCGAGGTCGACGAGACGCTGAATCGCTGACTGTTCCGGACTCGCCCTGTCGGCTCGAGGCAGGGCCGATCCGCAGCGAGACGCGGTAGTCGGACGCCGCGATCTTCGCTGTCGAGCGCGGCTCGGGAAGGGCTTCGAGCAACTCGAACGCGAGCCCGAGCGCGGTCGCCTTGGGGGCGGTCGACGCAAGCTCGAACTCGTGGCGCGGCGCCTCGGTCTGCGGCCGCTCGAGCGAAAGTGCCACCCGGATCTCTCCCGCCCAGACGCAGTTGACGTCCACCGGACAGCGGCTGTCGGACACCACCCGTTCGAGCGTGAGCACCAGCCCCGGCGCGACTTCGGCCTGACCGGAAACGCCGAGCACCACCCTGCCGGAGGCATCGGGCTTTGCCAACTTCGGAGCCGCGGACGTCGTCGGCTCGGTCGGGGCCGCACTGGCACCGCAGCCGAAAAGCGAAAGACCGGTAAAGAGAAAGGCAAAGAAAATCGGCCGGGAGGATCGCATGCGCCTATCCTGCCTCAAACAGGCGCTGCGGGAATCCCCCGGCCGGCATTCATCTTTCTTGTGTTGCCTGGGGCGCTCCGGAGTTCGAGGATTCAGGGTCGCCGACCGGCAGGACTAGGAGGCGGCGCTGAATCCTCGAGTGCCGGAGTGCCCCGTCAGCGGTCCCGTCAGCGGGGCCCCGTCAGCGGTCCCGGCGGCGTCCGGGCGGGGTCTTGCCGTAGCGATTGCCGCTCGGCGCGGCGCCACGCGAGGCCGGTGCCGGACCGCGACCAAAGACGCTCCGGGGAGCGCCGCTCGGGTTCGCCGGTGCGCCGCCGGTGTTGCCGTCCACGACGCGCGGTCGCGCAGGCCCTCCGGCAGCCCGCGAGGGCGAAGCGCTCGGCCGGGCGCCGGGACCGCCCGGGCGTGCGCCGCGCGCCGGTGCCGCTGTACCCGGACGCGCGCCGCCGCGCCGTTCGGCGTTGGCCTTGGCGCGCGCGCGCTCCTCGGCCTTGCGGGCGCGGATCTCCTTGATCCGGTCCTGGAGCGGGATCTCGAGCTTCTCGACTGGCTTGTGGGTGTAGTCGAAGTCCGGCACGGTGACGCGCGGCAGGCGCTTGCCGATGGCGCGCTCGATCGCCCGCAACTCATTCTCCTCGTCGGGTGAGACGAAGGTGATGGCATCGCCGGTCATCTCGGCGCGGGCGGTGCGGCCGACGCGATGGATGTAGTCCTCGGGGATCTTCGGCACGTCGAAGTTGACCACGTGCGAAAGCGCCTCGACGTCGATGCCGCGCGCCGCGATGTCGGTCGCCACGAGAATCTTGTAGCGCCCGTTCTTGAAGCCGGTGAGGGCTTCGGTGCGCTGCGCCTGGCTGCGGTTGCCGTGGATGCGGGCGACCTTGATGTGGCGCTTCTCGAGCTGCTCGAAGACGCGGTTGGCGCGATGCTTGGTGCGCGTGAAGACGATGGCGTTGGCGATCTCGCCGCGCTCGAGCAACGTGGCGAGGAGCGGCGTCTTCAACTCCTGGGCTACCGGGAAGACGGACTGGGTGATGCCGGTTGCCGGCGCCGACTTGCGCTCGATCGAGATCATCGCCGGGTCCTTCAGCATCTCGCGCGACAGCTCGATGATCGGATAGGGGAGCGTGGCCGAGAAGAACAGGGTCTGGCGCTTGGTC
This sequence comes from Acidobacteriota bacterium, assembly GCA_052035735.1. Lineage (GTDB taxonomy): Bacteria > Acidobacteriota > Thermoanaerobaculia > Multivoradales > JAGPDF01 > JAGPDF01. Next base: position 28,303 of record JBPOHI010000059.1, read on the forward strand.
GGCAGGTGCTTGAGCACCCGGCGGATGTCCGGCAGGAAACCCATGTCGAGCATGCGGTCGGCTTCGTCGAGCACCAGCACTTCGAGCCCTTCGAGCTTGGCGTACTTGTACTGGAAATGGTCGAGGAGGCGCCCCGGCGTGGCGACGATGACGTCGACGCCGCTCCTGAAGGCATGCTCCTGCGGGCCCATGCCGACGCCGCCGTAGACCGCCGCGCCGGAAAGCGGCGTGTGCACCGCGAGATCGCGCAGGTGCTCGTCGATCTGCGCTGCGAGCTCGCGCGTCGGGGTGAGGATGAGCGCGCGCGTGACGCCGCGCTTCTTGCCCATCAGCCGGTTGAGGATCGGCAGCAGGAACGCCGCACTCTTGCCGCTGCCGGTCATCGCGCAGGCGAGCACGTCGCGTCCCTCGAGGGCCGGCGGAATGGCATCGCTCTGGATCGGCGTCGGGCGGGTGAAGCCCAAGGACTTCACTCCCTTGAGCAGATCGGGGTGAAGGTCGAACTGGGAAAAGGCCATGCGAACAGCTCTTCTTTCTGTGCGGCGACGCGGTCCGCGTGCGGACGGCGGAGTGCCGCTCGATTGGATTCCGGCGAGACTTGAAGGAGGTGAAAACGGGGACTGCCGGAGAGGCCGCCGTCCGGGCGCGTGGCGCCCGTAGAGAAGTCAGCTGCCTCGCGACAAAGACGCTACGAGTGGCAACGAACGACGGCATTATGGCACAGAAGGGGTTCGCGGCGCCCGGGCCGCCGGTCTGCGGTTCCCGGAAGGGTGCTGCTCCTCGCTGTTCTCTGGGCTGATCCCGCGAATCCGGGCGATGAACCGCCGGGCCGGCGGCGGAGGTCTCCCCCCCCTCCCGAACGCGACGACTGGCGGAATCCCGAATCGATGCTAGTCTCCGCCAACCTTTGGCAAAGCCTGACCCTGGACTCCGGCAGCACCCTACTCTCTTGGAGGAGACGCAAGATGACGCTTCGCCGCTCGTGGATCCCGCTCGTGCTGTCGCTCGTCGGCCTGGTCTGTGCCTTGCCCGGTTTCGCCTACCAGCCGCCAGAGGACAGCAATCTCCTGCAGCTCCAGTTCCGCGCTCCGGAGCTCGACTTCCGTGAGCTCAGCGCGCCGGCGGCCGATTTCGCCGATCCTGCGGTCCGGGCGCGGTTGCGCGCCGTAGCTCCTGCGGGCGGCTTCGCTCATGTCGACCTGCGCACCGGGCGGTTCACCAATCTGACCCTCTCCCTGCCCCTGCTGCCGGGCAAGGGCTACGGCAACCGGATCGCCGAGAGCGCGGCTGACCGAGCGCTGCGGGAGCGCCCCGCCGAGCTCGGCATGCGCGCCTGGCAGGCGCTGCGCCCCTGGTTGGTCGCCAACAGCGAGGCGCTCGGTATCGACGTCGCCGAGCTCGTGGACTCGCCGCGGGTGACGGTGATCGACCCCGACTTCATCCAGATTTACAGCCCCCGTCGCGTCGCTGGCATTCCGGTCCGCGGAGCGATCTTCACCGCGACGATCCGCTACGGCAACCTGGTGCAGCTCGGAACCAGCCAGTGGGGCAATGTAGAGGGCTTCGCAGTTCCCCGCCTGAGCGCGGACGAGGCGGGCTCGACGCTGGCGAGATTCGTCTCGCCGTTCGACGGGGCGAGCACCTGGAAGGTGAGCGAGCTCGTCTGGATGCCAGTCTCGACGGAAACCTCGATCGCGCCGGAGCGCGTCGGGGAGGGCATCCGCTACCGGCTCGCCTGGGTCGTTCGTCCGACCTTCGGCGAGGCCGACGGGCGCTACGAGGCGGTCGTCGACGCCAACGACGGCGCCGTGCTCGCGATCGAAGACACCCGCCAGTTCGTCGCGTCGCCGCGCGTCGTCGAAGGCGGCGTCCTGCCGGTGTCGAACGACGGCATCGCCCCCGATGGCGTCGAGCAGCTCGATTGGCCGATGCCTTTCGCAAACGTCACGACGCCGGGTGGAGTCGTGACGACTGACGGCGGCGGCAACCTGCCGGTCTGCGTCGACGGTTCGATCTCCACCGCGCTTACCGGCAAGTACATGACCATGGTCGACAACTGCGGCGCGATCAGCCTCTCTGGCACCGGCGATCTCGATTTCGGCGGGTCCGCAGGGACCGATTGCACGACACCGGGAACCGGCGGCGCTGGAAATACGCACGCGTCGCGGTCGGGCTTCTTCGAGCTCAATCAGATCAAGGCGATGGCGCGCGGGCAGCTGCCGAACAACACCTGGCTGCAGGACAACCTCACCTCGAACATGAACATCAACCTCACCTGCAACGCCTTCTGGAACGGAGCGGCGGTGAACTTCTACCGCAGCGGCGGCGGCTGCTTCAACACCGGCGAGCTCGCTGGCGTGTTCGATCACGAGTGGGGTCACGGCATGGACAACAACGACGCCGTGCCGACCATCGCTTCGCCGGGCGAAGGGATCGCCGACATCTACGCCTCCTTGCGTTACAACAACAGTTGCATCGGTCGGCACTTCCGCGCCTCGAACTGCTCCGGCTACGGCAACGCCTGCACAGCTTGCACCGGCGTGCGCGACATCGACTGGGCCAAGCACACCGGCAACACGCCGTTCACGCTGACCAACGCCGACGCCTGCTCGGCCGGTAACTCGAACGGCCCCTGCGGCGGCTCGGTGCACTGCGAAGGGCAGGTCTACTCTCAGGCGGTCTGGGACCTGTGGAATCGCGACCTGGTGGGAGCGCCGTTCAACTACAGCCTCACCGTGGCTCGGGAACAGGCCACGCAACTCACGTATCGCGGCGCCTCAGGGGTGAACTCCTGGTTCGCCTGCACAGCCGGAACCGCAGGGTGCAGCGCGACTTCGGGCTATCAGCAGTATCTGGTCGCGGATGACGACAACGGCAACCTCGCTGACGGAACGCCCCACATGGCGGCGATCTTCGCGGCGTTCAACCGGCATGGCATCGCCTGCGCCACGCCGACGGTCACGACCGCGGGCTGCTCGGGGACGCCGACCGAGGTTCCGACTGTGACGGCTGTCGCGCTGGATCGCGGCGTCGCGCTCTCCTGGACCGCCTCGACCGGCGCCACGGAGTACCGCGTGTACCGCACGGAAGGCGTCTTCCAGTGTTCTTTCGGCAAGGAGCTGATCGCCACGGTCAGCGGCCTTTCCTTCAAGGACGGAGGCCTGAAGAACGGTCGCGAGTATTACTACCAGGTCATTCCGGTCGGAGCGCAAGACGAGTGCTTCAGTGTTGCCAGCTCCTGCACGAACGTGACGCCCGCGGCCGGTGCCAGCGTCTCGGTGCTCGCGGCGCAGGCGACCAAGCAGTTCCTGACCGGTGACGGCGACGCCTTCATCGACAACTGCGAGACCGTGCGCGTCACCGTGCCGGTGTCGAACGTCGGTGTCGGCTCGCTGACGAATCTGCGCATCGTCAACGTGACGTCGCCCAGCCATCCGTCGTCGACGTTCGTCTCGAGCTTCCCGGTGGCGGTGAGCCCCAGCCTCGCCTCGTGCGGCTCCGCGAACGCCGTCTTCGACTTCGTGCCGGGTGGAGTCAACCCGGGGGAGTCGGTCGAGCTCGAGGTGGAGGTGACGAGCGACGAGCTCGGCGTCAACTCGACCTTCGAGACCGTGGTGCTGTCGGGCACGGAGGGTGACCTGCAGCACTTTGCCAGCAAGACCTTCGGCTTCGAAGCCGACGCCGAGGGCTGGCTCACGACCGCCGGCACCTTCCAGCGCGACACCGCGGGTGGCGGAGGCAACGCAACCGCGGCATACATGCGGTCGTCGACGTTCCTCGACAACCAGTGCGATGTCGTGCAGTCGCCGGTCGTCGTGCTGGCGGCCGACTCCACGATGACGCTGTTCAACAATTTCAGTACCGAGGCGTTCTCCAGTGGGCAGTGGTGGGATCGCGCCAACATCGGCATCCGGCCCGTGGGCAGCGCGACGCGGACTCTGGTGACTCCTTCGGCTGGTAGGGCCTACAACGCATCGGGCACCGGCGGGACCTGTGGAACGGACTTGCAGGGAGGCTGGGCGGGGGCCAACGCCACGTGGGCCTCTTCGACCTGGAACGCCGCGGCCCTTCAGTCCGGCACCTTCGCAGGTCAGCTGGTTCAGCTCGAGACGCGCTACGGCACCGACAGCTCGGTCAACAACTTCGGCTTCCGCTTCGACGAAGTGACCTTGACCAACATCGACATGCAGATCGCCGACGCGCAGAGCAACGCCTGCGTTTCGAACATCCTGCTCATCGACGGTTTCAATGGCGGAGACACCTCGGCGTGGAGCAGCACCGTCCCCTGAGTCCAGGTTCAGTCCGAGCCGTCAAAACGCCCCCGAGTGCCGCACGGCTCGGGGGCGTTTTCCGTTCCTGGAACGTGTATCCTCTGAAGATCATGAGCCAGCGCACGGTCTTTTTCGGCACGCCGGAGTTCGCGGTACCGGCGTTGCGGGCGCTCGCGGCGAGCGAGTTCCGGCCGGTGCTGGTCGTCTCGCAGCCATCGCGCCCGGCGAGGCGCGGGCAGCGGCTGACCGAGCCGCCGGTGGTCCTCGCGGCCCGCGAGCTGGGGCTTCCGTGCGAGCAGGTGGAGAAGGTGCGCGACCCGGCTTTCCTCGCCCGTCTCGCCGGAGCCGCTCCCGACATCGCCGTCGTCGTCGCCTTCGGGCAGCTCTTCCCGCGCGCGCTTCTCGACCTGCCGCGCCTCGGTTGCGTCAATCTGCATGCCTCGCTCTTGCCGCGCTGGCGCGGCGCCGCGCCGATCCAGGCGGCGATCGCTGCCGGTGACGCGCTGACCGGGGTGACGACGATGCGAATGGAAGAGGGCCTGGACAGCGGCCCGATGCTGCTCGCCGCGGAGCTCGCGATCGGGCCGCGAGAGACCGCGGGCGAGCTGTCGCGGCGTCTCGCCGAGCTCGGGGCGCCGCTCCTGGTCGAGACGTTGCGCGCCCTGGACGGAGGCACGCTCGCGGCCCGGCCGCAGGACGAGCTGCGCGCGACGATGGCCCCCAAGATCAGAAAAGACAAGGCGCGAACGAGGTGGGAATTGGAAGCCGAGGCGCTCGTCGGTTTGGTGCGCGCGTTCCAACCCTGGCCGGGCGCCGAGCTGCCGTTCGGCGAGGAATGGGTCAAGGTTCTCCAGGCATGCCCGGCTGCCGAGCACTACGGCACCGCTCCCGGCATCGTCGTCGCCATCGAGAGAGAGCGCGTGTTGGTTTCCACCGGCGGCGACTCGGTCCTCGCCGTGGAGCGCGCGCAGCGCGCCGGGAGAGGTCCGGTGTCGGGGGGGGACCTCGCCCGGGGCATGCACCTCGGCGTCGGAGACCGACTCGTTTGACCCCTGCTGGAGAGATCCTGGCAGCGTCCGGCCGGAACGCTCCGTCGAGCGGAGCGCCCAAGGCCGTGCGCGGCGTGCGCAGCCAGGCGGTCTCGATCGTCGAGCGCGCCCTGGTGTCCCGTGCGCCGGTCGACGCCGAGCTCGCGGCGCTCGGCGGCACGTTCGACGAGCGCGACCAGGCGCTGCTGCGCGAGATCGTCTTCGGCACGTTGCGCTGGCTGAAGCGGCTCGATCAGGTGCTGGTCGCGGCGAGCGGGCGGACCTTCGAGCAGATTCAGCCGGCGCTCCTGCCGGTGCTGCGCGTCGCTGCCTACCAGTTGCTCTTCCTCGATCGTGTTCCCGCGCACGCCATCGTCAGCGAGGCGGTCGACGAGGCGCTGCGGCGCAGCCACAAGGGGGCTGCGGGTTTCGTCAACGCCGTCCTGCGGCTCGTCGCGGCGAAGCCCGATCTCGCTGCATGGCCGGTCGCAGCCGTCGATCTGGTCGAGCTTCTCGCGATCGAGACCAGTCATCCGGAGCTCCTCGTCCGACGCTGGCTCAAGGCCTACGGCGAGGCGGGAGCGCGAGCGCTCCTCGCCGCCAACAATCGGCAGAAGCCGATGCATCTGCTCGCCTTCCAGGCCAATGGCGGACGCGAGCTCCTCGCGGCGAAGCTCGGCACGGAGGGAGTCGAGACCGAGCCCAGCCGAATCTCCGGCCAAGGACTCATCGTCCGCTCGGGAAACGCCTTGCGCACCGAGGCCTTCGCCCGCGGCGAGTTCTACATCCAGGACGAGATCGCGCAGCTGGTGGCGAACCTGCCTGTGCCGCGCGCCGGCGAACGCGTGCTCGACGTCGCCGCCGCGCCGGGCGGCAAGGGGCTGGCGCTGCTCGCCGCGGAGCCGGCAGTTCGCCTGGTCGCGACCGACGTCGCCTTGCCACGCCTGGCGGCGCTCGCCGGCAATCACCGCCGGCTCCGCACCCACGCTGGAATCGCCGCCGCCGCCGCGGAGCGCACTCCCTTCGCTGGAGCCTTCGAACGAGTGATCGTCGACTATCCCTGCACCGGAACGGGCACTTTGAGAAAGCACCCGGAGTTGAAGTGGCGTTGGAGCGAGAGCGAGCTCGAGAGGCTGGCGAGCCAAGCTGAGCGCCTTCTTTCCGGATCTGCAGTGGCTGTGAAACCCGGCGGATTCCTCGTCGCGATCTCGTGCTCGCTCGAACCGGAAGAGAACGAATCGGCGGGTGAACGGTTTCTCGCCGGCAACTCCGGCTTTCGTCGAAGTGACGCCGCAGGGCGGGTGCCCGCGACGGCGGCCGCGGCCCGGACCGGAGTGGGCACCTGGCGCTTTCTGCCCGCGGACGACCACGACGGATTCACGGTTCAGCTCTTCGAACGTCTTTCCTGACTCCACGCGGAGATATCAGAAAACGTCGCGGAGCCCTGTATTGACAGGCTTCGGCAGTTGCCTTATCGTCACCGCCGTCATCGATTTCGATCGACAAAACCACCAGAACCGGGGAGGAAAGATGGCTGGAAAAGCCGACATCGTGGAATATGTTGCTGGAAACGTGGACGGTCTGACCAAGAAGCAGGCGGGCGAGGCGTTCGACGCCGTGATCGAGGCGATCACCAAGGGCTTGAAGAAGGGCGATCGCGTGCAGATCCCCGGCTTCGGCAGCTTCAGTGTCGGCAAGCGCGCTGCGCGCAAGGGCCGCAACCCCGCGACCGGCGCCACCATCACCATCAAGGCCAGCAAGAATGCCCGTTTCAAGGCCGGCAAGGACCTCAAGGACGCGCTCAACAAGGGCAAGTAAGCGGCCCGCAGTTTCGGGCAGCCTGATTCGAAAAGCCGCAGTTTTCGTCGTTTCCGATCGCACTGCCTGACGCCAGAAGCCCTGCGGAGAGGAACCAGCCGCAGGGCTTTTGTGCGTTCGGCGGAGTTTGCTAGCGCACGTCGCGATAGCGCGCCGCCAGCCGCTCCGGCGAGACGCCGCGCACGAACTGCAGCCAGATCCACCAGTTGCCGAAGACCGTGCGCAGCGGTCCGCGGGCGGCGAAGCGCCGGGCCGAGGTCGTGACGGGTGGCCGGAGAATGGCGATGCGGCCGGCCTGGCGCAGGCGCAGCATGAAGTCGAGGTCTTCGAGGAGCGGCCAGGAGCGGAAACCCTCCAGGTGTGTGAAGCGCCCGGCGCCTACGAAGATCGCCTGATCGCCCAGAGCGAGCCGGCTCACGCGCGAGCGCAGGCTCGCGACGCGCTCGCCGAGGCGGTAGACCCAGCCCCTGCCGTCGAAGCGGATCTCGAAGGCGCCACCCACTGCACCGTCCGCGATCGCTGTCCGCACCTGGGCGATAGCGCCAGCGGGCAGAGTCGTGTCGGCGTGCAGGAAGAGCAGGATGTCGTCGGGCTCGCTGTCTGTCGCGAGAGCGGCCTCGGCGCCGCGGTTCAATTGCAGCCCGCGTCCAGGCTGGCCCGAGACGACGCGCGCCCCCATCTGCAGCGCGATCTCGACCGTGCGGTCGCGACTGCCGCCGTCGGAGAGCACCACCTGGTCGGCCTGCGCCAGGGCGCCGGCAAGCGTGGCGGCGATCGCCCGTTCCTCGTCGAGTGCAGGAATGACGATCGAGACGCGCGCGGCAGGGCGATGCATGCGAGCGGCGGATGCTAGCATTCACCTGCGGCGCGGAGACTCTTCTCGGCGCCGTCGCCCATGCCCAGCTCACCACCCAAGAAGGACCCCGACCAGGGCTTCTCTCATCTCGACGAGGGCGGCAAAGCGCGGATGGTCGACGTCTCGGCGAAGCCGGTGACGCGGCGCATCGCCGAAGCCTCCTGCCGCCTGCTCTGCGCTCCGGAGACGGTGTCGCGGCTCTCGGCGTTGCCCAAAGGCGACGGCGTCGCGGTCGCTCGCCTGGCGGGCATTCAAGCGGCCAAGCGCACCGACGAGTGGATTCCTCTCGCCCATACCCTGCCGCTCGACAGCGTCGAAGTGGAGGTCGCGTCCGGCACCCGAGCTGAGGCACGCGGTGAGATACGCATCTCGAGCCGGGTGATCGTCACCGCGCGCACGGGCGCGGAGATGGAGGCGCTGGTCGCCTGCGCCGCCGCTGCGCTGGCGCTGTACGACATGGTGAAGGCGATCGATCGCACGGCAGTGGTCACGGATCTGCGGGTCGAGGCGAAGAGCGGCGGAGCGAGCGGCGACTTCCGCCGTGCGGGCGGCGAGTCTCCGGAGACCTCGGAACGGTGATCGCGACCGGTCTCGACCGCCTGCTCGCCAGGCCGGGCGACCTCGCCGGGCGGCGCTTCGGTCTGCTCGCGCACGGAGCCTCGGTCACCGCCGCGTGTGTGCCGGCGCACCTCGCCCTGGCGGCGGAAGGGGCTCCTCCCGCGAGGCTCTTCGGGCCGGAACACGGCTACTACGGCGTCGAGCAGGACATGATTCCTGCGGCCAGCCAGCGCGACCCGTGGACCGGCATCGACATCGTTTCGCTCTACGGCGAGGACGCCTCTTCCCTCTTGCCGCGGCCGGAGGCTTTCGCCGGGCTGGATCTCCTGCTCATCGACCTGCAGGACATCGGCACGCGCTATTACACCTACGCGGCGACGGCCGTCTGGGCGGCGGAGGCGGCACGCGCTGCCGGCTGCGAGGTCTGGATCCTCGACCGCCCGAACCCGCTCGGTGGCGAGCTGATCGAAGGCAACCTGCCCGAACCGGGATTCGCCTCTTTCGTCGGTGCCTTCCGCATGCCCGTCCGTCATGGGCTCACCCTCGGCGAGATCGTGCGCCTCGAGGCGCACCGCCGGCAGTGGGGACGCCTCCCGGAAGTTCTCGCTGTCGAAGGCTGGCGGCGAGGCGACCTCTGGCCAGCCACCGGTCGGCCGTGGATCGCTCCATCGCCCAACATGCCGACCTTCGAAACGGCGCTGGTCTATCCCGGTCTCTGTCTGCTCGAAGCCACCGAGCTCTCCGAAGGCCGCGGAACGACGCGGCCGTTCCTCGTCCTCGGCGCTCCGGAGCTCCGGCCGACGGCGCTCGCCGAGGCGCTTGCGCCGCTCGCCGCGATGGGTATCGCGGCGATTCCGACCTATTTCCGCCCGCAGTTCCAAAAGCACCGGGGGGAGATCTGCGGCGGCGTCGAGTTGGTCGTGCGAGACGGCACGCAAGTTCGCGCCTACCGCCTCGGTCTGGAGATCCTCGTCGCCCTGAAGTCGGTCGCGCCGCGGCTCTTTCGCTGGCGCGAGGCCCCGTACGAGTTCGTCGCCGACCGTCCGGCGATCGACCTGCTCACCGGCAGCGACGTCTTCCGCCGCGCGCTCGACGGCGATCCGACTGCCGATCTCGAAGCCTGGCTCGCGACGTTTGCCGTCGACGAAGAAGCGTTCCGCGAGGAGCGCAGAGAGATCCTCTTGTATCCAGAAGAAAAGAGAAGCTCCAGTAAATGAAAACTCCGGTACTTCTTGCCGTGGACGGACCTGCCGAGGAATTTGCGGCGCTTTTTGCCGCGGCCAAGGTCGCCGGCGTGCGCGTCGGCTGGCTGGCGCTCAACGCTCCGGTCGACCCGCCGCCGCCCCTCCAGGCAGCCCCTTTACTGGAAGCTTTTCGCGCCGTGGCGGTCGGAGACGGCCGGTCTCTCGCCATGAAGCCGATGAAAGGAAAGGCCGTCCTGCGGGATCTCCTGCGCGAGCACTTCCTCGGAGCGGATGTCGTCCTCGTCGCCGGCCTGGAGCTCTTTCCGCGCCTCACGGCGCGGGCGGAGGGCCCTTGGAACCTCGCGGAAAGCGCCACCGCCAGCCGCCTCTACACCACCGAAGAGCTCCTCGCCCGTCTGCGCAAGCCGGCACTGCGTTGGAAGAAGGAGTGAGCGGTCGAGCGATGCCCGAGCAGATCAAGTACTTCGTCCCCGGTCCGGTCTACGTTCTCGAAGAGGTGCGGAAGGCGATGCTGGCGCCGGTGGTCGGTCACCGGTCGCCGGAGTTCCTGCCGGTCTACCAGCGGATCACCGCGGCGCTCCAGCCGGTGTTCCGCACCCGCCGCGACGTCTACATGGCGACCTCGAGCGCCACCTTCCTGATGGAGGCGGCGCTCACTTCGCTGGTTTCGCGCGACGTGCTGCACCTGACGAACGGCGCCTTCTCCGAGCGCTGGCTCGACATCGGCAGGTCGCTCGGTCGCGAGGCCGACCAGATTGCCGCCCCCTGGGGCGAGATCGTCGATCCGGAGCTCGTCCGTCAGGCGCTGCGCCGCAAGCGCTACGAGGCGGTGACGCTGGCGCACAACGAGACCTCGACCGGCGTCGTCAACCCGCTCGCGGAGATCGCCCGCGTCGTGCGCGAGGAGTCCGACGCGCTGCTGCTCGTCGATGCCGTCTCGTCGCTGGCCGGCGCGCCGATCGAGACCGACGCCTGGGGCCTCGACCTGGTTTTCGCCGGTTCGCAGAAAGGGCTGGCGACGCCTCCGGGTCTGACCCTGTTCACCTTCTCGCAGCGCGCCGAGGAGCGAGCGGCGGCGATCCCGCACCGCGGCTACTACGGCGACCTGCTGCGCTACCGCGACAAGCATCGCGAGGGCGGTCCGATCACGACGGCGGCGGTGTCGATCGCCTGGGCGCTCGATCTGCAGCTCGAGCGCATCGCGCGCGAGGGGATCGAGGCGCGCTGGGCGCGCCATGCCGGGATGCAGCGCCAGACCGAAGCCTGGGCAGGGTCGCACGGCTTCACCTTCGCCTCGGCGGCGAACGGACGTTCGGCGACCGTGAGCTGCCTGCGCCCGCCTTCGGGCATCGAGGCGCGCAGGCTCGTCACGGCGCTCAAGACGAGGGGCTTCACGCTCGGTGGCGGCTACGGCCGCTTCAAGGACTCGACCTTTCGCGTCGGGCACATGGGAGAAGTTCAAACTACGGACCTCGCGGCACTGCTGGCCGCGATCGCAGAGGAGATCGCTAGATGACTCGAATACTGATCGCCGATCCGCTGGAGGAGTCGGGCCTGTCCATCCTCCGCGCCACGGGCGCCGACGTCAAGGTGGTCGGAGCCGACGAACGCGCGCGGCTTCCGGAACTGGTGGCCGATGTCGACGCGCTCGTCGTGCGCAGCGCCACCAAGGTGACCAAGGCCCTGCTCGAGGCCGCCGGGAAGCTCCGCGTCGTCGGGCGCGCCGGTGTCGGTGTGGACAACGTCGACGTCGACGCCGCCACCGAGCGCGGCGTGCTGGTGGTCAACGCTCCCAACGCCAACCTGGTCTCGGCGACCGAGCACACCTTCGCCTTGCTCCTCGGCCTGGCGCGGAGCCTCCCGGCGGCCGATGCCTCGATGAAGCGCGGGGAGTGGGATCGCAAGACCTTCGTCGGCGTCGAGCTGCAGGGGAAGACCCTGGGGATCGTCGGCCTCGGCCGGATCGGCCAGCGCGTGGCCTCGCGCGCGCGCGCCTTCGAGATGCGCGTGGTCGCCTACGATCCGTTCCTCGAGGCGGAGCAGGCCAGGCGCATCGGCGTGGAGCTGCTGGAGCTCGACGAGCTGATGAAGCAGAGCGACGTCGTCACCCTGCACACGCCGTTCAGCAAGGCGACCAAGAACCTGATCGACGCGCGACGGCTCGGACTGCTCAAGCCAGGGGCGCTGTTCATCAACTGCGGTCGCGGCGGCCTGGTCGACGAGGACGCCCTGCTCGCCGCGCTCGAAGCGGGGAAGATCGCCGGCGCCGGACTCGACGTCTACGAAGACGAGCCGACGCATCGCCACGCGCTGACCGCCCATCCCAGGGTCGTCGCGACGCCGCACATCGGCGCGCAGACCAAAGAGGCCCAGGAGCGCATCGCCATCGAGACCGCGCACATGGTGCTCGCGGCCCTCGACGGAGAGGTGCCTGCGGCGGCGGTGAATCCCTCGGTCAGACGGCCCGGCTAGGAGCGACGGAGATCATGGCGGCGAGGCGGCGACCACCAGGGCCGAATAGCCCAGGCGGGTGAGCTTCGCCGCCAGGGCGGCCGCCTCGTCGGGATCTTCGAAAGCGCCGAGCTGCACCCGGTGCCAGACGTCGTCCGAGCGCAGGGCGACCTCCGGATGGGTCGTCCGGAGACGCTCCACCAGGGCGTCGGCGAGCGCCCGTTCCTGGAAGGCACCGAGTTGGACGACATACCGCCGGTCGCCGCCTCCCAGCAGCAGGGTCTTGAGCTCGACGCGCGCCGTTCCGGGTCCGACCATGCCGATGGCGCGGGCGGCGGCGAGCGAGAGATCCACGATGCGGTTCTTCTTGAACGGTCCGCGATCGTTGATCCGCACCCGCGTCGAGAGCCCGTTGTCGAGGTTTCGCACCTCGAGGATCGTGCCGAAAGGCAGCGTGCGGTGGGCCGCGGTCGCGGCGTGCATGTCGTAGCGCTCGCCCGAGGCGGTCAGCCGGCCGTCGAACCCGGGACCGTACCAGGAGGCGACGCCGCGTTCGGGGGAAACCGGCCCGGCGTGGGACGGAGCTCGGCCGGAACTGGCGCAGCCCGCGAGGGCGAGCATCCCCAGGAGGATCGGGGCGGAGGCGATGGTGCGAAGGGGCGTCATCGCTGTCGTGGCGCGACTTCTCGGGCGCCTGTGGCCTTCGGCGGCCACTCCGAGCCCGGACCTTCGGATCAGATCCGGGGTACTTCGACTTCTGCGGCGTCGAGGCCCGCCAGCGCCGGCGTGACGACATCGCGCAAGAAGTCGTCGACCTGCTCCGCCGACCTGCCGGTGAACGCCTGCGGATCGACCCAGCGGGCGATCTCTTCGCCGGACAGCCGGAAGTCGGCGTCGGCGGCGATTGTAGCAAGGAGAGGATTCTCCTGCCCGCGAGCCACCGTCTCCTGGGCCGCGAACGAATGGGTGCGGATGCGCTCGTGCAGCAGCTGCCGGTCGCCACCGCGCAGGGCGGCCTCCATCAGCAACGTCTCGGTCGCCATGAACGGCAGCTCGCGCGCGACGCGGGCCGCAACCATGCCCGTGTGGACGCGCAGGCCGGCGGCGATGTGGCCGGCGAGACCCAGAATCGCGTCGCAGGCGAGGAAGGCGTCGGGCAACACCAGGCGGCGGTTGGCCGAATCGTCGAGGCTGCGCTCGAGCCACTGCGTCGCGGCGTTGACCGGGCCGTTGAGTGCATCGGTCATGATCCGCCGCGCCAGGCCGCACATCCGCTCGGCGCGCACAGGATTGCGCTTGTAGGCCATCGCGGAGGAGCCGACCTGGTGCTCGTCGAACGGTTCGGCCAGTTCGCCCACCCCCTGCAGCAGGCGCAGATCGGTCCCCATCTTGTGACAGCTCTCGGCGACTCCCGAGAGGGCCGCGAGCAGCTGACTGTCGAGCTTGCGGGTATAGGTCTGGCCGGAGACCGCGATGCTGCCGGCGAAGCCCAGTCCGGAGGCGACGAGCGCGTCGAGCTCCCGGACCTTGCCGTGATCGCCCGCGAAGAGGGTGAGAAAGGAGGCCTGGGTGCCCGTCGTGCCTTTGACGCCGCGGCAGCGCAAGGTCGTCAGACGGTGGTCGATCTCGGCGAGATCGAGCACGAGATCGTGCGCCCAGAGGCAGGCGCGCTTGCCGACCGTGGTGAGCTGCGCCGGCTGAAAGTGGGTGTAGGCGAGGCACGGACGGGCGCGATGCTCGCGCGCGAAGGCCGCGAGGCCGGAGATCGCGGTGGCGATCCTCCGACGCAGGAGCTCCAGCGCCTCGCGCATCAGCAGCTGATCGGTGTTGTCGGTGATGAAGGCGCTCGTCGCGCCGAGATGGAGGATTCCGCCGGCGCCCGGCTCGATCGCATCGGCCTGTTCGGCGAAGTGGCGCAGGTGGGCGACCACGTCGTGCCGGGTCTGGCGCTCGAGCTCCGCCACCCGGGCGAGGTCGAGCCCCGGGGCGGCCGCCTCGAGCGCGACGAGCTGCTCCTTTCGGATCGGCAGCCCGAGCGCCGCTTCGCTCCGGGCGAGGAGGATCCAGATCCGCCGCCAGGTGGCGAAGCGATGCGAGCTCGAGAAGATCGCTGCCATCTCGCGCGACGCGTAACGCTCGTAGAGCGGATTCTGGGGCTGTTCCGGGGTGGTGTCGGCGGCGGATTCGGGGCGGGGAGTCATCCCGGCGAGGATAACAAAGCGGCCGGTCGCGCGAGGGAGGAAGCGCTGGGCTAAGATCGATCCACGAGGTGATCCCGACGGTGCTCCGGTTGCGCTGGGCAGTTCAGGGCAGGGACGAGATTCTGCCGCTCGCCGCCGACGAGCTGCGGATCGGGCGCGGCATCGAGAACGAGGTCGTCCTGGCCGACTTCTCGGTCTCGCGGCGTCACGCCGTCATCCGCCGGGAGAGCGGCAGCTGGTTCGTCCAGGACCTGATGTCGACCAACGGCATCCAGGTGAACGGCGTCACCAGCAAGCGCGCCATGCTCAAGCCGGGCGACCGGCTGAAGGTCGGCATCTTCGAGCTGCAGGTCGAGGAGGTGCGCGAGCCGCCGATCTCCGGCGCGAGCGCCAAGCTGGCGACGGCCGGTCTGCCGCAGGTGCCGCAGGCGGCCCAGGCGCCGGTCGGCACCGCGACCATCGTACGCTCGCTCGCCGACTTCAGCGCCGCCTGGGGGCTGGACGTCAAGAGCTCGGGCGAGGCGCGGACGAACAAGCGCAAGGACCTCGACGAAGCCTACTCGAGCAAGATCTTCGGCTTCATGACCCGCCTGGCGCGGCTCCTCATCCGGTCCGATTCGGTGGACGAGGTCCTTCAGCGGGTGATGGACATCGCATTCGAAGCGCTGCCGGTCGATCGCGGCTTCATCCTGCTGCTCGACGAAGCCACCGGCAGGACGGTCTGCGAGCTGGCGCGCACCAAGGAACGGTCGGAGTTCCGCCCGCAGAGCGAAGTGCCGGTGTCGCAGACGATGGTCGAGCAGGTGATGCGCGACCGGGTGGCGTTGCTCACCTACGACGCGCTTTCCGACCAGAGGCTGGCCGGAGGCGACTCGATCCGGATTCACCAGATCCGCGCCGCCATGTGCACGCCGCTCTGGTCGGGAGAGAAGATCATCGGCGTCTTCCAGGTCGATACTCCCTTTCATGCCGGGACCTTCAACGAGAAGGACCTCGACCTCCTGACCGCGCTCGCCAACTACGCCGCGGTGGCGGTCGAGCGGTTGCGCTATGCAAAGACGGTCGAGTTCGAGCGCCAAGTGCGCAGCCGTCTCGAGCGCTATCACTCGCCGGCGGTCATCGAGAGTATCGTGCAGTTCACCCCCAGCGCCGCCGAACCCACCGTCGGCAAGATGAAGCTCGCGGAGGCGACGGTCATGTTCGCCGATCTCGCGGGCTTCACTCCGGTTTCCGAAAAGGCTTCGCCGCAGGAGGTCGCCGAGATGTTGGAGTCGTACTTCACGCACGCCGTGGAGGCGATCTTCTCCGCCGGCGGCACGCTCGACAAGTTCATCGGCGACTGCGTGATGGCGTTCTTCGGCGCGCCGGTGCCCCAGGGCGATCACGCGCGGCGCGCGGTGCAGGCGGCGATTCAGATCCAGGAGGCCCAGGACGCCCTCAACCGCCAGCGCGCGGCGCAGGGTCTGCCGACGCTGCTCGTGCGCATCGCCATCCAGAGCGGACCGGTCATGGTGGGTGACGTCGGCAGCCGGAAGCGCGTCGACTACACGGTACTCGGGAATACGGTGAACGTCGCCGCGCGTCTCGAGTCCGCGGTCGCCGAGCCCGGGGAGATCACGCTCGGTGGCGAGACCCACCGGCTGCTCGGCGGCGCCTATCCGACCGAGCCGCTCGGCGAGTTCCAGCTCAAGGGTCTCGAGCAGCGGGTGCAGGCGTATCGCGTGAAGCGAGGCTGAGCTGGGCGCCGGGGACCGGGTTCCGCAGCCGCTCCTGCTGGTGACCGGCAATCGCTCGAAGCTCGCGGAGGCGCGGCGGCTCGCCGGCGCCGCGGGCGTTCTGCTCGACGCGATCGAAGTCGACCTGCCCGAGATTCAGTCGCTCGACATGGAAGAGGTGCTGCGGGCCAAGGCCTGGCATGCCTGGCAGGCCGTCCAGCGGCCGGTCGTGGTGGAGGAGACGGGTCTCGAGCTCGGCGCGCTGCACGGTTTTCCAGGCCCGTTGGTCAAATGGATGCTCGCCGCGGTCGGTGCGGAGGGGATCGCACGGACCGCCCTGGCGCTCGGCGATCCGGGCGCCAGGGCCGTCTGCCTGCTGATGTGGACGGATGGCCTACGCACCGTCGTCGGGCGCGGCGAGACCTCGGGGACTCTCGTGCTCCCGGGGCGCGGCGACAACGGCTTCGGGTGGGACCCGGTTTTCGTTCCCGCGGGCGGAGCTTCGAGCTACGGTGAGCTCAGCGACCGCGAGAAAGACCGCATCGGCCACCGCGGCGGAGCGTGGCGGGAGCTGCTGAGGCAGCTCCCGCTCCTGGCGCCGGCCGGCTAGCCGGGTCCTCCGGGGCTCCGCGAACTACCGCCGTCGCAGGGCTTCCATCGCGGTCGCGAGGCTGGTCTGCATGCGGCGGAAGCTCTCCGCCAGGGCGCCAAGCTCGCTCTTGTCGGCCACCGGGAGCTTTGCGTCCATCTCTCCGAGGCTGATCTTCTCGGCGGCAGCGCGCAGGGCGTTGACCGGCCGGGTGACGCTGCGGATGGCCAGCACGAGGAAGAGACTGGCCAGGGCGATGGCGCCCAGCACCAGCCCCAGATCGCGGTTCCGGCGGCCCTTGAGGGCGGCGGAGCGGGCCTGCAGCATGCGCTCGAGCTCTCCCAGAACGACGTCGTGGAGCTTGCTCGTCGCGGCGATCGCCTGGGTCGTCGAAGCCCAGAAGTCGGCGGGAAGCAGGTCCGAGCGCTCACCCCGCGCAGCTCGCGCTCCCGTTCCCGAAAGGTAAGTCCGCACGGCAGTGGTCGCCTCCTGCAGGGCGGGGCGCGCCGTGCTGTCGAACAGCGGACTGGCGTCGAGGCCGAACTCCATGTTGACGTTGAGCGTGTTCAGGCTGTCGTCGGCACGGGTGGCGAGCGACGCGAGACTCGAGCGGGTGACGGCGTCCAGGCCTTCGGGCTTCGCCAGGGCGACGGTGCCGATGGCGCGCATCTGGCTCAGCTCGTCCATGAGCTTGTAGATCTTGAACGTCGTCGCGTCCATCGCGTAGTAGGTGTCGACGTCGGGATCGAGGATCAGGTTGGAAGCGTTGCCGAAGGTGATGTTGAGATGCGACACGGCGCGCAAGAGGCGGTTGTGCGCCTCGAGGGCCTGCTCGGAGTCCATCGTCGGCGCGTCGGCCTTGAGGCGCAGCCAGAGCGCCTTGAGGCTGGCGAGCTCGTCGCTCGTGCCGAGGCTCGCGCCGACGTTGCGATCGGCCTCCTCGACCCGCTTCAGATCGTCGTCCACGTCGACAGCGGCCTTCTCTGCCTGCGCCGCAAGTGTCTCGGAGACCTGCCGGGAGGCGGAGAGGTCGCGGTGCTCCAGCAGGTGGGCGAAGAACTTCTTGAACGGCCGTTCGAAGGCCGTGCCCTTCATCTCCTGGTCGGCGAAGGCGACCTGGTAGTTCTGCGACTGGACCGCCACGTAGAGCAGCAGGCCGACGGGCACGAGGAAGGCGACTGCGACGAGCGCGAACCGCTGCCAGATCTTCAGGTTGTTGAGCATGATCTCTCTCTCGGGATGGGTTCAGAGTCGTTGCGGATCGATAGCGGGTCGAGGCTCGCGTGCGCTGGACGGTCAGCCGTCAGCGCGCAGTCGAAAGGTCTTCGAGCTCGGTGAGGAACTCCTTCTTCTTCTGGGCATCGGCGAGACGGCCGGTGAGCCCGAGGATCACGTCGCGGGCGCGCAGCGTACCGCCGGGCGGTGTGGCCTGCGCCAGCCGGTCGATCTCGTCTTCGACCTGAAGGCGGGCGATCGGCCCCAGGCTGCGGGCGAGGGCGCGCACGATGCGGTCGGTCACGGCAGGATGTAGCACCTCCGTGCGGCTCCGTCCGCCGGCATCGGGGTGAGAGTGCCCGCCGGCCGCGGCGGTCTCGCCACCTGGCGAGGAAGCGGCGGCCCCTGCCAGCTTGAGCAGTGCGACGTTGGTCGCGACGCCGACCATCGAGAGATTCGCACCGCTGGTCGTGAGAACCATGAGCAGCAGCGGCGACGCGCTGCGAAACCAGACGGCACCGCCTTCGCACTCCAGGAGGACGTCGTTCCATGGAGCCGAGCCGTTGATGGAGCCGAGCGCGGTGAGGGCCACCCGAACCTGTTGCAGCGTGCTCTGGAGCAGGATCGGCTCGTATGGCGCAGGCAGCGAGTGGGTGACGCATCGGTCGGTGGCGTCGAAGACGGCGACACCGACGACGCCGGCAATGCTGTTGAGGCCTGCCAGAGCGGCCTTCACGGTTTCATCTCCGCCAGGTTGGCGGACATCCGGCGCAGCACCGACTCCGGGTTCTTGGTCACCTGTCCGACCGTGATGGTCAGCTCGAGGCCGTCGAGAACGAAAACGGAGCCGGCCTGGTGACAGAACGCCCAGCTCTGGAGTGCGCCCAGGCCCAGGCCGCCGGCGACGTCCGCGAGCGACTCGCGAGCGATGGCCGCCGCCGCTGCGGTGGTCTCGGCGTCGAAGTTGCCGGTCTTGGAGAGAACTTCGCCTCTCAGATTGCAGCGTGTGCCGCCGTAGGAAGCGGGAAGTGCGGCGAGCGCCGCAGCGAGCTTCTTCATGGAATCTCCTGGACTGCGAGGGATAGCAGGGGGCTTCGATTCTGGCGCCGCGGAGGTCTCGTCACGGACCGTCGTCTGGCGCAAGGGGTCGGCAGCGGCAGGGGAAGGCGGCGCGGAAAGGGCCTCGCGCAGCGCGGGTGCGAGCGCTTCGCGGGCCCTCTGGTTGGGCCGCAGGAACGACTCCGCGACGACGAATCTCCCCTTGCTCAGGCCCAACAGGGCGCGAAGTGCTTCGACCCCGCGCAAGGTGTCGGTCTCGGCGAGCAGGAGGGCGCCGGCGTCGAGGTAGAGCCGGCCCACCGCGCCAGGGCAGACCATCCCCTCCCTGGGCTCGAGGCAGGAGCCGGAAGCGGCCCGGCCCGATGCCGCCGCGACCTCTTCGAGATGATCGCAAGCGACTTCGATCAGCGCGGTCTGATGGTCGCTGGCGAGCGTGGTCACGACCTCCTCGAGCGGGATCTCGTCGAGCCGGCCTCGAAACCAGAAGCGTGAGCGCGAGAGCTGAAAGAGGGTGAGCTCGGCCTCTTCGGGCGGAGCGTCGTGTTCGAGCACGGCGAGAATTCCGCGACGGCGAAGCCGTTCGAGCTCTGCGTCGTCGATCGCCCCGGTCGCAACAGCCAACGACGGATAGGAGACCGAGGCGACATCGAACTCCGGAGCGAGCGCCGCCGTGGGCCCGGCGCCGAGCGGCGCCCGGACGACCACAAACCCGGGCCGCGACTGGCGCAAGACCTGCACCGCCTCCTCGCGCGATCCCGGGGCGACCAGGGTGGCCTCCATGCCACTGGCGGACAGGGCCGCCCGCAAGTCCGCCGCCAGGGCGTCTTCCCCCGACAACAGCAGGCACATCAGCTCTGACCCCGGCTCCGCCACGACGCACTCCCTGGAAGCGTCCAGCTTACAGCGCCGCAGGTTGCACCGTGCATTAAGGTCGCCGGCGGCAAGGCGGCCTGGCTAGACCCGGGGCGCCTCCTGGAGCGGAGGAACGCTGACCTTGTTTCGGTCCCGCCACTGCAGCAGGAGGTCGTAGAGGACCGGGACGAGGATCAGCGTCAGGAAGGTCGCGAAAGCGAGACCGAACATCACCGCGACGCCCATCGGCCGCCACCAGGAGCTCGACTCGCCCGCGGCCTGGAACCGGAGGCCGCGGAAGTTGAACCCCCAGCCGACGACCGTCGGCACCAGGCCGAGGATCGTCGTGATCGCGGTGAGCAGGACCGGCCGGAGGCGCCGCATGCCGGTCACCAGGATCAGGGTTCGCCGCTCCATGCCGCGCGCCCGCAACTGTTCGGCGTAGTCGAGCAGCACGATCGCGTTGTTGACCACGACGCCGGCGAGCGAGATCACGCCGATCCCGGTCATGATGATCCCGAACGGCGTGCCGGTGACGACCAGTCCGAGCAGCACGCCGATCAGCGACATCACCACCGACAGCATGATGATGAACGGCACGGCGTAGGAGTTGAACTGGCCGATGATCAGCAGCAGCACCAGGATCAGCGCGTAGAGGAAGGCCTTCGACAGAAACGCGGTCGACTCCTCTTCGTCCTGGCTCTGGCCGGCAAAGCGGACGGAGTAGCCCGCTGGCAGGAGTCCGGGGATCGCCTGGATTCGCCGCTCCGCCTCGGCCCTCACCGGCTGTGCCTGCTCCGGGGTCGTTACCTTGCCGGCGATCGTCACCACCCGGCGGCGGTCCTTGTGCTGGATCGACTGCAGCGCCGCGCCGGTCTCGATTCGGGCCACGGTGTCGAGCGGGATCTGCTCGCCGTCTTCGTTGACCACGACCAGGCGCTGCAGGTCGGAGAGGCTCGAGCGTGCGCCGGGGGCGAACCTCACCGTGATGTCCCACTCGTCTTCGCCGTCGCGGAACTGCGATGCCTCGGTGCCGTTGATCGCCGTGCGCAGGGTGCTCGCGATGAGCGCGGTCGACAGGCCCAACCGCGCTGCCTGGTCGCGGTCGACGCGCACGATCACCTCGGGGCGGGCGAGGTCGAAGTCGTTGTCGAGTGTCGCGAGTCCAGGAATGTCGACGATTTCCCGCTGGATGCGCTCGGCGATGCCGCCGAGGCGTGCGAAGTCGTCGCCGGAGAGCTCGATCGACAGCGGATCGCCGACCGGAGGACCCTCCACCGGGCGCTCGACGTTGATCGTCGCTCCCGGAATCCCGCGGACCCGCCGCCGGGCCTCTTCGAGAGTGACGAGCGAGCCCTGGCTGCGCTCCTCCATGTCGAGCAGGTCGAGGGTGACCCGGCCGCGGGTGGGATCGCCCCCCTCGGAGCGCCCGCCGGAGAACTCGTCGCCGGTGGCACCGGCGCCCGATGCGGCGGAGCGCACCCGGATGTCCGGCAGGTCTCCGAGGCGTCGTTCGAGCTCGCGCACGATGGCGTCGGTCTGCTCGAGGCGGGTGCCGGGCGGCGTTTCGACCGACGCCCAGATCTGGCGCGGATCGGTCTCGGGGAAGAGCTCGGTACCGTGATTGAACTTGGCGAAGATCAGCACCACGACAACGAAAAGCCCGAGCGTTCCGCCGAGCACGGCGCCGCGGTGATCGAGGGCCCAGGCCAGCGACTCGCGGTAGAAGATCATGATTCGCCCGCCCAGTCCCGAGTCCTCTGGCAGGCCGGCATCGTCGTCGACCGAAACGGCGCGCTCCGTGTGCGGCCGCATGTAGGCCGATGCCAGCGTTGGATTGGCGGTGAAGGCGATGATCACGGAAGCGGCCAGGGCGATGCAGACGGCGATCGGCAGGATCGACATGAAGTCGCCGATGATGCCCGGCCAGAAGAACAGCGGCACGAAGGCGCCGATCGTCGTCAGGGTCGAGTTGAGAACTGCGCCGCCGACCTCGCGGGTGCCGAGCTGCGCAGCCTCGAAGGCGCTCTTGCCCTCTTGCAGGTGGCGGTAGATGTTGTCGACCACGACGATCGAGTTGTCCACCAGCATTCCGACCGCGAGCACGAGGGAGAAGAGCACCATCATGTTGAGCGTCATGCCGGCGAGCTGAACGACGACGAAGGTGAGCAGCATCGAGAGCGGGATCGCGACGCCGACGAACAGGGCGTTGCGCAGCCCCATGGTGAAGAACAGCACGATCACCACGAGCACCACGCCGGTGAGAACGTTGTTCTCGAGGTCGGCGACCATGATCCGGATGTCCTTCGACTGGTCGGCGAGAAAGGTCGCTTCGACGCCTTTGGGCCAGGTGCCGCGCAGTCGGTCCACTTCGGTCTTCAGGCGGTCGGTGAGCTCGATGATGTTCGAGCCCGAGCGCTTCTGGATGGAGAGCGACACGGACTCCCGTCCGTCGATTCGCGAGTAGGAGCTGCGCTCCTTGAAGCCGTAGCGCACGGCGGCGACATCGCGCACCTGTACGGAGCGCTGGCCGACGACCTTGACCACGAATCGCTCGACCGCCAGAGGGTCCTCGACCTCGCCCGGGACACGCAGCGCCAGGGTCTGCCCCTTGAGCGTCAGCTCGCCGCCGGGGATGGACACGTTCTCGTCGCGAATCGCGTCGAGCACGTCGTCCAAAGAAGCGCCATAGAGGCGCAGCCGCTCCGGATCGACGTCGACCTGCACCTCGCGCTCGACGCCGCCGACCAGAGTCGCGCGCAGCACGCCGGGAATCGCTTCGACCTCGTCCTGTACCGCCTTGGCCAGTCGCCGCAGCTCGACGGGGCCAACGTCGCCCGAGAGATGGACCTGCAGGATCGGCACGTCGGAGAAGTTGAGCTCGCGGAGGATCGGCTCTTCGGCATCGGAAGGGAACTCGGACTTGGCGAGGTTCACCCGGTCACGCACCTTCTGCAGGGCGAAGTCGAGGTCGACGCCGGACACGAACTCGACGTTCACCACCGAGACGCTCTCGGTCGAGGTCGAAGTGATCTGCTTGATCCCCTCGAGGCCCTGCAGCTCGCGTTCGAGCTCGTCGGTGATCTGACTTTCGACGTCGGTGGGCGAGGCTCCTGGCCACAGGGTGTAGACCAGGATGTTCGGGATCTCGATATCCGGAAAGCTCTCGCGGGGCAGCGTCGTGTAGGCCGAGCTGCCGGCGACGACGATCGCCAGGATGGCGAAGAAGACCGTGGCGCGGTTCCTGACCGCGAACTCCCCGAGCCGCATCTCAGACCTCCTCGACCGGCTGGTTCTCTCCCACAGCCTGCTGCCCTTCCACGATGATCCGGGTTCCCTCGGGAAGGCCGAGGATGACGATCTCCTCCCCGACCACCACGCCAGTGGTCACTTCGCGCCGCACCGCGCGCCCGTCCACGACCGTCCAGAGCGCCTTGGTCCCGCCGAGGTCGACGAGCGCAGACATGGGAACGACGAAGGCCCCGGCGACCGTCTGGCGCGGAATGTCGAGCCGGGCGAGCATCCCCGGCTTCAGGCGGCCATCGGAATTGGCGAGCTCCGCCTCGACTGCGAGCGTGCGCGACTCGGGATCGAGCTCGGCGCCGAGGCGCGCGATCCGCGACGCAAAGACCTCGCCCGGGAAGGCATCGAAGGTGATCTCGACCTCCCGCCCGACCGCGAGGAAGCGCACGTCGGCGGCGCGCGCCTCGGCGCGCACCTTGACCCGCGTGGAGTCGACGAGATCGAAAAGCGGTGTCCCCGGGGCGACGAAACTGCCGACTTCGACGTGGCGCCCGGCGATTCGTCCTGCCCACGGCGCGCCGACGCGCGCCTTGTCGAGGGAGAGCTTGGCCGAGGCGAGGCGCGCCAGGGCGACATCGCGATTCGTCAGCGCGTCGAGCAGCTGCGCCTTGGTCACCGCCTTGCGCTCGAAGAGATTCCGGGCGCGTTCGTGCTGCAGCTCCGCCTGGCGGAGCCAGGCCTCGGCCTCGGCGACCTGCTGCGCGAGGGCGCGTTCGTCGATCGTCGCCAGGACCTGACCTGCGGCGACGGCCTGGCCGAGCTCGGCGCGCACGGACTCGACCGCCCCGCCGACTTCGGCGGCCAGGACGGCGCGGTGGCGCGGCTCGAGGCTGGCCGGGAGGCTCGTGCGGTCGACGACCGTGCGTGAAGTGAGTGTGGTCGTGCGAACCTGGGCGATGCGCTCGGCCGGCGGGCTCGGCGCCGGCTTCTCGGGTGCGGCGCAGGCAGCGAGCAGGAGGAGGATGGAGGGTACGACGGCGTGTGCGGCAGGGGAGAGGCGTGAGGGATTCATGGCAGTTCCTTGTGGGCCAGGTTGGACCAGGGCTCGGTAGGCAAGAGGCCGACGGCGCGCGACAGGCGGGAGGCTTCGACCAGGGCTTGATAGCGGGCTTCGATCGCGCTGACCCGGGCGATCACGGCGTTGCGCTGGGCGTCGAGCAGCTCGGTCTGGGTCGCGACGCCCTCCTCGTAGGTGACGCGTGCGACCCGTTCCGCCTCCTGCGCCGCCCTGGCGAAGATCTCGGCGGAGGCGGCGCGCGACATCGCGGTGGCGTAGCTCGTCCGTGCCTGGTCGGTCTCCAGCCGGATGGCGGCTTCGAGCTCGGCGCGGCGCAAGGCGATCTGGCGGCGCTGACTCTCGAACTGTTCGATCTGCCCGCGGCGGCGGCCGCCGTCGAAGAACGGCCAGCTGAGCTCGAGCGCCGCCGCCCAGGAGCTGTAGAGCGGGTCGGAGAAGTTGGTCACCAGGCGCACCTCGCGGCCCCAGTAGCCGGTGAGGTCGATGCGCGGCAGGCCGTCGGCGCGGGTGATCTTCTGACGCGTCTCGAAGGCGCTCTCCTGCTGCTCGAGGTCGAGGAGCTCCGGGCGAGCTGCCGCCGCCGCAGCGAGGAGCGCGAGCGCCGGCGGCTCGGGCAGCGCGGGCGACGACGGCTCGAGTTCGAGCGGCTCGTCAGGGGGGAGCGCGAGGAGCTGTCGCAGGCGCATCTCGGCGATCGAGACCATGCCCTGCCGCCGAGCGACCTCCGGGTCCACCGCGGTCAGCGCCGAGAAGGCACGCAACTGCTCGAGCTCGGTCGCTTCGCCGATCTCGAGCAGATCCTCGATGCGCGCCAGGTCGCGACTGCGAAACTCGCGCTCGGACTCGATGGTCGCCAGGCCCTCGCGCGCCGCCTGGAGCTCGTAATAAGCCTCGGCGGTCGCGAGAGCGGCGTCGAGCTCGGCGGTGCGAATCTGCGCTTCCGCGGCGCCGCCGACGATCTCGGCCAGATCGACTGCGGCGCCGATCTTGCCGAAGGTCCAGACCGGCTGTTTGACCTCGATCACCGCACGGCTGAGCTCCTGGGTCGAGGGCGCGAAGCTGCCGCCCGGAAACTGATCGAGGATCTCTTCGAAGTCCGAGCTGTTGAGGAATGAAGGATTTCGCGACTGGCCCCAGGAGGAGCTCAGCGTGAGCTGCGGAAAGGCGTCGGCCCGCGCCTCGCGAATCCCGCCCTGGACCTGGCTCCGCACCTCGGCGACGGCCAGCAGGCCGGGGTTGGCACGCAGGGTGGTTTCGACGGCGCGGGGGAGATCGAGTTGCACGGCGGCGGCCGGCGCGAGCCGCAGGGTCAGAAGACTGGCGGCGGCGAGCGCGGCGAGGGTGGCGTATCGAGGTCGTCGGTGGAGCATCGGATCAGGTTCTCCTGCGGGGCCCTCCCTGAGCGGGATCGAGACGGAGGCGCCCAGAGGCTGTGGGCGTGTCCCGGTCGGCGCTGTCGAGAAGGCGTTCATGGTGAGGCCTCGGCGGCTTTGCCCGCTCCGGGGCTCCGGTCGCTGGGCTTGGGAGTGAGGATCTCGAAACGGCGGCGAAGGCGGATGACCTTGCCGCTGGCGTCGGTGTCGAAGACGACCGGTTCGCCGTCCGCCATGCGGAACGCACCCGGGCCGGTCGGAGTGAGGCGGCTGATGGCAGCCTCGGGCTCGTCCTCCGGCGGATAGCTGTGCTCATAGAGGACCAGCCCGCCGTCGAGGATCAGCACTTCGTACTCCCACTCCCAGGGATCGGTGTAGACGCCCAGGTATCGCTGCCAGGCTGGCTCGGGCGACTTGGCCGCGGGTGTCAGTGTCATGGCGCGGGAGAGTGCGCCGCCGAAGAGGTCGAGGAGCTTGCGCGAGAACATCGCCGGGCTGGCGTCGTCGGCGTTGGTCAACACGACCACGGCGATGTCGCGCTCCGGATCGAGAATCAGGTCGCTGCGATGACCTCCGATCCAACCGCCGTGCGACGGGAAGGTGCGGTCGCCTCGTCGCGTCACTGCGAATCCCAGCCCGCGACCGCCGCTCCAGCCGGGATAAACGAAGCGCGCGCGCTGCATTTCGCGTCGCGTCGCTGCGGCGAGCAGCGCCTGCCCGCCGGTGCCCTGGTCCTCGGTCGAAGTCAGATGAAAGGCCGCGAAGCGCGCCAGGTCGCTGGCCGTCGAAACCACGGAGCTCGCCGGCGCCAGGGCTTCTGTCGTATAGGGCGTCGCGGTCCCGCGCGATCCATCGGGGCGTTTGCGGAGATAGGCGCCGGCTAGAGTCGGGAAGTCGGCCGGGGCGAGCTCGGCGAGGCTCGACGACATGGCGAGAGGCGACAGGATCCGGCGCTCGATGAACGTCGACCAGTTCTCGCCCGAGACCGCGGCGACAACCTCCCCGAGGAGGGCGACGCCCAGGTTGGAGTAGCGGTAGGTCTCTCCCGGACGCGAGAGGAGCGACAGCCCGGCGAGCGATGTCCGGAGCTCCTGCCGGCTGGGAAAAACATGCGTCGTCCAGTAGGAGAACGGCGCTTCGCGCGGCAGTCCGGAGGTATGCGTCAGGAGCTGTTCGAGGGTAACGCGCGGGCCGCCGTCGAACGGGTTCTTCACCGCGAACCAGGGGAGGTAACGGTCGACCGGCTCTTCCAGACGGAGTTTGCCTTCGTCGCGCAGCATCAGCACCGCCGTGGCGGTGAACAGCTTCGAAACCGAGCCGAGCCGGAAACGGGTGTGCGGCGTGACCGGAAGACCGGTCGAGAGGTCCGCGCTGCCGTAGCCAGCGGTCCAGAGCGTCTCGCCGTCGTGCACGACCGCCACCGCGAGGCCGGGGATGCCGTGATAGGCGAGCTGCTCGCGGATCCAGAGGTCGGCGACGGCGATGGCTGCGGCAACCTCCGGCAGCGCGGCGGTGGGCGGGGCGGCTCCGGTCGAGGGCGCGGAAACGGCTCCGGGCGTCGCTCCCCGATAGCCAGGGCCACGCACGGCGCGGCCCGGTTTCGCGCCGGTGTGGATGCCGTCTCGGATCACCGCTGTGCCGTTCACGAACAGCTGCTCGACACCGACCGCGAGCTGGTGGGGTGACTCGAACGTGGCACGGTCGGCGATGGCGTCGGGGTCGAAAACGACGACGTCGGCGAAGTAGCCGGGCGCGAGCCGGCCGCGCCGGTCGAGCTTCAGGTTCTCGGCCGGGAAGGAGGTCATTCGCCGCACCGCTTCGGCGAGGCTCAGCAGCTTCTCCTCGCGCACATACCTGCCGAGCACCCGGGCGAAGGTCCCGTAGGTGCGGGGATGCGGCTGCGAGTGGGTGAACGGGGGCTCGGGGGCGATCGATCCGCCGTCGGAGCCGAAAGCGACCCAGGGCAGGGCGACGTTCCTGCGCACGTTCTCCTCGCTCATCGTGAAGCGCACCGTGCCGATGCGGCTGCGGTCCTCGACCAGGAGGTCGAGCGCCGTCACCTCCGGCGAGGTCCCGCGCTCGGCGGCCACTTCGGCCAGCGTCTTGCCGACGTAGCGCCGGAGCGCCGGATTGCGGAAGCTCACCAGCATCAGATCGCCGGGGGGGATGAGCGTCATCTCGGGGATCACCCGGGCGCGGATCGCCGGGTCGGCCAGCCGTGCATAGCGCTCTTCCGGCTCTCCTTCGAGGACCCAGGCGGGCAGGGCGTAGGTGAGCCCGGTCGAGCTCGCCGCATAGGGATAGACATTGGCCGTGACGCGCAGTCCTTCGGCGCGCGCCTGCTCGAGCCTCGCGATCGCCAGTTCGCCCTTCGTCCAGTTCGCCTTGCCGGAGGCCTTGAGATGGTAGACCTCGCCGCTGGCGCCCGACTGGCGGACGATGTCGAGGAACTCCTCCAGCGATTCGAGCAGGCGCCCGCCTTCATCGCGCACGTGCGAGATGTACATCCCGCCGTGCCGCGCCGCGACTTCGGCCAGCGCCACCAGCTCGCTCGCCGGAGCGAAGACCGCCGGCGTGTAGGGCAGCGACGAGCCGACGCCGAGCGCACCCTCGCGCATCGCCTGGTCGACCAGTGCGCGCATGCGCTCGAGCTCGGCCGGAGAGGCCGGGCGGTCGTCGTAGCCGATCTCGTGGACGCGAACCGTCGTCGCCCCGACGAACGAAGCGACGTTGGGTGAAACGCCCTGCTGCTCGAGGTGTTCCAGGTAACCGCCGAGCGTCGTCCAGGGCACCTCGAAGCGGAGGTCGGTCTGACCGGCGAGGAGGCGCTCGCGCATGGCCGGCGAGAGCGGTCCCATCGAAGAGCCTTCGCCGAAGACCTCGAGGGTGACTCCCTGGTGAATATCGGAGAGCGAGCGCCCGTCGACGAGCAGCGACTCGTCGGCCCAGGAGAGCATGTTGATGAAACCCGGCGAAACGGCGCGTCCGCTGACGTCGAGCTCGATCCGCCCGCGCGGGCGAAGCGAGCGCCCGCCGGCGGCAATGGCCTCGACAGCCGAGATCCGGTCTCCGTCGATCGTCACATCGCCGACGTAGGGGGCACCGCCGCTGCCGTCGTAGATCGTTCCGCCACGAAGGACGACATCGTGGACGGGCGGCGGAACCTCCGGCGCCGGAGCGGTCGAACAGGAGGCGAGAGCCACGCAGAGCAGCCCGCGGAGCACGGAAGGTCGCCATGTCTGGGTATTCAATTCGCTCTCCGGATCGCCAGTCTTTCCGCCAAGGCTATCGCAGGAGAGCGTGTAAACTCTCCGCCCATCGCCACTGCGGTCCGCCACCTCGGGAGGACGAAGTGAAATGAAGCTCCAGCTTCTCGATTGGATCGTCGTGCTCGGCTTTCTCGCGGGATCCCTGGCGCTCGGCCTGGCGGTGTCGCGGCGCGCCGGGTCGAGCGCCAGCGAGTTCTTCCTCTCGGGTCGCAAGATGCCCTGGTGGCTCCTCGGCATCTCGATGGTGGCGACGACCTTCTCGACCGATACGCCGAATCTGGTCACCGACATCGTCCGGACCGGCGGCGTCGCGGGGAACTGGGTCTGGTGGGCCTTCCTGCTCACTGGCATGGTGACGACGTTCGTCTACGCCCGGCTCTGGCGCCGCTCGGGGGTGGAGACGGATGTCGGCTTCTACGAGTTGCGTTACGCCGGCAAGGCGGCGCGTTTCCTGCGCGGGTTCCGGGCCGTCTACCTCGGTGCCTTCTTCAACATCATGATCATGGCTTCGGTCTCGCTCGCGGCGATCAAGATCGGCGGTGTGATGCTGGGGGTCTCGCCGCTCGCGACGATTCTCGTTGCCGGCGGGATCACCGTCGTCTATTCGTTCTACGGTGGGCTGACCGGCGTGCTCGTGACCGACTTCGCGCAGTTCACCGTCGCGATGATCGGCTCGGTGATGGCGGCGGTGTGGGTGGTCGGTCGGCCGGAGATCGGCGGTCTCGCGAAGTTGCTCGATCACCCGGAAGTCGCCCGGCGGATGGACTTCCTGCCCGACTTCTCGGCCGGCGAGGTCGCTCTGGCGGTCTTCGTGATTCCGCTCGCCGTGCAGTGGTGGAGTGTCTGGTACCCGGGCTCGGAACCCGGCGGCGGCGGTTACGTCGCCCAGCGGATGCTGGCGGCGAAGAGCGAGGGGCACGCCCAGGGGGCGACCCTGCTGTTCAACGTCGCGCACTACGCGCTGCGCCCCTGGCCGTGGATCCTCATCGCGTTCGCCTCGCTGATCGTGTTTCCCGATCTCGATTCGCTGCGCGCGGCCTTCCCGCACGTTGCGGCGCAGGTGGTGCGCGACGACCTGGCCTATTCGGCGATGCTGACCCTGTTGCCGGCCGGTCTCATGGGCCTGGTGGTCGCGTCGCTCGCCGCGGCCTACATGTCGACCATTTCGACGCACCTGAACTGGGGCTCGTCGTACCTCGTGCACGACGTCTATCGCCGGTTCGTCCAGCCGGCGGCGAACGATCGCGAGCTGGTGCGCGTCGGTCGTCTGTCGACCCTGTTGCTCATGGCCGTGGCAGGAGCGATCTCGTTGCTGCTCGAGAATGCCCTGCAGGTGTTCCAGATCCTGCTCCAGATCGGCGCCGGCACCGGCCTCCTCTTCCTGTTGCGCTGGTTCTGGTGGCGGGTGAACGCGGCGAGCGAGCTCGTCGCGATGGTGGTCTCGTTCGTGGTCGCGGTCTGGTTCCAGTTCGGACACAGCCGCCTTTTCGGCGCGCCGCTCGTGCCCTGGAAGCAGATGGTCGCGGGCGTCGCGATCACGACGGTTGCGTGGCTCGCGGCCGCTCTCTGGGGCCCACCGACCGACGAAGCGACGCTCCGCCGCTTCTACCGCGCGACCCGGCCCGGCGGCCCCGGGTGGGAAAGGGTGCGGCGAGCGGCGGCGGCAGACGGCGAGCCGCTCCCCGCCGGGCTGGGCGAGCTCCCTGCCGGCCTCGCCTGCGCGGCGCTCGGCTGCGTCGCGGTCTACGCCACGCTGTTTGCGGTCGGGCTGGCGCTTTACGGCCGCACGGCCGCCGCGGCCGCTCTCGCGGTCGTCGCAGTGGTGACGGCCTGGGCGATCCAGGCGATCTGGTCACGCTCCTCGGCGCGTATCGAGCGCGCGCTGGAGGTGGCCCGATGAGGATCCGATCCGCCCTGCTGGTCGCGCTGCTCACCGCCGCAGCCCCGGCCAACGCGATCGACCCTCAGGCGCTTTGGGACTCCTGGCCGCAGAATCGCTTCGTCGACGTTCCTGCGCCCTGCCTGAAGCCGGCAGCGCTTCGCGCCGAGATCGATCGCCTGCAGCGAGCGCATCCGGAGCTCGAAGTCGCCGAAGTCGGGCGCTCGGTCGAGGGCCGCCCGATTCACCGGATCACCGTCGGGCGTGGCGACAGGGAGGTTCTCCTGTGGTCGCAAATGCACGGCGACGAGCCTTCGGCGACGCCGGCGCTACTCGACCTGGCGCACTACCTGCTCCCCCCCGCCGGCGAGCCGGGACTCGACCGGCTGCTCGCCACGCTCACGCTGCGCATCGTGCCGATGCTCAACCCGGACGGCGCCGAGGCCTACAGCCGCAGAAACGCCCAGGGGATCGACATCAACCGCGACGCCCTGAATCTGGCGACGCCGGAAGGCCGGCTGCTCAAGCGCCTGCGCGACGAGCACCTTCCGATCCTCGGCTTCAATCTCCACGATCAGATGCGGCGGCGGACGGTGGGCGACACCGGCGTGCTCGCCACGGTGTCGGTCCTCGCGGTCGTCGGCGATGCCGCGAAGACGGTGACTCCCGGCCGCCGGCTCTCGCTCGCCGTCTCGACGGCGATCGCCGACATGCTGCAGGCGTTCATTCCCGGCGGCGTCGGACGGTTCGACGACACCTTCAGTCCGCGCGCCTTCGGCGACAATCTGACCGCTTGGGGAACGCCGGTCGTGCTGATCGAAAGCGGCGGCGTGGCGCCCGGCCAGTCGCTCGCGGAGCTCACCCGCCTCAACTTCGTGGCGCTCGTCGCAAGCCTCGTCGAGCTGTCGGAGGACGGCTTCGCGCGCCGCGATCCAGAGGACTACGAGGCCATCCCGGAGAACAACTCCGACGTCTGGTCGGATGTCCTCGTTCGCGGCGGCCGGATT
The DNA here is from genome assembly GCA_052035735.1 of Acidobacteriota bacterium. Lineage (GTDB taxonomy): Bacteria > Acidobacteriota > Thermoanaerobaculia > Multivoradales > JAGPDF01 > JAGPDF01. The sequence continues at coordinate 59,970 of JBPOHI010000059.1, forward strand.
CTGCAGCCCGGGGGCTCCGAGCCGTTTCGCGCCGATCTGGCTTTCGATCGCCTGCGCGGCGACCGCGAGAGCGCAAAGTGCGAAACTGCCGGACTGCCGCGCTCCGAGATCACCGAGCTCGGCGATGCGCGGATCTTCGCGGCCGGGGAGATCCACGATGCGACCGGCAAGGTCCTCCTGCCTTCGTTCACGGTCGGCGTGGACGGCTGGCGGGCGCGCTCCCGGCTCGGCGGCGCCGAACTCGACCGGCTCGCGCGCCTCGGAGTGGCGCGAATCGTCTGGGCGGTCGGACAGCGCGACGTCGGCGCCGCGCTCGCGCTCTCCGCGGCGCTTCGAGCCGCGGGGCGGCCGAAGATCGAGGTCACCGCCGAGCGTGCAGCGCTGCCGGAGCTGGTGCTCGCGCGCGCCGTGCGGATCCCTGCGGAGCCGACCCTCGGGGCGGCGATCGAGGCGCTCGAACGCGCCGCTCGGGCGCGAGCCGCGCCGAGCCTTTCCGCCCGCCTCGAGCGCCTCTGGGGCGGGCGCGCGGCGGCTCTCCGCTTCGAGGGGGTGGCTTCGTTTCAGCTCATCGACTCGACCGGCGATCTGGAAGACCTTGCCGAAGCGCCCATCTCGGCCGTTTCTCTGGACGGCCACGATCTCTCCGACGTCGGTCGATGAGCCCAGAGCGATCCGCAGCGCCGGGATGGCGCCCTGGGCTGCTCGGGTGCGCGCTGCTGCTGTCGGTCTCGCTCGAGGCTGCCGAAAGGCAGGCGATTCGCAGGTCGGCGTGGGTCGAGGAGAGCCTCGCGGCGTTGAGCCTCGAGGGCAAGGTTGCGCAGATGGTGATGGTGCGCGCAGCGGCTCTGCCGCGGCATCCGGGCTCGGCGGAGCGAGGCGAGCTGCTCGAGCTCGTGCGCAAGACGGGTGTCGGCGGCGTGGTGCTGTTTCGCTCCGAGCTCGATACCATCCCGGAGCTGCTGAACGAGCTGCAGGCGGCCGCGGGGGTCCCCTTGTTGGTCGGGGCCGATGTCGAGCGGAGCCTCGGCATGCGCGTACCTTCGGGCCCGGTCTCCCTGCCGGATGCGATGGCGATCGGCGCCATTCCGGGGGCGGCCGGGAACGCAGCGGCGCGTTTCGCGGGCGAGCTCACGGCTCGCGAGAGCCGCGCCGCCGGCATCCACTGGATCTTCGCGCCGGTCGCCGACGTCAACGTCAATCCGGCGAACCCGATCATCAACCTGCGATCGTTCGGAGAGGATCCGGCGCGTGTGGCGGCGCTCGTCGCAGCCTTCGTCGAAGGAGCGCGGGGCGGCGGCGTCCTGACGACGGCGAAGCACTTCCCCGGCCACGGCGACACCGCGGTCGACAGCCATCTCGAGCTGCCGATCGTGCACCGCGACCGGGCAGGCCTGGAGGAGACGGAGCTCGCTCCCTTCCGGGCCGCGATCGCCGCCGGAGTCGATTCGATCATGGTCGGGCATCTGGCCCTGCCGGCTCTGGATGCGACGCTGGCCCCCGCGACCCTCTCGCCCGCGATCACCTCCGGGCTGCTGCGGGATCAGCTCGGCTTCACCGGGCTCGTGGTCACCGACGCCATGGACATGAGCGGCGTGGGCGGGGTCTGGATGGGCGAGGCTGCCGTCCGCTCGGTCATGGCGGGCGCCGACGTCGTGCTGCTTCCGCCCGATCCCCGGGTCGCGATCCAGTCGATCGTCCGGGCGGTGGGCGAGGGGAGGATCGCACCGCAGCGCATCGACGCATCGGTCAGGAGGATCCTCGCCGCGAAGGAGCGCCTCGGCCTCGCGAGCCTGCGCAGCGTCGATCGTGCGCGTTTGCGCCGCGACGTCGGCCGGCCCGAGGACGCCCAGCGCGCCGACGAGATCGCCCGGCAGGCGATGACTCTGGTGCGCAACGACGGCGGGATCGTGCCTTTGCACCTCGAGGAGCCGCTGCGCGTGTTGCACCTGGTCTCTTCGAGCGATTGGATCAACGCCAACGTCGGTGCCGGCGGGGGCATCGTCGGGAGCGAGCTCGAAGCGCGCGGCATCTCCGCCGTCACGCGGCGAGTCGGACCGGACCTCTCCCCGGCGAGCGCCGAGGCGATCGCCGAAGAGTCGCACTCGTTCACGCACGTGCTGGTCTCGGCCTTCGTCCGCGTCACCTCGTCGAAGGGCGAGGCCGAGATGGACACCAGCCATGCGGCGCTGCTCGAACGCCTGGCGGCCGGCGGCGCCAAGGTCGTCGTCGTCTCCTTCGGCAGCCCCTACCTCCTGGCGCAGTTTCCCGGCGTCCCGGCCTTCGTCGCCGCCTTCTCCCCCGAGGAGGCGAGCCAGCGTGCCGCGGTCGCCGCCCTGGTCGGCGAACAGGCGATCGGCGGCAAGCTCCCGGTGACCCTCCCTGGCCTGGCTGTCCGCGGCGAGGGTTTGGAGCTTCCGCGCCGGAGCCTCGAGCTCGCGCCAGCGAGGCCTGCCGCCGCCGGGTTTCGGCCGGAAGGGCTCGCCGAGGTCGATCGGATCGTCGAGCGCTTCGTCGCCAGCAAGGCCTTTCCGGGTGCGGTCCTCGCGATCGGGCGCCAGGGAAAGCTCGCCCATCTCAAAGCGTACGGACACCTGTCGTTTGCCGAGGGCGCTGCGACGACGACGCCCGACACGATCTACGACGTCGCGAGTCTCACCAAGGTCGTGGTCACGACCACCCTTGCCATGGCGATGGTCGACGAGGGGCGGCTCGACCTCGACGCTCCGGTGCAGGGCTTCCTGCCGGAGTTCCAGGGGGCCGGCAAAGAGAAGGTGACGGTCCGGCACCTGTTGACGCA
>JBPOHI010000220.1:0-4811 GCA_052035735.1 Acidobacteriota bacterium
CATGACAGATCAGTGTGGTGTCGATAATGGGGTAGATTGTGGCGCGGTCGTATTCACCGCGTTTAGGCAGGCGCTTGACGGTGTTACGCTTCGTTTTGGTGAAGCTGCCTGTGCTCATGTTAGTGCTCCATTCCAAGATAGACTTTGCGAATACTACTCCCAGGGTCTGGCGGCGAATCTCGACCGCGCGCTCGAGCATCGGCTGAGCCTCGTCGAACTTCCCCTGCTGCATGAGGAAGAAGCCGAGGTTCCCGAGCGCATCCCCGACGTCCGGATGATCCTGCCCGAGCGCCTTCTCGCGGATCTCCAGCACGCGCCGGAAGCGTTCCCCCGCCGCGTCGCGGTCGCCGAGCTCCACCTCGATGATGGCGAGCGTGCGCAGGCTCTGCGCGACCAGCAGGTCGCCCCCGCCGAGCGTCTTCTCGCGCAACGCCAGCGCCTCGACCGCGAGCGGCCGGGCCTCGTTGTAGAGGCCGAGCCGCTGATAGACGCCGGCGATCGTTTGCAGCAGCCGGGCGCGCACCAGGGGCGTCTCGTCGAGCTCGCCCCGGATCCGTGCCGCGCCGCGGTCGAGCAGCTCGCGCGCCGTGACCTCGCGGCCGCGGCTGTTCACCGGGTCGGCTTCGGAGAACAGGCTGACGAGGTAGTCGGCGACCTTCTCAGTCTCGGCTCGCGCGGTCTCTGCGGCGACCCGCGCCCGCTCCGCTTCGGCCGCGGCGCGATTGGCGCGCGCGGCTTCGACGCTGCGGGCGACGAAGCCACCGACCAGGGCGATCGCGAGCAGCAATCCCGCGGCCACCGTGCCGCGCCGCCGCCGCACGAACTTGCGCGTGCGGTACCAGAACCCCGGCGGACCGGCTTCCACCGGCCGATGCGTCAGGTGCCGCTCGATGTCGTCGGCGAGCGCCGTCACCGAGGAGTAGCGCGCTTCGCGGTCGCGGGCGATCGCCTTGAGCGCGATCCAGTCGAGATCTCCGCCGAGCTCGGCGGCGAGAGTCCGGCGCGTGCGCCCGCGTTCGCCGGCGATCTCCTCGGCCTCCGCCGCCAAGAGCGCCGCGTAGCGCGCCGAGGGGGCCGGCGGATCGAGGTCGCGCACGCTGCGCAACATCTCGGTACGCGACACGTCGGCGGCAAATGGGAGCACGCCGGCGAGCAGCTCGTAGAGCAGCACGCCGAGCGAGTAGACGTCGGTCCGCGTATCGGCCTCTGAGACGCCGGCGAGCTCGGCGATCGACTCCGGGCTGACGTAGCCCGGCGTGCCGACCAGCCCGACCGTGCGCTCGTTCTCGATCAACGGTTGATCGAGCGCCTTGGCGATGCCGAAGTCGATGACCTTCGGCAGCGGCCGGCCGCCGGGCTCGGCGACGAGGATGTTCGACGGTTTGAGATCGCGATGCACGACTCCCTTCTGGTGCGCATGGCGGACGCCGTCGCAGACCGCGAGAAAGAGCCGCAGGCGCTCTGCTGGGGCGAGCCGGTGCTCGTCGCAGTAGGTGGTGATACGCACCCCTTCGACCAGCTCCATGACGAAGTAGGGATTGCCCTCCGGCGTGGTTCCAGCGTCGAACAGCTGCGCGACGTTGGGATGGGTCAGCCGAGCGAGCGCCCGCCGCTCGCCCTCGAAGCGCAGCTGGCGGTCGCTCGCGGAGATGTGCGCCGCCCGCACGACCTTGAGCGCCACCCGCCGCCGCACCGGTTCGCGCTGCTCGGCGAGAAACACCGTGCCCATGCCGCCCTCGCCGAGAAGGCCCAGAATCCGGTAGGGGCCGATGGCGGTGAGGCCGCCGGGCGGCGGCAGTGCCCGGCCCTCGCCGCGCCCGTCCACGACGGTCGCGAGGTCCTGCGACGACAACGGTCGCGAAGTCGGGTTGCGCTCGTCGGCGGGCATGTCGGAGGCGCCGCACGATACTACAGCGCTCACCGAGCGGGAGGGGCCGGATGCCGCGCTTGATAGAGTCGGGCTCCCGGCCGGGCGCGAACTGGTTCGGGTCACCGCCGCCCTACCCGGAGATTCCCGTGCAAGCGATCCGCGACTTCCTGCATCTCCTGTTCTCGGTCGAAGGCCTGACGCAGCTCATTCAGTGGGGCGGACTCGTCGGGCTGATCGTCATCATCTTCGCCGAAACCGGGCTGCTCATCGGGTTCTTTCTGCCGGGCGACACGCTGCTGCTCACCGCCGGACTGCTCTCGGCGGCCACCGGCAAGCCCGATCTCGCCATGATGCTCATCGCCCTTTCGATCGCGGCGATCGTCGGCGATTCGACGGGCTACCTCATCGGCAGGAAGGCCGGGCCGGCGCTCTACAAGCGCGAGGACTCGCGCTTCTTCAAGCAGGCCCATCTGCAGCGCGCCAAGGCGTTCTACGAGCACTGGGGGGGAATCACTATCGTGCTCGCGCGTTTCGTGCCGGTGGTGCGCACCTTCGCGCCGATGGTCGCCGGCATCGCCGGCATGAACTACCGGCGGTTCGTGCTGTTCAACGTCGTCGGCGGCATCCTGTGGATCGTCTCGATGACCCTGGTCGGCTACTTCTTCGGCCAGATCCCGTTCGTGCAGAAGCACCTCGAGAAAATCATCCTCGGAGCGCTCCTCGCCCACGTCCTCATCATCCCCGTCGTCGCCACCGTGATGAAGAAGATCCGCCTGCGCAAGGTAGGCTGAAGGGCACTCGCATACAATGACGGGGTGAACGTCGCCGAACCGCAGAGCCCGGCCGAGTTCCACGCGCAAGTCGTCCAGCTCGTCGACGAAATGCGCTCGCGCTGCCTGTGGTTTCTGCGTCCCGACTACTATCCCGAGTCCGCCGAAGAGATCGACCGCACGTTGCGCGCCATCGAGCGCAATGGCGACCTGAGCACCTTCCAACGCGCCAGGACGCTACGCGAGAGGCCCTCGTCGATCCTCGGCCCGCAATGCGCGGACATTATTCCTGGCGTTCCTTGTCCTCGGTCAGAAGAACCTCCCGACGAACACAGATCAAGCTGACGGAAACTGCTTGGCTGCACTTTCCATGAACCAGCTCAGCGGGATTCGGATCCTGGTGCTGCTTCACCTGACGCTTCACGCCTTTTTCAGCCCGGTCTACGAGGGCCCGGACGAACCGTTCCACCTGGCGCGTGCCCGCTTGTTCGCCCTCGTGCCGCTGAAGGAGGCGCTCGCCGGCAAGGACGTCGATGCCGAGCTGGTCCGGTCGCTGCGGGCCTGGCCCTGCGGACCGGCGATGCAGCCTGCGCTCGGTTGTCCCGCCTTTGGAAGCGAGCCCGCTTCCTTCAACATCCTGGAACCTGCACGCCACTCGGAGATGGGCGCGCCGAGCGCCAACTACCAAGCTCACCAACCGCCTCTCTACTATCTGGCGGGCGCTTCCTTTCTGAAGCTCTTTGCGCCATGGATCGGTACGACACCCGAGTCGCAGGTCCTCCTACTTCGCCTGGCGGCTGTGCTCCTCGTTGGGTACGTTCTCTGCTTTCCGCTCAGAAGGCTCGGTAAAGAGAATGTGCATCTGGAAGCGCTGGTGCTTCTGGCAATGCTCCTTCCCGGTGCGGCTGAGTCCCTGGTTCGCGTCAGCAACGACGTCGGCGTCTTTGCCTGGTCGATCCTGCTCCTCGCCGCGCTGCAGTCTGGCGATCGAATCCGGCCCGCCTCCAAAGCGCTCCTAGCGGGCGTCGGTCCGTTGGTCAAGCTCACGGCGTTGCCGATCGTCGCCTTCGCAGCGGTCCTCGTCTGGCGCAAGCGCGACTGGCGTGCCGGCGCCCTGATCGGCGCGGCCGGACTCGCCGTACTGCCGCTGCAGTGGCTTCGCGGATGGGATTGGGGAGGCACTCTCGAGGCCAATGCACCATGGTCCGGCATAGGTTCCTTGTCGGAGATCTCGGTCGGCCTGCTCCACAGCGCGGCGACCTTCCTCAAGACGGCTATCTGGCTGGGTGGCTGGTCCTTCTTCCGCCCTCCTGGGTGGCTACTGCTTGCGGCTCCGTTCTGCGGTCTCCTCCTCGTCCTGCGGACCTTTCGGGTTCGCGAGTGCCCGCGGAATCTTGCGGCTCATCTTGCAGGCCTGGCTCTCGCTGGCGCCGGCTTCGTCGCCTTCGCCCTCGGGCAGCGGCGCATTTTCGGTATCTGGGGCGGGGTCGGCGGCTGGTACTTCTGGGGCTGGGCGCCCTGGATCGCTCTTCTCGCCAGCGACGTGCTCGAGATACGCAAGGAGCGCGAGCTCGTCGCAGGCGCCGTCGTCGGGGCGGCGGCGCTCAACCTCACTTGGCTTCATCTCGCCTACCGAATCTACGGCTAGCCGCACTGCTCAGGGGACGGCGACGCTCCAGGCGTAGAGGTCGCCTATCTCGAAGTCGTCGCTCCACAGGGCGCCGCGTTCGAGGGCGCCGAGGTCCACTTGCACGCCGACGATGCGGTCAGCGTGGGCGGCGTCGAAGGGGCCGACGGAGAGGAACGTCTGGTTGCCGGCGTCGGCTGCGACGGAGGTCGGGCCGAGGCGGAAATCGCCTGCGGCGGCGTTCACGAACTGCGGGTCGACGCCGTTCAGATTCTCCGCCGAGATGTCGGGCGTGCCGTTGAAAAGGTGAAGCGGCGAGCGAACCTGAATCGCATCGAATCCTCCGGATTCCGATCGAGTGCCTACCCGATCTACTACGCGAGAAAGATGCGCTCCGCGGCTCAGCTCGCCTTTCTCACCTGGCGCAGAGGGGCGGCCAAGGGAGCTGCGACCGCTGCCTTCGGCGCGGCCGGAACGATCGCGAAGCGCTGCAGGATCTTCTCGAAGCGCTCGGCGACCGCCTGCGCGCCGCGGGCGTTGGGGT
>JBPOHI010000274.1:0-5014 GCA_052035735.1 Acidobacteriota bacterium
ACTTCGATCACCAACGTCGGGTTTCACGACATCGACTCGCACTCCGGCGAACCCTACGACACCACGGACTGGACATCGTCCATCGACGGCGTGAGCGGCACTGTCAGCTGGCAGACCGAATCGTGGGCGAGCAACAACGACGCCAACGCTCTGCGCTGGGCGACGATGTACAACTTCTGGTTCGACGCCGATGCCGCCCCGGCCTCGGCTCAACACGCGATCGACCTCTTCAAGCCGTTGCCCGAGGCGGTCGCGGACGCTGGCAGCGACGTCTCGACGTGCGCAGGCGTGCCGGTGCAGATTGGAACGGCGGCCGTCTCCGGCCAGACCTACTCCTGGGCGCCGGGCGGCGCGACGACTGCGCAGACGACCGTGTCACCGCTCGCGACCATGGTCTACACCGTGACGGCGACCAACCGCTGCGACTCGTCCCAGGACACCGTCACGGTCACCGTCGAGGAGGCTCCGGCTGCGCCCGTGTTGACCTCTCCGGCGGACGGCTCGACCGGCCTCTTGCCGCCGGTGAACCTGGCGTGGGACGCCGTCGCGGGCGCCAGCGACTACACGATCGAGGTGGCCACGGACGCCGGCTTCGCAGCGATCGTCCAGGCGACGACCGTCGCAGCGACGGGCTTACCCGTCCTAGGACTGCCCTCCGGAACTTACTTCTGGCGAGTCACTTCGAACGGCACCTGCGCCGGCACGCCTTCGGCGGCGTTCACCTTCGCGGTGGCCAGTGGGATCTTCAACGACGGCTTCGAGCTCGGCAACACCAACGAGTGGAGCGCCACCGCTCCCTGAGGCCGCGGCAGCGACATGTCTACGAGAGCCGGGGGGCGAACGAGGGGTTCGAACGCCGCCCGCCCGATGCCCTCGCCGGCCTCCCGGCGAGGGTCCTCGCGGCCTCGCTCTCTCGGTCCGGCTACTGGGCCGGACCGAGCTCCTGCATGCGCTCCCGGATGACCCGGGGCAGATCCGCCTTCGCCTGCCGGCGATAGTCGAACGCGACGACCAGGCCGCTGCCCGCGGCAGCGAGGATCCCGAGGCTACGGCTCCGTACCTCGTAGAGCATGGTAAACCGGTCGCGCTCGATGGCGCTCACCCGCGTCGCCACCTCGACCGTGTCGGGCCAGACGAGCGGCGCGCGGAAGCGCGCCTGGGTCGAATGCAGGATCGGGCCGATGCCGGTGTCACGCTGCAGCTCCGGCCAACCGAGGCGCTCGAAGTAGCTCATCCGTACGCTCTCGAACCAGCGGAAGTAGACCGCATTGTTGACGTGGCCGAAGGCGTCCATCTCGCCCCACGCCAGCGGCACCTCGATCGTCAGCGGCCAACTTACGGCGGCCAGCGGGGCTGCCGGCTCCCGTTCGCTCATCGCGAGAGCTGCTCGAGGTAGCGCGGCAAGACGCGCCGCCAGGAGGGCCAGTCGTGATCCCAGTGAGGCCCCCAATCGTCGAGGCGATGCGGCACGCCGCGCTTGCCCAGCACCCCGGCGACGCGCTGTGCGTACTGGGGACGCTCCCAGGGACCGCGCCCGGTGACCAGGTGAACGAAGCGCCGGCGCAGCAGCGCCAGGTGCTGGCCGTCCGCGAGATCGGGCAGGAAGTGGAGAGGCGAGGAGTAGTAGAAGTCGAGCGACATGCGCTCGCCGTCGAGCATCTCCTCGAGGTCGTACTTGCCGGACATGCACACGGCATGGCTGAAAACGTCCGGATGCCGGCAGACCGCCGCCAGCGCGTAGAGGGCGCCGAGCGAAGCACCGGCGGTGAGGATTTCGTCGCGGCCGGCCGCGAGATGTCGCATGTAGGGCGCGAGCTCGAAGTAGAGGAACTCGTCGAAGCGGTTCTGCACCCAGGAGCAGTGGCTCGGCGGGTAAGCGTCGGAGACCCAGCACTGGCCCGGCACGCTGTCGCACGAGAAGACCTGGATCCTCCCGGCGCGCACCAGCGGCGCCAGGGCGTCGACCATGCGAAAGCGCTCGATCTCACAGGCGTCTCCGCCGGCGGTCGGGAAGAGCAGCACCGGCTGCCCGTCCTCCCCCCAGCGGGCGACCGTCACCTCCTGGGCCAGAAAGCTCGAGCGCCAGACCTCGGTGCGCTTGGCGATCACGCGGGCGAAGGGGCGCCGGGCTTCGCGATGTAGGCCTCCTCGGTCCGCCGCCAGAACTGAATTAGACCCCAGAAGTGCTCGGTGAACTCCTCGATCTCGTGCGCCGGGAAGAGCGCCGCGACCTTCTTGCGCACCGCTTCCTTGGCGGCCGGGGAGCCGAAGAACTCCCACGCCACCTCGTCGAGGTGCGGCAGCTCCCGGGCGCAGAACTCGGCGAACCGGTCGCTCTCGAATCGCTGGTGCGCGAGGCGGGCATAGAGCGGCAGCTTCTCCTTGAACGAAGCGCCCGAAGAGGCGATCTCGAAGAACGGCTCCCAGTCGAGGTTCTTGCGCATCTTCCGCCGCGTCGCGGCGACGAAGAGCGACCACTTGAGCTTGGCCTTCACCAGCCAAGGGAAGTGGAAGTGCAGCGAGGTGACCTGGGAGTCCGGGCAGGCGTTGGCGAAATCGATCGGGTAGAAGACGCCGTCCTGGCGCAGGGCCTCGCAGCTGTTGAAGTCCCAGCCGAAGAAGGAGTTGATCGTCAGGCACATGTTCGCCATGTGCTGCCACTCCTCGGCATTGACGAAGTCGAACGCGACCTTGTAGCGGTCGTGCAGTGGCGCGCCCGGGTCGTACTTCATCAGGTGCACCTGCGGGCCGACCCCGACCGCGCGAACGAAGAGGTCGAACGGCGCCACCGCCTTCTGCAGATGCATGATGCGCCGGCCCGAGCTGTCGTAGGCCTTGGCGAGCTCCTCGGCGTTGTCGACCTTGGACACCCCGACCCAGGCGCCGCCGTCGTACGGCTTGAGGAACGCCGGATAGCCCACCTTCTCCCCTACCGACTTGAGGCTGAACATGCGCGCGTACCGTTCGAGCGTGACCTGCAGGTCGTTGGTCGGCTCGTACTCTTTCGGCGGCAGCATCCAGGTTTCGGGAACCGGCAGGCCGAGGCGCATCATCGCGGCGTAGCTGGTGTGCTTCTCGTTCGCCTGGATCGACCAGGGATTGTTGAGCACGTAGAGGTCGTTCATCACGACCGCTTTCTTGATCCACTCGCGCGAGGTGTGGTACCAGTGGGTCACGCGGTCGAGCAGCACGTCGTATTCGACCGGCTGCCGGAGATCGAAGGGCTCGATCGACACCCGCTCCACCTCGAAGCGCACCGTGTCGCCGCCGATCGGCAGCGCGAGCTTCATGTTCTTGAGGATCTCTTCGTAACAAATCGGCCAGCAGAGATCAGCACCCAGCGACAGTCCGATGCGGCGCACCACGTCAGCCATGATTTCTCCCCGTCGAAGCTCGATGAATACTATCGCCAAGCCCGAGCGCCCGGCGAGCCCTGGCGATCGTCGGACGGGTGAATCCGGTCAAGGAACCTGCAGGGGGAACGACTCCTCGGTCCGGTAGGCCGGCCCTCCCGGCCCGAGCACGCTCGAGAGAAGCGTCACCCGATCGCAGGCGAAGGAGAGTCCTGCCAGGCGCTCGCCCAATCCATCGGCCGCGGCGCTGATGTCGCTCCGCAGCTTGGGCGACCATGAAGGATCGCAGCGCGCGAGAGTGACATGCGAACGGAACGGCTTGTCATCCGAATCGACACTCGCCACCCGCAGCCCGTCCTGGACCAGCTCCGCCAGGCGAACGAACCGGACCGCAGGCTCGAGTCCCAGCCAAAGGGTCCGAATCGGTCCAGCGTTGGGAAAAGTCCCGAGAGCGCTGAAGTGGGCGCGAAAGCCGCCCTCTTGTTCGAGCTTTTCGCGCAACGCCTGCGCCAGCGCGGGAAGGCGATCGGCCGCGGCCTCCCCCAGGAAGGCCAAGGTCAGGTGGAACAGGTTCGGCCGCACCCAGCGCGCCGCGGGCAGCGCGGCGCGCAACGGTGCGACCGCAGTGTCGAGGCTCGCCTTCACCGCCTCGGGAAGGTCGACCGCGACGAAGAGCCTCACGACGCCGGCTTCGCCTCCACGCCTCTTGCGGGCTTGGGTTCCCCCACCAGGAAGTGAGCCAGCGCCGGCAGCAGGACGATCGCACCGATCATGTTCATCACGAACAGGAAGAACAGCAGGATGCCCATGTCGGCCTGGAACTTGAGCGGCGAGAACAACCAGGTGGCGACCGCCAGGCCGAGCGTGAAGCCGGTGAAGAGCACGCCGTTGCCGGTGATCGCCAGGGCGTCCTCGTAGGTCTCGCGCAGCGTCCGGCCGGGCCGGCGCAGCGCCGCGAAGCGGGTGAAAATATAGATCCCGTAGTCGACGCCGATACCGACGCCGAGCGCCACGACCGGCAGCGTGCCGACCTTGAGTCCGATCTCGAGCCAGGCCATGAGCGCGTAGGCGAGAAGCGACGCCAGGCCGAGCGGGATCAGGATGCAGAGCGTCGCGGCCACCGACCGGAAGGTCAGCAAGCAGAGCGCTGCCACGACACCGAACACCCAGAGGAGCATCGGGAACTGGGCCGCGGCTACCGCCTCGTTGGTGGCCGCCATGACGCCCGCATTGCCGGTGGCCAGCCGGAAGGTGACGCCGGGGTGCCCGGGGCCGGCCTCGATGCGTTTCGCCTCGGCGACGATGCGCTCCAACGTCTCGGCCTTGTGATCGGCGCTGAAGATCATGATCGGTATGACGCTGCAGTCGGCATTCAGCAGGCCGCTCGAAGTCGGCACGTAGGTTACCGATTGGGTCAGCACCGAGGCGTTCCGCGCCAGGACGCGCCACTTCGGACTGCCCTCGTTCCAGCCGGCGTTGATCGTCCGCGCTAGACCGGCCAGATCGATCGTCGACTGGACCCCCTCGACGTTGGCCATCCGCCAGGAGAAGTCGTCGATCGCCGACATGATCTCGAAATCGACGCAGCCCTCGGGCTTGGTCTCTGCGATGACGGTCAGGATGTCGACGCCGATCGAGAACTTCGACGTCACCATCGCGGT
>JBPOHI010000148.1:0-2250 GCA_052035735.1 Acidobacteriota bacterium
GCGTGGATCGGCGCGAACGAGGCGGCGATGGCGATGCGGATGCCGGCGTACTTCTCGCACTGGGCGGCGGTCTCGCGGGAGCTGCCGGTGCCCTTGCGCAGGCCGGAGACGATGACCTCGAAGTTGCCGTTGGCCAGCGCGTCGCGCTCGAAGAGCCGTTTGCCGTCGACGATCAGGCCGGCGTAGGCCTCGCGGGCGATCTCCTCCGGCTGCCAGTTGAAGCACACCCAGGCGGGCGTCATGACGTCGGTGTTGATGTCGTCGAGCAGGTCGGCCGGATCGACGGCCGACATCTCCAGATCGAGCTCGCCCGCGAGCTGGCGTCGAATGAGCTCGGCATCCTTGGTCAGGAAAAGCACCCGTTTGCCGGGCGCGAGACGTACGATGGGCTGCGGTTTCATGGCCCGGATTCTAGCCCGGAGTTCCGGCCGGAAGAGGGAGGCGGATACCGCGAATCTGCTACGGCTGATCCGACGACGCCTCGGCTCCGGAGCCGAGCGTCACCGTGCGCGCGGGAGGCAGCAGCTCGGGCGGGACGGACTCCCCGGAGAGTCGATAGACGGCTCGGCTGGCGATCCGCTCCGCCGCGGCGCGCGGCGAGTCGCTGCCGCCATCCGCCGGCAGGGTCACCGTCACTTCGACGTCGCGCCAGGCGGCCTTGAGAATCCGCATGCCGCCTCCTGCCCACCAGGCGATGTCGCCCACTCCGGAGATCGCCGCCAGGTCGCCGCCGGAGAGTCGGCGCAGCATCGGCAGGGCTGCCTCCAGATGACGTCGCAGGGCAGCGGGGTCGTCGAATCGCCGGATCTCGATTGCCGCGTCCAGCACCGCGCCGGGCCCGTGGCCGTAGGCGCAGCGCGCGAACCTGGTTCCCGAGCTCGCGTCGAGCGGACCGGCGAGTTGCCCGATCTCGCGGTCGAATAGCTCGGCCCTCGCCTCCGACGCGGGGAAGAGGGCACAGGCATCGAACGTCTCCGGCGCGCGCGGGCCGGCGTAGGGCGCCGGGTCCGCTCCGCCGCCGCAGGCAGCGAGGAACAACAGCAGCACCCAGGAGAGACCGAAAGGACTGCTCGAGCCAGCTCGCACGCTGCACAATCTACCGGATATGCCGCCTTCGCCGAAGCGCTACACTGGGGAGGTGTCCGGCCCGTCGTCCGACGCCCCGCGGTTCAGCCTGATCATCCCCGCCTTCAACGAGGCGGGGCTTCTCCCGCGCCTCCTCGATAGTGTCGACGTGGCCCGGGCCTCCTACGACGGCGCGGTCGAGGTCATCGTTGCCGACAACGCCTCGAGCGACGCCACGGCGGCCATCGCCCGCGATCGCGGCTGCCGGGTGGTCGCGGTCGAGCGCCGGGCGATCGCCTCGGCCAGAAACGGCGGCGCCGCGGCGGCGCGGGGCGAGATCCTCGCCTTCACCGACGCCGACGGCCGGATCCACCCGCGTACCTTTGCCGTGATCGACCGCGCCATGGCCTCCGGGCGCTTCGTCGCCGGCGCGACGGGTGGCCGCTTCGAGCGCTGGTCGGCAGGCCTGGTGGCGACTTTCGCGCTGTTCGCTCCGCTCGCGATCGCCACCGGCTTCGACACCGGCGTGGTCTTCTGCCGCCGCGACGACTTCACGGCGATCGGTGGCTACGACGAGAGCCGCCTGTTCGCCGAAGATGTCGCCTTTCTGCTCGCGCTGCGCCGGTACGGTAAGGCGACCGGCCGCCGCCTCGCGCGGCCCGCCGGCGCCCGCACGACGATCTCCACCCGGAAGTTCGACCGCTGGGGCGACTGGCACTTCTTCACCCGCATGCCCGCCGTCGGCTGGCGCCTGCTCCAGGACCCGCGTGCCGCCACCGAGTTCGCCCGCGACTACTGGTACCGCCCGGAGCGCTGAGAACTCTCAGGGCGCGACGGCGGACCAGCGCCCCGGCGTGGCCTCCTCGAAGTCGTCGGCGAAGAGAAACGAGCGCTCGACCGCCCCGATGTCGGGCGCATCTCCGGCGCCGCCGTCGTTGATGCCGGCGAGTAGCTGCGCGGCTCCGGCCAGCGGGCTGGCGGAGAGCGGGGTAAAGTCGCCCGCCGCCGGGTTGGTCAGCGCGGGCGCGACGGAGAGGCCCGTCGGCTCCTGGCCTGTCGAGCCCTGCAGCGCGGCGAGATCGGCGTACGACGCCCCCATCCAGTAGGCGAGCCGCCCGGCGGTCGAGCGGTAGAGATCGTCGCGGTCGAAGTCGAGCGGCACCGGATTGACCTTGTAGATCGCCT
>JBPOHI010000150.1:0-80044 GCA_052035735.1 Acidobacteriota bacterium
CTGGGTGAGACCGGCGAGCCCGATCCCCACGAGCTTTCCGAGCAGGAGCTCGATCGGCCTCACCGTGGCGAGAATCACTTCGACGATACGCGAGCTCTTCTCTTCGAGGACACCGTTCATCACCTGCTGGCCGTAGAGCAGGGTCACCATGTAGAGCAGGAAGAAGAGGAAGTAGGCGAGGAAGAAGCCTGCCATACCGCCCTCCTGGCGGCTGCCTTCGGCGAGGACCCGGGTCGTCTCGAGGTCGACTTCGTGGGTCAGAGTCGCCACCTGGGCGGCGTCGATCCCAGCCGCCTTGAGGCGCGCTTCGCCGACCACCTCCGACACCACGTCGGAGAGCCGGCTCTGGGTCATGAAGTTCGACACGCTCTCGGCGTGGTACTCGACTTCGTTCTTCTCCAGCCCCTCGGGGGACAGCCATAGCCAGGCGTCGATCTCCCCGGCGAGCACCTTGCGGTCGAGCTCGGCGCGCTGCGCGGCGCGCTCGCCGGAGCGGGCGACGAGGTCCACCTTGAACTGTGCGCTCTCCTCCTGCCGCCGGCGCCCTGGCTCGAGGTCCTTCGCAGAGCCCGGCTTCGCCTTCTCTTCCACGACGAGCTTCGCCGCCAGGCGCTCGCCGTAGCCGCCGGCCTCGTCGACGACGGCGAGCCGCTGCGAAGCACGGGTCTTCATCGCGATCATCGACGGCAGAATGGTGAGCGCCGCCATCGCGACCGGCAGGAGCAGCGTCGCGATCCAGAAGCCCTTGCTCTTGACGCGGGTCAGGTATTCGCGCTTGGCGATGGTGACGATCGGATCAATTCGCATGCCGCACCGCCTGGATGAAGAGAGTCTCGAGATCGGGCACTTCGGAACGGAAGTCGGTCACATCGCCGTGCTGGACGAGCTTGCGCAGCACGGCAGCCGGATCGGCGTCGGCAGCGAGCACCAGCCGCAGGCCCGAGGGCTGGTCGAGCACTTCGGCGACCCCGACCGTCGCGGCGACCGTGGCCTTGTCCGCCGAGGTCGCCAGGCGGTAGACGTTGCCGCCGCGCTCGCGCTTGATCGCCGCGAGCTCGCCGGCGAGGATCACCTTGCCGTGCGAGACCAGGCAGATGTGGTCGCAGAGCTTCTCGGCCTGCTCGAGGATGTGGGTCGAGAAGAGGATGGTCTTGCCGCGCGCCTTGAAGTCGGCGATCAGCTCCTTGAACAGCGCCTGGGCGATCGGATCGAGCCCGGAGAACGGCTCGTCGAGGATCAGAATGTCGGGGTCGTGGAGGATCGTACCGACGAGCTGGATCTTCTGCTGCATCCCCTTCGACAGCGCCTCCACCTTGGCCTTGGCCCACGCCGCCAGCTCGACCCGCTCGAGCCATTCGCCGATCAACTTGCCGGCACGGCGACGCTCCACGCCGTGCAACTCGGCGAAGAAGAGCAGATGGTCGAAGACCGTCATCTTGCGATAGAGGCCGCGCTCTTCCGGCAGATAGCCGACGCGGCGCAGATCCTCCGGCTGGCGCGGCCGGCCGAAGAAGAGCACCTCGCCGCGGTCGGGCGCGAGGATGTCCATGATCATGCGGATGCTGGTCGTCTTGCCGGCGCCGTTCTGGCCCAGCAGGCCGAAGACCGCCCCCGGCGGGACCGCCAGGGACACACTGTCGACCGCCACGAAACTGCCATAAGCCTTGCGCACTTCGCGCAGCTCGAGATTGTTGCTCACTCCGTGATCCTCCTGGGATGCCTACCAGCGGCCGAAGCTTACGCCACCCTGAAAGTACGCAGCTCGCGCTCTGCGGTTTTCGCCCGGCGTCTGCGAGAATCGCCCGACGCTGCGACACGGGAGGTTCGACCATGGCTTTCACCACGACACTCGCCCTGCTCCTGACGCTCGCCGGGGCCGCTCCGCCGGCGGCGCCGCCCGACCTGTCGGCCGACGAGATCCTGGAGCGCAACTTCGCTGCCGTCGGCGGCAGGGCCAAGATCCGCGCGCTCGCCACAATGCGCTTCGAGGGCATCGACCGAAGCGCAGGACAGAGCGCGCGGGTCAAGGTGTTCTGGAAGCGCCCCGACCGAATCCGCATCGAGGTGCCGGAGCAGGGCCTCGACAAGGTGCAGGCTTTCGACGGCGAGAACGCCTGGTCGATTTATCCTGGTCTCGCAGGCTTTCCCGCCGAGCTGATGGTCGGGGTCGGCCGAGACACGCTGCGCGACCAGGCCGACCTGGTCGAAGGACCGACTTTCGACTATGCGGCCAAGGGCAACCGGATCGAGCTCGTCGGCAAAGAGAAGCTGGCCGAGGGCGAGGCTTGGCTGCTCCAGCTCACGCTGGCGAGCGGCGAGGTGCGGATGCTCTGGTTCGACTGCGCTTCGTTCCTGCAGGTGCGCGAGGAGCGCACGCAGACGGTGGGCGAGCGCGTGCTCACCATCGAGACGACGATGGCCGATTTTCGCCCCGTCGGCGGAGTCCTCTTCGCGCATCGTGTCGAGACGCACTTCCGCAGCGCCGGTGGCAGCGCCGCGGCGAGCCACGGGGAGACCTCGGTCTTCACCATCGAGGAGATCACCGCCAATGTCGAGCTGCCGGACAGCCTGTTCGCTCTTCCGGCGGCCACACCCGCTCCCGGCGCTGCGACGCCTTCGGCTCCCGAGCCCTGACGAACGCTCTCGACGGGGCGCCACCGGGAGGCGCCGACATTGCCGGTCCGCGGCCACTATGGTAGAACCGCACCAGCAAACCGACCTCTTTTCGCGGAGTCTGAACCTGCAAGCCCCGCCATCAGGAAGACCGGACTCACGCCCATGAGCTCTCCCGAGTGGAGTGTCGAGATCGAGCGCGTCAGCAAACATTTCGGCGACTTCGTCGCAGTCGACGACGTTTCGCTGACCATCCGCCGGGGTGAGTTCTTCTCCCTGCTCGGACCCTCCGGCTGCGGCAAGACGACGCTCCTGCGCATGATCGGCGGTTTCGAGATCCCGACGTCCGGCGCCATCCGTGTCAACGGCGTCGACATGACGGAAGTGCCGGTGCACAAGCGGCCGATCAACATGGTGTTCCAGGCGTACGCTCTCTTTCCTCATCTCACGGTCGCCGAGAACATCTCGTTCGGTTTCCGCTACAAGAACTATCCCGCCTCCGAATACGAGCAGCGGATCTCCAAGGTCGTCTCGCTGGTCCGCCTCGAAGGCTTCGAGAGCCGCTACCCGGCGCAGCTGTCCGGCGGGCAGCGCCAGCGCGTCGCCCTGGCGCGCGCGCTGGCGCTCGAGCCGCAGGTCCTGCTGCTCGACGAGCCGCTGGGCGCCCTCGACCAGAAGCTGCGCAAGGAGGTACAGGTCGAGCTCAAGAGCCTGCAGAGGAAGCTCGGCATCACCTTCGTCTTCGTCACCCACGATCAGGAAGAGGCGCTGACGATGAGCGACCGGATCGCGGTGATGAACGCCGGCCACGTCGAGCAGCTCGACACCGCGGCCCAGGTCTTCGAATACCCGCAGACCGAGTTCGTGGCTCAGTTCATGGGGGCGTCCAACTTCTTCTCCGCCACGGTGCGCAACATCGCCGAGGGCTTCTTGTCGCTCGGCATGTCGGACGGCGACAGCTTCACGGTACCCAATCCGGGGAGCGTGGCGAAGGGTGAAGAGGTGCGCTTCGTGGTTCGCCCCGAGAAGCTCGATCTGCGCAGCCGCGATCTGTCGAGCCACGGCATTCCCTGCATGCCGGTGACCATCGAGGACCGGGTCTACCAGGGCGTCTCGACGGTCTGGGTCGTGACCAGCGCCGCCGGCGAGCGCTTCGTGATCTACGAGCAGAACGAGCAGCCGTTCGAAGAGCGCGGCAAGTTCGCCGTCGGCGGCACCGCTTATCTCTGCTGGAGCCCCCGGCATACCGTCCTCATGCGGCCGGGAGCCGAGTCCGCCGCCTCTGCCGCCACCCCCGCGGACCATGGCTGAGCCGAAACGCAGGCGGAGCCTGTCGGCCTATCTCCAGGTCCTGCCGACCTGGGTCGTGCTGGGGGGGTTCTTCCTCCTGCCGCTGGTCATCATGCTGGCGATCAGCTTCGGCCAGCGCGGCACCTACGGCGGCCTCAAGCCGATCGAGGACCTCTGGGCCTACGTCGCCTCGGGCGACTTCCTCGCCAACTACCGGCGCTCGTTCGAGCCGCTCTACCTGTCGATCTACTGGCGTTCGCTGTGGATGGCGGTCGTCACCACGGTGCTCTGCCTGGTGGTGAGCTATCCGATCGCCTACTACATCGCGGTGGTCGCGCCGGCGCGCTACAAGAATCTGCTGCTCGGTCTGGTGGTCATCCCGTTCTGGACCAGCTTCCTGATCCGCACCTACGCCTGGATGCTCATCCTGCGCACCGAGGGCCTGCTCAACAGCGTACTGCTCTGGACCGGCATCATCGACCAGCCGCTGAACCTGCTCTACACCGACTTCGCGGTGATGATCGGGTTGGTCTACGGCGAGCTGCCGTTCATGATCCTGCCGCTCTACGCCTCGCTCGAGAAGCTCGACCTGGGCCTCCTCGAGGCCTCGCTCGACCTCGGCGCCAACAAGGTGGCGACCTTCTTTCGCGTCACCGTGCCGCTCACCATGCCGGGCATCGTCGCCGGCATCATCCTGGTGTTCATTCCGTCGATCGGCCAGTTCGTGGTCTCGGACCTCCTCGGCGGCGCCAAGAGCATCCTCGCCGGCAACCTCATCCAGAACCAGTTCGCCGTCGCGCGCAACAAGCCGTTCGGCTCCGCCATCGCCTTCGAGCTCACGGCGCTCGTCCTGGTGCTGCTCTTCGCCTACGCCATGTACACCAAACGCAAGGGGCAGGAGGTCCTGCTGTGAGCGAGCCGCCGACCCCGCCGCACGTCGAGCTGGTGGCGCGTCCGGTCGGCCGCCTGACGCCGGTCCCGCGACCCGCCCGGCCGGTCTCCTGGGAACGCCGCCTGCTCGCGACACACAGCCTGCTGGTGTATCTGTTTCTCTACGTGCCGATCATCATTCTCATCCTCTACTCCTTCAACCGCTCGAAGCAGACCGCGGCCTGGGAGGGTTTCACTTTCGACTGGTACCTCCGGCTGTTCGAAAACGACCTCATCCTGAGGGCGGTCAAGAACAGCCTGGTGGTGGCGCTCCTCACCACGATCTTCGCCACCGCCATCGGCACGCTGGCGGCGCTCGCCCTCGCCCGTGGGCGCTTCCGCGGCAAGGGCGCCACGCAGGCGGCGCTCTACCTGCCGATCATCATCCCCGAGATCGTCGTCGGCGCCGCGCTGGTGACCTTCTTCGGCGTCGCCGAAATGCGCTTGAGCCTCACCACGGTGGTGATCGCGCATATCGCCTTCTGCATCTCCTACGTCGCGATCGTCGTTCGCGCACGTCTCGCCGGCTTCGACCGCTCGCTCGAGGAGGCCGCCTCGGACCTCGGTGCGGGACCCTGGGACACCTTCCGCCGCGTCACCCTGCCGATCATCCTGCCCGGCATCATCGCCGGAGCGTTGCTGGTGTTCACCATCTCGATCGACGACTACGTGATCACCTCGTTCGTCGCCGGAGTGGGCGCCACCACCCTGCCGATCCAGATCTACTCGATGCTCAAGGTCGGCGTCACCCCCGAGGTCAACGCCGTCTCGACCCTGCTCCTGCTGCTCACCGTCGTGCTGATCGTCATCGCCCAGCGCCTGCAGCAGGAGCCGACATCCAAAGGAGGCACCAAGAAATGAATCGATCCAAGGCTGCTCTGGGCGCGATCGCCGGTCTCACGATCCTCGCCGCGACGTTCGCCTCCGGCCTCGCAGGATGCGCCAAGAAGGCCGGCGACGCGCCGGCGGCGACCGCACCGGCGAAGGAAGCCGGCAAGCTGAACATCTACATCTGGTCGGCCTACCTCCCGAAGGAGGTCATCGACAAGTTCGCCGCCGAGACCGGGATCAAGGTCAACTTCGATACCTACGACTCGAACGAGGCGCTGCTCGAGAAGCTCCAGTCGGGCGTCGCCGACTACGATCTGGTCGTGCCGTCGGACTACATGGTCCGCATCCTCGTCGCCGAGAAGCTCATCCAGCCGATCGATCACGCCAAGCTCCCGAATATCGCGAACCTCGATCCGCGCTTCCTCGACAAGAAGTTCGACCCCAAGAACCAGTACTCGCTGCCCTACTTCTGGGGCACGACCGGTTTCGGCTACAACAAGGCGAAGCTCGGGGAGCTCGACAGCTGGCAGGCGATCTTCGACGCCAAGAACAAGGGACGCATCCTGATGCTCGACGACATGCGCGAGGTCTTCGGCGCGGCTCTCAAGTCGATGGGCAAATCGCTCAACGAGACCGATCCTGCCGTCCTCAAGCAGGCTGCGGACCTGCTCAAGAAGCAGAAGAAGCTGGTCGCGACCTACAACAGCGGCGACTTCGCCAACATCCTCGCGGCCGGCGACGTCGACATCGCGCACGGCTATAACGGCCAGTTGGCCGAGGTGGTCGCCAAGGAGCCCGAGAAGCTGGCCTACGTCGTTCCCAGGGAGGGTGCGACGCTCTGGATGGACAACGTCTGCATTCCCGCCAAGGCGCGCAACCTCGAGAACGCCTACCGCTTCCTCGACTACATCATGGGCGCGGAGGTGAACGCCGCGATCGTCAACGGCGTCTCCTACGCCAGCGCCAACGTTCCGGCCAAGCAGTTCATCCAGCCCGAGATCCTGAACGACGCTTCGATCTATCCCTCCGACGAGGTGATCGGCCGCTGCGAGTTCCTCGAGGATATCGGCGACACCACGACGTTGCTCGACGAGTACTGGACCGAGATCAAGGCGCAGTAAGATGCGTCTTCCATTCGCATTCGGGGGATTCCTCATGACCAAGAAGAACCTGCAACACGTTGCCTTCCTGGCGCTCGCAGCCTCTGCCCTCCTCGCCTTTGCGCCTGCCGCCTCGGCGCAGGACAAGAGCTGGAGCCTCGACGTCAGCGCCGACTACTTCGACCACTACCTCTTCCGGGGCGTGCCGATCCTGGGTGACAACGAGGTCCTCGTGCCGCACGTGACCTACAGCATGGGGAACTTCAACGCCTACTACTACGGCTACTTCGGCGACGTGCCGGCCGACTTCACCTTTTCCGGCGAGACGGCGGCGTACCACGAGGACGATTTCGGTGCCGACTACACCTTCGCCCTGGGCGAGAAGTTCGGCCTGACGCTGGGCATCGTCTCCTACATGTACAGCAACGAAACGACCGACGAGTACGGCTTCGAGGACACCTACGAGCTCTACGCCATCGCGTCCTGGGATGTCGCCCTCTCGCCGACGATCAGCTACTACCAGGACATGGATGCTGTCGAGGGCGCCTACGCGACGATCGGCATCAGCCACAGCTTCCCGCTGGGGACCAAGGCGAGCCTCGACTTCGCCGCCGCGGTCGGCATCGACTTCGGCTACAACCTCACCGAGGGGTATGCCGCCGATCTCGGACTCGACGAGTCGAATGGCGACCTGAACGACGTGCTCATCGGCCTCTCGGTGCCGGTCCAGCTCAACGACTGGTTCGGCTTCCACGTCATGGCGCAGGAGTCGATCGCCCTCGACGTACTCGACGACATCGGCGTCGATGACGAGACGATCCTCTCCGGGGGCGTGAGCTTCACTTTCTGATCCGAGGAACAGCATTCCGCTTCACCTTCGAGACGCCGCCCTGCAGCCGGGGCGGCGTTTTTTCGTAACCGGGAGAACCTGATGCGACGTCATTGGATCGACGGCAAAGCCTCGGCCGGAAAGCGCTCCGCAATCGCCGTACACGACCCCGCAACCGGAGAACGGCTGGCGAGCGTCGCCCGCGGCACGCCCGACGACGTGGGCAGCGCGGTCGGCGCCGCCCGCGCCGCTTTCGGCGAGTGGCGCTTCGTGCCGGGGGTCGAGAAGGCGGCGCTGCTGCACGAGGTCGCTCGGCGCATGCGGGCACGCCACCACGAGCTCGCGACGACGATGACCCGCGAGGGTGGCAAGCCCTACTGCGAGAACTACGACGAAGTCGAATGGTCGGCGGCCTGCTTCGACTACTACGCCGAAGTCGGACGCGACGCCCGTGGCAGCTCGATTCCGCCGGTGGCGCCGCATCAGGTGAACTTCACCATCAAGGAGCCTTACGGCGTCGTCGCCGCGATCGTGCCGTGGAACTACCCCCTGCTCTTGCTCTCGTGGAAGGTCGCGCCGGCGCTCGCCGCCGGGAACACGGTGGTGATCAAGCCCTCGGAAGAGACGCCGCTCGCGACGCTCGACCTTGCTGCCGCCTTCTCCGCCCTGCCGCACGGCACGGTGAACATCGTCAACGGTTTCGGCAGCGAGGTCGGCGAGGCGCTGGTCACGCACCCTGGAGTCGATCTGGTCGCGCTCACCGGCTCCCTCGCCACCGGCCAGCGGGTGGGCGAGCTCTGCGCGCGCGAGGTCAAGAAGTGCCACCTCGAGCTCGGCGGCAACGACCCGTTCCTCGTCTTCCCCGACGCTGATTTGGACGTCGCGGCGAAGGGCGCCGTCTGGGCGGCCTTCCTGAACGCCGGACAGGTCTGCACCAGCGGCAAGCGCTACTTCATCTTCGACGAGATCTACGACGAGTTCGTGGCCCGGGCGGTAAAGTTCACCCGGTCGTTGCGGCTCGGTCACGGCCTCGATCCGAAAACCGACATCGGTCCGGTGATCAACGCCCGGCAGTTGGCGGACGTGGAGGCCCGGGTCGCCGAGGCGAAGGCCGCGGGCGCCCGCGTCCTCACCGGCGGCAATCGGAGCCGCAGACTCCCGAACGGATTCTTCTTCGAGCCGACCATCCTGGTCGATGTTCGCCCGGAGATGCGCATCGTCGCCACCGAGACCTTCGGCCCGACGATGCCGATCATGAAGGTGCGCACCCTCGACGAGGCGATCGCGCTCGCCAACGCCCAGGAGTACGGTCTCGGCGCCAACATCTACACCAACAACATGGAGTGGGCGATGACGGCGATGGAGCGCATCACCGCCGGCACCTTCTGGATCAACGACCCGCTGACCGACAACGAGGCCGGCCCGTTCGGTGGCATGAAGAAGACCGGCCACTCGCGCGAGCTCGGCGTCGAAGGCCTCGACGAGTTCCGCGAGACCAAGCACGTCCACCTCGACTGGAAACAGGAGGTGAAGCCCTACTGGTACCCCTACGCGAGGTACAACAAACTCCGGTAGGATCGAGCTCCCCTCGAAGGAGTCTCTGATGTCCCTGGCTCGTTTGCGTCCGCTCGCCGTAGCCCTGTTGCCGCTTTGCGCCGCCTCCCTCGCCGCCATTCAGCCGGACGAGACGGCGCCGACGCGCCTGCCGCGCGCCTACGAGGCGCCGGAGCTCGCCGTCGGGCCGACACTCGACGAGCTCGGCGACTTGCGAAGCGCCGTCCGGCCGGAGCTCGTCGCCTTCCGACAGAACTTCGGCGCCGACTGGATCGTGCGCTGGGATTGCCGGTCGGACCGGCCGCATCTCCTGCAGGGTTCGGGAGTGGCGATCGTTCCCGGGTCGGGTAACGGCCTGCTGCCCGGAGACATCGGCCTCGCGCCCGACGAGCCGGTGTCGCTCGAGGTGGTCTCCGGGCGGCTGCGCGATTTCGTCGCGGCCTACCCTGAGCTGCTGGGCGTCGAAGGGTTCGATCTGCGTCTCGACCGCTCGCGCAGCACCGGCTTCGGAGGGGGCGATACCCACTGGTTCGTCGAGTTCGCGCAGTTCGAAGGCGGGCTGCCGGTCGAGGGTGCGAACGTCTTTTTCCGCCTGAATCACGGCAACCTGGTGCAGTTCGGCGCCGACCGGGTCGCGCCGGTCGACCTCGACACGAAGCCGGCGCTCGAGCGCGGCGCCGCCTTCGCCGCCGCGCTCGGCGAGCTGCAGTTCCCGGCAAGCTCCCGTCTGGCGGAGGTCCTCGATGCCGGTAGCCTGCACATCTATCCGGTCGCTCCGCCGGACGAATCTCCGGGCGAGCGGTTCGCAGGCGTCGCCGGCGGCGGCTATGCCCACCGGTTGGTCTGGAAGTTCGTCTTCCGGCTGCCCGGCGAGGCAACGACCTATCAGGTGCTCTTCGACGCCCACCGCAACCTGGTGCTGGAGGTGACCGATCTCAACGCCTACGTCGACGCAACGGTCTCCGGCGGGATCTATCCGACGACCAACACCGATCCCGAGGTCGTGGTCAACTTCCCGTTCGCGACGCTCACCAACGGCACGAGCAAGACCACCGATGCCGCCGGAGTGTACGACTACAGCGGCGGCACGGCCTCGATCACCCTCAATGGGAAGTACTTCCAGATGTCGGATGCGTGCGGAACGATCTCGCTCTCGAACTCGACCGACGGCAATCTCGCCTTCGGCACGAGCGTCGGCACCGACTGCACGACCCCGGGCGTCGGGGGTGCGGGCAACACCCACGCTTCGCGCAGCGGCATGTACCACCTGACGCGGATCAATCGCAAAGGGGCGAGCTTCTTCCCTGCCAACACGTGGCTGGCGAGCAAGGTGACCGCCAACATGAACATCAATCTGACCTGCAATGCGTTCTGGAACGGCTCGTCGGTCAACTTCTACCGCTCCGGCGGCGGCTGCTCGAACACCGGCGAGCTCGCCGCCGTCTTTCTCCACGAGTGGGGACACGGCATGGACACCAATACCGGCGGTGCGGCGAGCAACGACCAAGGCTCGGGCGAGGCGGTCGGCGACACCTTCGCCTTTCTCGAGACGCGCGACGGCTGCATCGGACAGAACTTCCTTCCTGGCTCGAACTGCCACAATTGCGTCGCCTGCACGGGCGTCCGCGACGTCTCGGACTTCGACATTTCAGGCCCGGGTTTGATCGCCCGGCCGTCCAACGTGACGGCCGACACCGGCATCAACTGCGACCGCTATCTGACCTCGGGCGGCGCCGTGAACTGCCCCTATCGCACGAGTGGTGGTGCCGGGTCGCTCTATCGCGGCCCGATGGGCTATGAGGGCCACTGCGAGAGCGTGATCGCCGGCGCGGCGAACTGGGATCTCGCCCAGATGCTGGTCACCCAGCACGGCGTCGAGCCAGGCTGGGCGGCGATGGACAAGATCTGGTACGGCAGCCTCACGCCGTCGAAGAGCGCCTACCAGGTGACCAGCGGCGGAACCTGCAACGCCAGTGCGAGCGTCGACGGTTGCGCGGCGACCAACTGGTACACCGTCTTCCTGCCGGCCGACGACGACGACGGCAACCTCGCCAACGGCACGCCCAACGCCTGCCGCATCTGGGACGCCTTCTCCGCCCACGGCATCGCCTGCGGCACGCGACCAGTCTGTTCGACCACTTGCGCGACTCCGGCGACCGCGGACGCAGGAACCAACCCCTCGGTCTGCCTGGGGGCCGGTGCGACGATCGGCACCGCGGCGCTGCCCGACCACACTTACTCGTGGTCCCCGGGCGGCGCGACGACCGCACAGACGTTCGTCGAGCCGGCCGCGACGACGCTCTACACGCTGACCGCCACCACCGCCTGCGACCAGAAGACCGACACCGTCACGGTCACCGTGCTCGACCCGCCCGCGACCGCGGACGCCGGCGGCGACGTTTCGGTCTGCCTCGGCAGCGGGACAACGATCGGTTCGCCCGCCTTGCCGAACCACACCTACTCCTGGTCGCCCGGCGGCGCGACGAGCGCTCAGACGTTCGTCCAGCCGACCGCGACGACGGTCTATACCGTGACCGCGACGACGAGCTGCAACCAGACAAGCGATACGGTGACGGTGACCGTCCTGGATCCGCCGCCGACCGCGAACGCCGGCAACGACGTGACGATCTGCGAGGGGCAGTCGACGACGATCGGCACGCCGGCCTTGCCGAATCACAGCTACTCCTGGTCCCCCGGCGGCGCGACGACCGCCCAGGTCGAGGTTTCGCCGACCTCTGACACGACCTACACGCTGACCGCGACGACCAGCTGCTCGAGCCTGCAGGACGCGGTCGACGTCTTCGTCGACCACGTCCCGGGGACGCCCAGCCTGGCCTCTCCCGCCAACGGCGCGGTCGACCTCGCCCCGCCCGTCCAGCTCACCTGGACCGGCGCGCCGGGTTCGTCCACCTATCTCGTCGAGATCTCGACCGACAGCAGCTTCGCCAATATCGTCCAGTCGCAGAACGTCGCCGCGACCACCGCCACCTTCGGCGGCTTCGCGCCGATCGAGTACTTCTGGCGCGTCACCCCCACCGGCACCTGCGGCGCCGGCAACGCCTCGGCGACCTTCTCCTTCACCGTCGACAACGTGATCTTCGCCGACGGCTTCGGCACGGGAGACACGGCCGCCTGGTCGGCGATCGTGCCGTAACCGCCGACCTGGGTACGCGAACCGGCCCTCGAATCCATGTTCGCGCGAAGCGCTCTTTCTAGAACCGTTGCGCTTCTCCTCTTCTCTATATCCGCGTCGATGATGATTGTCACGTTCATCATCGACGCGGTGGCTCCGATGTGGGGGCCTCTGCCGTATTTCTATTGGGCAACGATCGGCCTGCTGCTTGCTGCGAACATCGTCATTCCCGCCATCGCCCTGCGCTTGGCGAAGCAGCGGGACTCGCAGATTCTTCCTACCAGGCGAGTGCTCGAGAGAATTCTGTGGGGAGGCGCGATTGGCGCACTTGTTTCGGTGATGGACTTGACCAAGGGCGAAAAGCTGCCGGAGAGCCTAGGTCCGCCCTCCGCGCCTTCACCGCAGCCAAGCAGCGATACCTAGCGAGCCGCCGTGCCTTCGCCGCAGCCTCTTGCCCTATCCGTCTAACCCGGTTATCATGCAAGCGGTGTGATCGCCTCGTTTTCGGACAGCGCCACGGAGGATCTGTTTCACGGTCGGCAGACCGCACGCTCCCGCCGCTTTCCTGCGGCGCTTGTGGCGATGGCGCTTCAGAAGCTCGACCTCCTGAACGCCGCCGCTGACCTCGAAGATTTGCGGCGACCTCCTGGGAACCGTCTCGAGGCGCTGAAAGGCGACCTTCGCGGCCTTCACAGCATTCGAGTCAACGCCCAGTGGCGGATCGTCTTTCTTTGGCAAGATCAGAAGGCGAGCCAGGTGCGTCTGATGGACTACCACTCGTGAAAGGGGGCCGAAGCATGCTGCCCGAGAACCGTATCCCGACTCACCCGGGAGTCATCCTGAGCGAAGAGTTCCTGAAGCCGCTCGAGATCAGCCAGGTGGCGCTGGCGGCGCACCTCGGCATCCCCGTCCAGCGCGTGAACGAGATCGTCCGCGGCAAGCGCGGCATCACGCCCGACACCGCCTGGAAGCTCGCCCAGGCCTTCGAGACGACGCCCGCCTTCTGGATCAACCTGCAGGTCCACCACGACCTCGCCCGAAATCGGCCCACAGGAGCGCCGGGTGGCCGAGTAAAGAGCCTGCTCAAGCGCGCCGGCTAGACCACCCGCGTCGCCCGCCGCGACCTTCGGTGGCCTCGCGCCGATCGAGTACTTCCGCCGAACCTCAACCTACCTCTCCAGTCTTAAGTCCTTCAGGCGGACTCCAGCCGTACTTTCGCATGGGAGAAAGGAGGGCCACGCAACGCACGATTCCCTCCTTGTCGACCGAAACCACACCGGTGAATCCACTCTCCGAGGATCTGAAGAGCAGTCGCTCGACGGCCTCTGGCCCGCAGGGGGAGCCGCCTTCGGCAATCGGACTACTTCCTGCGAACTGCCAACGCGACAGGCCTCGCAGCACTTGCTCTTTGGAATCGCCCGCTCGAATATCACCAAATGCCTTAGCGAAATCCCGGTCAGTCTCACGGCTTCCCACCGGCCCCGGCGCTCATCGCCCTCGCCAAGGCCCTGTGCGTCTCGACCGACGAGCTCCTCGGCGTCAAGGCCACCAAGGCCGTGCGCGAAGAGGTGAATGCCGAAGAGCGCCGGCTCTGGAAAAAGTTTCAGCTGGTCGGTGATCTGCCGGAAAGGGATCAGAGAGCCGTCCTACGGCTCATCAATTCCCTCGCCGGCGCCAGATAGCAGAACGCCCGGCGACTGCCGGGCGTTCCCTTGCTCGATGCTGACCTCCGCTAAGTCGCAGGGGCCGTCGCCAAGAGGCGGCGCGCCCATTGAGTGGACTTAAAGAGCAGGTAGAGATAGAGCGGCACGACGGCGACATCCTTTCCCAGCGAAACCGCTGCTGGGTCGTGGAAGAAAATCGCGTAGAGAACGCCCGCTTCGAAGCTCCGTCCGAAAGGTGCCTGGATGCCGAGAAGCGTTCCCACCATCAAGAGAAGCGTGAGCAGGAGCCAGATTCCGAAAGCAGCACACAGCAAGCCCAGTAGAAGCCGGCGGGCTCGCCGCAGCGTTCGATTTATCGGCACGGAGCGCATAGCTGTTACTTCCAGAAACACTTCTCCGGCTGATCCTGAAGATCGTCGATGCGCCAAGAGGTCGATAGCGGCTTCAGCTGATCGTCGCCATAGTACGGGTCTGCATTCAGGTCATCCTGCGGAGCCCCGTGACTTCCACAGGGGCGGAACGTCGGGACGAAGTGTGTCTAAGCATTGGTTCCAAAGAGAGTGTAGGAAACGGCGTTGATCGCAAGCCCAAGCCCTCGACCCGGTGAAGCAAGTTGCTGGTTCCGGGTGATCCAGCACTTCGGCTGAAGTTGCCGCACCACATCCCAAACGACGCTATCGCCAGCGTCACCGCAGCCATATGAAGGACTCGCCCAGCGCTTGCGGTAATTCCGTCCGTTCTGGTTCATCCAGTTCTGAATCCGACGAAGCTCTTGAGCCTGATCCTGCATCGAGCAACAGCCGCAGTCGCCTGCGCTCGAAACGAGACCCAGCCGATCAATGAAGCGGAGCGGATTCGCATCGGCGTAGAAGTAGGGATTGAAACCGCCGTCAATGCCAAGCGGGTCAGTTCGCGTGTATCTCCCCGTCTGCGGTTCGTACCAGCGGTGAGTATTTCCAGGGCCTAGTCGTTGCTTCCTGGAGCTCGCGCATCCTGAAGTTCGACAATGCAGGCAATCAGCCCAATTGGCCCGAGCCAGATCAGCCACTGCAGCAACTTGCGCCGAGTGTCTAACCCTGGCCGCTTCCACCTCCAAAGCAGAAACAGCTGTAAGAACAGCCCAGCGATTCCGAATACGAAGAGAAGGACCACCACGGGGACTGCAATGCCCCGAGCCCCATAGGATGCATCGGTAGTGAAGAAGCCTACCGCGAGTGCGAGCACGGGAAGGCTAGCCAGCACCCAGGTAGTCAATCGCGCGGTGGGTCTAAGCATCAGGGCAACGTGATCAGAACCAGCCAGATCGCTCTTCAACGCGGCACTTGACGTTCCATGCGACTCCGCCGAACCCAGCGTACAGGCCCAGATTGTCAGTCACGGTCGGCCGGCCAGCATCTATGGGCCCTGGACCACAAGTACCTTCTGTCTTGCCGAAGAACATGGTCGCGGATGCAGTTACGCCGCCAGATTGAGTTCCAAGAAGGTCGGTGCTACGACAGCCGCATCCAGCAGGAGCGCCAAGAGGCGTAAAGTCCTGCCCGACTCCCGAGTTCGACATGAACCCTAAGATTCCGCAGATTGACCGCACCAGTACGGTTGCACTTGGATTCGAGTCGCAAGTGAACTGACCGCGAGCATAGGAAATACCGGCCCCCATGGGAACGAAAGTTGCCGACTGACCACTGTAACTCCAATGGCCAAGCGGACACTCGTCAAGACACGTGCAGAGTCCGAAGGGATCTGCGATCAGCGTCGGCCTGGCGTCCGCGTACCCGTACAGCTGGAGCGCTGCGCTTCCGCGCAGCCCCAACGGATCCGGCCTCGTATACCGCCCTGTCTGCGGTTCATACCAGCGGTGAGCGTTGTAGCCACACGTCGCACCCATGGTCAGTTGACGGTCGCGTGTCCAGATTCCTTCACTGTGACCTCCACCCAGTTCGTCGGCCACTCGCCATGGGCTACGATCTTCCCAAGCTGATTCATGTATTTCCCGGCGACTTCACGGACAGCTTCGTAGACCTCCCCCTTCTCATCTTTCTCCGTGAGATCTATTCGAAAAACTCCGCGGACAGGATACTTTCCTGGCTGTCTCGGCAAGAGCCAGTCATCGCCATTGAGATCGAAACGCCAACCAATGATCCCTCCCGGATGTAAGATCAGCAACCCCTCCTTGGGAAGTGACTTGGATTCGTATCTTCCGTGGGTCGCTTCATCAGACATCTGGAGCGGTGTCGACCCTTCCGGAGTCGACACCTCGAATGCGACCAAGGTGGGGGGGCTGTTTGGCGTTCGAAATGGTCTTATGAAGCGAGGAACCGCGATTGCTCCGCCTTCGCGGCCCGAGACAAGGTACACGTCGCAAATCAAGCTCTCTGTAGCGCGGACTGTGCTGCTCATACAACTGAGGCGCGCTTCTAGCGTTCCTGCACGCAGAATCTGTGGCGTGGGTTCTGTGGAGGCCAGCTCGGTTGAGGAACATCCAAGTGCCGCGAGAATCAGGAAGCTCCGCGCCAAGCGCTGGGCCAAACTCCTCGCGTAACAAACCCACGACCCGAGGGTACCCGGTTTGCCCTCTCTCATGGCGTGCAGCCGTAGTCGCCATTGCTGTTGCATTTTCGTTCCAGGTCGTAGGCGTTGTTGTCGTTGGCATAGTCACTGGTTCCAAGAGCGTTGTGGCTGGCCTCATGAAGGATCGTCCCCGCAAGGCACTTGCACGGCCCTCCTGGCGGTGAGGGCGGCAGGCCAGGCGGAGTGTCAAAGGCGAGAGCGATCGAGAACCCGTCCTTTTGCCCCTGGGCGTTGTAGACACTTCCACAGTCGCCGGGGCTCATTCTGTGAAACGCCAGGGCGAAGTCGTTGTTGTCGGCGCAGTAGTACGTGCTGTCATCGATGTTCTTCTTGAGATTTCCTCCATCGCTTTGGCAGAGTCCACATGGGTTTCGCGGATTGTCGATGCTCTGCTTCGCTCTGTTGATCGCGCCGCCGATCACTGATGCCTGAGCTTTCGTGCAGCCAATGGTTGTCCACAGGCCAAGCCGATCGATGAAGGAAATGGGGTTTCCGGCGGCATAGGCGTAAAGCAGGTTCGGCCCTCTACGACTAGAACCTCCTACGCCAAGCGGGTCGGCGCTGGCATATCGCCCGGTTCCCGTTTCATACCAGCGGTTGACGTTGTAGTAGAGGCTCGCGTTGGGCTGCTGGAAGATGTCGACGGTCTGGCCGGGGAAGATGTGGTCGGCGCCGAGGTTGTTGAGGTTGCCGGCGTAGTCGACGCCGAAGGGGTCGAAGCCGGCGTTCGAGGTGGGGGCGTTCGTCCAGGCGACGGGCGTACCCAGATGATCGACCACGAACGTCTCGATGGGAGAACTGTGGCTCAGCGCATTCGTCCGCCACAGGGCCACAGGCATGCCAGCGAAGGAGAAGTACCAGTAGTCCTCGATCTCGAGCGGGCCCGGGAGCTGGATCGTCGAGCGATTCATGAGGACCCCCGAAGTCGAGAAGGTGAAGTGAGACTCCTTCCGGAACTTGCTCGGCGGGAACATCGTCGAGCTCAAGAGGCCTCGACCGTCGTAAGTGGCCGACATCGTCGTTGCGCCGGTCTGCGTCCAGTCCGACATGCGGTGGGCATCGTCCACGATGTAGGTGGTCGTCGCCCCGCCCAGAACCGCGCCCGTTCCGTCGCCGGATGCGTTGTAGCTGTACGTCTTCGTACCTCCCCCGCCGCCGAACCATCCGAACGAGCTGCCAAGTGTCGCGTTGGCCGACCCGAGTATAGACGTGCTCTTCCCACGCCGCCGCACGGTCCGGTCGAGGACTATTCTGCTGGCAACGGCCGGAAGTGGATGGGCTGGTCGCGGTCGAGGCGGTTGCTGCCGGGGAGGGTGGTGCCGGTGGCTTCGAAGCGATGGCCGCGGACGGTGCCGGCGACTTCGAGGGCGACGAGGAGCAGGACCAGCGTCGCTGCCAGCGAGCGGCCGCGCGGGCCGCGGAAGAGGCCGCGCTGGTCTTCGGGCAGGCGTGCGAAGAGCCAGCGACCCAAGCCGACGAGCGCGGTCGCGGCGACGCCCATCCAGAGTGGCAGGAGCAACAGGCCGAGCCGCGCGTAGCCGAAGAAGAAGGCCACTACGACGAGCGATACTGCAGTCAACAAGAGCGTGAGAACGAGCCAGCGCCTTTGCTGCGCCTCGCCCCTCA
The DNA here is from genome assembly GCA_052035735.1 of Acidobacteriota bacterium. GTDB lineage: Bacteria > Acidobacteriota > Thermoanaerobaculia > Multivoradales > JAGPDF01 > JAGPDF01. The sequence continues at coordinate 18,139 of JBPOHI010000150.1, forward strand.
CCAGCAACAGCGCACCGGCGAGGAGCGCCGGCACCCAGAGAGCGAAGGCGGCAGCGCTTTCCGGCACGAACAGATCGACCGGCCGGCGCAGACCCGTCAGGCCGCCGGGAGCGTTCCATTGCGTCCAGCCGAGCCGGAGAGTGCCGGCGTAGAGCGCCCACTTCTTCCCCACCAGGCGTACGAAGTCGCCCGGGTGCGCGCCGATCCAGGCTGCCGCCATGCGATTGCCGTGGAGCAGAAATCGCAGGTGCTCGGGATTCGTCAGTTGGAGCTGCGCCGAGTCGCCGCTCGACGCGAGCAACGCGGCCGAGAAGGAGCCGTCCGCTCCGGCGTGATTGGCAAGCGCCAGGTTGAGCGGCCCGTACATCGTCACCGGCACGAAACGAGGCAAGGCTTCGGCGAGGCCGCCGGCGAGGCGGCGCTCGGCTTCGCCGAGGCGGATCGCGTTCCGCACCGTCCAGGGGAGAACGACGGCAGCGGCCACTCCTGCGACGGCTACCCAGGGGAGGAGTCTTCGCCATCTCGCGGCATTGTTGGCGGCTGTCGCGTTCTTCCAGTAAAGGAAGGCACCGAAGCCGACGATGAGCCCGCCCAGCAGGATCCCTTCCGCGCGGGTAAGTGCCATCGCTCCCCAGACGAGACCAAGTAGGAAGATCCGGGCGCGAGTGAGTTCTCCCTCAGGGCAGCGCACCACGAGCGTGATCGCGGCGAGGAGCAGAAGCTGGAAGAGACCATCACCGACCGGCGCGACGGCGAGGACGTAAAGGCCGAAGTGGAAGGCGGCGAGGAGCGCGGTGACGATCGCCACCGTCCGGCCGAGCGCGGCCGCCGTCGCGAGATAGAGCAACGCCACCGAGCCGCCGCCGACGACGACGGCGAGGATCAGCTTGATCGCGAGGTGAGGAACAGCGGCGTTCGCCGCACCGGCGCCGACCAGCGTCTGCAGCCCGGCGAGGAAGAAGGCGAAGCCGGGAGGATGGAACGGGATGCCGCCGTCGTAGAGCTCACCGGCGAGAAGCGCCCGGGCGAAGCGAAAAAAGGTCTCCGAGTCCCCCTCGTAGAAGACCGTGTACGGCCACGAGCGGTCGGTGCCGGAGAAGAGGAACAGCACCCGCAGCAGGGCCGCGAGCAGACCCAGCACCAGCGCCCAGCGCCCGTCGCTCCAGCCGGCGGCAGCCCGGGCCGGGGAGGAAGAGGGGGGGGTCGGCATCGGCTTCGCGAGTCGGGACTTTTTCGCCACAGCGGGCGAAGGGTACCAGAGCCACCCCGGCCAGCCGACCCCGGTTCGGTACTTTTCTTGTTCGAGCTTTTCCTCTCCCGGTGGTTTCCGACAGAATGGCCGGAGCAACAGACCGGCAACTTCTCGGGCCTCCGGCCCCAGCGAGCGAGACGAGGACGACATGAAGAAATTCCAGATGTTCATCGGCGGCGAGGCGGTGGCGGCGGCGGACGACAAAACCGAGAAGATCGCCAGTCCGGCGACGGAGGAGGTGCTGGCCGAGGTGCCAGTCGGTGGCGCCGAGGACGTCGAGCGCGCGGTCGCCGCAGCGCACGACGCCTTCGACAGCTGGTTCGACCGCACCCCTGGCGAGCGCGCCGGGATGCTCTTGAAGCTCGCCGACCGCATCGAGGCGAATGCCGACGAGCTCGCGCTGCTCGAAGCCGCCAACGTCGGCAAGCCGCACTGGCTGGCGAAGAGCGAGATCCCGTTCCTGGTCGACAACCTGCGCTTCTTCGCCGGCGCCGCGCGCTGCATGGAGGGCAAGGCCGCCGGCGAGTACCTCGCGGGCTACACCTCGTTCACCCGCCGCGAACCGGTGGGCGTGGTGGCCTCGATCGCGCCGTGGAACTACCCGCTGATGATGGCGATCTGGAAGATCGGCCCGGCGTTGGCCGCCGGCAACACGGTCATCCTCAAACCGTCAGAGCAGACGCCGCTCAGCTCGCTGCGTCTCGCCGAGCTCGCGGCCGATATCTTCCCCGCCGGCGTCTTCAACGTCGTCACCGGCTACGGCGAGCCGGTGGGCGCCGGCCTCGTCCGCCATCCCAAGGTCGGCATGGTGTCGATCACCGGCGATGTCGGCACCGGCAAGATCGTCGCCCGCACCGCCGCCGAGAGCCTGAAGCGCGTCCACCTCGAGTTGGGCGGCAAGGCGCCGGTGGTGGTGTTCGACGACGCCGACCTCGAGCAGGTGGCGGCCGTCTTGAAGCTCGCGAGCTTCGCCAACAGCGGCCAGGACTGCACCGCCGCGACGCGCATCTACGGCGGGCCCAAGATCTACGACAAGCTCCTCGAGACGATGGCCGGCGTCGTCGAGTCTGTCACCTGGGGCGACCTCGCCGACGACAACACCTTCATCGGACCGGTGGTCTCGAAGGAGCAGCAGGACCGCGTCGCCGGCTTCGTCGACCGCTCGGTGGCCACCGGCCATGCCCGCGTCGTCACCGGCGGGAAGCGGGTCCCCGGCAAGGGCTTCTACTACCAGCCGACGCTCATCGCCGATGCGCGGCAGCAGGACGAGATCGTCCAGCGCGAGGTCTTCGGCCCAGTGGTCACGGTCACGCCGTTCGCCAGCGACGACGAGGCGATCCGCTTCGCCAACGACGTCGACTACGGTCTCGCGGCTTCCGTGTGGACGCGCGACGTCGGCCGGGCACTCTCCGCGGCACGCAAGCTCCGCTTCGGCACCGTCTGGATCAACGACCACATGCCTCTCGTCTCCGAGATGCCGCACGGCGGCTTCAAGCAGTCGGGCTACGGCAAGGACATGTCGATGTACGCGCTCGAGGACTACACCGTCGTCAAGCACGTGATGGCCAAGCTCGGCTAGGAGCCAGATCCTCGTCCTGCGGGGCCGGTGCTCGGGGTCCTGTCCGGCCCGCTTCCCATAGGTGCTCGCGCTGAAGAAGCGCGCTCCGCGCCTATGGGAGCCCTCGGTCCGGCCACCCCTCGTCGGCACAGTCCCGAAAGAAGCGCCTTGGCCGCGTTCGACTGGGGCGCTCCGGCGCTCGGGATCCAAAGTGGGCGACCACGCCTCAAATAGGAGCCGACTTTGGATCCCGAGTGCCGGAGTGACCCGACCAACGGCGCGACGCTGGCCGAGTTACGCGATCCAGACCGTCTTGACGTTGACGAACTCGCGGATGCCGGCGAGCGAGAGCTCGCGGCCGAAGCCGGAGCGCTTGATGCCGCCGAACGGCAGGCGCGGATCGCTCTTGACCATGCCGTTCAGGAAGACCGACCCCGCCTCGAGCTCGACCGCGAGCCGCGCCTGCTCAGGGGCGTCGTTCGTCCAGGCGGAGGCGCCGAGGCCGAAGACCCTGTGATTGGCGAGGGCGATCGCGGCGTCGAGGTCGGCGACCCGGAAGAGCGTCGCCACCGGACCGAAGAGCTCGTCGTCCCAGGCCGGTGAACCGGGCACCGGATCGGCCAGCACCGTCGGCGCATAGAAGTAGCCCGGGCCGGGCAGCGCCTTGCCACCGAGCAGGACCTTCGCCCCCGCCGCCACCGAGCGCTCCACCTGCTCGGCCAGCTCGTCGCGGATCGGCGCCGTGGCGAGCGGACCGATCTCCGTCGCCGGGTCGATCGGATCGCCCACCACCAGCGCCCGCATCCCGGCGACGAAGAGCTCGACGAACCGATCGTAGACCGCCTCATGGACGATGAAGCGCTTCGCCGCGATGCACGACTGACCGTTGTTGATCGTGCGCGCCTTGACCGCCGTCGCTGCCGCCTTCACCAGGTCGGCCGACGGCAGCACGACGAACGGGTCGCTGCCGCCCAACTCGAGCACCGCCTTCTTGATCTGTGTGCCGGCGGCCCGGCCGACGGCGACGCCGGCTCCCTCGCTGCCGGTGAGCGTCACCGCCGCGATGCGCGGATCGTCGATCATCTTCCCGACCGCCGCGCTCCCGACCAGTAGAGTCTGAAAGGCGCCGGGCGGGAAGCCGGCACGTTCGAAGACCTCGGCGATGGCGAGCGCCGACTGCGGCACGTTCGAGGCGTGCTTGAGGATGCCGACATTCCCGGCCATGAGGGTCGGCGCGGCGAAGCGCAGCACCTGCCAGAACGGGAAGTTCCACGGCATCACCGCCAGCACGCAACCCAGCGGGTCGTAGCGCACGTAGCTTCGGTGGGCGTCGGTCGCGATCTCCTGCGGCGCCAGAAAGGTCTCGGCGTGCTCGGCGTAGTAGCGGCAGACCGAAGCGCACTTCTCGACCTCGGCGATCGCCGCGGCGATGGGCTTGCCCATCTCGAGCGTCATGATCTCGCCGAAGCGCCGCTTGTCCTGCTCGAGGATCTCCGCCGCGCGCAGCATCTTCGTTGCGCGCTCGGCGAACGACGTCCTGCGCCAGGCTCGGAAAGCCGACTCGGCGAGCGCCAGCGCCGCTTCGATCTCGGCCGCTCCGGCCTCGTCGAAACTGCGAATCAACTTGCCGTCGAAGGGATTGACGGACGCGATGGGCATATCGGGCTCCTGTTGTTCGCTTCGAATCCTATTGCCTTGGCCCACCTTCCGCCTCCACCCCAAAGAAGCGGGCCTTGTAGCTCGTTCGGGCCGCCTTGCCTGAATTCCGGAGATGGTAGCGTCCCCGAAATGAAGCTGCTGCCTCCCGCCGGGGCCCCCCGCGTGATCGATCGGATCCGGGAGAGCCTAAAAGGCGCCTGGGGAATGGACGCCGTTTCGCCAGCGCTCTCACTCCACGCCTTCGGCGAGCTTCGGTCCGAGTTCGAACACCTTTCTCGGACGCGGTGGCTGCTTTCACGCGATCCGCGCGCCCTGGGCCTTCACGGCGGAGAGGCCGACCGCTCATGGCGCAATCGGCTTCAGGATCGCTGGTTAGCGGCGACGCTAGCCGCTTGGTTGCGACGAACTGCCGAGATTCGCACGACCCCTGGTCTGGTACCACAGGGGTCGATCGCGACCCTTCGTGATCCAGACTCTCCCGAACAAGTCGTTCTCGGTGCAATCGCGTTCACCACCGAGGGCCTCGGGCTGGTTCCGGGGAGCCCCTTGCGGCTGATCCAAGCCTCGGAGACGCAGGAGGAGGCAGCGGCGCTCCATGGCTGGTTCGAGGCTCAGTGGTCGACTCTACAATCGGCGGAAGCTGGGCATGAGACCTTGCTGCAACTCCTCGACGAGCTGGCCAGTCATCGATCCCCCGCTCTTGCATACTCTCTCGTGCTGCATCACCTCTTCGCCCAGAAGGGCGAGGCTTTGGATGAAGAATCCGTCGTACGCGGCGCAACTGGCATCCGCGACTCGGTGGTCTGGAAGAAGCTCTTCAAGTTCCAGCGTGACGGCGTCGTCGGAGCGCTCGACAAGCTCGCGCGATTCGGAGGGTGCATCATTGCCGACAGCGTCGGCTTGGGTAAGACCTTCGAAGCGCTGGCCATCATCAAGTATCACGAGCTCCGGAACGATCGCGTGCTCGTGCTCGTGCCGAAACGACTGCGGGACAACTGGAGTCTCTACAAGTCGAACGACCGGCGGAACGTTCTCGCGGCCGATCGCTTCAACTACGACATTCTGAATCACACCGACTTGTCGCGCGACGGCGGTCTCTCGGGCGATATCGACCTCGCGCACGTCAACTGGGGCAACTACGACCTGGTGGTGATCGACGAGTCGCACAATTTCCGCAACAAGAAGACGCCCCGCGCGGGGAGCGAAACCCGGTACGACCGCCTGATGCGCCGGATCATCCGGGAGGGCGTCAAAACGAAGGTCCTGATGCTCTCTGCCACCCCGGTGAACAACCGCCTTGCGGACCTCCGGAATCAGATCGCTTTCGCGACTGAAGGGGACGACGGAGCCCTCTCAGCGCACGGCGTTGCCAGCATCAGCGCCACAACGCGCCTCGCTCAGAAGCAGTTCAATCGCTGGCTCGAGCTCTCCGACGCGGAGCGCGCGCCGGCTCGGCTCGTCGAAATGCTCGGCTTCGACTACTTCACGCTCCTCGACCTGTTGACGATCGCTCGTTCGCGGAAGCACATCGAGCGCTATTACGGGACCTCAGAAACCGGGCGCTTCCCGGAGCGACTGAAGCCGATCAACATCAAAGCCGACGTCGACCGGGCCGGGGAGTTCCGCTCGATCCGCGAGATCAACTCCGAGATCCGGCGCCTCACCCTCGCGGCCTACGCTCCGCTGCGCTACGTCCTGCCCCACAAGCAGGAGGCCTACAACCGGAAGTACAGCACCGAGGTTTCGGGTGGCGATCGGTTCTTCCGCCAGATCGACCGGGAGGAGAGCCTCATCCACCTTCTGCGCGTGAACGTCCTGAAGCGCATGGAAAGTGCGGTCTCCTCCTTCGCGCTCACCATCGGCCGCCAACTCGCCGACGTCGTGACGACGCTCGAACGGATCGAAGCCAATCGCGAAGTCGGAGTCGAGAACGAGGAGTCTCGGGAGATCGAAGAAGTCGAACTCGATGTCGAGGCGATTGACCTCGATGACCCAGCGATTGAGAGCCTGCTCGTCGGTCGGAAGGTCCGTGTGCTCATCCAGGACGTCGACTTGGTTCGTTGGCGCCAGGACCTCAGCGAAGACCGCGAGCGGCTGACGCGCCTGCACGACGCGGCGCTCAAGGTCGAAGCCTCGCGCGATGCCAAGCTGGAGGCGCTTCGCCACGTGATCGCGGCGAAGATCGCCAACCCGATCAATCCGGGGAACCGCAAGGTGGCGGTCTTCACCGCCTTCGCGGACACCGCCCGGTACCTCTACGACCACCTGGCACCCTGGGCGAAGGCGTCCTTCGGCGTCGAAGCGGCTCTGGTTACAGGAGCCGGTAGAAATCAGACGACCCTCACAGGCCTGCGTCGGGACCTGGCATCCATCCTCTCGGCCTTCGCCCCGCGCGCCAAGGAGCGTCCAGCGGAGCTCGCCGGCGAAGGTGAGATCGACCTCCTGATCGCTACGGACTGCATCTCGGAGGGCCAGAACCTGCAGGACTGCGACTGGCTGGTGAACTACGACATCCACTGGAATCCTGTACGGATCATTCAGCGCTTCGGGAGAATCGACCGCATCGGCTCGCCGAACGATCGCATTCAGCTGGTCAACTTCTGGCCGAACATGGAGCTCGAGGAGTACATCAACCTCGAGCAGCGGGTCAGCGGCCGGATGGTACTCCTCGACATCTCGGCCACTGGCGAGGAGAACCTGATCGAGGAGCAGTCCGGCAATCCGATGAACGACCTCGAGTATCGGCGCAAACAGCTCCTCAAGCTCCAGGACGCGGTGATCGATCTCGAGGACCTCTCGACCGGCGTTTCGATCGCCGACTTGACCCTCACGGATCTACGGATCGATCTTGCTGAGTATGCGAAGGGGAGCCCGGGTCAGCTCGAGACCCTCCCGCTGGGAACATTTGCCGTGGCCACGACGGACGAGACCGGAATTGAACCGGGCATTCTCTTTTGCCTTCGTGGGGAGGAGAGCGCCGGAGAGCTCGCCGTGGCCGAGGGCTACCCGCTGGCCCCGCACTACCTCGTCCACGTCGGCGAGGACGGAGCGATTCTCTTGCCCCATACGCAGCCACGACCGATCCTCGACCGCTGGAAGCGGCTGTCTCTGGGCCGCGACCAGCCGGTCGAAGCCGCTTGCAACCGCTTCGATACTGCGACGAAGTGCAGCGAGGACATGAGCCATGCGACCCGCCTCCTCGCCGCGGCGGTCGCGGCGGTGACCGGGAAGAGCGAAGAGCGGGCCATCGAGAGCCTCTTTTATCCCGGTGGCACGCACGCCCTCGCCGGCGAGTTCGCCGGCATCGATGACTTTGAGGTGATCGCCTTCCTCGTGATCCTGCCGGGCGCATCGGCGGCTTGACGGCGGAATGACTGCGCCATGACGGCAGAAGAGTTCCTCGCGGCGCTCGACCTGCCACTGGCCGCGCGGGTCGATCGGCGGGTGCCGAAGTCCGTCCTTATGGCGCACGGGGCGCCAACAGCTGCGGACCGTCGCGAGGTCGCGGTAGCCATCGAAGCGATCACCTGGGTCGCAGCGCTCAAACCGACGACTGTCGGCGTACCGGCGTTCCGGGACGTGACTAGGGAGTATCTCGAGATCGCCCTGCTGCGTCTGAGCTTGCGAGGCGAACCCAAGGTCTCCCGGCTGTTGGAACTGGTCCATCGGGCAGTTCCTTATCCGGTCGTTCTCGTCTCCGACCTGGGCGGCAGGGCTCAGCTTTCCCTCGCCCACAAGCGCTGGTCGCAGGGGGAGAGCGGCCGGGTGGTCCTCGACGGTGGCGTTGTCTCCGCAGAGGTGCCTATAGACACCTCGCCAGGAACAGCAGCAGACTTCCTCGCCGCCATGAACCTCAGCCGCCAGCCCCAGAGCTCCCTGTTCGCCCTTTATGGAAGCTGGATCGACGTGCTTCTGGGGCTCGAGGTCGCCCGTCGCACGGGGCGCTTCACGGCGGTAAGCTCCCCAGAGCACTCGACGTCACGCCGTGAGGCCCTCGCGGAGTACAACCGTCTCGAACTGGAGATGAGGCGGCTCCGGGCGGCGGCGGCCAGGGAGCGGCAGGTAGCGCGGCAGGTAGACCTCAATCTGGAGTTGAAGCGGCTGGAAGCTGCGCGAGCGTCGGCTCTGGCGAGACTGTGAAAGGGCTGGAAGAGATGAAGAAGCTCGAAGCGGACGATCCCGAAACGCGGTCCGCGGACCCTGTAGCGGAAAACGTGGAGCAGCTAAGGTCGCTCTTCCCAGAGGCCTTCTCGGAAGGGAAGATCGACTTCGACGTGCTGAAACAGCTCTTGGGCGGGGCCGTGGAAGAGCGCGAGGAGAAGTACGGCCTGAACTGGCACGGCAAGCGCCGCGCCCGCCAGCTTGCGCTCACCCCGTCGACCGGTACCCTCCGCCCCTGCCCGGAAGAGAGCGTCGACTGGGAGACGACGAAGAACCTTTTCATCGAAGGCGACAACCTCGAAGTCCTGAAGCTCCTCCAGAAGAGCTACGCAGGCAAGGTCAAACTCATCTACATCGACCCCCCGTACAACACCAACAATGATCGAATCTATCCAGACTCCTTCGTCGATACCATTCGGAACTACCTCGAGATCACTAACCAGGCCGAAGGTGGCCGAGCGCTGATAACGAACTCGGACTCGAGCGGAAGACTCCACACAACGTGGTTGAACATGCTTTACCCACGCCTCCGAGTTGCCCGGGACCTCTTGAGCACAGATGGAGTGCTTCTGATTTCCATCGACGAACATGAGTACTTCAACCTTAGGGCAATTTGCTCGGAGATTTTCGGAGAGGAGAATCTCCTCGGGACCGTCGTTTGGAAGAACGCAACCGACAACAACCCAACTAACGTTGCTACGGAGCATGAGTATGTCTTGGTCGTCGCCAAGACCAGGGTTGGAATTGAAGCGGAATGGAGATCTTCTGTTTCTGCGGTAAAGGACCTACTGGTTCGAATTGGAGCAGAACTCGTTGCCTGCCGTTCAGGGGATGCATTGGTTGAAGAGTACGAGCGCTGGTTTCGTGAGCATCGCAATGAGCTCGGACCGCTGGATCGCTACAAGTACATCGATGCCGGCGGGGTCTTTACCGGCAGTCAAAGTGTTCACAATCCAGGCAAAGAAGGTTATAGGTATGACGTTCTCCACCCGGTGACAGGAAAACCCTGCAAACAGCCACTTCTGGGCTATAGGTTTCCTAAGTCCTCCATGGATGAGCTGCTTGCTGAGGGGCGGGTCTTGTTCGGAGACGATGAAAGCAAAATCGTCGAGCTCAAAGTTTACGCATCAGAGTTTCAGGACAAGCTGAGCAGTGTTTTCGAACTCGATGGTCGCCTCGGAGCCTATGATCTAAGAGCTGACTTCCCGGAGGATGGTAGGGTTTTTTCCAATCCGAAGCCAGTGAGACTTCTAGAGATGTTCTTCTCTTACTTGCTCAAGCGCGAGGGGGACATCGTTCTGGACTTCTTCGCGGGATCCGGCACCACGGGGAAGGCTGTCTTCGAGAGCGTCGCACGGGATGGCGTGCGAAGGCAGTTCATCTTAGTGCAACTCCCCGAGCCACTTAGCTCGGAACGCGCTGAGCAGAAGCGGGCAGCCGAATTCTGCGATTCCATAGGAAAGCCACGAAGTCTCGCCGAGTTGACGAAGGAGCGCCTGCGTCGGGCCAATCGAGCTGTAGTGTCGCGCACGCCGCTTCTCGATGTGAGCGCCGGCTTTCGAGTCTTCAAGCTCGATTCGAGCAACATCCGGGAGTGGGAAGGAGATCAGAGGCGCTTGGCCGAGGAGATCCAGGATTCGATCGTGAATCTCAAGACGGATCGGAGCGAGGCGGACATCTTGTACGAGGTGCTGCTCAAGCTCGGACTGGACTTATGCGTGCCGATCGAGAAGCGCGAGTTAGCGAGCAAGGATGTTCATTCAGTCGGCGGTGGGGTGCTCTTTACTTGCCTCGCAACCGAGATCCGGCGCGCGGAGGTCGAAGAGATCGGTCTAGGGATCGTCGGCTGGATCCAGGATCTCAAGCCCGCCGGAGATGTCACCTGCGTCTTCCGCGACGCCGCTTTCGAGGATGACGTCGCAAAGACCAACCTCGCCGCCATCCTCGAACAACACGGCGTTCAGAAGGTACGCAGCCTTTGAGGTCCCGTCTACAGCGAGCAACCAGAGCGGTCCTGAACCCTAACTGGCCAACTCCTCAGTTGGTGACAAATCGTCACCGACTGCCTTGATTGCCCATTCCATGCTGCCGCCCACCCAGCCGAAGGTCTACCACATCGTTCACGTCGACCGATTGCCCTCTATCGTCTCGGCTGGCGGTTTGGTCTGCGATGCTGCAGTGGGACACCTAGCAAATCCAGGGACGATAATCGGCATCGCTGGAATCAAGGAACGCCGACTCAAGGAGCTCAGGCTTGCGAGCCATCCGGACCTTCATGTTGGCGACTGCGTCCCCTTCTATTTCTGCCCTCGGTCCGTCATGCTTTACCTGATCTTCAAGGCGAATCGCCCTGAGTTACCGTATCGGGATGGGCAGGAGCCAATTATCCATCTCGAGGCTGACTTCTTTGCCTGCGTTCGTTGGGCCGAGAAGCATGGCCACCGATGGGCGTTCACGTTGTCGAACGCGGGTACAAGGTACTTCGAGGACCGCTGCAATGTGGCGCACCTCGACCAGATCGACTGGCGTGCCGTTCACTCTTCGAGCTGGTCGCGCCACATGGACGAGAAGCAGGCCGAGTTTCTGGTTGAGGGGAGCTTTCCGCTGGACCTTGTCGAGCGAATTGGGGTCTTGACACCAGCGACGCATCAGCAGGTGGCTCATGCTTTGCCGAAAGCGGGGCATCGGCCGCCGGTCGAGATTCGACGGGAGTGGTACTACCAGTGAGTGAATGGAGGGCGACGATGATTGAGAAGAAGGCCGGCGACATCATTCGTGACGATGCGGAGGCGCTCGTCAATACGGTCAACTGCGTCGGCATCATGGGCCGAGGCATCGCCCTGCAGTTCAAGAAGGCATTCCCTGAGAACTTCGCGGCCTACGCCGCCGCGTGCCGGGCTGAGAAGGTGCAACCGGGCCGGATGTTCGTCTACGAGTCGGAAAGGCTCACCCACCCTCGGTGGATCATCAACTTCCCTACCAAGCGGCACTGGCGCGGCAAGAGCCGCATCGAGGACATCGATGCGGGGCTCATCGACCTCGTTCGAGTGCTGAGGGAGAAGGAGATCCCGTCGGTCGCCATTCCGCCTTTGGGAAGCGGGCTGGGGGGGCTGAACTGGTCGGACGTTCGTCCGCGGATCGAGAAGGCGCTCGCCCAGCTCTCGGATGTGCGGATCACACTCTACGAGCCCGGCGCGGCGCCCAATGCGGAGCCCGCGAACCGGGGCCGCGAAGTACCCCGAATGACCGCCGGCCGGGCGGCCCTTGTCGAGCTCACCCGCCGGTATCTCGACGGGCTCCTCGACCCGTTCGTGACCTTGCTGGAAGTTCACAAGCTCATGTACTTCATGCAGGAGGCCGGCGAGCCATTGAAGCTTCGGTACCAGCCGGCGCCTTTCGGACCCTACGCCGAGAATCTCCGGCACGTACTGCACGAAATCGAGGGGCAACTGATCTCTGGTTACGCTGACGGCGGCGATGCGCCAGACAAGCAACTCCAGCTCGTCCCGGGCGCAACGGCAGAAGCCGCATCCTTCCTCGAGGCACATCCGGAATCGCGCAGCCGATTCGAGCGCGTCACAGATCTGGTCGAGGGGTTTGAATCCCCATCCGGCCTGGAGCTGCTGGCGACGGTCCACTGGGTAATGAGTCGCGGCGAGGCGTTGTCCACCGACAAGGTCGTCGAGGACGTGTACGCTTGGAATGTGCGCAAGCGGCGGTTCACACCCCGCCAGATCGAGCTTGCGAGCAGAATACTGACCAGCAAAGGCTGGGTTGAGCGGGTGAACGACAACTCCGCCCAATGAAGCTCCACTTCGAACCCGATCTCGACTACCAGCTGCAGGCGATCGAGGCGGTCTGTGATCTGTTCAAGGGTCAGGAGATCTGCCGCACGGAGTTCACCGTCAGCCGGCGGCCGTTCCCTGGTGCCGGTCAGGTGGGGCTGGATCTCGGCGACGGCTTCGGGCCGGCGCAATCGATGCTCGCTCTCGCTGTGTCGCAGGTGGGTGTCGGTAACCGACTGATGCTCCTCGAAGAGGAGATCCTGAGGAACCTGCAAGAGGTTCAGGTACGGAACGGGCTGGCGCCCGCAGAAGAGCTTCTCTCAGGCGATTTCACCGTCGAAATGGAGACCGGCACCGGCAAGACCTACGTCTACCTGCGCACCATCTTCGAGCTCCACAAGCGCTACGGCTTCAGCAAGTTCGTCATCGTCGTGCCTTCCGTGGCCATCAAGGAGGGGGTCTACAAGACTCTTCAGATCACTCAGGACCATTTCCGTGGCCTCTACGCCGGTGTGCCATGCGACTACTTTCTCTATGACTCCTCCAAACTCGGACAGGTGCGGAACTTCGCCACCAGTTCGCAGATCCAGGTCATGGTCGTCACCGTCGGCGCGATCAACAAGAAGGAGGTCAACAACCTCTACAAGCCGAACGAGAAGATGCAGGATGAGCGGCCGATCGATCTGATCGTGCAGACGCGGCCGATCGTGATCGTCGACGAGCCGCAGAGCGTCGACGGCGGCCTCAAGGGTGCTGGCAAGACCGCCCTGGAAGCGATGCACCCGCTCTGCACCCTGCGCTATTCCGCCACCCACGTCGACAAGCACCACATGGTCTACCGCCTCGACGCTGTGGATGCCTACGAGCGCCGTCTGGTCAAACAGATCGAAGTGGCGTCCGCGACGGTCGAGGACGGCCACAACCGCCCCTACGTGCGGCTGCTCTCGGTTTCCAGCAAGAAGAAGTGTGGCATCTCCGCCCGCGTCGAGCTTGACGTGGAGGTTGCCGGCTCGGTTCGGCGGCAGGAGGTTTCGGTCCAGGACGGCGACGACCTCGAGCTCACGACGCGGCGCGCGGTCTACGAGAACTGCCGGATCGGCGAGATCAGGACCGCGAAAGGAGGCGAGCTACTGGAGCTTCGGGTGCCCGGAGGCGAGGCCTTTCTAAGGCCAGGCGAGTCCTGGGGCGATGTCGACTCTGGCGCGGTGCACAGACAGATGATCCGCCGGACCATCAAGGAGCATCTCGACAAGGAGAAGCGCCTGCGCCCGCAGCAAATCAAGGTCCTGAGTCTTTTCTTCATCGATGCAGTCGACAAGTACCGGAGGTACGACGCTGAGGGGCGAGTCGAGAAGGGCGACTATGCCCGGATCTTCGAGGAGGAGTACCGGCGGGCGGCGAATCACCCAGACTACCGGACTCTGTTCGAAGGGGTCGACTTGACCAAGGCTGCCGAAGAGGTTCACGACGGCTACTTCTCAATCGACAGGAAGGGCGGCTGGACCGACACCGCCGAGAACAATGAAGGCAACCGGGAGAACGCCGAGCGCGCTTACAACCTGATCATGAAAGAGAAGGAGAAGCTCCTCTCCCTCGAAACGCCGCTCAAGTTCATCTTCTCGCACTCTGCGCTTCGCGAAGGGTGGGACAACCCCAACGTCTTCCAGATCTGCGCGTTACGCGAGATGTCGAGCGAGCTCGAGCGCAGGCAGACGATCGGGCGCGGCTTGCGGCTCTGTGTGAATCAGAGTGGCGACCGGGTGCGCGGCTTCGAGGTCAACACTCTGACCGTCGTCGCGCGTGAGCGCTATGAGGAATTCGCGGAGAATCTTCAAAGGGAGTTCGTGAGAGATGGGCTGCGTTTCGGCGTTGTCGAGCCGCATCAGTTTGCCGGTGTCCCTGTCCACGCGGCTGACGGCTCGACCACCCCACTCGGCGTCGACGCCTCGAAGGTGGTCTGGGAGCATCTCAAAGCCCAAGGCCAGATCGATGCGCAAGGTCAGGTGCAGGACACCTTGCGACATGCGCTCAAGGAAGGCACCTTCGGGGTGCCTGACGCCTTCGCTCCGCAGGCAGGCGCTATTCGAGAGATTCTCAAGAAGCTCGCAGGCCGGCTCGAGATCAAGAACGCCGACGAACGGCGAGTCGTCCGAGCTCGGCAGGCGGTGCTTCAGAGTCCCGAGTTCAAGGCGCTCTGGGACCGCATCAAGCACAAGACGACCTACCGCGTGGCATTCGACAATGAGCGACTGATCGAGCAATCAGCTCGGGCCCTCCGCGAGGCGCCGCCGATTCCCAGGACGCGCCTACAGTGGCGGAAGGCTGATCTGGTCATCGGCAAGGCCGGCGTCGAAGCCACGGAGCGTGAAACAGCCCTGCCCGTCGCGCTCGAGGAGTCCGAGATCGAGTTGCCGGACCTCCTGACCGAGTTGCAGGACCGCACCCAGCTCACACGACGAAGCCTCCATCGCATTCTCGTCGGCAGCCGGCGCCTCGACGACTTCAGCCGAAACCCGCAAGCGTTCATTTCCATCGCGAGCGATGCGATCAACAGGCTCAAGCAGCTCGCGGTGGTCGACGGGATCCGCTACCAGCGCCTGGGCGATTCCTCCTACTACGCGCAGGAGCTCTTCGAGGAGAAGGAGCTCGCCGGCTATCTTCGGAACATGCTCGAGGCAGATCGTAGCGTCTACGAGTACGTCGTGTTCGACTCCGAGTCGATCGAGCGGCCCTTCGCCGAGTCGCTGCAGAACAATTCCGCGGTCAAGGTTTACGCCAAGCTGCCTGGTTGGTTCCAGGTTCCGACTCCTCTCGGTTCCTACAACCCGGACTGGGCGGTGCTCGTGGAGACGGAGACCGGGAACCGCTTGTACTTCGTGGTCGAGACCAAACCGAGCCTCTTCGGCACCGACCTTCGACCGCGGGAGCAGGCCAAGATCGACTGCGGAGAAGCGCACTTCGCGGCCCTAGCGTCTGAGGTTCGCGAAGAGCCAGCACAGTATGTCGTTGCGAGGAATTTCGAGGATCTCACGGCTCAGTTTTCGAGCTCGACGGAGTAGCGGGCTGCCGCCGGAATCTCCGAACGAGGCTTGCCTTCTCTCAGTCGTCCAGCTGTCCCTGCTCGGAGAAGGCGACGCGGATGCCGCGCTTCTCGAGCTCGGCGAAGAAGCGCTCGAACGGCAACGCGGTCTCCGGGCAGAGGACGCCGGGCGTGGCCACCGCGCGCTCCGCCAGCAGGACACCGGCGATCGAGAGCGGCACGCCGGTGTCGAGAGCACCGGCGCCGAAACCCCATTCGCGGTGGGGGCCGATGAGCGACTCGCCGCGCCGGCGCACCGGCCGGCCGTCGATCTCGCCGGCGACATCGACGCGCAGACAGTCGCAATCGTCCGGCTCGCCACCCGGGCTCGTCTGATCGGCTCCCAGGGCGAGCAGCATCTGGCGCGGCGAGACACCGCCGACCCGCGGCTCGCGGCCGGCAAAGCCGAGCTCGACCAGGAAGCGCACCTTTTCCATGAAGGCCGGCTCGAACGCCACCTTGAAGCTCGCGCCGTTGAGACCGGGGAACGAACGGGCGAACATCGCGACCTCGGAGTGCAGGGTGTAGATGGCGCGCATCCTGCCTACCGGCGAGGGAAAGTCGATCTCCTCCTCGCCGCTGCGCGGAGGGACGGGATGCGCGCGGCCGGCTTCGACGACGTACGGCTCGAGCGCGAACTCGTCGAGCACGGTGTCGAGCGCATAGGGGATGGGGAGAGGTCCCGAAGCGCCCCGGTCGAGGCAGCCGACGCGTACGTGCGCCTCGTGCACCGCGTCGAGCTCGCGCGCCAGAAAGCCGACCATGGCATTGGTGATGCCCGGCGTCGACCCCATGCCGAGGAGCGCCGGCACCCCGGCAGCGACGAACTCGTCGTGCAGCGCGAACTGCTGCTGGCTGCCGTGGTAGAGACCGCCCAGGTCGCTGTAAGGCACTCGCGCCGCGAGCGCCGCGCGCATCACCGGCAGGTTCCAGTAGTAGGTGACGCAGTTGAGCACCGCATCGTGCCCGGCAAGGAGCCGCGCCGTCGCCGCCTCGTCGCGCACGTCCACCTGCGCGAAATGCGCGTTCTTCGTCCGCGGCTCGAACCCCCGGAAGTCGGCCGCCGTCACTTCCGCCGCCGGCGCGAAGACCTCGAGGTCTTTGAGGACCACCTCCGCCATCGCTCCTGCGGCGCCGAGGACGCAGACTCTCATCCCGGCTCCAGGTCGAGGACGAAGCAGAACACGAACGGCAGGATGGCGGCGGGTCCGGTACCCATGGGGGAATCCTATGGCAAGGTGCGGCACGTGACCGCGCCTGTCCCCTTCCGTACCCCGATTGCGCCTAGTGTGTGAGATCAGGCCGGTACTGCGATCGGAGGGCACCGTGAGGAAGTTCGGTTCGTGGAACGCTGGTCGCCGCGGGCTGCGCCGCGGAGCAGGCACCCTGATTCTCTCCGCTGCGCTCGCACCAACTGGTTTCGCCTCGAGCCTGGGCGCCCAGGTCGTTCCCATCGGCGGCGAGATCGCGATCCGACCGCCCGGACCTTCAGAGGAGTATCTCGAAGTCTCTTCGGACAGGCTGGGTGGCTGGGGCGTCGCCTGGGATTACCGCGACCCCGATGACGGGCGCGAGGGCGAGGGTCGGATGCGACTCTTCGATCGGAACGGCGACTTTGTCTCCGGGACCCTGCGCGACTTCGAGTGGCGGTACCCCACGATCGGACTCGACGGAGCGGGCAATAGCGTGGTGATCGGCCTGAAGTGGCACCCAGAGCTCGGCGGATACGAGCTCGGAGCTTCATGCGTGGACTACGCCGGCAGGCCCCGCGGCGCAGCTGTCCGGGTCGACACCGGAAACATCTCTCCCGGCACCCGGGTGCCTTACTTGCCCGACGTGGCCGTTGACACTGACGGTACGTTCGTCGCGGCCTGGCAGGAGAATCCGCAGGTGGCTGGCGTCGAAGCGAGCGTCTTCTTTCGCCGTTTCGATGCCGAGTGCCGAGCTCTCGGGGATGTGCAGTCGCTCGGCTCCGTGGGAACGGTGGGGCGCCGTACGCCGAAGGTCGCGAGGCGTCAGGGAGGCGGCTTCGCACTGGTCTGGCTCGAGGGGCCGGGCTCGGGGTTTCCTCGCTTGGTCGCGCAACTCTTCGATCGCCAGGGCAACGCGCTTGCCCCGGAGTTCGTGGTCGCCGACAACAGCCGATCGATCGACTTGGTCGACGTGATCGCTGCGCCCTCGGGAGACCTGGCGGTGAGTTGGCGCTCGGGCCACCAGGGGAGTTCTGGCGCCTCACTCTTGGCCCGCGTCTTCTCGGATGTCGGCAGCCCGGTGGGAAGTCAGCTGACATTGCGCGATTCGGCCGCCGAGTGGTTCTTCGATCTGCGGCTTGCGATCGTCTCTGGGTCGTTCTTCGCGGTATGGCGTGAAAGCGGGCTCCATCCGTCGACCACGTCGATCTACGGGCGCGCGTTCCGTTCCACAGCTCCGCTCGGCGACACCCTGCTCATCAGGCCGTCGGGTTCCGGCCCGGATCTGCGGGATGTCAGCGTCGCGGGTTTGACGGGGGCGGAGTTCGTCGTCACCTGGAGCACGACTTACTTCGAGTCGACGCCTACGCGGCTCGTCGCCCAGCGCTACGCCATCCTGCAGCCGGCACCCGCCTGCGTCGAGAGCTCGACGGCGCTCTGCCTCGGCGGGAGTCGTTTCAGGGTCACCGTCGAGTGGCGCGACTTTCAAGGTAGTCGCGGCTACGGCCACACGCGCTCGCTGACCGACGACTCGGGGCTCTTCTGGTTCTTCGACGACGCCAACCTCGAGCTGCTGGTCAAGGTGGTCGACGGTTGCGCCGAGTTCTCCCGCCACTGGTTCTTCGCCGCCGCCACCACCAACGTCGAGTACACCCTGCGTGTGACCGACACCTACACCGGCCGCTCGCGCAGCTATTTCAACCGCCCGGGAGTGAGCTCCCCGGCGATCACCGACACTGACGCCTTCTCGACCTGTCCCTGAGCCCAGGGGTGGATCAGTCGTCGTCCTCGTCGCGCACGATCGTGGCGGTCTCGCGGTCGACCTCTTTCAGGGTCTCCTCGAGGATCTCGAGCACCTCGTCGATCAGCTCGTCGGAGATGTTGAGCGCCGGTTCGATACGTACGACGCGTGAGTTGGTGAGCGTGCCGGCGACGAGGACGCCGCGCTTGAAGAGGTTGGCGACCACCTTGTAGCCGATCTCGGTGTTCTCGAACTCGAGGCCGAGAAGGAGGCCCTTGCCCTGGGCCTTGCGCAGCACGCGGTCGTAGCGCATCTGCAGCGCCACCAGCTCGCCCAGAAGATAGCGGCCCTTCTTGTGTGCCTGGCCGACGAGGTCCTCTTCGAGCGTGACATGGATCGCCGCGATGCCGGCCGCGCAGGCGAGCGGATTGCCGCCGAACGTCGAAGTGTGGATGAACGGGTTCTTCTCCAGCACGCTCCAGATCTTGGGCGTCGAGACGAAGGCGGAGAGCGGCATGACGCCGCCGCCCAGAGCCTTGCCGAGACAGAGGATGTCGGGCACCGTGTTCCAGTGCTCGACGCCGAACATCTTGCCGGTGCGTCCCATGCCGGTCTGCACTTCGTCGGCGATGAGCAGCGCCCCGTACTCGTCGCAGGCCTTGCGGATGCGCGGCCAGAAGTCGTCCGGCGGCACGATCGCGCCAGCCTCCCCCTGGATCGGCTCCATGATGACCGCCGCGACCCCTTTGCCGGTGGCGTCCGCCTTGTAGAGCTCGTCCTCGACCGCCTCGGCGTCGCCGAACTCGACGAACTGGACGCCCGGCAGGAGCGGCAGGAACGGCTCGCGGTACTCCCACTTGCCCATGAGCGAGAGCGAGCCGCAGCTCTTGCCGTGGAAGCCGCGGATCGAGGAAATGAAGTTGGTACGCCCGGTGTACAACCGGGCCAGTTTGTAGGCGCCCTCGACGGCATCGGTGCCGTTGTTGATGAAAAACGAATACTGCAGGTCGCCAGGGGCGATCTCTCCGAGCAGCTCGGCGAGCGCGCCGCGCAGCGGGTCGATCAGCTCCTGCGAGGAGAGTGGCATACGCTGCAGCTGGTCGGCGACCGCCTTGACGATCTTCGGATGGCGGATGCCGGCGCTGTAGATGCCGTAGCCCCCCAGGCAGTCGATGAAGCGGCGGCCGGTGAGGTCGTAGAGCAGCGACCCCTGCCCCTCCCACTCGAGGGCAGGCTCGTCGCGCATCTCGACCATCGACTTGCGATATTCGAGATAGCCGCGGTTGTAGTACGAGTTGAAGTTCTCGGCGGTCTCGGTGATGATCCGCCGCTTTTCCTCGTCGGAGATCTGCGTCGACGAGATGATGTCGAGCCACCGCTGTGACTCGCGAAGCACTTCGGTACGGTTCATGACCATGGGCTCCTTGGACGCGCGTTGGAAGGGTCGGACTCTCCCAGCCCAAGGCCCGCTACGGATCGGTGAACAGGTACCGCGAGAACCGCCTAAGCACCGGATGTCTCCAGCGAAAGCTCGAGGACCTCGAAGCCCTCTTCGAGCTGCTCGTCGGTGATGACGAGCGGCATCAGCGTGCGGATGACGTTGCCGTGCGTTCCCGCCGAGAGCAGCAGCAGGCCGCGCTCCCAGGCGCGGCGGATCGTCGCGGCGGTGCGATCCTTGTCCGGCTCGCGGGTGGCGCGGCTCTTGACGAGCTCGAGGGCACGCATCGCCCCCAGCCCGCGGACTTCGCCGACGCACTCGTGGCGGGCCGCCACTCCGGCGAGCCGCGCCTCGATCCGGCTGCCGAGCTCGGCGGCACGCGCCAGGAACTCCGGCTGCGCATAGAGGTCGAGGACGGCGAGCGCTGCGGCGCAGGCGATCGGGTTGCCGACGAAGGTCCCGCCGAGGCCGCCGACCTGAGCGGCATCCATGATCTCCGCCCGGCCGGTGACGGCAGAGAGCGGCAGTCCTCCAGCCATCGACTTGGCGATCGTGGTCAGATCGGGCTCGATTCCGTAGTGCTCCATCGCCCACAGCCGGCCGGTGCGGCCGAAGCCGGTCTGAATCTCGTCGGCGACGAACAGGATGCCGTGCTTTCGGCAGAGCTCGACCAGCACCCGGACATAGGCGGGCGGCGCCACGACGAAACCGCCCTCGCCGAGCACCAGCTCCATGACGACGCAGGCCACCTTCTGCGCGGCGACGTGGGTGGCGAAGAACTCCTCGAGCTCGCGCCGGAACGTCGCTTCGTCCGCCCCTGCGCCCTCTGGACGGCGATACAGATACGGGAAGGGCAGGCGGTAGATCTCGGGCGCGAACGGTCCGAAGCCGAGCTTGTACGGCTGCACCTTGCTGGTCATCGACATGCCGAGGAGCGTCCGGCCGTGGAAGGCGTGCTCGAACACCACCACCGCTTCGCGTCCGGTCGCCCGGCGCGCGATCTTGACCGCGTTCTCGACCGCCTCGACGCCGCTCCCGGCGAACAGCGTCTTCTTGGCGAAGGTGCCGGGCACCAGCTGGTTCAGGCGCTCGGCGAGCTCGACGTAGCTTTCGTACGGGGTGACCGCGAAGCAGGCGTGTGTAAAGCGGGAGAGCTGCGCGCGCGCCGCTTCGACGACGGCAGGGTGGGTGTGGCCGACATTGAGGGTGCCGATGCCGCCGGCGAAGTCGATGAAGGTGTTGCCGTCGACGTCATGCAGGAGCGCACCTTCTGCGCTGGCGACGAACACCGGCGCCGAGTGGCCGATTCCGGCCGGGATCGCCGCCTGCCGGCGTGCCATCAGGGCTCGCGATTGCGGGCCGGGCACCTCTGTTTTCAGCTCGATCGCTCTCATCGCGAGGAGCCCCGACCGGGGAAGAGACGACAGGCAGGGGCTCGATTCGTCGGCCGGATGATACCACCCGCGGCAGAGACGGCCCGGAAAGCGGGGCCTGACCCGTAACCGACCTGCCGCACGTTCGTTGCCGCACTGCGGCTTGACCGGGGGGGCGTTCAACGAGAGTGTTCCCGACCAAGCGTTCGGTTTTTTATTTGGGGGAGTGCGTCGATGACGGCCAAGGTGAGGCAGCTCGAGAAGTCGGAGGCGTCCGTCACGGCGATCCTCGACGCCGGCCTCGCCCTGTTTTCGACGCAGGGCTACGGCGCCACGACGCTGCGCCAGATCGCCGAGCGAGCCGGGCTTTCGGTCGGCAACATCTACCATCACTTCCCCGACAAGCACGCCATCTATCAGCGCCTGATCGAGACCTACTGGGAGCGCCTGGTCGATCCGAAGCTCAAGCTCAACCAGGTCTTCGCACGCGCCAACTTCCCGGAGGACCTGGAAGAGCTCGCCCTGGCGATCGAAGAGGTGGTCGACGAGAACGGTCCGCACATCCTGCTGATCTATCTCGACGTCATCGAGTTCCAGGGCGAGCACATCCGCGCCTTCTACGAAGGCATGGCGACCCGCTTCGCGACCGCCTACGGCCCGCGTTTCGCCGAGCGCAAGCGTGCCGGCGACTTCGGTGACGCCGATCCGATGGTCGCCGTGATGCTCGCCTCGCGCTGGCTCTTCTATTTCTTCACCGTCGAGAAGTGCTTCGGCGCACCGCTGCACTTCGGCATGACGCCGAAGCAGGCGGTCGGCGAGTTCATTCGGCTGCTTCGCTTCGGTCTTCTGCCGCGCTCCGCCGGCGAGGGCCAGCCTTCCACCCAACGTTCCAGCGCCGGCAAGCGTCCGGCAGGAAAGACCACGACCGCGAGGTCCATCGGCACCAAAAGGGGCAAGTCATGAGTTATCTGGCACAGGAACAGACGTCGGACACCGCAGTACCTCGCGGCCGCTGGCAGCTGGTCGCCGCGCTGGCGATCGCCACGCTGTTCGGCTTGGCCCTGCAGCCGGCCGGCGCGCAGCAGAGCGCCGCCCCGGCCGCCGCGGCCAGCGCCGCGGACGAAGCGGCCACGGCAGCCGAGGCGAAGGCGGCCGAGGAAGAGGGCATGCAGCAGGTCGGCGAGGAGATCGTCGTCACCGCCCGCAAGCGCGAGGAGAACCTCCAGGAGGTTCCGATCGCCGTCACCGCCGTCTCCGGCGATCGCCTCGAAGAGACCGCCGCGGCCGACATCTCCGAGCTCCAGACCCAGGTCCCGAACTTGACCGTCTATCAGGGCCGCAACCAGTCCACGACCCTCACCGCCTTCATCCGCGGCATCGGCCAGGCCGACCCGCTGTGGGGCGTCGATCCCGGCGTCGGCCTCTACATCGACGATGTCTACCTCGCCCGCCCGCAAGGCGCCCTGCTCGACGTCTACGACGTGAGCCGGATCGAAGTGTTGCGCGGACCGCAGGGCACCCTCTACGGCAAGAACACCATCGGCGGCGCGATCAAGTACGTCAGCACCCCGCTCACCGACGACACGACGGCGATGATCTCGTTCTCTCCGGGCACGCAGTCGAACCTCGATTTCCGCGCCAACTTCGCCGGCGCGCTCATCCCCGGCAAGCTCCGCGGCAAGCTCGCCGTCGCCTCGTTGCAGCACGAGGGCTACGGCACCAACCTGTTCACCGGGCGAGACGTCTCGGATCGCAAGACCGTCGCCGCTCGCGGCGGCCTCGACTGGCTGGTCTCCGACGACGTCAAGGTGGCGTTCAGCCTCGACGTTTCGCGCGATGACGCCGAGCCCAAGGGCTACCAGCGCCTGGCGGCGAATCCGCTCTGCCCGCTCTTCCTCGGCCGGACCTGCCCGCCGAACGACTCGCGCTGGGACACCCAGAGCGGCCTCGCACCGGTCAACGGTACCGACTCGCTCGGCGCCTCCATGGTCATTTCGTGGGACATGAACGACGCCTGGCTGTTCAAGTCGATCACCGCCTACCGCGAGTCCGACTCGGACAACAACATCGACTTCGACACGACCCCGGCACGCATCACCGACGTGCAGGCGACTTACTACGACAACCAGATCTCGCAGGAGTTCCAGCTGCTCTACGACGCCGGCACGAAGCTCACCGGCGTCCTCGGCCTCTACTACTTCGACGGCGAGGCCGGCGGTCTGGTGAAGAACATCTTCCTCAACCGCCTGTTCGGCACCACCGACGGCAAGACGCTGACCAACTCGATCGCCGTTTTCGCCGACGGCAGCTACGCCTTCTCCGACCGGTTGACCTTCAACCTCGGTCTGCGGGCGACGCGCGAGAAGAAGAACGGCATCGCCTTCAACGCCGGCTACACCAACGACACCTTCACCGTGGTCAACGCGATCACCGCCGACTACGACAAGGACGTGACCTTCGACTCGATCGCCCCGAAGCTCGGCCTCGACTACAAGTTCAGCGACGCGGTGATGGGCTACGTCACGGTGAGCCAGGGCTTCAAGAGCGGCGGGTTCAACGTCCGCGCCCAGTCGACGGTTTTCCCGGAGTCCGCCGAGCCGTTCGACGACGAAGTGTTGACGGTCGGCGAGGTCGGCTTGAAGACGGCGCTCGCCGACGGCCAGCTGATCCTCAACTCGGCGGTCTTCTACGGCAAGTACAAGGATGTCCAGGTCTCCACCTTCACCGCCTACGACTCGAACGGCGACGGCGTCGAGGACGCCTTCTTCGGCAACTTCCTGAACGCCGGCAACGCCACCATGAAGGGCGCCGAGATCGAGTTCGATGCCTCGAACAACGCGGTCGACTGGTTCGGCGTCAACGGCTACCTCTCCTACCTCGATCTCACCCCGGACGAGTTCCTCGATTCGAACCGTGACGGCTTCGTCGACACCCAGGTGATCACCAACGCCCCCGAGTTCACTGGCGCCCTGCACTTCAACTTCGACTTTCCGGTCTTCGGCGGCCTGTTGACCGCGAGCGTCGGCGGCGCCTACCGCGACGACGCCATCCTCACCAACGAGGGCGGCCCCTACCCGGGCCGTCCGGGCCAGCCGCTGCTGCCGATCTCGCAGCCGTCCTACGAGCTCTACGACGCCTGGATCTCGTGGCTGTCGCCGAGCGCCAACTGGCGCATCGGCATCAACGGCAAGAACCTGACCGACGAGGAGTACCTGACCAACGGTTACAACATCCCGTCGCTCGGCATCCTCACCGGCTCGTACGGCGCGCCGCGCACCGTGCTCGCCACCATCGAGTACCGGTTCTTCTAGGCCGCGGCCGATGATCGAAACCGGACTCGCCGGCCGCGTCGTCGTCGTCACCGGCGCCGCGGCGGGCATCGGCCGGGCGATCGCCCGCCGCTTCGCCCGCGAAGGGGCGCGCGTCGCCGCCTGGGACGTCGCCGCCGGGGACGGGCTGGCCGCAGAGCTCGTCGCCCTCGCCCCGGGCGGGGGCGACGCTCTCTTCCGGCGCGTCGACGTCACCGACCGCGCGGCGGTCGAAGCCGCGACGACCGAGGTCGTCGCGCGTTGGGGACGTTACGACGTGCTGGTCAACAACGCCGGCATCGTCCGCGACGCGCAACTGGTGAAGTGGAAAGACGGCGCCGTCGCTTCGCTGATGGAGGACGACGCTTTCGATGCGGTGGTCGCGGTCAACTTCAAGGGCGTGTTTCTCTGCGCCCGCGCCGCGGCGCCGCACATGATCCGGGCGGGTCGCGGAGCGATCCTCAACGCTTCGTCCGTAGTCGGCCTCTACGGCAACTTCGGCCAGACCAACTACGCTGCGACCAAGAGCGCGGTCATCACGATGACCCGCACCTGGTCGCGCGAGCTCGGCCGCTACGGCATCCGGGTGAACGCCGTGGCGCCGGGCTTCGTCGCCACCGAGATTCTCGCCGCCATGCCGCCGAAGGTGCTCGACGGCATGGTGGGTCACACTCCGCTCGGCCGCATGGGGCAGCCCGACGAGATCGCCGAGGCCTATCTGTGGCTGGCTTCGGATGCCGCATCGTACGTCTCCGGCGCCGTGCTCAGCGTGGACGGCGGCCTGGTCACTGGAACATGAACACTGGAGGTCGGGACCGATGCCCCGTCAGGCACGCTGCAACCGCTGGATGAAGGCGATGAGCGCGCTCGCACTCGTTGCCGCTGTCGCGCAGGGCGAGGTCCAGAGCGACGGCCCGTCGCTCGAGAAGCTCGAGAAGTACCGGCGCGACGCGCTGCTCGCCGCAGGCTTCACGCCGCTCTCGCTCGGCGGCGAGAGCGACCGTCAGGTGTCGCTGGTCAAAGGGAGCGGCCAGCCGCTGCTCTTCCTGCACGGCGTGGGGAACCAGGGCAGCAGCTGGTTCGAGGTCGCGCCGGCCTTCGCCGGGAGCCATCGCGTCGTCGTCCCCGACCTGCCGGGCCACGGCGAGAGCGCGCCTGCTGAAGGCGACCTGCCGATGGCGACGATCGTCGGCGGCGCCGAGCGCCTGCTGCTCGAGGTGACCGCTGACCGCAAAGCGATCGTCGTCGGCAACTCGATGGGCGCCTGGATCGCCACCTTGCTCGCCCTGAAGCATCCCGATCGCGTCGAGCGCATCGTGCTGGTCAACGGCGGCGCGCTGCCGGGAGACCCGGGCTCGCCCTCGCTGTTGCCGCAGAATCGCGAGCAGGCGGCAGCGCTGATGGCGCTACTGCGCGACCCCGCCGCGCCCGCACTCCCCGACTGGCTGCTCGACGACCTGGTGCGCCGCGCGCCGACTGGCCCGACGGCGCGACTGACCCGTGATCTCCCGGGCCTGATCGCCAACCTCCTGATCGGCCGGCTGGGCGAGGTTCAGACACCTGCCGATCTGCTGTGGGGCGCCTCCGACCGGCTGATGAAGGTCTCCTACGCCGAGCGCATGCTGGCCGAGCTGCCCGCCGCGCGGCTGACGCTGCTCGACCACTGCGGCCACATCCCGCAGCTCGAGTGCGCGCCAGCCTTCGTCGCGGCGCTCGAGAAGCTGCTCGCCGGCCCGCCTGCGGCGCCGCGCCCGGCGCCGCAGGCGAGCCCCACGAGCCCGGCAGGATGATCTCGGCAGACGTTCTGGGCGAGCGCGCCCGGCTCACCCCCGACGCCACGGCGCTGGTCGTCGTCGAGCCTGAGCTGCGCCTCTCCTATCGCGCGCTCGACCAGCGGGCGGCTCGCGCCGCGCTCGCGCTGCGCCGGCTGGGCATCGCTCCCGGCGATCGCGTGGCGCTGCTGTCGCACAACCGGGTGGAGTTCCTCGATCTCTTCTTCGCCGCCGGCAAGGGCGCCTGCGTCCTGGTGCCGCTCGGCACGCGGCTCACCGCGCACGAGATCGCGCCGATTCTCGCCGACAGCGGCGCGCGCCTCCTCGTTCACGACGGCGAGCACGCGGCACTGGTCGCGACGCTGCGCACCCTGCCGGAGGCTTCGGGCGTCGAGCGCTGGCTGTCGCTCGACGAGGCGGCGACCCCGGGGGCCGGCTTCGCGGCGCTCTGCGACGGCGAGGATGCCGCCGGTTTCGCGCCCACTCGGCGCTCGCCCGAGGACCTCTACTGTCTGCTCTACACCTCGGGCACCACCGGACGCCCGAAAGGCGTGATGATCCCGCACCGGCAGGTGGCCTGGAACGGCTACAACACCGTCGCCGGCTGGCAGCTCACGGCGGCCGACGTCTCGCCGATCTTCACCCCGCTCTACCACGCCGGCGGTCTCTTCGCCTTCCTGGTTCCGATCCTGACGATCGGTGGCGCGATCGTCCTGCACCGCGGTTTCGACCCTGGCGAGATCTGGCGCACGGTCGAGCGTGAGCGGTGCACGGTGATCCTGGGTGTGCCGACGATCTGGAAGCTGCTCGCCGAGGCGCCCGAGTTCGAGCACGCCGATCTCTCCTCGGTGTGCTGTCTCTACTCGGGCGGCGCGCCGCTGCCGACCTGGATCGCCGAGGTCTACCAACGCCGCGGCCTGGTGTTCAAACAGGGCTTCGGCATGACCGAGGTCGGAGTCAATTGCTTCGCCATGACCGTCGAGGACTCGCTTGCCAAGCTCGGATCGATCGGCAAGCCGATGATGCACACCGAGGTCCGGCTCGTCGGCGCCGACGGCCGCGACGTACCGACCGGCGAGGTCGGCGAGCTCTGGTTTCGCGGCCCGCATCTTTCGCAGGGCTACTGGAACCGGCCCGAAGCCACCGCCGAGGCGTACGTCGACGGCGGCTGGTTCCGCTCCGGCGACCTGGCGCGTTGCGATGCCGACGGCTTCTTCACCATCGCCGGCCGCGCCAAGGAGATGATCATCAGCGGCGGCGTCAACGTCTATCCGGCGGAGATCGAGGCCGTCCTGCTCCAGCATCCCGGCGTGCGCGACGCCGCCGTCGTCGGCGTCGAGGATCCGACCTGGGGAGAGGCCGGCATCGCTTTTGTCGTCCCACTCGCGGCGGGGAGCGCCCCGGCAGAGCCGCTGCTCGAGTTCGTCGGCGAGCGCCTGGCGCGCTTCAAGCTGCCCAAGGCGGTCGTGCACCTCGCCGAGCTGCCGCGCACCGCCTACGGCAAAGTGGTGAAGGGGGAGCTCAAGGCGCTCTATCTCTCCCGGCTCGCGGGCCATCCGGCAGACATTCGCGAGAAGATGAACGAATGAGCGGCTCCACCGTCCTCGCGCATCGACTCGAAGGGTCCGGCCCGCCGACGGTCTTGCTCAACGGCGGCATGATGACCTATCCCTCCTGGGAAGCGATCGCTGCCCGTCTGCGCGCCCGCTACAGCCTTCTGCGTTTCGACTTTCGCGGCCAGCTGCTGTCCCCCGCGACGGTGGCGACGGAGATTCCAGCCGATCTCGCGGGCCACGCGGCGGACCTGACGGCGCTCCTCGACCGCGTCGGCTGGCGGACGGCGCATCTCGTGGGCGCTTCTTTCGGCGCCGAGGTCGCGCTCGAGTTCGCGTCCGCGCACCCGGACCGCGTCCGTTCGCTGAGTGTGATCACCGCCATGGACCGGGAAACGCCGGAGTTTCGGCGCGGCAGCGACGAGATGCGGGCGCTGCTCGCCCGGCGCGGCGAGCGCGGCGACACGGCGGAGTTCTACGACCTGCTGGTCGAGGGGGTCTACTCGCCCGCCTACCGGCAGGCGGAGGCGGCGACGCTCGAAGCACGCCGGACGCAGACCGGAGCGCTGCCGGAGGCCTGGTTCGCCGGCGTCGACCGTCTGCTGGCTTCGCTCGAGGGATTCGACCTCACCGCCCGCCTCGACCGGATCCGCTGCCCCGCTCTCGTTCTGCTCGCAGCCGGCGACCGCATCATGGACGCCGACCGCGCCCGCGCCCTCGCCGACGCACTCGCCGCCGAGATCGCCGTGCACCCGACCTCGGGGCATGCGCTGGTGGTCGAGGATCCGGAGTGGGTCGCCGACGCCTGCCTCGCCTTTCTCGACCGCCTGGAGCCCACCCGTCCATGAAGACGATCTATCTCGCCGCCTACCACCAGTCGCGCTTCGGCAAGCTCGGCGCGATGACCGTCCCGGAGATGCTCGAGGCGGCCGTCGCCGGCGCCTGCGACGAGATCGGTTGCGAGGCGGCCGCAATCGACGTCGCCTCGGTCGCCGCTGCCTGCAACTTCACGCTCAACCGGCAGGGGCTGCTCGCCGGCCTGGTGGCCTCTGTGCCGGGACTCGAGGGCAAGCCGATCGAGGCGGTCGAGAACGCCTGCGCTTCGGGCGGCCAGGCGGTCCTCTCGGTCGCCCAGAAGCTCCTGCTCGGCATGGGCGAAGTCGGCATCGCCGTCGGCTACGAGAAGATGCGCGGCGACGACGGCAAGGTGGACGGAGCGCGGGTGGGAGAAGTGCTGGGCTATTTCTCCCACCCCGACGAACGCGACGGCAAGGTCTACGTCTTCCCCCATCTCTTCGCCGAGATCATGGCGGAGTACATGGCGACCTGGAAGGTCAACGAAGAGGATCTCGCGCGCATCG
The DNA here is from genome assembly GCA_052035735.1 of Acidobacteriota bacterium. Lineage (GTDB taxonomy): Bacteria > Acidobacteriota > Thermoanaerobaculia > Multivoradales > JAGPDF01 > JAGPDF01. The sequence continues at coordinate 47,369 of JBPOHI010000150.1, forward strand.
CCGTGGCCGAGTACGCCAACGCCCGGCACAACCCCGACGCACAGATGAGCGGCGTCGCGCTCTCGCTCGAGCAGGCGATGACGATCGCCGGTCCGAACCGCTACATCGTCGACGGACTGCCGCTCAAGACCTACGACTCGTCGCAGATCACCGACGGCTACGCCGCCCTGATCCTCGCCACCGAAGAGGGCCTGACGCGCCTCGGCGTACGGCGCGACCACGCCGTGCGTCTCGCCGGCTGGGCGCAGGCGACCGATCCGCTGCGCAAGTCGGGCCGCGACGTGCTGCGGCCGGCCGGCGCGCTCGCCGCGATGAACCGGGCCCTGGGCATGGCGGAGACCACGCCGGGCGAGCTCGATGTCGCCGAGATCCACGACTGCTTCTCGGTCATGGGGGCGCTCGGCGTCGAAGTGCTCGGACTCGCCGCCCCCGGGGAAGGCGCCCGCTTCTGGGTGGAGGGACGCGCCGGCGTCGACGGCGACTGCGCGATCAACACCTCCGGCGGTCTCATCGCCAAAGGGCATCCGATCGGCGCCACCGGTATCGCCATGCTGGGCTGGAGCTTCCGCCAGCTCCTTCGGCGGGCGCCGGCCCCGCTGCAGCGGCGCGAGGCGCGCGTCGCCGCCACCTTCAACATCGGCGGACCGGTCTGCGCTTCGGTCTGCACGGTTCTACGGATCGATTGAGGACCCTCATGGCCGAAGTCGTCCCCCTGAAGAGCGGCTTCCTCCCCGATCCGACGCGACCCGAGCACCAGATCTGGTGGGAGCTCCACGGCACCGGCGAGCGCGAGGTCGTCTGCCTGCTGAACGGTCTCGCGATGCACACCCGCGCCTGGTATCCGTTTCTCGAGGATCTGCCGGGCTACGACGTCCTGCTCTTCGATTACGTCGGCCAGGGCGCCTCGGCCTCCCCTGACGAGGCCGTGACGATGCCGCAGCTCGCCCGCGAGCTCCTGGGCATCCTCGACGCGCTCGGCATCGAGCGCGTCCATGCCATGGGCGTCTCCTACGGCGGTTTCGTGGCGCTCGAATTCGCCCGGCTCTTTCAGCAGCGTCTGCACACCCTTACCGTCTCCGGCATCCTGCTGTCGAACGAACGCCTGTTCCAGCTCTATCAGGAGATCTCGCTGCGCTTCTACGCCGGTGGGCCGGCGCTGTTTCCGCTCTACACGCAGTACATGTACGAGAAGATCTTCGGCGAAAAGTTCGTCGCGACGATCGATCCGGCGCAGTTCGAAGGCATGCGACAGCGCTTCGAAGAGCGCTATATCGGCCGCATTCACAGCCTGGTTCGGCTCACCGAGGCGCAGAACCCCTTCTTCTCCGGACTCGAATCCCGGCTCGACGAGTATCGCGCCGTGCGCACGCCGACCCTCGTTCTCGCCGGCGAGCAGGACCGCTGCATTCCCCTCTGGGCGCAGGCCAAGCTCGCCGATCTCTTCCCCGACAGCCGCTACGAGCTCATCCCCGAGGCCGGCCACGTGGTCTACCTCGAGCGCCGCGACCTCTTCTTCCCACGCCTGCGGCGATTCCTCGCCGCGCGCGATCCGCGCGCCTGAGGCCCGCCTCCCATGACCCAGGTTCCCGCTGACGATCCGTCCGCCCCGGTCTCCCGCGCCGCCTGGGGTCTGCTCCTCTTTCTCACCGCGCTCAACATCCTCAACTTCGTCGACCGGATGCTGATCGCGAGCCTCGCGCCGCTGCTCATCGCCGACCTCGGCCTCACCCGCGCCCAAATCGGCTTGCTCGCCGGCTTCGGCTTCGTCTTCTTCTACACTTTGGTCGGCCTCTTTCTCGGCATCGCCGCCGATCGCTACAGGCGCTTCCCCCTGATCGCCGCCGGCCTCGCACTGTGGAGCGGCATGACGGCGCTCTCCGGCTGGGCGCGGAGCTTCGTCCAGCTCGCCATTCCGCGCGTCTTCGTCGGCATCGGCGAAGCGACGCTGACGCCGGCAGCGCTGTCGATGCTCGGCGATGCCTTTCCGGCGCGCCGCCTGGGTCTCGCGATCGGTGTCTACTACGCCGGCATCCCGCTCGGCATGGCGCTGGCGCTCATCTCGTCGAGCCTGATCGCGCCGCGCTTCGGCTGGCGGGTCTCCTTCTGGGTTCTGGGGGGACTCGGCCTGATCGCGACGACTCTTCTCCTCGTGCTGCGCGAGCCCGAGCGCCGCCGGACCGCGGCGGCGACCGCCGCCGAGCGCCGTCGCCCGGCGGTCGGCGAGCTGCTGCGCGGACTCGGCAGCTCGCTGCGCCAGCGCCCGTCGCTGCTGCTCGCGCTCGCCGGCGGCTCCTTCCTCTGCTACGGCTCGGGAGCGGCGCTGCACGTCGTCACCTGGCTGGTGCAGGAACGCGGCTACCCCTACGCCGAGGCCGCCTTCCGCGCCGGGCTCGTCGCCGTGGCGGCGGGCTTCCTGGGCAACCTCGCGGGCGGCGCCTTCGGCGACGCGTGCGCGCGGCGTTGGCGCGCCGGCCGGCTGTGGAGCCTGGTGGCGATGACCGCCTTCTTCGTGCCGCTCGGCTGGCTCTTCTTCTCGCAACCCAAGGGCACGGCGCTGTTCTATGTCTGCTGGTTCTTCACCGCCGCCGGTACGACCGCCTGGTTCGGCCCGCTGTTTTCGGCCTTTCAGGAGCTCTCGCCGGTCGAAGGCCGGTCGACCTTCGTCGCCTTCGCCTTGCTGGTGCTCAACCTGCTGGGAGTGGGGCCCGGCCCGCTGGTGACCGGCATGATCGGCGATCGCCTCGGCCTCACCACCGGGCTGCTCGCGAGCCTCGTCGTCACCGCGCTCGCGATCGTGCCGTTCGCCCTGGCCGCCCGCCGCGAAGGGCGCCGCCCGCCAGTCGCCTGACGGGCAAGCTCAGAAGGAGTAACGCAGCTCGGCGCGAAAGGAACTGCCGCCGAGGTCCGCTGCGCCCTCCGTTCGCGCCTGCGGGCGGTCGGCCTCGAGGTAGAGCATCTCCAGTCCGATCCGCCAACGCTCGCCGAAGGTGCCCAACACGGCGAGAGTCCAGGCCGAACCGTCCTCGCGATTGTCGTCGCCCGGCGTCGAGTCCCGATCGTCGATCGCGAAGTCGTCGTAGCGCAGCGAAGTGCGCACCGGCCCGCGTCGCCAGGAGAGCATGCCGTAGAGGACGTCGAAACCGATGTCGACCTGCGACCGCGAACGCCGTCCCGGCGGCGCGAAGCCCATCTCGCTCGTGCCGGTTCCCCATTCGCCCAGGAAGAGCAGACCGCCCGGTAGCTCGACCTCGGCGGAAAGCCAGCGGAAGTCGGTCTGCCAGGCGTACTGCCCGGCGTGCAGGGCGCGATCGCCGTTGTTGAGGAAAGCGGTCGCCTGCACCACGGCTCGACGCCCCGGCGCATCCCAGCGCGCCCGGCCGGCGTATCCCAGCCGATGGTCGAGATCGCCGGAAAACGGACGGCTGCCGCGCGGGTCCTGAGCCTCGAACGTGCTGCCGAGCGCGGCGAGCGGCGGCAGCGGAACGAACTCCGCCGTCGGCGTCGGACGATCGTGCAGGGCGAAGCCCCGCCACGCGAGGAGAGTGCCGGACGTGTCGTTGCCGCCGAAGAGCGACGCGCCGACCGACCAACGCTGATCGCGGCGGTCGCTCCGGCTCCAGGCGAGATCGAGACCGATCGGACGGATCTCCTCGGCGACCCAGGAGTTGAGCGCCGAGAGCGTCAGGGTGTAGGGCGAGGTCCACAGCTCTTCGACGTTCTCGCGCGATGCCGGCAAGAAGAACTGGCCGAGCTTGAGGGCGATCTCCTGGCCGGCGCCGAAGCCGAAACGTCGGTCGACGAAGCCTTCGAGGAGGCCCGATGCAGACGATGTTGTCGAGTCGTCGGCGGCGCCACGGCGCGCAACGCCGTGCACGAAAAGGCGCCAGCCCGGCGACGGCTGCCAGTCGACCGCCAGGCGCAGTTCGCCGAGGAGCGCGTCGGCGCGGGGGCTCTCTGGCAGTTCGCCGTCGATCTGCTTGCCGTAGCCCCCGGAGAGAAAGGACGGGGCGCTGTCGATAGCGCCGCCCGACAGACGCACCCAGCCGGTGACTGTCGGCGCCTCGACTGCGAAAGCCGGACGCCCGCGAGCTACCGCGAGCAGGAAGAGCAGCGCAAGGCTGGCGGCCATGCGCCTGCGGATCGACAGTTTCTCCAAGATGACGCCCTCCCGGCGCAGACGATCACTACCTCCTCCGATGCTCCCGGACCGCCGGAGGTTTCGGCCGCGCGCTGCCCTCCGCGAGGGCTTCGTTCTCACGCGGCCGGTGGTACGATCGCCGGGCACTCATCAGCCAGAAACTGGATCCGCGCGGGCGGCCTCTGTCCGCGACAGTTGGCAAGGGGATCGGGCATGGTCGGCAAGTCCGTGGACGATGCGACGGCGGCGCAGGCGACGGCGATCGAGGTCGATCGTGTGTCGCGGCGATTCGGTGCCTTCCAGGCGCTCGACGAAGTGAGCTTGACCATTCGCGAAGGGGAGTTCTTCTCGCTCCTCGGACCTTCCGGCTGCGGCAAGACGACGCTGCTGCGGATCATCGGCGGTCTCGATCTGCCCGACGCGGGCACCATCCGGATCTGCGGCGTCGACGCGCGCGAGATCCCCGCCCACAAGCGCCCGGTCAACACCGTCTTCCAGTCGTACGCGCTGTTTCCCCATCTCTCGGTACGCGACAACGTCGCCTTCGGTCTGCGGATGAAGAAGGTCGCCGCCGCCGAGATCGCCACCCGCGTCGAAGAGGCGCTCGCCATGGTGCAGATCGCGAGCTTCGCCGACCGCAAACCGGCGCAGCTCTCCGGCGGGCAGAAGCAGCGCGTGGCGCTGGCCCGGGCGCTCATCAACCGGCCCAAGGTACTGCTTCTCGACGAGCCCCTGGGAGCCCTCGACCTCAAGCTGCGCAAGGAGTTGCAGGTGGAGCTCCTCGCTCTGCAGCGCGCCGTCGGCATCACCTTCATCTTCGTCACCCACGACCAGGAGGAGGCGCTGGTGCTGTCGGATCGCATCGCGGTGATGCGCGCCGGGAAGATCGAGCAGCTGGGTGAAGCGGAGGCGCTCTACGAACGGCCGCGCAACCGCTTCGTCTCGCAGTTCCTCGGCTCGTGCAACCTGCTCGAAGGGGAGATCGGCGGCGAGGAGGACGGGGAGCTCCGCGTCTCGACTCCCTACGGCACGATGTACGCCGCGCGGACGGGTGCGGAGCTCGCGCCGGGGCGCAAGGTGACGCTCGCGGTGCGTCCCGAGAAGGTCGCGATCGCCTCGCCCGGCGAGGCCGGCACCAACAAAGTCCCGGGCACCGTCGAGCAGTTGATCTACATCGGTTCCGAAACCCACTACATCCTGTCGACGCCCGGCGGCAAGCTCACGGCCTACGTCATGAACTCCCTGCTCGGCCCCCTCGGCCTGGAGATCGGCGATCGTGTGACCGCCTACATCCCGTCCTCGGCGCTGCTCGTGCTGGAGGACGGATGACGGCACCCGGAACGGCCGGCGGCGCGAAGAGCCCGGCGCCGGCGAAGGGCGAGGTCCGCTTCGGCGAGCACCTGACCGCTGGCATGCAGGTGGTGCGTTCGGCGATGACCAGTGGACCGGGAATCGCCTGGGTGTCGCTCTTCCTGCTCCTGCCGCTCATCGGTATCGGTTTCATCAGCTTCATGACCCGAGGTGCGAACGGCGAAATCCAGTGGCCGCTCACCCTCGCCAACTACCACCGGCTCGCCGGCTTCGGACTGCTCGGGTTCGATCCGCAGTATCCGCAGATCATCCTGCGTAGCCTCGTCCTCGGCGCCGGGACGACGTTGGCCTGCCTCGCCGCCGCCTTTCCGCTCGCTTTCTTCATCGCCGGCCAGCCCGAGCGGCGCAAACAGATCGCGCTGGTCCTGGTGGTCATCCCGTTCTGGACGAACCTGCTCATCCGCACCTACGCCTGGCAGATCCTGCTCGGCCCGGACAGCACCCTGGCCGGGATCGCCTCGGCGCTCGGCCTGTCGGAGCCCGGCATGCCGCTCTACCCCTCCACGTTCGCCGTCTACATCGGCATGCTCTGCGCCTACCTGCCGTTCCTCGTACTGCCGCTCTACACCGCGGTCGAGAAGATCGACTGGTCGATCGCCGAGGCGGCGGCCGACCTGGGCGCTGACCGCCTGCGCGTCTTCCGCCACGCCATCCTGCCGCAGCTCACGCCGGGCATGGTCGCCGGGATCATCCTGGTCTTCATTCCCGCCACCGGCCAGTTCGTCGTCCCCGACCTGCTGGGCGGCGCCAAGACGGTGATGCTCGGCAACGCGATCCAGCAGCAGTTCGGTCCGTCGCGCGACTGGCCGTTCGGTTCGGCGATCGCCTTCGTCGGCATGTCGGTCGTCCTGCTCGGACTCTTCCTGCAGTCGCGTTACAGCTCGTCGAAGGGCGAGGAGGGCCTCCTGTGAGGCGGATCTCGCTCCCGCTCTGGCTGGTCTCGGCGTTCCTCTACGCCTTCCTCTACGCTCCGATCGTCGTCGTCATCGTCTACTCGTTCAACGCCTCGCGCTACGGCGGCCCGTGGCGCGGCTTCACCACCGAGTGGTACCCGTCGCTGCTCGACAACGAGGACAAGCTGCTGGCGGCGAAGAACACCTTCATTCTCGCCTTCGTCAGCACCGGGATCGCCACCGTCCTCGGCACCATGCTGGGCTACGGCCTGTCGCGCTACCGCTTTCCGGGCAAGAAGCTGTTCTCCTTTCTGATGTACATCCCGGTGGTCATCCCGGACATCGTGATGGCGGTCGCGATGCTGATGTTCTACGCCCTGGTGCGCGACCAGCTCGGGCTCTTCTCGCTCGGCATGACCACGATGGTGCTGTCGCACGTCACCTTCCAGATCCCCTTCGTCGCGATCGTCGTCCGCTCCCGTCTGGTCGGCATGGACCCGGCGGTCGAAGAGGCGGCGCACGATCTCGGCGCGACCTCCTGGCAGACCTTCTGGCACGTGACGTTCCCGATGATCCTTCCGGCCGTCGTCGCCGGCGGAATGCTCGCCTTCACCTTGAGCCTCGACGATTTCGTGGTCAGCTTCTTCACCACCGGACCGGGCTCGACGACCCTGCCCATCCTGATCTACTCTTCGGTCAAACGCGGCATCACGCCGGACATCAACGCCCTGTCGACGCTGATCGTCCTGGTGTCGATCGTCGCCACCGTCGCGGTGACGCTGCTCCAGCGCCCCCGCCGCCCCTCGGGAGAATCGTCATGAAGAAGCGCCTCCACGCCGCAGCCGCCATCGCCTTCGCCGTCGCCACCCTCGCCGGATGTGCCAAGAAGGACGCCGCTCCGGCCGCAGCCGGCCAGGCTCCCGCCGTGGCCGCCGCTTCTTCCGAGCCCTGCAAGCTCAACCTGTTCATCTGGAGCGAGTACATCGATCCCGAGATCGTCACCAGCTTCGAGAAGGAGTACGCCTGCAAGGTGACGGTCGACCTCTACGAGGACAACGAGTCGATGATGTCGAAGCTCCAGGGCGGCGGCACGGCGCTCTACGACATCGTGGTACCCGGCCAGTACCTGATTCCGGTGATGGCGAAGCTCGGGCTGCTGGCGGAGCTCCGGCACGCGAACATCCCGAATCTCGCCAATCTCGACGACAAGTTCGTCAACCCGGTCTTCGATCCGGGCAACAAGTACTCCGCCGCCTACCAGTGGGGCACGGTCGGCATCTACCTGCGCAAGAAGCCGGGCAAGGCGGTCGACGAGACCTGGGGCCTGATGTTCGACAAGCAGCAGCAGTACGGCTCGTTCCTGCTCATGGACTCGGTACGCGAGATGCTCGGCTCGATGGCGAAGTACAAGGGGCTGAGCGTCAACTCGACCAGCCTCGACGACCTGCGCGCGCAGTCGGCCGCGCTCGGCGACGCCAAGCAGCGCTCGCAGGGTTTCGAGGGGGGCGTGGGCGGCAAGAACAAGGTCCTCGCCAAGGCGGTCGACGCCGCGGTGGTCTATAACGGCGACGCCGTGCGCGGCATGGCCGACGACCCCGAGACCTACTACTTCGTGCCGCGCGAAGGCGGCGTGCTCTGGCTCGACAACCTCGCCGTCCCCTCGCAGGCGCCGCATCGCGATGTCGCCGAGAAGTTCATCAACTACATCCTCGACGCCAAGATCGGCGCGCAGCTGTCGAACTTCAACCAGTACGCCACGCCGAACAAGGCCGCCAAGGCTTTCATCACGCCGGCGGACCTCGCCAATCCGGCGATCTACCCGTCCGCCGAAATGATGGGAAAGCTCGAGTTCGTCAACGACCTGGGCGATGCCAACAAGCTCTATGACGAGGTCTGGACGCAGGTGAAGTCGAAGTAGGGCGCCGCCGGTCGGCGTCCCGGACCTCGACCCCTCGTCATGACGCCGCCCACGCCACCTCCCGGGGAGCCCTCCGGTCCGTCGACGCCCGCGCAGGAGCTCGCCCTGCTGCAGGCCGTGCTCGACTCGACCGCGGACGGGCTCCTCGTCGTCGACGCCGCAGGCAGGATCGTCCGTTTCAATCGTCGGTTCACCGAACTCTGGCGATTGCCGGCGGAGATCCTCGCCAGCGGCGACGACGAGCGAGCGCTCGCCTTCGTCCTCTCGCAGCTCGCCGAGCCCGAGGCCTTCCTCACCAAGGTCCGCGAGCTCTACTCCCAGCCGGATGCGTCCAGCGAGGACCTTCTCCACTTCAAGGACCGCCGGGTCTTCGAGCGCATCTCCGTGCCGCGCGTGGTTCAGGGGGTCGCCGACGGCAGGATCTGGAGCTTTCGCGACGTCACCCGCCGCTATCGCAGCGAGATCGTCCGCGACGCCGCCTACCGCATTGCGGTCGCGGCGCAGAAAACGCGCGAGCTGCCCGAGCTCTGCGTCGCGATCCACGAGGTCGTGCGCGGCCTCATGCCGGCGGAGAACTTCTACATCGCGCTGCACGACCGTGCCCGCGGCCTGCTGAGCTTCCCCTATTTCGTCGATACCCGCGAGCCCACTCCGGAGCCCGCGCCGCTCGGCCGCGGCTTCACCGAATTCGTCCTGCGCACCGGCCAGCCGCTGCTCGCCACCGGCGATCTGGCGGAAGAGCTTCGCCTCCGCGGCGAGGTCGAGCTCGTCGGACCGCCGTCGATCGACTGGCTCGGCGTGCCGCTGTCCGGCGAAGAGGGCACGATCGGCGCGATCGTCGTGCAGAGCTACGACGGCGAGCCCCGGCTCACCGCCGAAGACCTGGAGCTCCTCGTCTTCGTCTCCGGACAGATCGCCCTGGTACTACGCCGGCGGCTCGCCGCCGACATCCTGCGCGAGCGCGAGACGCGCCTGCACTTGCTGCTGGCGCAGCTGCCCGCCTTGCTCTGGACCACCGATCGCGACCTGCGCTATACCTCCACCGAAGGCAGTGCCCTGGCCACCCTGGGATTGCAGCCCGGCGCCGGCGTCGGTCTCACCATTTACGAGATGTTCGAGACCCGGGACGAGACACTGCCCGCCGTCGCCGTGCATCGGCACGCACTCTCTGGCCAATCGGGCAGCTACGAGCAGGCGTGGGCGGCCCGCATCTATTCCTGCCACGTCGAACCTCTGCGCGACCCGGAAGGAGTCATCGTCGGCACCATCGGCGCGGCGATCGACATCACCGAGCGCAAGGCGCTCGAGGAGGAGCTGCGGCAGTCGCAGAAGATGGAAGCGATCGGGCGCCTCGCCGGGGGCGTGGCGCACGACTTCAACAATCTGCTGACCTCGATCCTCGGCGGCAGCAGCCTGGTCCTCGACCGGCTCGAGGCGGCGCCCGCCTCCGCCCAGGACCCCACGCTGCGCTCCGAGGTCGAACAGATCCAGGCGGCGGCCGAGCGCGCCGCGTCGCTCACCCAGCAGCTGCTCGCCTTCAGCCGGCGACAGGTAGTGGAGCCGCGCGTGCTCGACCTCAATGCCGTCGCCCAGAACACCGCCCGAATGCTCGAACGGCTCCTCGGCGAGGAGATCCGCTTCGAGCTCACGCTCGACCCGGCGATCGCTTCGGTGCGCGCCGACGAGGGGCAGCTGCACCAGGTGCTGCTCAACCTGGCGGTCAACGCCCGCGACGCTATGCCCGACGGCGGCACGCTGCGGATCGCGACCTCGACCCTCGAGGTCGGACGCCCGGGAGCTGTCCCGGCCCAGGCGGGCGCAGATATTCCCGCCGGGCGGTACTCCGTCCTGTCGGTGATCGACAGTGGCATCGGTATGAGCGAGCAGACCCTGGCGCACATCTTCGAGCCCTTCTTCACTACCAAGGAGAAGGGCAAGGGCACCGGCCTCGGGCTGGCGACGGTCTACGGCATCGTCTCGCAGAGCGGCGGCTTCGTCACCGCCGAGAGCGTCGAGGGCGGCGGCTCCACCTTCCGCGTTCTCCTGCCCGGACTCGCGACGGACGCCGTCGTGAGCTCGCCTTCGAGCGCTCCGCAGGGCGGCCGCGGCCACGGCGAGACCATCCTGCTCGTCGAGGACGAGAGCGCGGTCCGGGACCTCGTCGCCACCGCGCTCGGCGACCGCGGCTATCGCATCCTCGCCGCCGCCGACGCCGACGAGGCGCTGCGCTGCGAGAGCGAACACCAGGGCGCGCTCGACCTCCTGATCACCGACGTCGTGATGCGCGGCATGCGCGGGCCGGAGCTCGCGCGCCGGATCCGCGAGCGCCGGCCCGGAATCCCGGTGCTCTTCATGTCGGGCTATCCGGATGACGCCATGGACAGCGGCGGCGCGCTCGAAGGCTGTACGGCCTTTCTCCAGAAGCCGTTCAGGGTGAGCGCGCTGGGCGCCAAGGTCGCCGAGGTGCTGCATTCCGCACCTACGCCGGCGGGGCCCCGCTGAGGCGATGCCGGTGCTCGATCGCCAGCGGCTGGACCGGCTCCTCGCGCGCGAGCAGGAGCGCTTCGAACGTGATCATCCCCGTTCGCTCGCGCTCGCCGCTCGCGCCCGCGCGCACCTGGCGGGGGGAGTACCGATGCCGTGGATGGTCCGCTGGCCGGGGGGCTCGCCCCTGTTCGTCGTTCGCGCCGCCGGTGCGCGCTTCGAAGACGTCGACGGCCGCGAGTACGTCGATTTCTGCCTCGGCGACACCGGTGCCATGACCGGCCATTCGCCGGCCGCGGCGGTGGCGGCGATCCGCGCCCAGCTCGACCGCGGCCTCACCTTCATGCTGCCAACCGAGGATTCGATCGCCGTCGGAGCGGAGCTCGCGCGACGCTTCGGCCTCCCCTACTGGCAGATTGCCACCACCGCGACCGACGCCAACCGCTTCGCGATCCGGCTCGCCCGACGGATCACCGGCCGGCCGAAGATCCTGGTCTTCAACTGGTGCTACCACGGCACGGTCGACGAGACCTTCGCGGTGCTCGACGGCGGCCGCGTCGTCGCCCGCCCGGGCAATCTCGGTCCGCCGGTCGATCCGTCCCTGACCACGCGCGTCGTCGAGTGGAACGACTTTGCCGCGCTCGAGCGCGAGCTGGGCGCCGGCGATGTCGCCTGCGTCCTCGCCGAACCGGCGATGACCAACGTCGGCATCGTCCATCCGGCGCCCGGCTTCCATGCCCACCTGCGCGCCGCGACGCGCGCTGCCGGGACGCTCCTCGTCCTCGACGAGACGCACACGCTGTCGGCGGGACCGGGCGGCTGCACGCGCCGCGACGGCCTCGAGCCCGACATGATCACCGTCGGCAAGCCGCTCGCGAGCGGGCTCGCCGCGGCAGCCTACGGCTTCTCCTCGGCGGTCGCGGCCCGCGTCGCGGCGGAGATTCGTGTCGACGAGTCGGACACTGGCGGTATCGGCGGCACGCTCGCCGGCAACGCCCTGGCGATGGCGGCGATGCGCGCCACGCTCGAGCACGTCCTGACCGACGAGGCCTACGAGGGAATGCTGGCGCTCGGCGAACGCTTCGAGGCCGGCGTCGAGGCCGCTGTCGCCGAGGCCCGGCTACCCTGGATCGTGCAGCGGCTCGGGGCGCGCGTCGAGTACTGGTTCCGCGAGCGCCCGCCGGCCAACGGCGGCGAGGCCGCGGCGAGCATCGACTCCGGGCTCGATCGATACATGCATCTGGCGATGCTCAACCGCGGCATCCTCATGACCCCTTTCCACAACATGGCGCTGATCTGTCCGGCGACTTCGGTCGAGGACGTCGATCGCCACACCGCCGCGTTTCGCGAAGCGATCTCGGCGCTTCTGGGCGAGCCGGCGTGAGACCCCCGCCCGCGACGCCCGAGATGCCCGCCCGGGCCGCAGCGCTCGTTCGCGAGCTGGCGCTCGCGCCGCATCCCGAGGGTGGCCACTTCGCCGAGCTCTATCGTGCGCCGCGGCAGGTCGATCCTCTCGACGGCCGCAGCCACCGCAGCGCCCTTACCGGCATCTGGTTCCTGATGCTCGCCGGCCAGCGCAGCGCCTGGCACGTCGTCGATTCGGACGAGATCTGGCTGCATTTCGAAGGTTGCGACGTGCGACTGTGGACGTTCGATGCCGGCAGCAGGGTCGTGCGCGCAGAGCTGCTGGGTCCGCTCGCCGCCGGACGTTCGCCGCAGCGCATCGTCCCGGCCGGAATCTGGCAGGCGGCCGAGCCCCTGGGCGACTACTCGCTCACCGGTGCCTGTGTCGGACCCGGCTTCGACTTCGCCGACTTCCGCATGATGGCCGACGACTCCGGGGCGCTGGCCACCCTCGCTCAGGCGGATCGGGATCTGCTCAGGCTGGTCTGAATGACTCTGGTCGGCACGAAGATCGGTCACATCCGCTTCGAGAGCCTCCTCGGGCGGGGCGGCATGGGTGAGGTCTACCGCGCCGTCGACGAGAAGCTCCAGCGCGTCGTCGCCGTCAAGACGATCCGCGCCGAGCACCGCCTCTCGGGAACTGCCCGCGCCCGGTTTCTGCGCGAGGCGCGGATCCTCTCGAAGCTGGCGAATCCGCTGATCTGCCAGGTCTACGACCTCATCGAGTCGGAAGAGGCCGACCTGCTCGTCCTCGAATTCGTCGACGGCGAGACGCTCGAGGAGCTGCGTACCGGGCGCCGGCTCTCCGAGCGCGAGATCCTCGAGCTCGCGGCGCGGATCGCCGAGGCGCTCACCGTGGCGCATCGCGAGCACATCATCCATCGCGACCTCAAGCCGGCGAACATCATGGTGCTGCCGTCGGGGGCGGTGAAGGTGCTCGACTTCGGCATCGCGCGCGCGAGCGGCGACGAGGGCGATGGCGCCGGGCTCGCTGCCGGGAGCGCGGCCGAACCGCCTCTCGCCGACGAGGGCGCCACTCGCAGTCTGCCGCCGCAAGACCACGATCCCGAAGGCACGATCGCGTTCCACGGCGAAGCGGGTGACGGCGGCTCGTTCTCGGCGGCGCTCACCCAGCAGGGTTCGATCGTCGGCACGCTGCTCTACATGAGTCCCGAGCAGGCCTCGGGCGAGGAGCTGACCGAGGCGAGCGACCTGTTCTCGTTCGGCATCCTGCTGCAGGAGCTTCTGACCGGAAGGTCGCCGTATCCCTACGAACCGCTGCCGGAGCTCCTCCGCCGGGTCGGCGAGAACGCCAGCCTGCCGATCCTGGCGAGCGACGGCATCGATCCGGAGGTGGCACGCCTGGTCGAGGATCTCAAGCACCCGCTGCCTTCACGGCGACCGACCGCCGAAGCCTGCCTCGAGCGCCTGCGCTTCCTGCTCGACAAACCTCAGCGCCTGCGCCGCAGGCGCTTCAAGGTCATCGCCACAGGCTCCGCTTTTGCCCTGTTGACCGTCGTCCTCGCGGTCGTCTCCCTCCTCGCTGTGCGCGAGAAGCGCGCCCGCGCGCGCGCCGAGAGTCTCGCCGTCGACCTCGAGAAGGCGGCCCACCGCGCCAACCGCGAGGCCCGGACCGCCAATCGGGTCGTCGAGTTCCTGGTCGATCTATTCGAACAGGCCGATCCCGAGCGCTCGCAGGGCCGCGAGGTGACGGTGCGCGAGATCGTCGAGCTCGGCGGCGAGCGGATCACCCGGCAGCTCGCCGACGAACCGCTGATCCAGGCGCGATTGCAGGACACCCTGGGCGGCATCACCTGGCGGCTGGGGGACCTGCCCGCGGCGGCGAAGCTCCTCGCCCAGGCGCTCGCGACGGTCGAGCGCGAACGCGGGCCGGAAGACCCGGCGGTCGCCGAGGTGCTGTCGCACCTGGGCGCCGTCGAGATCGACCTGGGACGGCTCGAGGAGGCCGCGCGCACGCTCGCTCGCGCCGAGTCGCTGCTCGAGCGGCAGACGCCACCGCCGGTCGAAGAGCTCGCGCGGACGCTCAACTCGCGCGGCGCGCTGGCCTACAAGCAGGGGGACCTCGTGGCGGCCGAGACGCACTACCAGCGCTCGCTCGCGCTGTTGCGGAGCGAGGCGCAGCCGCCGGCGCGCGATGTCGCCCTGGCGCTCAACAACCTGGCCATCCTCGCCTGGCAACGCGCCGACTTCGCGACCGCCGCGGCGCACTATCGCGAGGCGCTGGGGCTCAACGAAGCGCTGCTCGGCGAGAACCATCCGCACCTCGCGGCGCAGCTCAACAACATGGGGATCCTCGCGCGCGACCTCGGCAACTTCGCCGAATCCGAGAGCCTCCACCGGCGCGCGCTGACGATCGCCGAGCGGGCGCTCGGCCCGGCCCACCCCGACGTGGCGTCGATTCTCAACAGCCTCGCCCGGCTCTACGGCCGGCAGAATCGCCTGGCCGAGGGCGCCCAGCTGCTCGAGCGCGCCCTGCGCATCTGTCGGACCGCGCTCGGTCCGAAGCACGCCGAAACCGGCACGACGATGGTCCGGCTCGGCGACTTCGAGCGCCGCGCCGGCCGACTGCAAAGCGCCGAGCCGTTGATTGTCGGCGGCAAGGCGATTCTCGCCGCCGCGCTCGGCGACGAGCATTCGCGCCTCGTCGAGGCGTGGGCCGCCCTCGGACACCTGCGGCGCGATCAAGGGCGCCCAAGCGAAGCGGAAGCGGCTCTGCGCGCGGGGGCCGATCTCGGCGCGGCTGCCCTCGGAGCCGGTCATCCGGACGTACAGGCGCTCGAGCGCGAACTTGCTTCTACGGACGAGGTGCAGGAGACTCGCCCGAACGGAGGCCGGACATGACTGGCAGATTCTCGCTCGCACGCGCGCTGGGGCTCATCGGAATCAGCGGACTGCTCAGCGGAGGCATCGCGCAGCCGGTGACGGCGCAAACCCCCCAGCCGATCGGACCCCAGACCCTAGCCAACCTGACGCTCGCAGGCGACCAGGACGAGGCCGTCGCCGCCGTCGACCCGAACGGCAATCTGCTCGTCATCTGGCGCGACGAGTTCCTCGACGGCAACGCCTCCGCCATAATCGGGCGCCGCTTCAGTGCGCGCACCGGCCTGCCGGTGTCGAGCGAGTTCCTGATCAATGTCACCACCGACGGCGACCAGCGCAACCCGGCGATCGCTGTGGCCGATGACGGCAGGTTCGTGGTCGTCTGGGAGGGACCGGATACCACTGGTCCCGCCACTCCCGGCATCTTCGGCAGCCTGCGAGCCGCCAACGGAACGCCCATCGAGGCGGAATTCGCGGTCAACGTTGGAACCGCAGGAGTGCAGCGCCGGCCGGCTGTCGCCATGCAGCCGGGGGGCGCTTTCCTGGTGGTTTGGCAGGACGGCGCCCCGACGCCGGGCCTCGTCGACACCGGCTCGAACATCGCGGCCCGTCTCTACCCCGCCAACTTCCCGTCGGCCCCCGCGGGTAGCCCGGTCTTGCTGAACACCAGTCTCGACGGCGAGCAAGAGCATCCAGCCATTGCAGCAAGGCCGGCGGTCGCGGGGTGGCTGGCAGGCTGGCAGGGCCCGAACCTGGACACACCGCTGTCGCCTTCGATCCTGGCCCGCATCCTCGACTCCAACCTCGCCGGCGGAAGCGAGTTCGTGGTGAACACCACGCAGTCCGTGGGGTTACGCAGCCATGTCGCGGTGGCGGCGAACGGCCAAGGCGACGCCGTCGTCGTCTGGGAGGCGCCGGATGGCAACCAACGCGGAATCTACGCCCGTTCGTTCGTCGACGGCGTGCCTGGCGCCTCGGAGGAGCAGATCAACCTCTCGACCGGCGCCGACGAGCGCGAACCGTCGGTCGCAATCGATCAGTTCGGTGCCTTCGTCACCGCCTGGGTGGTCGCGTCGCCCGCCGTGACCGACCCCTGGAGCGAGCATCCGGAGGGCAGCCCGATCGTCATCCAGGGACGCAAGAAGAACGCCGGCGGCAGCTTGACGGCGACCGGCCTCGCCGGCGCCGGAGATCTGGTACCGCCCGCCGATGCGGAGTTCCAGATCAACACCTCGGGCAACGCCTTTCTCGATCCGTGGGTTGCCCTCGAACCGCGCGGCAACTTCGTCATCGCCTGGCAGGGCACGGACTCCGAAGACCCCGACGGCAACGGCGTCTTCTTCCGCGGCTTCCGCGCCGCGCTGTTTGCCGACGACTTCGAGACCGGCGACACCGCGCGCTGGAGCAACACCGCGCCCTGAGGCCGCGATAGGCTGTGGCTCCACGGCAGCACCCCGGGAGCAAGGAACCATGCGCCAGAACCTCCAGGAAGCCCGCAAGCAGTCGGCCTATGTCCTCGACCTGATTTCGAAGCCGTCGCTCACCGCCGACGAGAGGGCGCGCGTCGTCGAGGAGTCGGTTCGCTATTGGACCGATCACGTCAACGAAGGCTTTCTGCAGTTCCGCAAGTCGGTGTCGACCGACTACACCGCCGTCGAGTGGCAGGACGAAGGGGCCGTCTTCCGCGACATCCACGGCAAGGAGTTCATCGACATCCTCGGTGGCTACGGCATCTACGTCGTCGGCCACCGCCATCCGCGGGTAATGAAGGCGGTGCGCGACCAGCTCGACCGCCAGGCGATCCACTCTCAGGAGCTGATCGATCCGCTGCGCACCTACCTGGCGAATCTCGTGGCGCTCATCACCCCCGGCGATCTGCAGTTCGCCTTCTTTACCAACTCCGGCACCGAGTCGATCGAGGGCTGCCTCAAAATGGCGACCCTCGCCACGGGCCGGCATCACTTCATCGGCGCCGCGGGCGCGTTTCACGGCAAGAGCATGGGCTCGCTCGGCGGCACTTCGAAGGCGGTCTTCCGCGAACCTTTCCTGCCGCTCCTCCACTGGACACACGTCCCCTGGGGGGACATCGACGTCCTCGCCAAGATGATGAAGGTCTTCGACTTCACCGGCGACCGCGTGGCCGCGGTGGTGCTCGAGCCGATCCAGGGCGAGGGCGGCATCAACGTCGCACCCCCCGGCTACCTCGCCGCGGCGCGCGAGCTCTGCGACCGCTACGGCGCGATGCTGGTGTTCGACGAGATCCAGTCGGGCATGGGCCGTTCCGGCAAGATGTTCGCGTGCGAGCACGACGGCGTCGAGCCCGACCTGATGGCGCTCGGCAAGGGCTTCGGCGGCGGCGTCATGCCGATCGGCGCCACCGTGGGCACGGCCAAGACGTGGGAGCGCTACATCGAGAATCCGTTCCTGCACACCACGACCTTCGGCGGCAACCCGGTCGCCTGCGCCGCCGCCATCGCGACCATCGGCGTGCTGCTCGACGAGGAGCTGCCGCGCCAGGCAGGCGAGAAGGGCGACTACCTGCTCGGGAAGTTCGCCGAGTTGGGCGCGCGCTATCCCAAGCTCCTCAAGCTCTGGCGCGGCCGCGGCCTGATGCTCGGTCTCGAGTTCGCCGACGGCGACCTGGGCTACGCGGTGTCGAAGAATCTCTTCGCGCGCCAGATTCTGATCGGCGGCACCTACATCAACGCGCGCACCTTGCGCGTCGAGCCGCCGCTCACCATCAGCTATCCGCAGCTCGACAGGTTCGTCGCAGCGCTCGACGAGTCGCTGGCGGCGGTCTACGAGGAGCACCATCTCTGAGCCTGGGCCGTATCCGCTGAGGCCAGTCGAAGACGGCTGCTTCTGGCTGGCGGACCTGCCCCGGCAGCCGCTCCGCCCACCGCTCGCAGGCGAGCGGAGCGCCGACGTCGCCATCGTCGGCGGCGGCTTCACCGGCCTGTGGACGGCGCTCTTCCTCAAGGAGCTCGCGCCGGAGAAGGAAGTCGTCCTGCTCGAGGGCGAACGGATCGCCTATGGTGCCTCGGGCCGGAACGCTGGCCAGATCAGCGAGACGTTCGACCACTCGCACAGCCTCGCCATCCAGCATTTCGGTGAAGACGAAGCGCGCCGCCTGGCAGCGCTCGCGCGCACAAACCTCGATGAGATGGCCACCTTTCTCGAGCGTGAAGGGATCGACGCCGAGTTCGCGCGCAGCGGTCAGCTGGTGCTCGCACTCACGAAAGCGCACACAATGGATGTCGATGTCGCCCTCACGGCGGCGAGACGGCTCGGCATCGACGACTGGCGCAAGCTCGATCGCGACGAGACCCGCGAGCGACTGGGAAGCCCCCTTCCCTTGTGTGCGCTTTTCGCCCCGCAGGCCGCAACGGTTCACCCAGCGAAGCTGGCCGCTGGCCTCGCGCGTGTCGCGGAGGGCAGGGGGGTGCGTATTCTCGAGGGCTCCGCGGTCGTCGGCATCGAGCCCGAGGGTACTGGTCTCTGCCTGTCGACGCGGAGCGGCACGCTGCGCGCGCCGCGGGCGGTCCTCGCCACCAACGCCTACTCGCACCTCCTCGCGCCGCGGCTCGCGCGGCGCTTCCTGCCGCTCTACGACTACGTCATCGCCAGCGAACCGCTCAGGCCGTCGCAGAAGGCGGTGATCCGGTGGCAAGGCCGCGAGGGCGTGACCGACTGCCGCAGCTTCTTCAACTACTCGCGCCTGACCGCAGACGATCGCGTGGTCTGGGGCTCGAGCGAGGCGGCCTACTATCGCGGCAACGGCGTCGGACGGCAGCACGATCACGCCCCGGCGGTCTACGCCGGGCTGGAGGAGAGCTTCGCGCGCTTCTTTCCGGCTCTGGCGGAGGTGCGCTTCCCCTACCGCTGGGGCGGGCCGATCGCCGCCACTACCCGATTCACTCCGTTCTTCGGTTCGCTGCACTCGGGACGCCTCCTTTACGGTTTGGGCTACACCGGACACGGGGTCGGGACGACGCGCCTCGCGGGCCGGCTGCTCGCCCATCTCGCCCTCGAGCGGCGCTCGGAGCTCGCCGGGCTCGCGCTGGTCCGCAAGCCGCCGATTCCCTACCCGCCCGAGCCGCTGCGCCGCTGGGCGATCGGCGCCGTCACCCGGTCGCTCCGCCGGGTCGACGAGGGCGGTTCGCCCGGCCTTCTTCTGCGGGTTCTCGACCGGCTGGGAATCGGCTTCTCGAGCTAGGGGAGGGCCGGCGAGGAGGCCCCCGGCGGGCATTTGCGCCGTGCTAGTGTCGCGAAAAACCGGAGGAGGCAACGCCCATGTCCCAGCTTCGCTCGTGGCTTCGAGTCCCCGTATGCGCCTTGGCGGCGACGCTCGCCGCTTGCAGCCCGCAGGCTGAGGCCCCGGCCCCCGCGCCGCCGGCCAAGGGAGCACCGCTCGCGCAACTGGGGGCGGGTGAGGGGGCGGTTTCGATCGTCGCCTGGGCCGGCTACATCGAACGCGGCGAGACCGACAAGGCCTACGACTGGGTGAGCAGCTTCGAACAGAAGACAGGGTGCAAGGTCAGCGTCAAGGTGGCCGCGACCTCGGACGAGATGGTCGCGCTGATGAACGAAGGCGGCTTCGATCTGGTCACGGCGTCCGGCGACGCCTCGAACCGGCTGATCGCGGGCGGCAGGCTGCAGGAGATCAACCTCGGCCTCGTACCGAGCTGGAACACCGTCGATCCGCGCCTGCAGACGGCCTCCTGGCACACCGTGGGCAGCAAGCACTACGGCGTCCCCTATCAGTGGGGACCGAACATCCTGATGTACAACACCAAGGTCTTCGGCGACCGCGGGCCGGCGAGCTGGAGTGTGGTCTTCGAAGAGACGACGCTGCCGGACGGCAAGTCGAACCGCGGGCGGGTCCAGGCCTACGACGGCCCGATCTACATCGCCGACGCGGCGCTCTATCTGAAGAAGCACCGGCCCGAGCTCGGGATCAGCGATCCCTACGAGCTCAACGCCGATCAGTTCAAGGCCGCCCTCGATCTCCTGCGCCAGCAGCGCAAGCTCGTCGGCCGCTACTGGCACGACGCCAACGTCCAGATGGACGACTTCAAGAACGAAGGGGTGGTCGCTTCGGGCTCGTGGCCTTTCCAGGTGAACGTACTGGCCGCCGGCGGCGCACCGGTGGCCAGCGTCTTTCCCGCCGAGGGCACCACCGGATGGGCGGACACGACCATGATGCACATCGACGCCCCGCATCCGAACTGTGCCTACGCCTGGATCGAGCACTCGCTCGCGCCGAAGGTGCAGGGCGACGTCGCCGCCTGGTTCGGCTCGCTCCCCGCCGTCCCCGCCGCCTGCCAGGGCAACGCGCTCCTCGGCGAGAAGGGCTGCGAGGCCAACGGCTTCGGCCAGTTCGACCAGATCGCCTTCTGGAAGACGCCGAGAGCCGACTGCGGCGATGGCCGCACTGACTGCTTGCCGTACCACGAGTGGGTGACCAACTACATCGCCGTGATCGGCGGGAGATAGCCGGCGCCGGACGGGGAATCGCCGGTGACGCAACCTGCTGTCGAGTTCCAGGGGGTCACTCGCCGTTTCGGTGAGGTCGTCGCCGTCGACAACGTCGATCTGACGATCGCCGATGGTGAGTTCTTCACCCTGCTCGGTCCTTCCGGCTCCGGCAAGACGACCTGCCTGCGCCTCATCGCCGGCTTCGAGCTACCCTCGTCGGGGCGGATCCGGCTCCACGGCACCGACGTCTCGGATCGCCCGCCGTACGAACGCAACGTCAACACCGTCTTTCAGGACTACGCGCTGTTTCCCCACCTCTCCGTCGGCGACAACGTCGCCTACGGTCCGATGATCCGCGGCGCCGCCAGGGAGGAGCGGCGCCGCCTGGCGGACGAGATGCTCGCCCTGGTCGAGCTCCCCGGGCTCGGCCACAGAAGGCCCGCCGAGCTCTCGGGCGGCCAACGCCAGCGCGTGGCGTTGGCGAGGGCACTGGTCAACCGGCCGCGCGTGCTGCTGCTCGACGAGCCACTCGGCGCACTCGACCTCAAGCTCCGGCAGCAGATGCAGGGCGAGCTCAAGTCGATCCAGGAGCGTCTCGGCATCACCTTCGTCTTCGTCACCCACGATCAGGAGGAGGCGCTGACGATGAGCGACCGGATCGCGGTCTTTCACCGCGGCCGCATCGAACAGATGGGCACGCCAGCAGCGGTCTACGAGGAGCCGGCGACGGAGTTCGTCGCCGGATTCGTCGGCACCTCGAACATCCTGCGCGGCGAGACGGCACGGCGGTGGGTCGGACGCGACGGGGTCTATGCTCTGCGCCCCGAGAAGATCCGCCGGCTGACCGCCGGCGAGAGCGCTCCGGCGGGCTTCCGCACCGCCACCGGCACGCTCCGCGATCTCGTCTATGCCGGCATGATGAGCCGCTTCGTCGTCGAGCTCGACGGCGGCGGCACACTCGCCGTCGTCGAGCAGAATGCCGCCGGCGCAAGCCGCGACCCCGGCGTCGAGCGCGGGCGGCCGCTCACGCTGGCATGGGATCCGACGCACAGCCGCCCCCTCGTGACCGGCTAGCGAGCGACTGCGAGCCGATGCTCACCCGGCTTTCCACCTATCTCTACCTTCGGCCTCGCCTCTCGCTGGCGCTGCTCCTGGGACCCCCGCTGCTGTGGCTCGGCGTGGCCTATCTCGGTTCGCTCTCCGCACTGCTGGTCCAGTCCCTCTTCAGCCTCGACCACTTCACCGGCCAGGTCGTGCGCCGGTTCACCCTCGCAACCTACGGCGAGCTCCTCACGCGCTCTCATCTCGACATCGTGGCGCGCACCGCGGGCATGGCCGCCGCGGTGACGGTGGCGTCGGCGATTCTCGCCTTTCCCCTCGCCTACTTCATGACCTTTCGCGCCTCGCCGCGGGCGCGCGGCTGGCTCTACCTGGCCGTCGTGCTGCCGCTCTGGTCGAGCTATCTGGTGCGCGTCTACGCGTGGAAACTGCTGTTGTCGAAGGAGGGCATCCTCTCCTGGCTGGCCGCGCACACCGGGACCGCAGGCCTCCTCCAGAGCTGGCTCGCGCTGCCGCTGGTCGGCGGCCCGTCGCTCGCGATCTCGACCACCGGGATGTTCCTCGCTTTCCTCTATGTCTGGCTGCCCTACATGATCCTGCCGATCCAGGCTGCGCTCGAGCGCGTTCCGCGTTCCCTGGTCGAGGCCTCCGGCGACCTCGGCGCCACGCCGCGCGCGACCTTTCTCCACGTCGTCCTGCCGCTCGTCTTTCCCGGCGTCGTCGCCGGCTCGATCTTCACTTTCTCCCTCACTCTCGGCGACTTCATCGTGCCGTCGGTGCTCGGCAACTCGAGCTACTTCATCGGCCAGGCGGTGCTGGCGCATCAGGGCACCTCGGGGAACATTCCGCTGGCGGCGGCCTTCACGCTCGTGCCGATGGCGCTGATGGGAATCTACCTGTTGCTCGCGCGGCGCACCGGAGCGTTCGATGCCCTCTAGCCGGCGACGCGGCTGGGTGCTGGCGGCCGCCTCCGGCGCGGTGCTGCTCTTTCTGCACGGACCGATGGGGATCATTCTGCTCTATGCGTTCACGACGGACGACTCGAGCTACACCTTCCCGCCGCCGGGCCTGACCGCCCGTTGGCTGGGCGTCGCCTGGCAGCGCACCGATCTCTGGCAAGCGCTCGCCCTGTCGGTGCGCGTCGCCGCAGTGGCGACGCTCCTCGCCCTGGTCCTCGGAACGCTCGCCGCCGCCGCCGTCTGGCGCAGCCGGTTCTTCGGCCGCGAGGCGATCTCCTTCCTGCTCGTCCTGCCGATCGCGCTCCCGGGAATCGTCACCGGCATCGCGCTGCGCTCGGCGATCGGCTTGGCGGAGATCCCGTTCAGCTATTGGACGATCGTCGTGGGGCACGCGACTTTCTGCGTCGTGGTGGTCTACAACAACGCGCTCACCCGCTTCCGGCGCACCGGCAACTCGCTGCTCGAGGCCTCGATGGACCTCGGGGCGAACGTCTTCCAGACCTTTCGCTACGTCCTGCTGCCCAACCTCGCCTCGGCCCTCCTGGCGGGCGGCATGCTCGCTTTCGCGCTGTCGTTCGACGAGGTGATCGTGACCACCTTCACCGCCGGGCAACAGGAGACCCTGCCACTGTGGATCTTCCGGCAGCTGACCCGCCCGCGCGACCGGCCGGTCACCAACGTCGTCGCGGTCTTCGTCGTCGCACTCACCTTCGTGCCGATCTTTCTCGCGCACCGTCTCACGCGCGAGAAGGGCGATACCGGCAGTTCCCTCTGAGGTGCGCCTGGCGCTGGGCTAACCCTGGGCAGGCGGATGCGTGGGCGTAGGCGCATTGGTCGCCGCGTCGGCCGCGGCGAGCGCCAGCGCCAGCGCTTTGTCGAACGACGTGCCGATCGCTAGCTCGCCTTCGCGGTTGCGCCAGCCGGCCTTGGCGAGCACGCGCAAGGGCCCGCTCTGCACCCCTGCGAGCACGACGAGCACGCCCGCCTGGCGGAGCTTCAGCACCGTCGAGTCGAGCGCCACCAGCCCGGTGGCGTCGAGCAGCGGCACCGCGCGCAGGTCGAAGACCACCACCTTGACGCCTTTGGCGACCGCGCGCACCGCCGTCATCGCCTTCTGCGCCGCGCCGAAAAAGAGCGGACCGGCGATCTCGTAGAGCAGCAGATTCGGCGGCAGGGGGCGATCGAGGTCGAGCTCCTCCGACGAGACCAACGAGACTCGCGACACCGCCGCCATGCGCTCCATGAAGAGGATCGACGCCAGCACGATGCCCACGGTCACCGCGACCACCATGTCGAAGAGCACGGTGAGGGCGAAGCAGGTGGCGAGCACGACGATGTCGCTGCGCGGCGCCACCTTGAGGATGTGCAGGATGTGCTTGCCTTCGGCCATGCGCACCGCGACGTGGAGCAGCAGGGCGGCGAGCGCCGCCATCGGCAGGCGCCCCATCAAGGGTGCGAAGGCGATCACCGCGACCAGGACGAACAGGGCGTGGAAAACCGAGGCGAGCGGCGATCGGGCGCCGGCGCGGACGTTGGTCGCCGTGCGCGCAATGGCGCCGGTGGCGGCGAAGCCGCCGAAAAAGGGTGCGACGAAGTTGCCGATGCCCTGCGCCAGAAGCTCGCTGTCCGGATCGTGCTTCTTGCCGGTCATCCCGTCCGCCACCACCGCCGACAGCAGCGACTCGATGGCGCCGAGGATCGCGATGGTGAAAGCCGCGGGCAGCAGGGCGCGGATGAGGTCGAACGAAAGGACCAGCGGTTCGCCGCCGCCGCCGGGGAGGCGCCAGGGCAGGAGCGGCGTCGGCGGCAGCCGGGGAATGCCCGGCCGCACGGCACCATCGAACAGGTAAGTGAAGCGGTCGTCGATGGTGACCACCGAGAAGCCCGGCCACCAACGGGCGGCGAAGTGCGCCGCGAGACCGGCGAGCAGCAGCGCGACGAGCGGCGCGGGCACGCGCTTCGACAGCAACGGCCAGCCGAGCAGGACGAGGACGGTGAAGGCGCCGATCGAGAAGTCGGCGAGATGCGCGGTGGGCAGCGCGCGCACCAGCACGGCCAGGCGGTCGAGATAGTCGGGTGGCAGCTCGGAGACTTCGAGGCCGAGGAGGTCCTTGAGCTGCAGCGTGCCGATGACCAGGGCAATACCGGCGGTGAAGCCGGTGGTCACCGGGTAGGGCACGAACTCGATGAAGCGGCCCATGCGCGCGAGGCCCATCGCCATCAGGATCATCCCCGCCATCATCGTCGCGAGCAGCAGACCGCCGAGGCCGAAGCGGGTGGCGATCGGCGCCAGGATGACGACGAAGGCGGCGGTCGGACCGGCGACCTGGACCTTGGATCCGCCGAGCAGGGCGATGAGCGCCCCCGCCACGATCGCGGTGTACAGCCCGTGTTGCGGCGCGACACCGGAAGCGATGGCGAGCGCCATC
Organism: Acidobacteriota bacterium; assembly: GCA_052035735.1. Taxonomy (GTDB): domain Bacteria; phylum Acidobacteriota; class Thermoanaerobaculia; order Multivoradales; family JAGPDF01; genus JAGPDF01. The sequence goes on from JBPOHI010000150.1 coordinate 72,343, forward strand.
GACAGCGGCAGCGCCACCACTCCGACCACCATGCCGGCCCCCAGGTCGGCCTTGAGGTCGGCGGCGGTGTAGCCTTTGCGCCATGCCCGGCGAAGGGCGCTGGCGACACGGACTTTCGGCGAACGGACGAGCGTGGTGGAGCTGGAGGAGAGCGGCGTCATGTGTCAAAGAGACCGTGCGGTACCGAATCCGGGAAGCGCGTCCGGACTTTCCGACGAACTCGCGGGATCCTATTCCCGGGCAGTCTATCGCGTCGATACGGTCCCTTCGCCGGTCTACCTGACCGTCGGCCATCCGAGCCCGGAGCTCGATCGCTGGCTGGCGTCGGCGGGGGTGACCCGGTTCGCCTTCCTCTCGGCCGCCAACCCCGGCTCGGTGAGGCTTGCCGACGACGAGAATCGTCGCCGGCACGAGCTTCTGATCGCTCGCCTTGCGGCGATCGGTCTGCCGGCCGTCGCGGGCGAAAGCTACGATCCGGCGGACGGTGGATGGCGCGAGGCGAGTCTGCTGGTAGCGGGGATCGAGCAGAGCGCAGCACTCGCTGTCGCGCGGGAGTTCGGGCAGGCGGCGCTGCTCTGCGGCACCATCGGCGAAGCGGTGGAGCTCGTGCCCGCCGCCGCGCCGGCCGGCGAGATCTAGCTGCCGATCTTCTTCTGCGCCTCTCTGTAGCGCGGCGAGGTCGTGGGAACCAGCGCGTAGGTGCTCTTCGCCTTGGCGACGTCCTTCAGGCGGCGCTCGTAGATCTCGGCAGCCTGAAACCAGGTGTCGAAGCGCGTCTTCGGAAAGTGCCGCCCAAGATCTTCGTAGGCCTTGGTCGCGAGATCCCAGCGCTTCAGATCCTCGTACATCTGGCCGAGCTCCCAGAAGGCCTTCTCTGCCACCGGTTCGCCGGCGAACCGGGCGGTCAGATCACGGTAGGTCGCAAGTGCCGCCGGGACTGTCGTGCCGAGCGACGGATCGCGCAGCGTGGCGCGCTGCTCGCGCTCGATCTCCGCCTTGGCGGCGAGCGCACGGGCCGACCAGGGCGAGGCCGGGTAGTTCGCGGCGCAGTCGGCGTAGAGCCGCTTCGCCTCCTCGGTGGTCTTCTTGCTGTCGCCGGCCTGCACCAGTTTCGCCTGCTGGTAGGCCGCTTCTGCCGCGCGCGGATCGTTCTTGAAGCGGCTCTGGATCTCGACGTAGGTCCCCAGCGCCTCCTTGCTGCGCTGCAAGCCGACCTGGGATCGCGCGATGAGGAAGTAGCCCTCGATCGCTACCGGACTCGACGGGTAGGTCGCCACCAGCGCCTGGGCATCCGCGAGCGCCTGATCGAACAGCCGGGCGTCGAACTTGCCGCGCGCCACCTCGAGCTCGGCGATCGCCGGGTCGGGTGCCGGCTTGGCAGGCTTGGGCTTGGTTTCGGCGGCGATCGGAGCGTTCGTCGGCGGCGGCGCGAGCTCCTTCTTCGGCTTGGCCACCTCCTTCTCGGCAACTTCGGCCGTCGGCGCCACCACGAGAGCCGGCGCTGGAGGGGCGGTCGCCGCGGATTCGACCGCGGGCGGTGTCGGCGTCGGAGCCGCCGCGGGATCTGCTGCGCTCGTCGCGGCCGGCGGTGCGCTCGAGGCGGGTGGCGCCGCCGGATGGAGCAACATCCAGGCGCCGGCCCCTACCAGTGCCACCGCCAGCAGACCGAACAGGATCATCACCCCCCGGCTGCCGAGCGGGCTCGTCGAGCCCAGCAGCTTCGAGGTTCCGCGCTTCAGACCCTGCAGCTCGTCGAGCAGCTGGAATCGCATCATCTCTTCGAGCTTTTCGACCTGCTCGATCAGCTGGCCCACCGACGGGAAGCGCTTCCCGGGATCAGTGGCCAGGCACTTCAGCACGATCGGATCGATCTCCGAGGGCAGTTCGCGATTGAGCTCCGCCGGGAGACTGAACTTGCCGAGAGGAATGCGTCCGGTCAGGGCCTCGTAGAAGACTACGCCGAGCGCGTAAATGTCGGCGCGATGGTCGACGGCCGCCCCCTCGACCGCCTGCTCCGGAGCGAGGTAGCTCAACGTCCCGAGCGACATCTCCTTGGTGGTCAGGTTGCCCAGCTTGCGTGCAACCGAGTCGAAACGGCTGATGCCGAAGTGGGCGAGCTTGACGGTCGAAAGCGTCGCGGAGACCAGGATGTTGCGCGGGTTGAGGTCGCGATGAACGATACCTTCGCGGTGCGCCGCCTCCAACGCGCGTCCCACCTGCTTGACGACCTGTACGACCTCCTGCAGCGAGAGCCGGCGCCGGCGCAACACGACGTCGAGCGAGGTGCCTTCGACGTACTCCATGACGAGAAAGGCCCGATCCCCATCCTCGCCACGGTCGACTATCTGGACGATGTTGGGGTGGGAAAGGCCCGCTACGGCATCGGCCTCCCGGTAGAAGCGTGACCGTGCCTCCGCATCGCGCGCGATCTCGTCGGACAGGACCTTGAGCGCAACGATCCGTCCGCTCGCGGTCTCCTGAGCCTTGTAGACCGTGCCCGTCGATCCTTTGCCAAGGGGCTCGAGGAGGTCGTACCGCCCTATCCGAGGAGAAATCTCAGACGGAGCCATGCGCCTCGAACACCAAAACGGTATCGCCGATCGAGATGCGGTCGAGATGACGCAGCACGGCACGGGTCACCGGTTGTCCGTTCACCTTCGTGCCGTTGCTGGTTTCGAGGTCGGTCAACACGAAGCCCTCCGGCTGCGATTCGATAGCGATGTGCTCCTTGCTCGCCTGGGTGTCCGAGAGCGCAAGGTCGCAGCTGCGAGAACGACCGATCACGACGCGCGAACTGCCGAGCGCGAGATCCCCTCCGGACTCCGGGCCGAGCGCCACGAAGAGCCGACCCTCGGCAGACGCGGATGGAGCTTTCTGCCGGCGCGGGGCCACTTGAAGCGTGCGGATGGGAAATGGGATGACGATGCCGCGACGGCCGAACTCCTCCCAGACGCGGCTGCGGACGTCGCTCTGGATACGCGGCCGCTGCCCGATATCCTCGATCCAGATGCGCAGCTCGTAGCGAATCGCGCTGTCGTCGAATCCGAGCACGAAGACGTCGGGTGTCGGCTTCTCGAGAATTCCGGGAATACCCTCGGCGGACGCGAGCAGGGCCTGTTTCACGCGATAAGGAGGCGTCTTGTACTCGGCCGAAACGACGACCCGTTCGAGGTGCAACGGATGGGGGTAGTAGTAGTTGACGATCCGCTCTTGCGCCATGGTGGCGTTCGGGACGATCAGATTGTCGCTGTCGCGGGTTCGCAAGTGGGTCGTACGCCACGAGATCGAGACGACACGGCCTTCGGTATCGCCAACCTTGATCCAGTCGTTGATCCGGTAGGGCTTTTCCAAACCGATGACGACACCGGCGAAGATATTGCCCAGGATCGGCTGCAGCGCGAGACCGATGACCAGCGAGGTGATCGCCGAGCCGGTGACGAGCGCTCCCAGGTTGGCGCCCGGGAAGCTGAACTTGAAGGTGACGAGGGCGGCGATGAAGTAGGCCGCGCCGACGCTCACCATCGGCAGGAGATTCGGCAGACGGACGCCCCGGTGCGGGAGAACGAGATCGAAATAGACCATCCCGGCGAGGCGGATGACGGTGATCGCGCCGAGGAAGAGCAGCACCCAGGAGAGCACCTGGTCGAAGTTCTCGTACTTGCCGGGCGTAAACAGCGTGAAGACCCGGAGCCCGGCGGCGATGGCACCGACGATCAGCACGAACGACAGCTGGCGGACGATGAGCAGCCGGCGCAGCGAGGCGACGATCGAGATGAGGATCGCCGTCAGGGCGAGACTGGAGAGGATGGTGAGAGCTAGGCGCACGGTTTCATTGGGGAAATACGGCAAGCGCGTCGAAAGCGGGCCAAAGATAACACAGGGGTTGGGGCGAAACGCTCCCCAACCCCCCACTGCTGCAGCCGATTCCCGGCGTGCTACTCGCGCGGGATGAGGGCGCCCAACACCGCGCCGCGCACCACGCCGCCGATCACTCCGATACCGCCCCAGCACCAGCCGAGGTAGTAGGGGAACCCGCCGATCACCAGCGGGTTGTAGAAGCCGGTGAAGAAGTGGGCGATGCCGAAGAAGAGACCGAACATCGCGCCGCCCTTCCAACCCGCCGCCCAGGAGGAACGTGTGCGGGCGAAGAGAATCGCGACACCGAGGCTCACGGCGATCGACACGGCGAAGAACTTCGCGGGATTGGCCTCCGTCTGGCTGAAGGCCTCGGTGTACTTCTTGTAGGTCTCCGCGAGCAGGATGCCGTGCATCACGAAGTCGACGAGATTGGTGACGATGCCGGCGACGACACCGCCCAGGACGATGCGAGTCCAGTTCATGGCGCTCCCCCCCGATGTGCCGCGCGGGTGGCGCGGCGGATTTGGAATACTGGCGCGGAGCCTAGCTCAGGCAAGCCGCCTGTCAAGCAGCGGCGCCACCACCGAGGCATGGCGGTGTTAGCGTTCCGCGGTGTCTGTGCCCAGCCCACCCGAGCTGCTTTCGAACGTGGCTCCGCCAGCAACTTCGGAGTGTGCCGCGCGGCGTCGCGCTGCGGTCGCGGTCTTCGCCGGAACGCTCCTCGTCCTGCTGGCGTTCTCGCCGTTCGAGCTCCGGGGGATGGGCTACTCCCAGGAGGAGGTCGCCGCCGCTTTCCGGCTGCTCTCCTGGGCGACGGGTGCGGCCGACGCGCCGCCGACTTCGGCGCTGCTCTCGGCCGAGGGCGCGCTGTCGCGTCACGGTCTCGTCGAGCCGCTGGTGAAGCTGCCGTTCGCCGCCGCGGGCCGGGCGATCGCCGGGCTGTTCCCGGCCTCGCCGCGACTTCCCGAGCGCATCGTCTCGCTCGTCCCGATCGTCGAGACCGCGCTTCTCGCCGCCCTCCTCTACCTCTGGGCGACGCGGCTCACCGCGAGCCCGCGGCGCGGGCTGGTGCTCGCGACCGGCGGCGTCTTCGCCACGCTGCTCTGGCCCTACGCCTACTGTGGCCTAGAGCCGACCCAGGCGCTCGCGCTCCTCGCTGCGGGCTACCTCGCCCTTGCCGGCGAGTCCGCAACGCACAACCGCACGGGACGAGCGGTCGCCTTCGCCCTGGCGGCAGCGGCCGCCGTCGCCACGAAGAGCACCGGCGCTCTGCTCCTGCCCGCGGTTTCGTTCCTGATCTTCGCGGACTACCGGCGGCGAACCGCGACCGGCCCCGGTCGCCGCCCTCTTGCGATCGCCCTCGCCACGGTCACCGTCGTCCTCGCCGCGATCCTCGCCAGCCGGTGGCTGCGCCACAGCTTTCAGCCGGCCTGGATGGAGGCCGACACGATCCACCAGTTCCTCGAAGTCCATCCCGTGCGCGTCGCGGCGAGCGTCTCGATGCTGCTGTTCTTCGGCAACAAGGGTCTTCTCTTCTACTCGCCGCTCGCCTTCCTCGGGCTCGCGTCGTTGCCTGCGGCCTGGCGGAACCGCCGCGAGGTGGCCAGCTTCGCTCTCCTGGTGCTCGGCGCCGTCGTCGCCGGCTTCTCGGTGGTCGGAATTCCCGCCGAGGAGACCTGGGGGCCGCGCTATCTCTACTGTGCGGTGGCGCCGCTCCTCCTCTGCCTCGCCGCCGCCTGGGGCAGCCGGCCGCTCGACGCGCTGCGGCGGCTGGCGCTCGCGCTGGCCCTGGTGGTCGGCTTCGGCGTCTCGGCGCTCGGCTCGCTCTACTACTACGGACGGACCCTGCAGGCAGCCCAGAAGACCGGGCAGGCGACACTCGAGGCGCTCCAGGGCGATCCGGTGTGGAATCCGATCGTCATGCACCTGCGTCTCGCCCGACTGCGGCTCGCGCCGCGCGGAACCTCGAAGGTCTGGACGCCGCGGCACCACTGGTGGTTCGAACCGCCCGCCGGCATGCCCCCCGACCCGAGCGTCGACCTGGGCTTCGCCCTCGAGCCGCAACCCCTGCTGCTGCGGCGCAGCTCCCGCGCCCACCCTTGGACGATGGCCGCACTGCTGGCCAGCTTCGCCGCCGGTCTGGGCGCGCTCGCGATCGCCTATCGCGCCACCCGCGCTCCGGACATGGTGCAGCCAGAGGGATTCGAACCCCCGACCCTCAGATTCGAAGTCTGATGCTCTATCCAGCTGAGCTATGGCTGCGGCGATGGGACCGGGTACGGCTCTCGGTGCGGCTGAAGTTGCGGGGCGAGGTGATCACGAGCGTGGGAGGGAAGTGGTGCAGCCAGGAGGAGTCGAACCTCCAACCGCCAGATTCGTAGTCTGGTGCTCTATCCAGTTGAGCTATGGCTGCGTGACTTGCAGCGTGAGGGGGGAATTGTAGCCAATCCAGGCGCCCCGCCGCAACCGCGCGGGTTTCGGGCGCCGCTCGCGGCGCGCCGCGGGGCCGCCGCCGGCTATTCGATGAGTCCTTCGACCGGCGAGGAGGCGTTGGCGTAGAGACGGCGCGGAATCCGCCCGGCGTGACGGGCGAGGTAACCCGCCTCGATGCCGAGGCGCATCGCGCGCGCCATCGCCACCGGATCCTGCGCCTCGGCGACCGCGGTGTTGAGCAACACGGCATCGGCCCCGAGCTCCATCGCCAGGGCGGCATCCGACGCAGTGCCGACCCCGGCGTCGACGATGATCGGCGTCGTCGCCTGCTCGAGGATGATCGCGAGGTTCGCGCGATTGCGGATCCCCATCCCCGAGCCGATCGGCGCCGCGAGCGGCATCACCGCCGGGCAGCCGAGGTCGGCCAACTTGCGACAGACGATCGGATCGTCGTTGGTGTAGGGCAGGACGATGAAGCCCTCCTTGAGCAGGACGGCGGCGGCACGCAGGGTCTCCGCGGTGTCCGGGAAGAGCGTCTGCTTGTCGCCGATCACCTCGAGCTTCACCCACTCCCAGCCGCCGAGCTCGCGCGCCAGGCGGGCGGTGCGGATCGCCTCGTCGGCGGTGTAGCAGCCGGCGGTGTTCGGCAGCAGGAGATAGCGCTTGGGGTCGATCTGATCGATGAGCGAGCCCTTGCCCAACTCGTCGAGGTTCACCCGGCGCAGCGCCACCGTGACGATCTCGGTGCCGGAGGCTTCGAGCGCCGCGGTCATCGTGGCGGCGTCCTTGTACTTGCCGGTGCCGAGGAGGAGGCGCGACTGGAAGGTGCGGCCGGCGAGGGTGAACGGCGCCGGCTGGAAGGAGGAGGAAGCCGAGTTGGCGGTCATCAAGGGGGATTGTAGATCAGCCGGCCGCCGGGCCACCGGCCCCGGCATCCCAGGCGCCGACGAGGTCAGATCTCCAGCTGGATGTTGTCGATCAGCCGCGTCGAGCCAACCTTCGCCGCCAACGCCACGAGCGCCCGGTGCCCGATCTCGGCGATACGCACGAAGCTGTCGGGATGGACGACCTCGACGTACTGCTGGACGATCCCGGGTTCGGCGGCGAGCGCGCCGACGACCGCCTCGCGCAACACGTCGCTGCGGCGCTCGCCCTGGTCGAACAGGGACTTCGCCCGCAGAAGCGCCGCGGAGAGTACCGCCGCCTGCCGGCGCTCCGCCTGGGAGAGGTAGGCGTTGCGCGACGACATCGCCAGCCCATCGGCCTCGCGCACGATCGGCCCGCCAACGATCTCCACCGGCAGCGCCAGGTCGCGCACCAGCTGCCGGACCACCGCCAACTGCTGGGCGTCCTTCTCGCCGAAGACCGCGATGTCCGGCTGCACCAGAGCGAAGAGCCGCGCCACCACCGT